>MVPY01000089.1 GCA_002067065.1 Methanobacterium sp. PtaB.Bin024
TTGCTGTGGGTGGTGTGCCATCCGTAGTGAAGTACCTGTAGTAATATTTTATGGGATTACCTGCAAAGTCACTTATGCATCCGGTGTGCAACTCTATGAGGTATTTGGTTCCTTTGGTAAGTGTTGTTGCATGGTTTATGGTTAAAACATTACCATTAATAGTCGTGGTTATAGGTATTATTGTCCCACTGATCGTTTTTAGTGTGATCCACATGTTGCCTGCTTTTATAGGTTCGTTGAAGGTGGTGGTTATCACCTTATCCACTGGCACATTCACTGCGTTACTGGCTGGGCTGCCAGCTGTTGCTTTAGGTGCAGTACTATCCATATTCCTCCAGTACACCCGTTTAATCCCATCTTTATTGTCTGTGTATGATACAAAGATTCCGTAATTTCCGTTAATTCCGGAATAATCAGAATCAACCGCGGCATTAATCTGATTAGAAGTACCTGTTGCTACATTTAGTTTAGGATTACTACTGCTTGAAATATCCTGCATTAGAATATCTTCATTATTTCCAGTCCATTTTTCCCACACAGCTATGGTTCCAGATATAGCAGGATAATCTTCATTTGCTGTAGTTTGTGTCACCCAAAATCCGGTACCAGTAGCCAGATCTTCACACCAAATATCAGAACTAGATGTATTTTCATTAAATTGTACCCATAATACTTTGTTTGTATTGGAATCCAGTTGCTCAGAAATCACTGGAGCATATTGGTTTTCAGTGGATGGACGGATTTTTGTCGCCTGTTCACTGCCGAAATTTGCCTTGTAAACTTGCAATTTCCAATTTGGTGAACTTGAAGTCCCCAAATTTTCATATTTCTGGTAAACCACACTATTTGAAGAAATATCCGGATTACATTCACACTGGTCGGTTTTTGTCATTTGATAGTAATAGTTTCCAGACAGGTCGTACCCCATGATATCATAATCATAACATTCATAATTAGTTTCGGCATCAGCGGCACCGGTGTATTCTTGCCATACAATATAGGTTCCAAAAACACTTGGATTTATCTGGTCATTTGATGAGGATTTAACCCAAAATTGTTCATCAGTGTCGATATTTTTAGCAAATATCTGCCATTTACCACCTGTATTAGTACCCTTAGATTGCCAGACCACAAGATTCCCTGAAATATCAGGGTTACGCTCATCATTACTTGAAGTTGACACCGCACTGGATGTGCCGGTGGTTAAATCTGTGACAAAAATATCGTAGTCAGTATCACTATACTTTTTTTCGTAGACAACTTGGTGACCGTCAACTGCGGAATTATCGGTCTCTACCGCTTGTGCGTATGCTGGTTCAGAATTGGTGACAGCTGAAGCAGCACCAGCAAAAACCAAACAGATCAAAACCGTCACCAATAAAAAAAACAATTTATTAATCATATATTTTTACCCCCACCCTTTTTACAAGTTAATACAAGTTGAATTTTATTAAGCATAAATACTTTGTGAGTGATAACCTAAAAAAATATTTTTATAAGAAAAAAAGAGTGCAAATTTATAAAATATTCAAAAAAAAATCCAGCCAACATTAACCAATATTACAAATCTTTTCAGCTTGAATAAAAATACATCTGGAAAAAAATTGGGTGTAATGTTGGAATAACTATTTTTAAGATAAATCCTTTATTCATTAAACAGAGTTCTAAGAAGCCTTATACGAACAGTTCGTATTACTCAAAACTGTTCGTATAGGCTATTTATAAATTAAATATTTTTTTCAATGATACTAATGGAAAAGATCAAAAAAAATTTGAGGTATTTTTAAAATGGTTTATGACGTGATATTACCGGCCGTACCATTTATAGGAGGATATCTGGTAACTTACGGCCTTTACAAGTTTAATGTGATTAGAAAATCAGTCCATGTGAATCTATGGAACATGATCCTGTTTCTGGCATTCCTGATATCAGGTATTGCAGGCTTCATTCTAGTAGTACTACTGGAGATGGGTATAACACTACCTGTAAGTCAACCTTTACTTTACTGGCATGTTGAGTTAGGTGTGACTCTGGTTCTAGTTACTGCCTTCCACATTTATAATTACTGGAAGTCTGCCAGGACCATGTTTGTATCTGCAAAAAGGAGGTCTCAAAATAAAACTTAAGGAAAAAGTAATCACCGCACTTTCATCCATACCCCTCCTTGCAGGAGCAACTATGAGTGCCAGCTGTGCTGCATGCCCATATTATGGATTAAGCTGCACCTATCCTGGACACTGCTCACGTTTCACAGATTCAGGTGGTGATGGGATATGTGACCTATCCCAATCCAGTACTACCACTTCTTCCAGTGACACCCCCACCAGCTATGATAGCAGCAGCACAGACTCAGCCAGTGCCAGTGATTCTGGATCAACGGTTTCCACCCCTGATCAGACAGTTCAATCTGATACTGTGTCTCCAGACCCGGTGAATACCAGTTCAGATGCCAATGCCAGTGCAGTGGCAGACCATGGAACCGGAGTTGACAGCACCACCACCCCTGAAGGCACAGATTATCACCTGTTCCCAGTTAGCCTACTGTTAATAGGTTTATACCTGTTCACCCACTTCTTATTCAGTAAGGGTATACTCAGCCAGAAAAAACACCGTAGACTCTGGAACCTCCTTTTAACCATAGGATACGCTGGTACCGGAATCACAGGAATACTGTTAATATTAGTCATTAATCTGGGTATTAAAACTGCTCTGAACCCATCTGTAACCTTCTGGCATGTTGAACTGGCTATACTGATGGTGCTGGTAACGTTTATCCACATTCACCTCTACTGGAAACCATTCAAGAACATGTTCAGTGTTCTTTTCGGTTTTAAAACCAAAGGAAATCTTAAAAAACCAGCATCCGTCCTGGCTGCAGTGGCCATTATCGGAATGGTTTTTGTGTCTGGACAGTGCTTCAATTCATCCATGGATGGAGATGAAGCCGTTGTTCAGGTAAATGGTACCAACAACAGTGCTACCAATGTTACCAATGATTCTGCAATAACAGATTATGAATCTCAAAGTGTGGAGGAAACCACAGATACCGAACAGGTGACTGGGACTTATACTTCTAATCAGGATGAATCTCAGGATGTTCAGGATACCAGTACATCAGGAAGTAAGAATAGAAATGGTCAAAACAGGAACTGAATAAAAAAAATGTGAATTAAATATAAAAACTCCTTTCTATTACTTTTTTTTATTTTAAAACCTGTTTTCTATTATTTTAAAGAGAATAACCTTCTATTTTATCATTTCACAAAATTATTTCTAAAGATTTATATAACATGTGAAAAGTATTCTTAATAGTTAATACCACGTAATAGTTGTTTATTTAATTTTTTTATTGTAGTTATTATGAGGGAGGGATAACTATGGTGTCTTTTAAAAACATAAAGCAAAAGTTGGGTAGAGGGAATAAAGGGAAAAATGGGGAAGGTTTCCTGGTATGTGAAAAATGTGGAGGCTATTACGAGCTTCAACCTGGAGAATCCCAAGAAGATTTTGTGGCATGTGAATGTGGTGGGGATCTGAAACATACAAAAACATTTAACATTCCCAGCGAAGCTACTGAGGATGATCAAGAGACGATCACCTGTCCCTTCTGTGGGATGGAAAACGAAGGACACTCTAAATACTGTCAGGACTGTGGGAAAGAGATTTCAACTTAAAACCCTCCAACTATAACTAGATTCCATCTTGAACTTCTTTTACATTTTAAACTATGAATAATCATGGGGAGACTTCACAGGTTTAACAAAACCAATAATCTTGGCGATAACTTCTGGCAAATCACCAATATAATTAGTGGGAAACATATACATGGTAGATGGTTTTAATGGGTTATTTGATCTGTGAGAAATGTGAAGGATATTACCAGCTTCAGGAAAAAGAGGATCCTGAAGATTTCGAGTCCTGTGAATGTGGAGGGAAATTGATATTTGTTGAAAACCTCATTGATTATTATGGTGAAAACCTGGATGAATCACTGATTAAAAAAGATTCCGAACAAATCTTAGAATCTGATTCTGCAAATGTAAAGTTACCAGTTCTAAAGTTAATTAACTTAAAAGCTCTTTTTTTGGGTGGGGTAATATGGGTTGCTTTAGATGCACTGCTTTATGGAGTTTCAACTTATAGTATCAGTGGTTTGGCTCTAGTTTCTCTGGTGGCTGCCCAGTTATTTGCTGGCATGACAACTGGTTATATTTCTGGCAGGCAATATAAATCAGGTATTTTAAATAGTTTTATAGTTGGGATATTCTTTGCAGCTGTGCTGTTTCTGTTAAGATCAAATCCTTCAATGATTCTAATAGTTATACTCGCATTTTCAGTATTATTAACGATTATTGGAGGAGTTTCTGGTGTTTTCATCTTTGGAAAAACCGAAAAAACAAATAAAAAAGATACTAGAAAGAATACTGAAACAGCCGAATCTTCTGATGATGCTCCTTTAAAAAGGAAAAAAGAAGATTGGCCTAAAAATTTAGCAGTCTGGCTGGCTGGGTTGGGTGTTTTATTCTTGTTTTTATATTTCCCCATATTCGGGGGTATCCTCATCCTATTTGCATTGTTAATTTATGCTTTTAGAAATTATATGGTTATTTATGCATTTGTAGGTGCATATCTGGGTTATACTTTTATTCAGATGATTTTTGGTGTTCTTGGTCTGTTTTATGCCAATATGAGTACATATGAAAGGGAAGATATGTGCAGTTTTGTTGCTTTAACCATATTTAACCTGGTTATTAGTGGATATGTGCTTTACAGAACCAGAAAATTGGATAAAAAAGTATCGAATTAGATTAATCTTTCTAGATTGCAAGCAAAAAAAATTAATGATATAAAATTTAGTGAGTTTTAATTAGTCTTCATCTTCAGTGTCATCTTTCACATAGTATTCAAGGGTTCCACCACATTCACACTTTTCAAAGTCCTCAGGGGCTTCATCCTTTTTAAGTTCGTAGTATCCCCCACACTTTCTACAGATAAAATAACGCATTTTCATCACCTAACTTTTGTTAAGAATAAATCATCCTTTTGAAGGAGTTATTCTTTCTTTAAGTTGAAGTCGCCTTTCCTGTGGCAGGCGAATATGCCCTTAACCGTGTAGTAGGGTCCATGGTCAGAATCTTCCCTGGTAACATTCCCTGCCCCAACAAACATCACACTTTCAATATCTTCAGGTTTTATCCCAGTTTCTTTCTCCAGGGCAAGTAAGACTGTTTCCTTTATGGATTCTGAGAACTGTATCTCCATATCATCGTTAACTGGATCATCAGCCATTCCATCACCTTAAATTTTAATATTTATAATAATTACTTGTTTTTAGGAGGTTAAATAACTAGCGGATTGTAGCATTGAACTAGAGGGTATATGAGCTAGAAATAAGGGTTTAATTAATTTTAAAATCAGTTTTCATAATAGAAGATTTAATCTTCATATAATGGCAAGCTCTCCGGCACTGGTGATTTTGAGTGATTCTGGATCGATTAGTCCCATATCACGCAGTTCACGGATGTGGTTATATGTCATCCCCCGGCTTATCCCTATTTTTGTGGCCAGGTTTTTAACGTTGTTTTCACCGGTGTGGAGTTCTTCCAGGATGATTCTTTTGGTTTTGGATATTCCGAAGTTCAGGATGGGTAGATCGATTATGTTTTTGTCTTCCTCGGTGATGTAAACAATTTTTTCAACCATGTCCTGACGGGCGTAACATCCGAATAGTGTGCCTAATGCCTGTGGTTTCCTGCCGCCACTGATATTTACCACGATCTTCCTGTCGTGGGCATATTCTTCTTCAATGATTTCAGCGGTGTCACGTGCAACCATCACCACATTGTAAATGCTGGTGGGTCTGGTTTCTATTTCCAGAACTTTTCCCACAGTTTCCTGTAGCATTCGCTCGGCTTCTTTAATTTTCTCCGGAGCATCTTCCTCCCGTAAAAGGATAATCTTATTTGGAGAAAACTGAGTAATGCAAGCCATGACCGGCTCTAAAGAATAAATTGTTGATATCAAAGTGTTTTCCATTTTACCACTTCAGGAGAATTGTTAAGATTTGCCCTTGGTTAAGGTTTACTATTGATTATTTAATATAATTCTCCTTTAACCTATATATTAGTGTTTTGATGTTTTACTTATTATTTTCATGATTAAAAGACATTATTGTACTTTAACATAGAGTGTTTTTTATTATGTTGTTAGTGTTGTAACTATTTTGTGAATGATAAACATTAACATTTATATATAATAAACATAATATGGATGTTATGTGTTCTACAACAACAGCGATTATGTTATAACTGGGAGGTTTTGTATGGAAGAGGAAAATGTGAATGAAAAGGGAAAAATGGATACAACGAATGAAAAGACGTCAAGAACAATAGAATTAGTACTTGGGATAATTGGTGGAATATTTGGATTAATTGGAGGTGTTATTGGATTAATTTTCGTGCCGGAATTAGGATTCAGTGCAATCCTGGCTTCCATTGTAGGAATTGTTGGAGCTATATATGTAACTAAAAATCCTAAATGGGGAGGTATAATATTAATAATGAGTTCTATTTGGCTATTAATAAGTATATCCTATTTTGGAGCATTAGGTTTCATTTTGATTCTTCTTGCCGGTTTAGTAGCCATATTTAGAAAATGACTTTCATTGTATTGTAAAAAATAGGAGGTAATTAAATGAAAAAAATTGGCGTAATAATAGGAGTATTGATTATACTTTCCATTGTGGGCATAAGTGGATGTACCAGTTCTGGAGATGCAAATTCAATAAATGTTTCCAATCTAAAGGTATCTAACGAGGGTTATGGTACCTACTATGTGACATGTGATATTGTGCCTAACCAGGATATAGATTATCTGGAAATGGTGCTGGTATGGTATGATTCAAGTGATGCAGTTATTGAGCGTACTTCACTTGCTTGGAACATTAATGATGCAAAAGAAGGTCAGACTATCCGAGCAAAGGGTATGTCAGTGTTGGATGACCAGTCTACACCAGCTAAGGTTCAAGTATTGATCTTTGATTCCCCATTCTCAGGTGGAAGTGAAGAAGGAAATATTTTCAACACGACAATATCAGTGTAAACTACACATCTTATTTTCTTTTTTTTATTAAATTAATGAGGATATTTTATGTTAAATTCAAGGATACTTCTGGTTGAAGATGATGCAATCATCGCCATGGGCCTGGAAAGTAAGTTGGAATCATGGGGTTGCAAAGTTTGTAAAATGGTTGCCTCTGGAGAAGAAGCAGTAAATGAATCCTTCCGGTTAAAGCCTGATCTCATCCTCATGGATATAGGGGTGAGAGGAGAAATTGACGGAGTAGAAGCTGTACGGAGGATTAGTAGTTTAAATATTCCTGTAATCTATCTCACCGGACGAAATGGCAAAGAAATAGTTAAAAAGGCTCATGAAACTCTTCCTTATGCATTGCTGAAGAAGCCAATTAATCATGAGGTTTTAAAACATAAAATCAGATCAGCACTGGAGAAACAGGAAAAAAGGGAGAAAAAAATTAGGGAGTAGTGGTTTATGTGGATGAATTAATAGCAAATTATATTTACCATATGGAATTGGGGGACATGCAGGAATATAAGGACATGTCAGTTTTCCCTCTATACAAAAAAGGAGATAATTCTCAGTATATCACCATGAAAGAAGCAATTGACACAGATCTTTTAACTGTTACTGAAATCGATGCATCTGGTTCAGTACCAGAGTTGAAGGTGGTTAACATGGCCAATGTGCCAGTTTTACTCTTAGATGGTGAGGAACTGATGGGTGCCAAGCAAAACCGGGTGTTGAACACAACTATCCTTCTTAAAGAGAATTCTGAGACTGTAATTCCAGTGAGTTGCACTGAACAGGGCAGGTGGAGTTACAATTCCCTTGAATTTAAAGAATCAGGAAATGTAGCCTCTTACAGGGTGCGCAGAACCAAATCAGCCTCAGTGAATGCATCATTAAAGATGAGTGGAGAGTTCCGAAGTGATCAGAGTGCTGTTTGGAACAATATAGAGGATATGGTCAAAGATGCAAGTATAACCCCCCAGACCCGGGCCATGGATGATGTTTACCAGTCTAGAGTGGATGATCTAGAAAATTATCACCAGGCTTTTCCTGTTTTCGAAGACCAGAAGGGTATACTGGTGATGGTTAATGGAGAAGTTATGGGCATGGATATCGTATCCAGCAGCATCGCCTACTTTATACTACACCGGAAACTCTTGAAAAGCTATGCCATGGAAGCAATCCTCACAGAAAAAAGTGATGACAGTAATGATGAGGAAGCCATATTTAATGGAAGAGATAAGGCCAAATTATTTTTGGATAATGTAAATTTATCCATGGATGAGAAGCACAAATCTGTGGGTTATGGCTGTGACCATCGATTGGAAGGGCCTGGTCTAGTTGGTTCATCATTAACCTATAATGATCAAGTGATACACGTCGCTTTCTTCAGCACATCAGATCCAAAAAAAGAGGATATGTCCAGTTATAAAAAACGCAGGAGTTTCAGGATGTAGATATCTTATCTTTTATTTATCTTTTATTTCCTATTTTTTTAGAAGAAAGAACCCATAGCCTGTTTAACATCATCTACCAATTCCTGAAGATTTTCACCGCCATCTTTAAACTTGTAAAGTGCAAATGAGGCTGGAAACTTTAACTCAATGTCTAGAATGGGTGGTTTATCATCTTTTTCTTGTATTTCTATCTTTTCTATATGTTCCACATGAAATCTTCTTGAATTTCCACTTCCAGCAAGATATGAAAAGATCTCAAGAACCCGACCATCAAATGATATGATCTGTGGAAATCCCCTTTCGTCTGTACCTTTCACTTCTATCATATTTATTGTTCCCCCAACATTCATTATCATCTTCTAATTATGATGATATATCCATAAGTTTTTTGTTATTACTCTATCCCTGAAAATCACTCAAAATAATCCCTTATACCGAGAATATCCTTCTATTCACTGAAATTTAAAATAGTAATCCTTATATTGTTATCTTTAAATGAAAATCATTTTAACTATGGACCTTTAAAAAATATGGATATAAATTTCTACATTGATCTCCTCATAAAAATAAAGGATACAAACACATCTCAAGGCGGTAAAAATTAGATACAAATGGACATTAACATTTTCAATACTATTTATTCTGGCACTGGTCAGTGTAACTACTGCAGAGAATTTAACTGCTGCTCCTTCTAATATCACAGATGAGATAATCCCTAATCCTTACACTGATACAGTAACTTCCTGGTACCCCTTACCCTCCCTGGAAACAGGTTCTATAATGGGTTACTACATAAACCCCAGTGTCACTCCCATATCCGAAATCAATTTCTCAGAACTAAAAAGAGCAGGGATTACAGATATATATGTTTTGGTGAAAAATGATAATTATTTATCAATATTACCTGAAGCCAAAACAAAAGCTGATTCTGTAGGGATAAGGACCCATGCCTGGGTATTCCCCGGTTTCAAATACGCCTCACAGGTTCGGGATATGAAAATTGGGGTTCATTTAGATGTGGAAACATATAACATGTCAGAATATGTTTCAGAAATTAAGGCCATGAGACAGGCTACCCAGGGTGTAACATTTTCTATTTCAGTTAAACCTGATGTATGGGATGGAAATCAATATTACAATATGATAGCTCCATATTGTGACTACATAGTTCCCATGTTATATTTAGGGGAGTATCCACATGAAATAAGTAGTTTATCTGATTGGGTTATGATGTATAATCTCATTTTCCCTGGAAAAATCGTGGTAGGACTGCAAACCTACCACTCAGAGAATGATACAACTCCATTGAATGAAAGTACCTTATTGGCAGAAATCAGAGCTGTGCAACTCCATACACGTGGAGTGATCCTGTTCAGATATGGGTTATCCAATTATGATGGTTAGTTAAGTGCAGCCATCGGTACCAACGCCAATATCACCAAGAAATAGATAATAATCCCCCTGTTGACATCTTCTAAATGGGAATGGCATTGTGATATTATTCATAGGCATGTGATATTATTCACAATAAATATGATTAATTTTATTAAGTAGTGAATGCATATATTGCTTCAACAATATTGTTGGTTTACCACAATAATATATTGGATATGAAAGGGGTTGATGTCGCTGACATTTATGGATGAAAAGAGAGGTCAAGGTGGAGCAGAATATGTTCTTCTTTTTGGTGCAGTTATTTTCATTGCAATTGTTGCCCTGATTATATACAAAGCCTACTTCATCCCAATCAATGGTACTGATGTTTCACTGGAAATAACAAATCCAGGTTCCAGCAGTCTTAATGTAATGTATGAGGTTCGAAGCACTTATTATCCAGACAGAATTGCTGGATCTTCCGGTAAAACCAAATATTTGGTGCCGGATGGTAAAGAACAGACCAGTTATACTACTTTAAAGGCGGGTCAAACAATTAATGTATCAGTACCAGGAGGATTGCAACAGGGTGATGTTATTTATGTTGAGGTGGGAGTTAAACAGTCAGGAAAGTCTGTGCTGGTAACATTAACTCAGGGAGATAAAGCAAACAGTTGGACTGTTTCCGGTCCTTATAGTCCTTACGGCGGTAAAAATGCTGCTTCTTACACCAAATCAGGAAGTGTCATTAAAACCATAACCATTACCGAAACAAACACTGGTCTAAAAACATCAAGTGACATTGCCACGGTAAGAGAACAACTTGGATAAAAAAAACCAGTTTGAAGTACTCCTAATTAAGTAAAAAGATGAAAATAATACCCTAAAGATGGGTGGTTAAAATCATAGTAGTTGGTGATAAAAAATGATGTTGGGTGTTGATTATTTACTCATAATAAACATGGTACTAGCCATAGTCATTGCTGCAGCTGCGTTCCTGGTGCATCGCGAACGAGATGACCCATTACTACTTTACGTGGGCATAGCATTCCTGATATTTGGAATATCCAATTTACTGCAGATCATGGGCTTCTCATACTCTGAGATACTGATAATCTTCCAGTTATGTGGATTTATACTGATAATCTATGGAATATACCTTAAACATAAAAGAATCCAATGAATTGGAATATATTCTTAAACGGTTAAAACTCAGATAAATTGAATATTAACTCAAATAATAGTAGTAAATTAAAATAGTAGTAAATTAATTTTATAAAAACCAAATGCAAATTAAACCGAATGTTAATTAATTTTATCCTGACTCAAAAGCTGGAACAATCTTTCTATGATTGATTCAATTAAATCCAGTTTTTTTAACTTACCAATCCACTTTTGAGGTATTTTACTTTTTCCATAGTAAGCCCCAGCTAGCTGTCCATAAATTGCACCAGTTGTGTCTGCATCTTCACCCAGATTAACTGACAGGAGGCAGCCTTCTTCAAATGTTTCTGACTTATAAAATGCCCATAGTGCTGCTTCTAATGATTTAACAACAAATCCACGGCCCCGTATCTGGGGTGGTTCTCTATCTTTAAACGAACCGCATGCAACTTCATCAATCGCTTTTTGGAGTGGGTTTTCATCCCAGTAGTCAGGTACTGGTGAGTATCGTGGTGATAGAATTTCTTCTTTGGATTTGCCCAGGAGTGCCCCGTGGATTAATCCTCCCATGTAACGGCAGGCATCAACAGCCAAAGGATGGTTATGGGTAGTGCGTGAAGATAAAGCTGAATTTTCCAGGGCCTTTAATGGGCTGGACATGTAAAAAAGTGGAACAGGGGCCAAACGCATCAAGGAACCATTCCCTGCAGAACGCTCATCATCTGGTCCAGAGTAAGGTTCACCAGTTTCTTCAAATGCCATTAGGGCCTGACGTGTGGTGTTACCTATGTCAAAGCATCTGCCATTAACTGAGAGGTGTCCATCATGGTACCATTTGAGGTATCGTTTCATCTGATCAGCGGGGTTAAAATCCCTACATTCTATGAGGCTTTCTGCCAGACAAAGAGCCATTGAAGTATCATCAGTCCACATGCCAGGAGATAGATTGAATGGTCCACCACCCACCATGTCGTTTACTGGCTCGAAGGTACCAGGATCCGTGAACTCCAGGGGAACACCCATGGAATCCCCCACCGCTAGACCAAGTATTGCACCGTGGAATCTGTCTTCAATTTCTCCTCGAATACTTTTCAACCTCAATAGTATATCTAAAATAAACCCTTCATCTATCATATCGCCCAGTAAACCTTCACAGAATCTATCTTGTCTTATGATGAGGGTGAATAATTTTTGCAAAACAGCAATATCAGCATTATCCAGCAATTCACGGTTATCTAAATACTTATTTGCTTCATCAGCCCATTGAGACCAATCAAAATCCAGTATCATGTTCCTGCGGTATAGATCTCTATGAAAAGCATCAACAGTATCTGAATAGGTGGCAAAAGGCATTTCTTCTGGTTTACTAATTACCTCATAGAATTCGTTGCTTTGATCTTGGAAGTAAGGTAGATATTCCAGTAAAATATCAATATCTTGGATGGTGGGTATTGTAGGAGTCATATCAATATTAAGTTAATTAATCTTTTTTAAACATCAAATAGTCCACTGCCTGTGAAACACTCATAACAGTATCCATCAGCACCCATATGTTTTATACAGTAACATTTACCACAAATTATGCATTTATCCAGTCCAGGGTCTCCACAGAAGTCACATTTTTCACACATCAAATCCATCCTTTATTTTCATTTGCCAACAAAACAATATTAGATATAATTTTAGATATGTAATCTTCTATCTAGCTGAACTCTAAGGAACTGTAAGTTTCTTAGTACTCGCTGAATTCTTACAAAAAGTCTTATAATCACAAGCATCACAAGTCCTCTTATCAGGATTGGTCTTCCATGATGCCTGGATCACCTGTCCATCCACTTCATTTATGATACTTCCTTCAATATCTGCCACCACATTATCGAATTCTTGGAGTGATCTTTCCAGAGAAACCTCATCCATAGGTATCATACGAATAGAACGTAAATGTCTGAAGGATTCAGAGAATAATGGGATCCTATGCTTGGGATTCCATTTTAATATAGATTCCCGGTCTCCGCCATCTGGCATAATATCGGTACTTTCTTCTTTCACTTCCCTTTTAAGTTCTGCCAAATCTTCCTTAAATAAGGATAATTCATTAAGGTAAAAGAGTATTCCTATCAGTACTGGGTTGGATTCCGGTTGCAGGGATCTTAACCAGGCATAGGTCTGTACCTGCCAGTAGTGATGATCCCATGATGGTGATCCTATGGAAGGTCGTTTCATACCCTTGTAATCCACAATAACCTCATATTTATCCGAATCTAAATTGGCAAGTTTTTCCTGGAAAGCAGGATCCCTGTGTAAATATTTAATAATCAAATTCCTGTCAGATGCTTCTTCCAGTTTAACTGAGCTTAAAACATCAATTATCCCGGTTACACCATAATAATTGGACCTACTCGTGCCTTTTTGGTAGTGGGGCATGTCCCTTATGCCTTTTAAGCGTACTTCACTATCATCAACCAAGGGGAATAGGTGTGGTCCCCATGTGTTGAGGGCAGCTTCGGCCCTGATACTGGCTACCAGTTTATGGGGGTGGTGAGTGTCTGGGCAGAGGCCCTGATGTTCATCTTCTTCGGTGAAGGGACAGAACAAGTTGGCTGGTGGTTGCAATCCCCTTGATTCCATTCGTTTATGGATCTCTAGTTCTATTTGTCTGATCTGGGTTTCCCAGTCCCAGGGGAAATCTTTCCACTCATTTTCTTTCCATTTGAGGTATGCTTCTTCCATTACGCCATGGATGAAGTCCCCGAACCATAATTGGATAGGCATGGATGGGGGTAGTGTTCCTTTGTTCTGGTATCGGTACTGTAAAGGGCAGGTTAGATAGGCTAACAGGTCACCGGTGAGACTGTACTCAGGTATTATGTAGGGTTTTGATCTGATTGAAAGACTCATTCTACTCACTTATATCATTATTATATTATCTAATCCTTCCCATGGCCAGTTACCATTCCTAATCCATCCTGTGGCCACATTAGGTATGTCTGGATAGGTTGTAAGTCCCACTAGTAGAAGTATATCCTGTGCTCGGCTGTAGGCCACGAAGTAGTGTCTGGTAAGATCATCAAAGGCACGTTCTTTTCCAAGCCGTTGGGGTGTTCCTAAGGGTGAACAGGATCTGATCTCATCCTCCATGGTACATGATTTACCCCCATCATCTGGAAAACGTTTAAAAGCATTCATACGATGATTGGTTCTGAAGTCTGAGCCCACATCCACAATTACCAGGGGGAATTCCAAGCCTTTTGATTGGTGGATGGACATTATGTTAATACGGTTATCAGGAAGGGTGTCCAGGAGTCCTTCATCCACTTTTATGGCACCAGTGGCCAATGGCACGAAAATGTTCCAGTAAGCATCTTTTATAGAGTAACATTCCAGGTCAGGGTCTTCTTCATCGAAAACCAGCTCTCCAGCATAGTAGCTGAATAGGGCGGTTTCTGATATGGTGCGGGTGATGGCCTCTAGATATACTAAACCCTCCACATCATCCTGCAGGTTGGGTATCCAGGTTACCAGTTTATAAGCCAGATCCAATAGTGGAACAGTTTTTTTCCAGGTTTTTCTTCCTAGGGGTTGTCTTTTCTGCCAGGCCTCCACAAATAATGTTAAAGAGACTGGAGATGATGGTTCTGGATTGGTTTTGAGGTACTCTCGGGCAGTTTTTCTCCAGTTTTTGAAGTTATTTTTTGCGGTGGAGGGGAGCTTTTCAATGGAATCCTGCACGTGACATTCTGGGTCTATGCAGTCTAACATTAATCCGCACATAACCTGTGTTTCCCAGGTTCGTTCAAGGCTTTGGCCACGGGGGTTGAAGATAGGTATCTGGAGTTTTTCCCGTAAATAATAGGGTAGTTTCTTGTTTTTATAGGCCCGTTCCTGGGGAGAGCTTAAGAGTATGGACAGATCTGTGGGTGAACCTTCATCAGGATTGACTTTGATCAGGTGATCCTGGACTCGGTATCCATCTTTGCAGACTACTTGTTCAATAAACTGGGATAGATCACAGGCTAAGGTTTCCACATCCTTACGGAACATGCCTAGAACCGGGAAGTCAGTGAAGGGTGGACTTCTTTCAGGTTGGATTGCGGGTTTGTCATTCACCCGGGCTGTTTGGAAACCACTATCCAATTGTGAGAAGGCATTGCAGAACTTTACAATGTTTTTGGTAGAGCGGTAGTTCTGGGATAGGTGGATGAGTACTGGCTGGTTTCCTTGAATTTGAGTGGTGAATCGTTTCAGGAAGTTGGTGAAAAGATCCACAGTGGCTCCTCGGAAGCGGTAGAGGGATTGGTCATCATCTCCCACCACAGTCATACTGCCACCATTATTTATGGCAGCCCTGGCAAGTTGGAAGTATATCTGTTCCTGGAGGAGGTTGGAGTCCTGGTATTCATCCACTAATATTAGTTTCAATCCTTCTAAGAAGTCATCCAGTTTGCCTGTTTTTAGTTGGTCCAGGAATTCTGCTTCTAACATTGCAAAATCATATAGGCTTCGGCTTTCCAGTTCGCATAAATAGTCGTTGATGGCCTGGTAGGCTACTTCAAATCCAGGGTGTTGGTGCTGTTTTTCTCGGGCGAGTTGGTCCCATTCTACCTGGTCATAGTAGACGCGGTCTTTGATTTCCAGTAACTGTTTGCACATTTCATTGGTGTTAAATCCAAATGCTCCTCCCCTAAGTTTGATTAAGTAGTCTCTGAGGTCTTCGTTGTGATGTTTTTCTTCCTTAAAGAGACCCATGTTTAGCATGAGGGCGCTGGTTACAAAGTCCTGGATGACTACTGGTGGTGCTGCACCAGGAGCACGATGTATTTTCAGGATGTCCTGGGATATGCTGTCCAGGGTTCCGGTGATGATCTGGTTGAAGTCCAGGCGTCTTAGATGGGGATGTATGCCTTTAAATTCTGGAGTCTTAAGAAGTACTTGTCGTATTTCATCGCCCCATGAGAGGATTCTTGATCTTAACTCACTTGCTGCCTTTCTGGTGAAGGTTGTAGCTAATATGGAAGAAGGGTGGACATCATCCACGTAGATGAATTTTAATATCTTCAACACCATGACTGTGGTTTTACCACTGCCTGGTCCTGCAACTAAAAACTGTGATTCAGTGGTGGGGGCACTGATGGCCTGGTTTTGATCTGGGTTGTCTTCTGAGGATATTTTTCGGTTTAAGTGTTCAATCACTAGTTGTTGGTATGTGTCCCAGTTAATCAAATTAATCGCCTTTTTACTATTCAATTTCGTTTATTTTAATGAATCTTATTTTAAATAGCTTTATCCATAGAAATAAAATTAGCATCAGTTAAAGAATTGTATTTATCCACATCACAGGTCACCACGATGATCTGCATGTTCTTAGAGTTATCTTGGAGTATTTCCAGTGCTCGATGCATTCTTGCTGGATCCGTGTTTACTAAGGGGTCGTCCAAGACTACTAACTGTTTTTCATTTCTGCTTAGGATGTTTCCCAGTGCTAGACGGAATAGGCACCATACCTGTTCCTGGGTTCCGAAGGATAAAAGATCAATGGATGCTTCTTCACCAGCTACCTCAATTGATTCTGGTTTCATCTGTTTATTAAAGACAAGGGAGTATTTAGGACCTAGCAGTTTTTCCATGTCATCTGTTACATGTTTACGGATAGGTTCGGAGAGCTCTCCAATGGTGTTTTCCCTGTAGAGACTGGTGAGCTGGAATAACAGTTTCAATGCATCAGCTTCGGTTTGAAGTTCTTTTTCTTTACTTTGGAGGTGTTCTAGTTTCTCTTCAATGATATTGGTGTCTTTGGATTGGTTGATTAAGATTTGAAGTTTGCTCTCCCAACCGGCTTTGTTCACTTCTTGCTGGTGGATCTCTTCTTTGAGTCTTTCCACTTTACTTTTAAGACTCTCAAAGGCACCTAAAGGTTGTTTTTCCTTTTCATCTATTTCATCCTGATATACCTGCCAGGCCCTCTTTTTCTGGTCCAGTTCAACAGATAACTGGTTCAGTTGGTGTTCTCTTTCTTCTGGAGAGTGACCATCATCTTCTAAACGTTTCAATCTCTTAGTTATCTCTTCGGTAATCTGTGACTTACCATGAAGGTCAGTTTTTTTATCATTAACTGTCTGTTCCAGTTCTTGGAGTGTTTTTCTCTCTGCTCTGATTTCTTCATTCAACTGGTTTCGGTTCTGGATCTGTGTTTTTATGTAATCTTCTAGTTGGATGATTTTACGGGAAAGTTCATCCCTTACCACTGCTTTATCTTTACCTTCACATGCCTTGTAGGAGGAATCATCAGGGATCTTCTCCCATTTTAGTTTAATCTTGTTCTCCAATCCAATGATCTCTTGCTGGAGTTGTTCTGGGGATTTATCAGTCCTTTTGTTCAAATCAGCCTGGATTCTGTCAATTTCTTTTTCTTTAGACTCCTTTTTTATAACTAACTTTTGAAGATCATTTAGTTCCTCGGTTCCATAGGGTGCCACCATTTCCTGGTAGTCAGACTGCATCTTTTCTAACTCTTCCTTCATGGTCTTTACATCTTGACTACCACTTTTAACCTCGAACTCTCCCACATGATCTATTTTAATCTTTAATGATTGATTAGCAGTCCAGGAAATATTTTCAGTCACACTAAATGGATTTACCTTGTTATCTAAGGATATTTCACCTGACAGGGCTGCTTGTGGTGAAACATTCAAGGTCAAACCCATGGCTTGGAGACTGATATTGGTTTTGTTGATCTGGGCACTGAGTTTTTGAATGACCTCCATTTGATTAGGTGATGGGGCTATGATTGTGTTTAATTCTTCTTTTGTTTGATTTAAATCCTGATAAAGTTGGGTAATCTCAGCATAACGTTCTTTCAGGGGTTCTAATGCTTGTTCATCCATTACTGTTGTATGGGCAATACCAGCAATACTCTTCTCATCATTGGCTTGGTCAATCTTTTGGTTGGTTGCATCCTGTCTTTTGAGTTTATCTGTGATGTTTTCTTCAAGATCTGTTAATTCCCCCTTTAAAGGAATGAGTTGTTGTTGTAATTGTTGGCATTCAGCTTTGATCTCGGCTATTTCGTGGTGACTGTCTGTGATTTCCTCCATCTTCTTTTGGAGTGTTTCATATCTGGCATTAATCCCCTGTATCTCATCCTCTAATTTTTCCCTGATTTTTTGGTGTTGCCGGGCATCTTCCAATTCTAGTTCGGTTTTGTCCCTTTCTTTCTTGGCTTCCTTGAGATTTTTTTGGTTGCGATTATATAGGATGTCAGTATCTTCAATTTTACGGATCAGCTCATCTTTTTTGTTATTGTCCAGTTGTGATTGGGATAAGTCCTCTTTCAGGGTTTGTATTTCATCCTGTACTTTTTTAAGTTGACTGCCCCTTTTCAGGGTCTTTGTTTTCTCGGTGTAGATTTCTAAGAACTTGGATCGGATATTGCTCAGGACTTTTTTCTCTTTATCTGATTCAATGGTGGCTCCCACCATGGTCTGTAGTGAGGATAAAGTTTCATCGTTCAAGTCATCACTGATGAATGGTGTTCCCTGCACCATCCACAGGGTTTGACCCAGACCCCATAGTTCTGGTTTGGTATCACCACGGGTGGCAAGTTGACCACCCACGAGTTGAATGAGTTGTTTGTCTGCCTGGTCACCTTCTGCGATTTTCTTCCAGATTTCCGATTCCTGTTTTTCCAGTATACTCTTTTTATCATAGAATCCCTTGGTTATACGATAGTTTTCACCATTTTTGGTGAAGGTGATCTGGGAGAGTGGATGTAGGGATGTTCCCCATGGTTTGAGAGATTTTATCTTCCCGGATCCGCTGGTGTGTTTAGTGTAGAAGGTGGTGATGATAGAGTCTATGATGGTGGTTTTACCACTCTCATTGGGGCCGTATAGTACGTTTAAACCATCTTGGAGTTGGATTTGGGTGGGTTCTGTGAATTTTTTCCAGTTTTCCAGGTGGATGGTTTGGATGTTCATGGTGATGCCTCCTTGATCATCTGGTACATTAAAAGAAATGCCCGGTTCAGGATTTCTGGTGTGAGACCTTCAATAACATCTTCCCCCTGAAGTTGGGAGTATAGTTCCTGGGTGCGTTCCTGACTGAGATCCGAGTACTCCTGGATATCTGGCTGGGTTTTCATGAGGGCCATTAAAGCCTCGAAGGTTTGGTTGACAACTGCGCCTTCTGGTAGGAGGGCTTTTAGTTCTAAGAGGTTGGGTTTAAGGTAAAGTTCATCCAGGGATACCTGGAACTTCATGAAATGATTCTGGTATATATCTTCTATTTGGGAGAGTTGACTGAGAGTTTCCTGGTCAGTTACTCCCTTTAGTTTGAGTAGGAGGATGTTGTGTTCTGGTTCTGGGATGTTTTTCAATTCTGATTCCAAGTACTGGGCATCATTCTGGGTGTTTATTTCCCTGGAAAGTTTCCGCCAGGACAGGGTGCCCACGTCCAGTGGTGTGATTTGGGGAGTATCGTGGGGTGAGTTTATTTCCACTAGGACTGCTTTGCCACTTTTATCTTCACCATATTTGGTGGTTTCAGGGGTTCCTGGGTATATAGTCCGGGTGGTTCCAGTGGAGTCCTGGTGTTCAAATAGGGAGTGCCATTCACCCAGGGCCAGGTAATCTAACCCTGAAAGTGTGGTTCTTTCTGGATCTATAGGGAAATTTGCATCTTCAATGAAGCCCACTTGGAGGTTGCCATGGACCACTCCTATGGATATATCATTATCATTATCATTGCCAGATTCAATGTCAATCCAGGCTGTGGGATCATTTTGGGATTGTTTCTGACTCACAGGACATGGATACAGAGTGCAATTAGCATGAGTTACTGGTTCTGCTTCAGCAAAAATAGTGAGATTATTCAGACTCTTCCAGACTGAATCATGGTATAAGGAGTCCATGGTGAGGGGGTCATGGTTGCCAGGAAGTATGTAAACAGGGGTGGGTGATATCTCAGCTATCATCTGACTTACCAAACCCACTAAACTACGGTCAACCTGGTTACTGTCAAACAGGTCACCAGCAATTAAAACAAAATCAACATTATGTTCATGGCCAGTTTCAAGAAGTTTCTTAACGGTTTTTAACCTTATATCCCTTGCTTCTGGTGCTTTATCCCCTAATTGTTTGTATTTTATCCCCAAGTGCCAGTCGGCAGTGTGTAAGAATTTCACCATAGTAAATCCCCTCGATATAGTTTATAGCAAAAACTATGAAACTTTATATTATGATGTTATTACAACTAAAATATTAAATATGTTTAGATTAATAAATTATTTTTTAAGTGAATGTTGATTTTGTTCGTATAGGACAATTCATAATTTCGGAGGGGCAATTTATGGGATATTTAAAATGTGAGAAGTGTGGGGGATACTATGAACTTCAGGAAGGAGAATCGCCTGATGATTTTGATGTCTGTAATTGTGGTGGTAAATTAGTTTATACAGAATCAATAGACGAAAAGGATCCTTCTAAAGAAATATATAGTGAATCTTCAAAAATACCAGATACTGATCCATTGACGGAATCAGATACGGATTTTCATTATGATAACCAGCGCAAAATTTATTGTAGCCAATGTGGATTCGAAAACAATGCCAAAGCACGTTTCTGCAAGAAATGTGGATTTGAAATAAAAAAATCAAAAGGAAAGATTGAAAAGTTTAATAGTAAAATAAACATTTTAGCTGTTTTTGTTGGCATATTGGTTTCTTTGATAGTTTTGTTCATAAGTGCTATGGCCTTTAGTCCTTTTTTAGCATCTAAACAAATAGATATGATCTATTTTGTGCTACTGGTTATCTCATGTATGCTTTTTGTAGGGGGAGTTGTAACTGGATTTTTAGTTGGTGGAAAACCTTCCAATGGTTATATTAATGGGGGATTTCTAACTTTAGTGACATTTGTAAATTTTGGAACCATTTTTGGTGCCGCCTGGTTGATTACAATAGGTGTTTCTGCTGCACTATCAAATATATTTGGTTCTTCAACTAGTTCCTCATCAGAAAGTTCATTAGGATACACTAATACTGCCAGCTCCGCTAGCTCATTGGGATATGATACACCGAGTACAACCAATACATCAGTTACTCAGAGTTCAACCAATATATCACCTGACACTATAGTCTACCTGCTTCTATTGGTGTTTCTCATTGTGATAGTTATTGTTGCTGGACCTTTAGGAGGAATGTTAGGAGCTTTCATAAGAGAAACAGTTCGAAAAAGATAATTATCGATATTATAATAATAGGAGGATATTTTCATGATATGCCAAAATTGTGGACATGAAAATGATATAGATGCCACATTCTGTGAGCGATGTGGTGCTAGACTAGGACGGGATCCTAATTTCGGAAGGCGACAGCAAAGATATTCTGAAAAAAGTGGTATGTCCTCATCTACTAAATTATTAATAGTGGTAATTGTTGTCCTGGTAGCAGTACTGGGAATTGCCGCAGGAGTTTTAATGCAGTCAAATCAGGATGCAAACACTGCTGCTGGTAATGATCAGGTTTCTGTTAGCGAGTCACAGGAGAAAGTTACATATAAAGCAGAATGGCATAAAGTCACCAGTTTCTCAGGGATTGATGATGATTACCGATCCTTCACCATTAAGGGTGAGCAATTCAAGGTTGTGATGTCAGCCACACCAACACTAAATTACAACACCAATTTCATGAACATTGATGTTAGTGATTTGAGTGGCATTGTAGGATCAGGGGAGTTGAACTGGGGACCTACAGATTCTCTGAGCACCAAAGAAAAAACCGTCAAATTCACTGGATCTCCAGGAACCTATTATTTAGAAGTCTCAACCAAAGACTTGGAAAGCTGGACAGTAACCATCTATGATTATTACTAACCAGGGTTTAGTTCTAAAAAAGTTAAATGGAGAATAGGTGATGTATTGTAAAAATTGTGGATATGAAAATGATGATGATGCATCATTCTGTGAAAGATGCGGGGCCAATTTAGGCTCTGCAACTCCTCCACAATCTAGAAACGGTATGAGTACCACCAACAAGGTTCTCATAGTTGTTGTGATAATCCTGATTTTAGGTATTGGCATTGCTGTTGCAATGTTGTTAACAAGTAATGCACCGGTGGCTAACAATACATCCAAAAACACTTCAGTAGTTGTTACTGATACAGAAACTACATCAGATACATCGACAGATGATAATACCCCGATACTTATTGATTCAGGGAGTATGAGTGGCACTGATGCCAAATACGATGATGGTCCCTTCACCTATGAATGGAAAACGTACCAAATTGATGATGAGAACTTAGTAATGTATGGTACTTATGTTGCTGGTAGTAAAACCGTTAAACAAACTGTAACTTTAAAAAAATTTGATGATGAAAGAGTTGAAATAACCGTTGAACCAAAATCTAGTGGTAAAAGTAGTTGGTATACTGTTACAACCTCACAAGGTTATTCAAATGTTCTTGATTATTATTGGAAAATTTTCAGACAAAATCGGGAAGAGGCTGGGCCAGTTAGCTAAATAACGGTGAAAATATGGGTTATATAATTTGTGAAAACTGTGGAACAGAAAATCCTGAGGGAGCACGATTCTGCATGGAGTGTGGGTTAGCCCTGGAGA
>MVPY01000090.1 GCA_002067065.1 Methanobacterium sp. PtaB.Bin024
TTCATTGGCTACTTCTTCAGGGTCCACAGTTTTATCGTGTTCCACACCGAAGTCAGAACCGATGGCACTGATCATTTTAGCACCTTGATCAGCTACATTGAAGGTAGGTCCGTAGCATCCACGGCATGGGATTGCAATTGATGGGCATTCAGCACCACAGATGGAAGTAGTGGCGGGTCCCATGCATACCAGTCCCTGAGGCACCAGGCACATATCTGGGTCTGGTTCTCCCAGTTCGAACTGTCTGATGATTTTGTCCATGGCCATTCCTTCTGGTGGTTTTTCCCTTGGACAAACTTCACAAAGGTTAGTTTGTGGTATTTCAGGTAATTCTTCTCCTTTTAAGAGTGCCATAACTATCTGAGCAACTAAATCAGATCTGGGGGGACAACCAGGTAAGACTAAATCCACGTCAATAACATCGGTAAGTGGTCTTACTCTGCTTTCGAGATGAGGGACTCCTTCACTGGGTATTATTCCAGCATCATTGTAGGTACTCTCGGAGTTGACGTATGCCTCTTGAGCAAGTTCTTCCGGAGTCCATAAGTTTCCTAATCCGAAAAGACCTCCGTAACAAGCACAAGTACCATAAGCTATTACTACTTTAGCTTTTTCCCTTACTTTCAGTGCTAATTCTCGGTTCTCATCATTTCGAATGCCTCCACTTACTATGGCGACATCCACATCGGTCCATTCATCATATTTGACGTCCATAAGAACTGGCATGAATTCAAAGTCTGCTAAGTTCAGAACATCTACTATGGCTTCATGTATATCTGCAATGGACAGTTCACATCCAGAACATACGCTAAGCCAAATGTTTCCTAGTTTAACTTTGTCTGCCATATTAGGCCTCCATTTCCGATTCTTCTGGAGCTTCTATCTGTGCCTTCAGTGGGGATGGGCCTAGAGCAGTTACACGATCCACCATCATTTTGACGGTGTCTGCAAATTTTTCCCCTTCTGATGCAGATATCCAGTCATGGTAAATCCTTTCTCTTCCGATTCCCAAGTCATCTGCTAATTTGTAGATTAATCTCATTCTTCTGTCGAGTTTGTAGTTTCCTGCGTCGTAGTGGCAGTCTCCATGGTGACAGCCGGCCACAATGACCCCATCAGCACCTTCTCTGAAGGCCTTGAATATAAACTGGGGTTCAATTCTTCCCGAGCACATTACTCGGATGACCCGCACATTTGGAGGATACTGCATCCTAGCGGTTCCTGCAGTGTCTGCTCCACCGTAGGAGCACCAGTTACAACAAAACATCACGATCTTTACATCATCCTCAGCCATTGGCTTTCCTCCTTGCTTTGTCGGTGTACCATATTACTGTACATTATATGCATTTAGGAATAGTTATTATAAAGGTTACTTCAAAAACAAATCCGAAAAATATATATATTATAATACATATTCGAGAATTCTAATATAGCCTAAAATAACACCAATAGGGCACATATTTATGAATAACCTGTTAAATACCATAAAAGTAAGTTTATCAATTTTAATACAACAAATACGTTATTTGAATTATTTATATTTATAAAAACTATGATTTAAACCATTAAACTCATGACATCATTTTAACTCTGATTAATATTATAAATGCAATTTTATATCACCTAAATCCCCTATAAATGTAATTTTATATTACCTAAATCGGGAATTTGGTTCCAATGGACTTAATCTTAATAAATATTAAAGAAAAAATTCATATAAATAATAGGATGTTTTATATAAATTTGTTATAATATCCTTAATTCTGTTAATAAACAAACAACATGGTGGTGGTTAAACTGCTACTGGAAATAACTGATCTGGCAGTGGAAGTAAGTGGAAAAGAAATACTTACCGATGTAGACCTGTATATAGATAAAGGAGAAACACATGTGCTTTTAGGACCTAACGGAGCCGGTAAAAGCACTCTTTTCATGACTCTGCTTGGATTTCCCAAATATGAAGTAACACGAGGAGAGATAATCTTTAAGGGTGAAGACATAACCAATCTTTCAACCACTGAAAGAGTGAGAAGAGGATTTGGAGTAAGTTTCCAGAACCCCCCATCTATCCGTGGGGTTAGATTGGGCGATCTTTTAAAAATCGAACATGGTGAAAAGGAAGAAAGTGAAGATCTGAGTCCTGAAATGATGGAGTTAGTTCACAAACTTAAGTTCAATGAAAAATTCCTGGAAAGAGATGTTAATCTTGGTTTTTCTGGAGGAGAAGTAAAAAGATCAGAAATACTGCAATTATTAGCCCAGCAACCTGATTTCATAATGTTTGACGAACCAGATTCTGGTGTTGATATTGAAAATGTAGAACTTTTAGCCGAAGAAATCAATATTCTTCTGGATAAAGATAAAAAACCAGGCCGTCGGGAAAAATCAGGTCTTTTAATAACCCATCTTGGTTACATCCTTAATTTTGTGGCTGCAGATACTGCTCACGTGCTTATGGATGGTAGAATTGCCTGTTCAGGAAACCCAAGTGAGATTATTGAAGATATACGGAAAGAAGGATTTCATGGGTGTGTGGAATGTTGCAAAGTACAATAGATCGTGCCAAGAAAGCTACAGAAAAAAAAGCACTCTACGGTGATGATATAGATCTGGAACAATTCATCAAGGAAGAGGCAGGTGAACACGAGCAGGTTTCTCGAGCCAACGAAGTTTCCAAAAAGGTGCAGGAAAGCCTTCTCAAGGTGGGAGTTGATCCCAGTGAAGACGAAAGATCAGGTACTTTTGTACAAGTAGACCAGAGTGAAGTTTGTTCCACTTGCACATCCGAGTCTGTGGAAATAATGGGAATGAACGTTGCCCTTGATAAATATGGATGGTTGAAAGATTACATGTGGAAGGCTGTAGCACCTGACACAGATAAATACACCGCACAAACTGCCCTAAGAGAATCTGAAGCAGGAGGATTTGGAGGTTACTTCATAAGATCCCTGCCTGGATCTAAAGAGGTATTCCCCCTTCAGGCCTGTATGTTCATCGGTGATGAAAAGATAATGCAAACTGCTCATAACATCATCATTGCCGAGGAAAATTCTGAATTGCATATTATCACAGGATGTGCCACAGGAGAAGATGTTTCTTCAGCTTTACACGTAGGAGTATCTGAATTCTACCTGAAAAAAGGGGCTAAAATCACCTTTACCATGGTGCACAACTGGGCAGAACAAGTGGATGTACGCCCCCGTACTGGAGTAATGGTAGGAGATGACTCAACCTACATCAGCAATTACATCTTAACCAGCCCGGTTAGAAGCATACAATCTTATCCTACTGCTTATTGTACTGGTAACAATTCGAAAGTTGTTTTCCAATCTATACTGGGTGGTCAGAAGGAATCTATCCTGGATATGGGTTCAAGAGTGATCCTGGAGGGAGAAGGATGCAGCACTGAAATGATATCCAGATCTGTTTCTAAGGATCAATCCCAGGTTTATGCCCGCGGCCACCTTGCAGGACGAGCTAAAAATGTTAAAGGCCATCTTGAATGCCATGGACTGGTTTTATCTGATGATTCAATGATATATGCTGTGCCAGAATTGGAAGGTTCCTCCACAGAACTGGAACTATCCCACGAAGCTGCAGTAGGTAAAATCGCCGAGGAAGAAGTGCTTTATCTCATGTCC
>MVPY01000091.1 GCA_002067065.1 Methanobacterium sp. PtaB.Bin024
GAAAAGCCTCAGGATACTTATGAATTGATTTATGAATTTTTAAAAAAATTTTAGCATTTCCAATCCACTTTAACATGACCAGGCTATTGTTGTCTTTAAGAGAAAAATCTTTTTAATTGAAAATTGAAATTGTTTTTTATGGTATATCAAGGTCAAACCAGGGTATTGATCTTACTTCTGGTGGGTGTGTTCATGGGGTCCCTGGATATTGGGATTGTGGGTCCGGCTCTACCTTCACTTGGAACCTACTTCGGGGTTAATGAACGGTTGTTATCCTGGGTTTTCACCGTCTACATTCTTTTCTTCATGATAGGAACACCATTAATGGCTAAATTATCAGATATCCATGGTCGGAAAACAGTTTATCTGGTAAACATCCTATTATTTGCTATAGGTTCAATAATAACCATCACATCCATATCATTTGAAATGGTGCTTCTGGGAAGAGCTATTCAGGGAGTGGGTGCTGGGGGAATATTCCCAGTTGCCAATGCATTTATTGGAGATATCTTCCCACCTGAAAAGCGCGGAGGAGCTTTAGGTATTTTAAGCTCAGTTTGGGGCGTATCAGGAGTTTTAGGGCCAATCCTCGGAGGTTTGCTCCTGGATTATGGTTGGCAGTGGCTCTTCATCATTAACATCCCAATTTCAGTTATTGTTCTATTGGGAAGCCTTTACATTCTTCCCAGGGGTGAAAAAAACAACCAACTCAGTTTGGACTGGCCAGGGATACTAACTCTGGGTTTGCTGGTTTCTTTCCTGGCCTACGCAATTAACCAGATAGACACCAGCAACTTCCTGACCAGCTTCTTCTCCTTATCTGTGTGGCCTTTCCTGGTTTTGAGTATATTATTGTTACCTGTTCTCTTGAAGTTGGAGTTGAAAGCCAGGGATCCCCTGATCCAGGTTGATCTATTCCGTAGCAAGGAGGTTAGACTGGTTTCAGGTATAATGATTGGTACTGGTCTTATTCAGGCTTCAACTGTTTTCATACCTTCCTTTGTAATTGTGGCTTTAGCTTTCAGTTCATCAAATGCAAGTTTAATGTTACTCCCCATAGTCATGACCATGGCTATTGGCGCACCAATCATCGGACAACTCCTTGATAGGTTTGGTTCCAGGAATATTATGTTCACCGGTGCATCTATTATGATAATTGGTCTTTTTTTAATCAGCACCTTCTCTGAATCATTTTACCTATTCATTTTTGCAGGAGTGCTGGTTGGTGTGGGCATGAGTACAGCTATTGGCTCTCCTCCCCGTTATATTATGCTGGTGGAAAGTCCCCCTAAGGAAAGAGCATCGGGACAGGCGTTGATCAACATAATCACCAGCGCTGGGCAGCTTATTGGAGGAGCTCTCATTGGAGCGGTTATAGGATCATATGCAGGAGATCTTGCTGGATATGAATATGCATTCCTGTTTATGGCCATGGTTGCTATAATCATGACCATTTTAACTGTAGGACTTAAAAGTAAAGAAGAGCAGCAGAAAAGCAGTTATTAACTTTTTTAATTCTTATAAAATAATTAAGTAATAATATGGCTATTTTTATGCTTATTTACAGAAATTATAACTATTATAAAGTTAAAATATATATTTAGAATGTTTCAAAGTTCGCAAGAACATTGACAAACCAATAGTACAAACACTAGCACTCATGGGGGAGGGCGTACAGTGAATTACTTTTTTTATAATAGAACTAGTTTTACCTCCTTATAGTGAAAATTCCTTGATTTTTTCAGTTTTCGACATTCGAAAGAGTAAAACCACAAAAGGAGGTGAAAATCATGCCAAAAAAGATATTTTTGCTTCTAACCCTCTTCCTATTCGCAGTGGTAATTAGCGGAGCAAGTTATGCCAACGGAGTATCAGATATCTATGTTTCACCCGATGGGAATGATGTAACTGGTACCGGGACTGATGTTAACCCATATGAAACAGTAGGAAAAGGTATTGATGCTGCTGCTGGTGCTTCACCAACAGTTCACATGGCAGCAGGAACCTACGATCAGGATAATGGTGGTGTCAGTACAGATTATGGTATAACCATCACCAAAGATGTGACCATACAGGGTGCAGGGAAAGATCAGACCTTTATTGATGCTGGTTCCAATGACCGAATTTTCAGTATTGATAATGGATATACCGTTACCTTAAAGGATTTAACAATTCTTAACGGTTTGCAAGGCCTTGGTGGTGCTATTTCCAATGAGGGAACTTTAATACTCATCAACTGTAATTTCAAAGACAACACTGCTGCCAGTGGAGGTGCAATTTATAACACGGGAACTACATCCGCAAGCAACTGCCTATTCGAAAACAACGAAGCTTTACCCAATCTGTCTGGAGGTGCAATATATACCAGTTATGGTAGTTCTTTAACAGTTACTGGCAGTACTTTCACTAAAAACAAGGATACTAGTAACCACGGTGGTGCAATATATGCGTCATACGCTGCAATGTTAGAAATAATTGGAAATAATTTCCTCAGCAACACTGGTAATGCAATTTATATAGAGTACTACCGGTCTACCAATGAAGCAGCAGGTACGCCAACCTGGAACATTAACTTCAACAGAATCGTTGGTAACACCCCTTATGGATTATACATAGGCGGTTATAACTATGTAACTGAAGCCTTCGCAGCTGGAAGTAACATCATTAACACTCTAATCCAAATCGATGCCACCAACAACTGGTGGGGTTCCAACAACGATCCCCGCACACTATCCAATGCCATCTATGACCCCATGAACTATGCAGACACATCCAAATGGTTGGTTCTTAAAATAGGCGCAAACCCCAACAGCATATCCTTCGGCAGCACATCCCTTGTAACAGCCAGCGTGATCTACAACAACCTTGGAGAGGATACCTCTAGTATTGGGCACATACCTGATGGAGCGCCCATAACAATCACCACAGATATAGGCAATGTAGGCAGTAAATCAGTGACTCTCTACACTGTAAACGGTATTGTAACTACTATTTTCAAAGGAAATGATGGACTGGGAACCGCTCATATATATGCTATCCTTGACGGATTTAAGACCCCCTTACCTGCCCTAGTAGAAGTTACTGCTGCTGCAAGTTCTGTGTCTGCTAGAACAGTGGAGATGCAAGCTACTGGAACACCAGTGTTACCATTATTCCTGGCTGTGCTTCTGGTGGTGGGTGGAATTGTCCTACCTAAAAGGGAAAACTAATCCATTTTCCTATTTTTTTATTTTTAGTTGATTTATAGTAGAATCTCTTTTAATAATTACTGTTCTACTAATATAACAAAAAATTTCTGATTTTATTAATAATCTTTTTTAACAATGGCAATGATTTTTTAACAATGGCAATGATTTTTTAACAATGGCGATAATATTATTACAAATAACCAAAAAGCTTTAGGAAGTTCTTTAATGGAATCAATACCCCCATATCCAGAAGAAACTGCAGGCGACAATATGGTAACCCAAGTTCCAGTTTACGATGTTGAAGATACACTGGATGAAGTGGAAGACCTTTTAACTCATAATTCCTGTGAATATTGCAGTATAGACTACATTTACATCACCACTCCTGAGAAGATCCTGAAAGGGGTTATTTCCATCAAAGATCTGTTAAAAAGTTTAGATAAATCTCTAAAAACAGAGGATATCATGGTTAAGGATCTGGTAACTGTTGATCCTTACACTGACCAGGAACGAGTCGTGTATCTGGCACTTTCCAATGGATTGAAATCCATTCCAGTGGTGGATAGTGAGGGTAAACTTCTGGGGGCAGTACCCTATGACACCATACTGCACATATTCAACCAGGAAGTGCAGAGTGATATATTTAACTTTGGAGGTATCTTTCACCGGGTGGGAGATGAGTACACCACCATTAATTCTTCAGCTGCCCATATGATCCGTTCCCGCTTGCCCTGGCTTATTGTAGGTGTTATTGGCGGAACAATGGCTGCTTCACTTATTGGCCACTTTGAAGATCTTTTAAGCAGTTTCATTGCCCTGGCCAGTTTCATTCCAGTAATGGTTTACATGAGTGATGCTGCAGGAGCCCAGACCGAAGCATTGATCATACGTAGCATGGCTCTGGACACCAAACTCAATGTTGGAAAGTATCTCACCCGAGAACTGGTGGTGGCCACTGTCCTGGCTGCAGTTTCAGGATTATTTGCCAGTTTCATGGCCTACTTAACCCGACAAAACCTTACTCTGGGAATAATCATATTTTTAGCACTTTTCATGAGTATCCTTGCCTCAGTAAGCATAAACACCTTCGCACCTCTGATTTTAAAAAGATTCAACTATGATCCAGCATTAGCCACTGGTCCTCTAGCCACAATTTTCAGTGATATTGCCACGTTAGCTATTTACCTAGCTGTTGCCCTTGCTTTACTTCCCAATCATTAAAATTCGCCAGATGAACCCTCTGAACGTGCATAGACATAGCGATGATTTTTAATGTACTGAATTGTTAATAGTACTGATACAACAAGTAGTACTGATACAACAAAATCAACAATTGATACAACAAAATCAACTAATCCATCATCTGTGAAGTTATTTTTGTTATAAAAAATAATTTATAGGGTGGATATGTTTTTTCCAT
>MVPY01000092.1 GCA_002067065.1 Methanobacterium sp. PtaB.Bin024
TAAATTAACTCTGAATTTAGGGGTTTTAGAATTTTTTCATTAAATCACGCCAACACCCAAAAACTTTACAACCCCCATTTTTTCAATCTTTCCCAACCTCAAACATGCCTGGTAAATCCCCTGCTAATTATGGTCTTTTCAGCAATATATACTACCTTACGTATTTTAAGAATCTGATCTGGGTTGGTTGATATGGAACTGATACCTGAATCCACCAGCCAGCGTACAATAGCTGGATCTGATCCTGCATGGCCGCAGATGCAGCTTTCAATACCATGCTGGTTGCATTTTTCTATGACCATTTCAATCATCCGTAAAACTGATGGATGAGTTAAATTGAAATGTTTGGCCACTTTAACTCCCCTACGATCCACTGCCAGGGAACACATGGCCATGTCACTCATTCCCAGGGTCACAAAATCCATTCCCACATCAATAAGATCGTTCAGAGTAAAAACAGCTGATGGGGTTTCAATGGAGGCTCCTACAGGTACATCACGGTGAGGTCTGATTCCCAACTCGCGCATGATATTTTTGGCTTCACTATATTCAGAAACATCCCGCACAAGAGGTATTTTAACACCCAAATTATCATATCCCTTATCAATTAGTTTGAATATGGCTTCAAACTCTGCCTTGAGGATTTCTGGATTTTGAAGATCTTTATGGATGCCCCTCAAACCCATTAATGGGTTAGCTTCGTCTGGTTCAACGTTTCCACCATCCAAACGTTTCAGTTCATCAGTAGGTATGTCAAATGTGCGGAACCATACCGGTTTAGGGTGAAATGAATCAGCAATGAGCTCAACAGAATCTGCAATAACTTTACTGAGTTTTCCCTCCTCCAGGAGTACGTTGGGATGTTTCCCAGTGCGGATTATGCTGTCCTCAATTCTTATAGATCCCACACCATCAGCCCAGGGTGCCACCTTCAAGGCAATTTCAGGAATATTAAGGTTAACCTTGATACTGGTTGCAGGATAGTAAAACTCAGAGGAATCATGTTTTCCCTCTTTTTCAATGAAACCTTCATAAATGTTACCGGTTTTTCCATCCACTGTTACAATAGTCCCTTCTTCCAGTTTACAAGTTCCATTACCAGTCCCCACCACACAAGGGACCTTCATCTCCCTGAGAACAATGGCCACATGGCTGGTGAGACCACCATAATCGGTAACCACTCCTCCAGCCCGATAAAGGTAAGATAACATATCCCTGGAAGCATGGGATAAAACTACTATTTCTCCTCCCTTAAGTTGCAGGAGATCTTCATCTGACTCTACTTTCTTAACCTTACCTACACCAATATAAGGACCGGTTCCAATTCCTCTGATAATAATCATATGCTGTATACTTTTGTAATTAATTTCAGAAATAATTTGGGAATTAACCTGAGTATTATATTTATAGAGTCTAAAAAAGGTTTAAAAAAATTAATGAGCAAATCTTTCCAGCAACGAAACTAGTTTATTAAATGCTGGTTTAAATGGACCTGATTTATTTCCTAATTGATTTATGGCCTTTACATCATTATGTTTAAGGCCTCCAACCAAGATTAAAGCAACCAGATAAACAATTACAGCTAATATCATGACAAATAGGAAAACAACGTAGTTTAAAGGTATTGATATTAATAAAATACTTTTTGGAATCAGTGAAATTACTCCTCCCATTATTGCTGTTGCTAAAACGATTTTTCCCAAATCTTTGTATTGTAATTCTACATCAGCTACTTGAAGAGTTTTCCATACTATTGCAACCATTATTAAAAAAGCAGTTATAGAAAGTGAGATTGCAGCACCGTTAATTCCATAAATTGGTACTAAATATATACTAACTGCCACATCAAAAATAACTCCCAGGGTTAAAATTGTCATAGGGAGGTAAGGTTTCCCTAATCCTTGGGCTATGCTGGAAGAAACTGTGTAAATAGTGAAAAACAGCATTCCTATTGCAAGGATCTGTAGTGCGGTTGCTCCATTCATGTAAGCTGGATTAATGTAGAGTAATTTCAGTATAGGGGCAGCCAGGATCATAGTCCCCACTGACATTGGGAAAACAATCAGGGCAACATAACGGTATGATTGGTTCACATAGCTGTGGAGAACATTTCTATTGTTCAAACCTATTGCCTCTGCTGTGGCTGGTAATACTGCAGTGGCTACAGCCATGGAAATTATTAAAGGGAGACGAGCAACTGGGGTGGCTGCACCATAATAACCTATGTATTGGCTGGCCATGTATGCCCCGACAACATAATTTCCAATTGCATCAAATAATAAAATTTCAGCAAGCCCAGTTATGAGAACAGGGAATGCGAAAATAAGGAGCGCCTTAGCCAATGCTAATTCCTCTTTTGTGGTGAAAGTTAACTTCACATTTTTAAGGCGCTTGCCTAGTCCCTTTCGATATAAGTAGTATCCTGCCAGAAGAGAGAAGATAAAACCTATTGAAGTCCCAATAACTGCTCCAGCAACATAAAAACCCAGTAAAATAAGGACAATTGCACTGGAGATCATGAATATTTGTTCAAAGGCTTTGGTGATGACAATGTTTCCCATCTGGAAAACACCCTGAAATGCACCCCTGAAAACACCTACCAAAATACTGAAAGGAGTTATTAAAGCCACAAGCTTTAAAGGAAGTGCTGCTTCAGGTTTATGGAAGACATTGTATGCTAAAGGATCTGCCAGTAAGAAAATTGCTACACTGATAAATAATCCCATTACAATTACGATTTTAATAGAGGTATGAATTACCTGTTTCACCATCTCATCTTCACCTTTCGCAGAATATTCTGAGACATGTTTAGCAATAGCAGGCGGCATGCCAGCAGCTGCTATTTGAATCAATATCCCCTGCGTAGGAAGGGCTAAATTGAGTATACCAAATCCCGCCGGACCTAATAGGAATGCAGTGGCAAATCGGTATAGATATCCCCCAATACGGAATATAAAATACCCAATCATCATTATTAGGCTTCCTCTGGCGATTTTGGAACTCATATCGATTACCACAGCATAAGTGTTTTCAAATAAAAATTTTCTAGACTTATCTTTCCCATTATGAGAAAATTATTTTTTTTATCTTAGAGATTCAATTCACTAATTCCTTATTTATAAAATTAACGTTATTAAACCCCACCATAGACTATGCCATGTCAACGAGAATGAAACTTTTTTTATGATACAGAACTAATGCTATTTAAAATAAAAAAATTAATTATATACAAATAGTTTTTATCTTGAAAAGAACATCTATTAATGATAAAATCAATGGGATCTACTTTAATTTTAACCAATGATTCACAGCTAATATCATATATTACAAGAGGTGTTACTATTATAACTATAATGGCAACTGGAACATTCGATCTAATACATCCTGGTCATGGATATTACCTTGAAGAATCAAAAAAGCTGGGAGGGAAAGATGCCCGTCTGGTGGTAGTGGTGGCCAGAGAGTCCACAGTGCGTGCCCGTAAAAGGGTGCCTATTGTACCTGAAAAACAGCGCCTGGAAGTGGTTCAGATGCTCAAACCGGTTGATGAAGCCGTGTTGGGAAGCGAAGTTGACATGTTCATCACTGTTGAGAAGATTAAACCTGATATTATCACAATAGGACCAGATCAGAACTTTGATCTGGATTGGCTGCGGGAAGAACTCGATAAAAGAGGCCTTAAGTCAGAAGTGGTAAAAATAAATGGTTATCATCATACTTCCCTAGACAGCTCCTGCAAAATCATTAAAAAGATTAAAGAATCCGATTTTCCATCAGGAAGCCTCAAACATTGCTAATAAAATCTTCCACTTGTTAATAATCTTTTTTAAGTCAATTCCTTTATGATTTAATTTATTTTAATTTATAATTTTTTATAATTCTAAACTTTTTCTACAATTCTAATTGAACCATCATACCATTCTATATTGAATCAGCATAGCCCCAGCTAAGGGAATTAAAAAAAAGAAAAAAAAGAAAGGGTTAGAATGGCAGCTCAGCATATCTGCCTTTAAGTGTCCACGAGCTTGTGTCCCAATTTTTAACTGTCCCTAAGGAATTTCGGTAGCTGGTTGCATCCGCAGTATACCATTTCCCATCAACGTATATCTCAGCCCATACATGACCATACCAGGCTTTACTGGTAGTAAAGTAACAGTATCCGTGCACATATCTTGTTGGAAGTCCAGCCGCTCTACAAAGGGCCACGAGTAAATGTGAATGGTCGCAGCAATTTCCACTCTTAGAAGAGAGCGTTTTAACGGCTCCTTTCTGAGTATTGTAGTAATATGAATATTCAAGGTTGTCTCGCACCCAATTAAAGATGCTTTGGGCCTTTGCGTAGGTGGATGTTGCACCGGAAGTTAACTTATTAGCCAACGCAACTATAGCAGCGTTGGTAACCTGGCAGTTGTCAGTTGTTTGCAAGTAAACTTGCAGGCTACTCGGTATCGTAGATGTTGACGAACTACTAGAGCTCGATGACGAACTACTAGAGCTAATTACAGTTGTCCATGGTTTCATCACCGCATAGCTGGGTAAGTATGAATTGTTTCCATAGAAAGCCATTACCCTACTGTAGAGGTAGATCAGTGATTCGTAACGAATTTTCCCTAGAGTAGTTGACCCATAATTAGGGGCCACGCCATTTGAATCCATGAAGGATTTTATACGGCTGGCCAGATCAAGGTACCCTGCTTTGTCTAAGTTACCACTGGTCATGCTCTCATAAGGATTGGTGGCTACTGTGGGATTTCCCAACGCTATAGATGTGGTGACTCCATTTTTTAACTGCAATGTGCCGGTTACGAGTAACTTCAGGAACTGAGGCATGGTGACTTTCACTGATCCCATCAACACATAATTAGGAAGAGTATGATAAGTCTCAACATACGTTTTAACTCTTCCTGCTGCGTCAATGATGTCAGCAAGGGTGTATTTGGTTGATGAAGTAGTAGTTGTAGTGGTGGTTGTATCTGTGGTACTTGTAGATGTATTGGTAGTTGTTGTTGTATTAATTACCTGGTTGAAGAAGGCTTTATCCACCAATCCGTATCTAAACAGAGCGTATCCTGATGCTCCGTTGGACATGGCAGATTGTATATCTCCAACAAGTTCAGATGCCGACAGTTCTTCCACGTTACTATCACTCTCGTAAACCTGCAAACCAACCACTACTGGCTTGGTTGAATGTGCAACAATCCATTGAGTGGTGGTTCCGATCCATGACGTGTCCTTGTTGTAGTTTCCTTTGTAAACCATAGGAACAAGGAAATCAAGGTATTCTGAGAGCGCAGCATAATCCTGACCGTAATAATAACCATTAACACTGCACTCCGGCATGAGAGCAGCTGAAAGGGCTATTTTCGGGCTGATGGAATACAATGTTTCATCCACCGTCTTTACAAAGTTGGTGATGGCATCTGTTCCACCAGAATGCAGGTAAGCAGTTCCAGGATAACGCACGTAATCCAGGTGGATTCCGTCAATATCGTAGTCTGTGGCGAGTTTTGCAATATATTTTACCAGTGCATCGTTGAAACTTGTGTCTGTTGATGTAACAGTCGTTGTCGTGTAATAAGTGCTGGTTTTGTAGCTGTAGGTATAGTAATATTTCCAGGTATATTTCCAACTATATTTCCAGTAGGATTTCCAGTAGGATTTCCAGTAATATTTCCAAACCCCACGAGATTTATACCAGGATTTATACCAGGATTTATACCAGACCTTATACCAGCTTTTATACCAGCTTTTATACCAGTTTTTAGTGGCTACTTTCACTGTTTTGGTGTAGGGTACCTTTACCGTGGTGGTGGTAACCTCCCCTAGAGGATCAACCCAATTTCCATCTTCATCTATGAAGCAGGAAACCCAGGCATGTACCCTTATTCCAGTTCCATTTAAGGTACTTAGTATGGCTGTCAGGACAGTATCATAATTTGGTGAAGAGAAGCGATTGGTCTTAACGAATACATCCGTTATTCCGGCATTTAACAATTCGGTAAGATTCACACTTGAAGCTTCATCCGCACTGATCCATAATGCGTGGACATTTTGGTATCCATCTGATGCTGCCGCAGTGTCATTTTGAATAGTTTCTGTTTCATTACTGTCTTCGGATGAACTATTCTCGGTGTTATTGTAAGTTTCTGCTGTCTGGTTTTCTTGTTGATTAGTATCTGTATCATTAACCACCGTAGTGGTTGTATTTTGAATAGTGGATGAGTTGGTGTTGTTTTCTACTATTTCACTGACATTGGTTGTGTTCGTGAAATTTTCTGTTACGGACTGGTTTGGGGTGGCATAGTTTATACTAGGGGCCAGCATTGCAACTCCAATTAGGAGCAGCATAGCTAGCAGCATTTGTTGCTTCAGTAGTATGCCCCCTCATTGTCTGCATGTCAGTTGAACACAGATAGATGTTCCTGACACATTAAGATCGTCCTTTTGACCATATAAATGTTTTCATAGACTTCTAGCAAAAAAAACCTTTGAATAATCTTTTTTAGACAAAAAACCCCTAAAATATGGATTTTTCATGATGATTCACGGTGATGATATCTTATTACTAACAACTCCACCACCGAACTGGTGTTACACTATACCTGGAAAGATTTCAAGTTAAGATGTGAATATCATCACATACTAAAACTCCACTTGGATTTGGGTCTAACTTTTTTATCTATTTTAAGAAAGATAATAGTATGAATTAGTAAACATTTGGTTAAAAATTAAGAAGTCTTCGATCAAAATTATAGTAAAATTAATGTAAAATTGATAGATTTAAAAAAAATTGTCAAGACCCTGCACTTAGAGGGTCTTTTACACATTTTCAATATTTGATCTGGATAAAATAAATAGACGAGAATATCGAAAAAAGTTTAAGACATCTAATAAGTATCAATAGGCTTAAATTATCAGTTTTTATAACTAAGATTAATATGTTGATTAATGGACTTAAGAAAAGTTAAGATGGATTTTTTAGGTAGGAATATTTAGTATACCAAAACTTATATTCAACTGGATTTAAAATCTTCTTGTATGATTGTAGAGAAGCTTGAGATGGCTGTTAAGATTCTGGAACAGTCCCCTGAATTTGCAGAAATAATCCCAGAAGTCCGTAGCAACATTGTAATGGCCCGAAAAAACGCCCAGACAATACAAGATGTTGCAGGAATACCTGGAAGAATAACTACTGTTAATGGTTTGCCCAAAGCCGTTGCCCAACCAGATTATGGTGCTTCCTCCCATATGGCTCGCCTGGTTTTAAGTATGATGAAACATGACCCAAAGAAGCGCAGCGCTCTTAACATAAAATACCATCCCCATCTGGTAGAAATTTGTAAAAAACTGGGTTTAATAGTTTCCAGCTATGACCGCAACCAGGAACCTGAAGATGTCAAAATTAAAGAGGGTAATAGTATGTCATGGGGTGTTGAAATGGCATTGGCAAGTTGTGGGACGATTCCGGATGTTATATATCACACTGGTGGTTGGGGGAAGGAGCCTATGATTGTACTGGTGGGAAAGAATCCAGAAGAAGTGGCTCAGATGGCCGTGTGTTTGGCTAAACTTTTTCTAACTTCAAAAAAGTGAAACGATACCATATAAATTAATTTCAGATAAAATCAACAACAATTTTATATCCACTACTTACTTAAGTATTTACTAACTACTGTAGGTTCAGATGATGATTTTCACTTACAAAGGGAATACTAAAAAATTAAAGAGAATATACTTAATAACAAGATAAGAATTAAAGAATGAAAAATTAAAAAGATGAAAAAACTAATATTAATCTAGTAAGCTTTAATCTAGTAAGCTGAAATATGATGTAACTATTAACTTAATAAAATCATTAATGATAGAATAACTTTTTTACTAGAAATTCACTAAAACATTGAGGGATAAAATGCATTATAAAATGTATGAAGAGATGATGGAACAGCCTCGATCTTTAAAAGACACCCTTGAGATGGAAAAATCTCACATGGAACAGATAAGTGAGAAATTCAGAGAATTTGATAAAATATATTTGGTAGGGTGTGGTAGTTCCCTATCAACATGTTTTTCAGCTATTGATGCTATGAAAATGGTTTCTAACCGTAACTTGGAAGTTTTCACAGGTTATGAGTTTTTTTACCATAAAAAACTAGAAGAGAAAAATTCAGGTGTGATTTTAACCTCTCAGTCTGGAGAAACAGCCGACACCCTGGCTGCCCTTAAAAAAGCTCAGGATAAGGACATGTACACCGTATCCATCGTCAATGAAGGGGAAAGCACCATGATGAATGAGTCTGATGATGCCATCCTAACCAGATGTGAAAGGGAAACTGCTATACTAGGTACCAAAACCTATATGACCCAGTTAATGAGTCTTTACCAGATATTGTTCAGCTTGGAAGACTCTCCTGATGCCAAGAATGTTCTTAACGACCTGGGAAAAATTCCCTCAATCACTGAAGACCTTCTTAAGAAAACTGAAAATGAAAATAAAATTTTAGCCAAAAAATATGCAGATTATGATATATTTTATGCCATGGGAAGTGGTCCTAACTACGGACTGGCATATAAACTGGCCATGACCATGTTCATGGAAGGGGCTCTTAAACATTCCTGCCCCCTTTACTCAGGAGAATTCCGCCATGGTCTCATCGAAAGAGTGGAAAAAAACATTCCTGTGGTCTTTCTGGATGCAGGCTACCCTGGAGATGAATTAACCAATAAATCAATAGAATTCTCCAATAAAATCGGTGTAGAAAGCATAGTATATCGAATGCAAGATTATGCTAAGGTTGATCCACTTCTATCGCCATTTATATTGGTGGTGCCGCTGGAATGGTTGATTTATTATCTGGCCCACTACAATGGAGAAGATCCAGGCAGCACCAGGCATATTGGAAAGGTTAGGTACTGAATTTCTTTTTTACCCATATTTTTCATATTTTTTGGTAAATGAAAATGAAACTAATTACAAAATGAATGAAACTAACTATAAAATGAATGAAACTAACTATAAAATGAATATTTAATCTTTAAAAAAAGTTGAATTATCTGAGAACAGTTGATGCTCTCAGATCTATTTGATCTCAAGTTTTTGAGACTCGGCAACTTTTTTAGGCAATTTTACCGTTAATATTGCATCTTCCAGATTGGCACTGGCCTCTTTTATCTTAATCTCATCTGGTAGTTCAAGAGTTCGTGAGACTTCACCGAAACCTCTTTCCCTTTTAATGTAATTGATTTCATCATCATCCAAGCCCTCTGGGAAAGTTACGGTTATGGTTACAGAATTCTGGGTGATATCAACAGATAGATTTTCTTTTTCAATACTAGGAAGATCTGCGAGAACAATGAACTCCCTGGGAGTATCTATTACATCCACGTAGGGTGTTGTTGGGGCGGTGTATTCAGTTATGGTCTTTCCTATGTCTTCATGTTTTTCGCGTAAGGTTGATAACATATCATTAACCATTTTCTCAGCAGTGGAACGTAGTTCTTCGGTTCTTTCGGTTGCACTATCTTTTAATTCTTTACCCTTATCCGAAACTGAATCTCTAGCTTCAAAAGCCTTTTGTTTCACTTCTTCACTTTTCTCAGAAGCCTTTTGTTTCACTTCTTCACTTTTCTCAGAAACTGAGCCCTTTACATCATCAGCTTTGGACATAATTTCTTCTGTGGTACTTTTCTTTTTGGATTCTAGTCTTGCTTTTTTTTCATCCATCAAATCCCTCACATCTAAGTATCAATAAATCACGTCAAAATATTTATTGAATTATAAATTTTTTATATTATGATTGATTATTTTTAAATTTAATGGGATATTAGAGCTGACTTTAGTTAAATTCATAATATTCTTTGAATTTAGTATAAATTATCACCACAGCAATCTTTTATTATTTGTTTAGCTCTTCTAAGATGTCTATTATCTGCGATATACCACTACCATCTGAAGCAGAGACCATGAGAGGTTTATCACCTTTATTTATATGTTCTTCAATGTACTTAATATTTTCTTCATCTTCCACCAGATCTATTTTGTTGAATATAGACTGGACAGGTGTGTGGCTGAATATCTTTTTTATTTCCCAGTAAAGGTTAACCTGGTTTTCAACTGGAAATCCAGAGGTTTGAGATGGATCGAAAATGAACAGTATCAGATCTGCCAGGTGCTCCAGTGCTACCATAGCATTGAGCTCGATCTGATTCATCTCCTGCACCGGACGATCCAGGAGACCAGGGGTGTCTATTATCTGATATTTCTGCCAGCGCTTCTCATAGTGTCCAATTTGAATTCCTTTGGTGGTGAATGGATAATCAGCAACTTCTGGTTCCGCATTAGTTATCTGTCGAAGCAGAGTAGATTTTCCTACATTGGGAAACCCAGCAATCACTGCAGTGGTGGCTTCAGGATCTACAGTAGGCACGTTACGCAGCATCTGCCTGGAATAGTTTAAAAAATCAAGTTCATCCCCTATACGGTTCACCACAGAAGCTATTCGGCCAAATGCAGCTTTTCTGATCTGTGCAGCGTTTTCAGGAGGTGATCTCCTTATACGATGAGTGTACTGGTTTTGCAGTTTTTCCAGAACTCCGTTAGCCCAGTTCAATGCTCCCAGGGATTTTTTTAACTGATCCACACCCACAGCCACGTCAATGTAGTCCTGGTAGAACATAGGTAGTTCTTCCACGTGGGGTGTTTCCTCCAGAATGCCCTCGAAGGTTTCTCGGATAACCTGACATGCGGTCTGGACTCTTACTTCTTCTATTCTTTTTGATTTCTGCTGGCGGTGGATCTTGGATGTACGGACCCTGGCCGCAGCCTTTTTAGCCCTACGAAATCCTTTGTCAATCACTTCATCCGGGGTTGGTATATTAGGTAAAAACATTAAATCACATTTTTATAATTTTGTTTACAATTAATTTGTTTACAATTAACATAACAGAGTAAATTATTTAGATATCTCTAATTACCATTCTTTCATTCTTTAGATATCTAATTATTATTCTTCAAATATTTGGGATTGGAAGCTGTAAATTTTAACTCCTTTCTGTAACCAGCAATCTGGTGATAAACCTGCTTTCATGCAAGTGTTTGCCAGGAACTCTTCAATATCCCAGTTCCATTCAATAGGGACCTGTGGGAGGAGTAAACCTCGATAGATTCCCATTTCCACAATAAGACCGTCTTTGCCTACTTCAACCTTTTCCAGGTACTCAGCAGGGTTTTGAACTTCAACCAATTCCGGTTTACTGAGCACACTAACCTCCACCTGAATGTCATCCATTTCTGATGGTGTTACCTGGGGGAAACGTGGATCTCCAGTGGCTGCACTTATAGTCACTTCAATCACTGCTTGAGCCAGTGGTTTAACTGGTTCAGGATAGCCAATACAACCCCTTAAATCTCCATCACGGTGTAAAGTTACAAATGCACCCATTTCCTCTTTTAAAATGGGGTTAACATCATCAGGGACATTTATAACCTTTCCATCTTTAAGGTAGGTTTCTATAGATTTTCTTGCAAGTTTTACCAGGAATTCTCCTTCTTCTATACTAATTATCAATCTGCACCCCCCACTGTTGCCTCACTGACTCGAGTGTGTGGTCCTCCATCACCTACAGGTGCGGTTTGACCTGCTTTACCACAGAATCCCACTCCCAGATGGAAATCAGAACCCACAGCATCCACTTTTTGCAGGATCTCCAGAATGTTACCTGAAAGGGAAACATCCCTAAGTGGGTCTTTAACCTCACCATTGTCAATGATAAATGATTCAGCAGCATTAAACTGGAAAACACCTTTGCCTGTGTCCACCTGACCACCTCTTGAGCCTTTAAGGTATATTCCATCATCTATATCTTCAATTAATTCTTCAAAACTCATTTCTCCAGGTTTAAGATAGGTGTTACTCATTCTAACTATAGGCTGATCACCAACACCAGAACGGGCGTTTCCACTGGAACTTATATCCAATTTAGCAGCAGTTTCCCTGGAACTTAAAAGGGAAACCAGAACCCCATCTTCCACCAGAACATTCTTTTTAGTTTTTACACCCTCTGCATCATATGCATAGTATCCGAATGCATCCATACTGGCATCATCAATTATGGTTACCAAAGATGATCCTATCTGAGCATCCATTTTTCCCTTGAGAATAGAATCATTCTGCAGTATAAGGTCCGCCTCTGAAGCATGACCCAATGCCTCGTGGATGAAAACTCCAGTAAGTTCAGAGTCCATTACTATGGGGAAGCGTCCGGATGGAGGGGGGCTTGCATCAAGTAATCTCACTGCCTTGGTTGCAGCAGTTCGCCCCATTAATTCCAGATCTTCTTTTTGGATAACTTCAAAACCTTTAGCCCCGCCAGTACTTTTGTGTCCAAACTGGATTCCAGTTTCTGATGCTGCCACTGCGTTTAAAAAGAGTGCAACCCTATTTTCTTCCATGGTTATGGAGGATCCTTCTGAGTTCATAAAAAAAGTGGTGCCCTCACCATCAACGTAGTTTACTGTAGTGCTTACCACTTTATCCAGGTTGGCTGCATCTTCAACATCACACATGGCTGTTTTCTTATCTTCTAATGAAACATCAGATAATTTGATCCGGGCATTGGATTTTACCTCATCAGATCTTGTCTCTGCAGGGGCCAATTTCACGTCACTGGAAAGATTATCTGCAAGTTTAATGGCAGATTCAGCCATATGATCCATGCGTTCTAATTGATTGGTGTATGAAAAACCCCATGCACCTTTTTTCAATACGCGGATGCACACCCCAATATCTAGACCAGATCTGATTTCCTGGATTTTACCATCTTTCATAACAATAACAGTGTTTTGACTCTCATTAGCCCTTATATCAACATAATCCACATGTTTTTCCACAGATCTCAGTGCTTTTTCCAGTAATCCCAGATCTAAATCCTCTTTCATGTTATCTCCACTTTTTAATATGATCTTCCTGACATATACATTTTAAAGATTAATTAATTTAAGGATTTAAAATATAAATAAACCGTGAAATGATAAAAAAATGGTGTAAGGATTTAAAAACCGTGAAATGATAAAAAAATGGTGTAAGGATTTAAAAACCGTGAAATGATAAAAAAATGGTGTATGGATTGATCGAAAACAAGACAACTGCAATTATCATGGCAGTTTTAACATTCATATTAGGAACAGCCTTATTTATAGGCATTATATTCTACTTTGCAGAATATTCAATCTCTTCAATTTCTGAACACCAATTATACGTGTTTTCTGCAGTATTAATAGCTGCAGTGCTTGCTTCAATGGTTTATGGCCGTGGTAGCAATGAAAGAGCCGTGAAGGCAAAAAGATGTGTGGAAGAATCACTGGGAGTACAAGTCAAAACTAAGGATATGTGGAGAATACTGCGAGGTGTTGAACAACTACCTCCATTTGTAATAAATGATTATATCGATCAGAATATAAATGGAGTAGAAGCTTACGAAGAGGGAATAAAAGAATTTAAAAACAAATTGTCTGATGAAAATCTGGCAGAGATAAAAAGAATAATTAACAAACCAGTCCCCGAACTTCAGAATCTGCTAAGTGAACTTTACCTAGAAACTGATTTAAAACAGTTCAAAATATTGGCAGACCCCAGTGCAGAGGATTTAATAAGATTGAACTTGCAGGAACTTAAAAGAGTTCTTTTTAAGGAAGATCCCAATTAAATATGGTAAGTCAAATAGAAAAATTCCTCCTCCAATAGTATTAACCATATTTTAGTATTTATTTAACTAAATTTTAGCATTTATATGGGAAAATAAATATATAATGTTCTGATTAAATAGCTTAGGAATCATAGAATACTATTCCATTTCAATGAAACTGATCAAATAATAACAAAAAGCACCGGATGTGAAAAAAGTGAAGACCATAGAAGAAATAAACCAGAAAATTAGAGACGGGGATGCAGTAGTGGTCACTGCTAGTGAGATGACCCGTATTGTGCAGGAAAATGGTGCAGAAGAAGCTGCAAAAGAGGTGGATGTTGTAACCACCGGTACATTTGGTGCTATGTGTTCTTCCGGTGCATTCTTCAACTTCGGACACTCCGACCCACCGATTAAGATGAGCCACACCTACCTGAATGGTGTTGAGGCCTATTCTGGTCTGGCTGCTGTTGACGCATACCTTGGAGCCACCCAACCACACCGCAATCCTGATATTGGGCTGGATTATGGGGGAGCTCATCTTTTAGAGGACCTTGTGCGTGGTAAAGAAATTGAACTGGTGGCTGAGGCATACGGAACCGATTGTTACCCCCGTACAGAGGTTCACACCTTCATTAGCCTGGAAAGTTTGAACCAGGCCATTATGGTTAATCCACGGAACTGTTATCAGAACTATGCTGCAGCCACCAATTCTACTGAAGAAACCATTTACACTTACCTGGGTACATTGCTTCCCCAGATGGGTAATGTAGGTTATTCCAGTGCTGGGGAGCTCAGCCCACTTTTAAATGATCCCTATTTCCAGACCATTGGTGTTGGTACCCGGATTTTCCTGTGTGGAAGTCAGGGTTATATTTTGGGTGAAGGAACTCAACATGCAACTGATGGTGAGCGTGAAAATGGTGTTCCTGTGGGTTCAGCCGGGACACTGATGTTACAGGGTGATCTGAAAAAGATGGATGCTAAATTCTTACGTGGGGCAACCATGCCCAAATACGGTCCCACCTTATATGTAGGAGCTGGTATTCCTATTCCTATCCTTAATGAGGAAATAGCCCAACGTACTGGTATCAGTGACCAGGATATACACTGTAATATTTATGATTATGGTGTTCCCCGGCGTAGTAGGCCTGCGGTTATGGAAACCAACTATCAAGAGCTTCGGAGCGGGAAAATTGAAATTAATGGAAGGGAAGTTCAAACATCCCCACTTTCATCCCTTAAAAAGGCATTGGAAGTTGCCCAAGAGCTTAAAAGTTGGATTGAGAAGGGTAACTTCTTCTTAACCAACCCGGTTCAAAACATTCCCAATAAAGGTTGTACTGTAAAGCCTCTACAAATTAGAAGGCCATCTATTCTAGTTAAAGACCTAAAAATTAAGCCAGTTATCACTGCCAGGGCAGAAGATGATATTTCTGGTGTTGCCCGTAAAATGGTGGATGACAACATTAACCATGTGCCAGTGGTGGACCATGCTGGTAGGCTGATGGGTATTGTAACCAGCTGGGATATTGCCCATGCCGTGGCTCAGGATAGCAAGAAATTAACTGAGGTAATGACCAAAAAGGTGATTGTGGCCATGGAAGATGAACCAGTGGAGCTCATTGCCCGGCGCATAGATAAACATGAAATATCAGGAGTTCCCATAGTTAACCGGGAAAATCGGGTCAGAGGTATGATTACTGCTGAGGATATCTCTCGACTTATCTGCTCCCAGAACAACAAGGAAGGTGATTCACAATGAAAGCCTGGCTCAACTTCTCCCCCAGCATAGTAAGTAAGACTGTGATTTCTGATCTTATCAAACATTACGATGTGAGTTTTAACATTCTACGAGCAGATATCACCCCCAAAGGTGGTAAAATGCTCATAGACATCAGTGGAAGTGAAGCAGAAAAAGGAATACAGTACCTGGAAAAAGAGGGAATCCAACTTAACCCCATTAAAAAAGTGGTTAAAAAAGATGAAGAAAAATGTATGGACTGTGGTGAATGTGTAAGTCTCTGTCCTGTGGAAGCCATCACCATAGATGAAGAGTGGACTGTCCATCTGGATGACCAGAAATGTATAGGATGCGGATTCTGCACCTCATCTTGTCCCACCAAGGCCATTAAGATCGCTGATTAAATACCTCCTACTTTCCCCCCTCCATTTTTTTATTTAGCTTTTTTTGTTTAGCCACCTTTCTTACAAATTTATGGAGATAAATTGAATGGTTAAATGCAGCCACTGTAACACTGAAAATGAAGAAAACGCAACTCATTGCCAGAATTGTGGGAAAACACTTCCCACTAATAAGACCAAGAAAGGGATTAACAAAATCATTTTAGTTGGAGTCGGAATACTGGTATTAATTGGAGTTATACTGGCCATAACTATGTTTACCGGCACTTCTGAAGTATCAGAGTTTGACCAGGAATTAATTAATTCTGTTAGAAATGGTGAGTCCAGTGAAAGCCTTATTGTGAAAATAAAAGAATATTCTGATCTTAACCTGGAAGGTTCAAAAGAAGCATATGAACATCTTGTATCTGGGAACCAATCCGATGATAATTCAACATTCAAAGAGGAAGCTAAGGTTAATTATGAGAAGGAACAGGCATATATTCAGAAGATTGAGGATCTGCAAATACGATTTGCAAAAAGAGAAATAACTGAAGAGACCTTTATCACAGAACTTAAAAAGTTATACCAGCAACAGCCTGAGTTGGATTACTAACTCTTCTTTTTTTAAACTAAATTTTCATCTTTAAATCAAGATTCTTTTTAAAAAAATTACTGTAAAAGTTTTTTATCCTTAATTTTATCAGTTATTTTATCTTTAGCCTCATTTACAGTGAGAGGGTATGATTTTCCAAATGATATTTCATCTTCTTTATGCAGTCTCTCGAAAAGGTGGGCTATGTGTGGAAGTCTTAGATTAGCATCCCTAATGGTTTGAACATCTTCAAATATTTCCTGAGGACTCCCTTGGTTAATGATTTCCCCTTTACTTATGGCATAAACTTTATGGGCATAGATGGGTACGATATCCACATCATGAGTGGCTATGACAATGGTCATGCCCTCTCGGTTGAGTTCAATGAGGAGTTTCATAATCTGGAAAGCTCCCTTGGGATCCAGTCCACTGGTGGGTTCATCCAGGACCATGATCTCCGGACGCATGGCCAGGATACCTGCAATAGCCACCCTCTTCTTCTGGCCTCCACTAAGGTGGTGTGGGGGTTTATCCTCATATCCTGCCATACCCACCTTTTCCAGCGATTCAGAAACCCTCCTTTGCACTTCATCTGGCTCCAGATCTATGTTGAGGGGTCCAAAAGCAACATCTTCTGCGACTGTGGGAGCGAATAACTGGTCATCAGGATTCTGGAACACTAGACCCACTTTCTGACGAACTTGCAATAGACCATTCTTATCATAACCCATGGATTTACCATCCACCAGAACTGTTCCTGAGGATGGTTTGAGTATTCCATTAAAATGGAGGAATAGGGTTGATTTACCCGCCCCGTTGGGGCCCAGGAGGGCTATGATTTCACCTTTCGGTGCCTGGAAATTGATCTTATTTAAGGCCAGTGTGCCATCTGGATATTGGTAACTGACATCTTTGGTTTCTATGACGTTCGTTGATATTTCCCCTTTAAATTATTTGTAAATACGTAATGCAATTAAATGAGCAAATATAACTAATTTTTTTGTTAATATGCATATTTAAGCTTTTTACACATATAACTTTTAGGCTGGAATAATTAACTGGACTTTTTATTATCATGAATCTACTCTCATGAAATCTAACACCCTCATGAAATCTAACACCCTCATGAAATCTAACACCACATAACATTCTACAACTTGAAATAATTTTTGCCCAAAAAAGGTTAGTGATAAACTATAAATCAAACTCACACCATAAATAATAAATGAGATAAAGTTGGTATTTTTAATTTTCAAGTTCCATCAACTTCTATGATTACCATCAGCCTCCCCATGTAGGTTATTGGATGTTTGATAACATAAATTCAATAATGGATTTGGAAAAAATGGTTGAAAACCTTCGTGTAAAGGATGCAACAGCCTACTCTACCTTTAAACGAATTTACAGATTTGATTCTGGATTAGGATCTCAAATAATCCCTGATTCTTTTAAGGCTAAAACATTAAACTATTTCGGACAGCGTGACTCCTCTGGAAATATCATTGAATCTGCTGAGGAAGCAGTAGCCAGAATTGAACATCAAAAAATAATTAATATCACCAACCAATGGACTGGTGAAAGTACTCTTTTCAATTCTTTAAGAGCTGACAGGCCAGGAATTAAAGGAAAAGATCTCAAAAAAGAAAAAGAACATATTTACAAGTTGATCGCAGAATCAGAAAAGGGATGTGATTTCTGCCAACCGGAAAAATACACCCCCGAAGATGTTTTTGGACGTATACGTGGAGAACATTCCATTACTGCGGCTAATCTAGCAAAATATGATGTTTGGAGCAGTTTAGTTATATTCAACAATCATAACCCTCTCAAATTCACCTTAGAAGAATTATCAGATTATATAGACACGAGTTTTGCCTGGTTTGAAGATGTAAACAATCATAGCCCCCAATTTGAATTTCCATTCTTTGTCTGGAATTGCCTGTCTCGGGCTGGGGCATCCCAAATACACGGGCACTGTCAGATCCTGATGAGTAAAGAACCCTACGCAAGAGTAAAAAATCTTATGAAAACATACCAGAAATATAAAAAAGAATACAGTGCCGATTATTTCCAGGATCTTTACCTAGTTCACCGTTCATTGGGACTTTCTGCCAATCATGGAGATGTCTGTTTTTTTGCAAGTATCACCCCCATCAAAGAAAAAGAAGTTATTATTATATCGCCAAAAAACCCATCAAAGGATATTAAAGCCAAAGAAACTATTTTCAGGGTTTTAAGGTGTTTTATTGATACCCTCGGAGTTTTTAGTTTTAATCTATCCATATCTATCCCATCTTATTATAAAGAAGACGGGTTTCCTTATATAATTCGGATTGTGGATCGTGGAAGCCTCCTGAAATCCACTGCAGACATGGGTGGTATGGAACTTTATGGAAGTTCAGTTGTGGCAGATGACCCTTATAAAATAATCAATGCTTTAAAAAGTGTTTTCTAGCCCAATAACATGCCCCATGGTATCCACAAACAGAACATACACCTTTGAGTTGGATGGAATTGGGAGGTAAGTTTTTGACAAAATATCTCTTTAATAATCTCAAACACCTTGAAATCTTTAAAAATGATCCTTCTACTGCCATATTGACTGATATAGACGGGACCATTAGTGAAATAGCTCCAACACCAGAAGAAGCAGTAGTAACTGATTCCATGCGAAAAGAGCTGGTGAAACTAAAGGAAAAATTCTCGTTAGTGGCGGTGATTAGTGGTAGATCTGTAAAAAATGCCAGGGAAATGGTGGGAGTAGAAGGGATCCTTTACGTTGGAAATCATGGAATGGAATTTTTAAAGGATAATCATCTCATTAGAAATCCTGAAGCAGAAAAATATCTCTCTCAAATCAAAAAAGCAGGTGAAAAAGTCAAAACTAGCGATTTATCCCATATAAATGGTTTGATATTTGAGGATAAAGGAATTTGTTATTCTATTCATTACCGCCTCTCCAACCCCTCAGAAAATGCTCGGGATAAAATATTAAACTTGCTCCATAATGATCCAGAATGCAAAAAACTGGGAATATCAGAGGGACGCGAGTTAGTGGAGCTTAAACCACCTGTTAGTTGTGATAAAGGCACTATAATTAATAATATTGTCGAACAACATAATTTGCAAAAAGTTATCTATTTAGGTGATGATATCACTGATGCTGATGCCTTTAATAAACTGAATGAACTGGAAAATAAAAGAAAAATTAAGAGTGCAAGTGTTTTGGTACTCTCCAGTGAAATACCACCCTATGTTAAAAAAAGATCATCTTTTTTTGTCAATGGGGTAGATGATGTGCTTAAATTTTTTCAATGGTTGCTAAAATAATTCAGCTTTTTTAATGCCTTAAAACAGGGAAATAGACACTGAAAACAATTTTTCACCACTTATTATATTTACTATAAACAATATAATTTGAAGTGATATAAGCAGTTATAGCTTGAGTAAAAGTGATATAGTATGATAAAAGCAGTTTTGATGGCAGGAGGCAAAGGAAGTCGAATCCGCCCACTGACCTTATCCAGACCAAAACCCATGATTCCTGTGGCTAACCGACCCATGATAGAATACATAGTCGAAAAAGTGAAAAAATCAGGTTATAATGAATTAATAGTAACTTTAAGCTATTTAAAAAGCCAGATAAAAAATTTACTTGAAAAAGACTATCCTGATATGAACATAACTTATTCAATAGAACAAAAACCATTAGGAACCGCAGGAGGGGTTAAAAAGGCAGCTAAATATATTGATGATACTTTTTTTGTTTTAAGTGGAGATGTGTTAGTTGACGTGGATTTAAACGAAATTCTACACTTTCATAAAAAAAACAATGCCCTTGCCACACTGGTGCTGACACCAGTTGACAATCCTAGTCATTTCGGTATCGCAGTAATGGATGACGAAAATCAGATCATTAAATTTTTAGAAAAACCATCTCCCCAAGAAGTTTTCAGTAAAGTGGCCAACACCGGCACATACATCCTGGAACCAGAAATACTTGACTACATAAATACTAAAAAAAGGGAAGTTGACTTTTCTCAGGATGTTTTTCCCCAATTAATCAAAAAACAGGCAGGGATATATGGATATATTCTTGATGGTTATTGGAATGATGTAGGAAGGCCTAAAACATATCTTCAAGCAAATTATGATGTCCTCAACAAAAAAATTAAAACAAAACCCTATGGAAAAAAATTAACCGAAGGAGTGGGGAGACTGGGCGATATCTGGATTGGTAAAGGTGTAACGCTCGGAAATAAGGTCAGGTTAATCGGACCAGTGGTAATAGGAGACAACTGTGTTATCGATGAAAACTGTGTACTCGGTCGAAATACAGTTATCGGTGATAATGTGCATTTAGAAAAAAAATCAACCATAAAAGGATCCGTAATTTTTCCTGATAGTACCATAAAACAAGATTCCTACCTAAAAGATTGTATTGTGGACTCTGATTGTACTATTGAAAGAGGAAGTTTTATAGAAAAAGGTGCAATTTTAGGAAGCCACGTACATCTAGGATCCTATAGCAGGGTACGGTCAAAAAGATCAATATACAACAGTACTGTAATTCTACCTGAATCCATTGTTGACTCGGATTACCCCATTGTAACATGATCATGATCAAAAATCTTTTTGAACCATTAAAAATTTCTGAGGAATTAATCATTTTATGAGGAAATATCATGGCAAAATACGTGCAGAACATTAGAGGAATAGTAAATACAGAGATCACCAATAAGTTTGCATCACACTTAGGAACCATAGTCGGCAATTTCATTGGTCCCGGGAAGCCAGTGGTAGTGGGTAGAGACTCCAATGTTACTTCGCAAATGATCAAAAGATCATTAACCACCGGGCTGATGGCAGCCGGTACAGACGTGGTTGATTTTGGAATTGCCCCCATACCAGTAATACACTATGGGAAGGATTTTTATAACGCCACAACAACCATCAGCATCAGCAAATCTCATCTAAGACCTGAAGATGTTGATATTAAACTATTCAGTGACCATGAAATTCCCCTGGAATCCCATCCCAAACAAGTACCATGGAACCAGATAGGAGCTTTGCGATACGTTTATGAATACAGGAATATTTACGTGAGAGCCATTCTCAAACAAGCAGCCACCGATGCCATAAAAAATAAAGGATTTTTAGTTGTTTTGGATAAAACGAAGGATGTTGATAAACCATTCACCTCCCAGATCCTGGAAAAGATTGGTTGCGAGACAGTGCAAATAGGTAGTATGGATGGCGAATCTGCAGGTGACTTCCCACAACCAAGCCCCAAAAGGATTTCGTTAGTATCAGAACTCACAACATCAATAGGTGCTGATATGGGTATTGTCCTAGACAATGATTGTGATCGAGCTGTTTTCATTGATCATCAAGGGAACATAATTCGAGAACAGACCGTGCTGGGCATTTTTGCCAAGTATGCTCTCCAGGATAACCCTGGAGGCAACATTGTATCATCAATAGTTGCATCCCAGTCCCTGGAAGAAATCGTAACAGATTCCGGAGGTCAACTTATCAAGACTTCAGTCAACAATGTTCTAAACGAAATAGAATCCAATAATGCAGTTTTTGGAGGGGATGAACCAGGCATGTATGTTTTCCCAGAATTCCAGACCTGTTTCGATGCTATTTATGCAGTTGTTAAAATGCTGGAAATTTTAGCCAAAAAAGACACCACATTATCTAAACTGGCAGGGAATGTGAAGGAGTATAACCGAACTGGATTCACCATAGAATGTGAACATGAGAAAAAAGATGAGGTTATAGAAACTTTCATGGATAAATTCGAATCAGGAGATAATATTAACACCGTAGACGGGATTAGGGTTGATCTCAAAGAATCTTTCATATTAATCCGACCTTCCCGATTCGAACCACTGGTGAGAGTTTATATTGAATCAAAATCTGCTTCAAAACTACAAGAATTAACTGAAAATGTGAAAAAAATCATAGAAAATGTTTAAATAAACAATAATGAAGTTTAAATGAACAATAATGAGGATCTCGTATCCTCAATGCAAGTAACGAAAATTTCAGACAGATAAATGTGGATTTATGGTAGTGTATGAAAATTATTAGTATCCGAAGGTGTTAGAGTGAATTTTCCAAACCAAGAAAAGATTTTAGATTTCTTAAAGGATAAAAATTTTATTGTGGTTTCAAATCGAGGTCCAGTGGAATTTTATAAATATAACCGGGAAATAGAAATGAAAAGAGGGGCTGGTGGTCTTGTTTCTACGTTATTACCTTTAATGGAAGCCTTAAACGGAGTTTGGATCGCCAGTGCAATGACTCCTGGAGATATGGAAATAGCCAAACGATTTCCAAAAAACAGAGTGCCAATTCCAGAGAAGGATCCCCTTTTTTGGGTGCCATTTGTTGTGGTTGACCCTGAACAGTATGAATTTTATTACAGTACAATAAGCAATCCCTTACTCTGGTTTGTTCAGCACTACATGTGGAACAGCCCCTATACCCCTGATATTGATGATAAGATACACCAAGCATGGAATGAGGGTTATAAATATGTGAATCAGAAATTTGCAGAAAAGGTGTTAGAAGAAAGTAAAAGAAATGATAAGGAACCCCTCATAATGTTGCAGGATTACCATCTTTATTTATGTCCCACCTACATCCGGAAAGAAATGAAAAAAACATTTCTAAGCCAGTTTATCCACATACCATGGCCCCAATCAGAGTATTTTAGCATAATACCAGAATATATGAGGAAAGCCATTATTGAAGGACTCCTATCCAACAACCTCCTTGGATTCCACATTCCCCGTTACGTTAATAATTTCCTTCAAACCTGTGAAGCTTACGGTGCCCAAGTGGATTATGAAGAAGGAATTGTACGGTATAATGGACAGACCACCCAAGTTAAAAGTTATCCAATTTCAATAGATTATGAAGGAATAAAAAAAATGGCCAGTTCAGAGGAAGTTCTCAAAAAAGAGAACCTGATAAAAGAAATAAAGGGAGATTGCTTTCTTTTCTACCGGACCGACCGTGCAGATCTGAGTAAAAACATTATACGGGGATTTCAGGCCTATGAACTCTTCCTACATAAATATCCCCAATATCAGGGTAAAGTAAAATTTTTAATCACTGGCAAACCCACCAGACAACAGATTAGAGAATACCACAACTATTATCATGATATTGAGGATGTAATTAAGGATATAAATGTTAAATACGGTACTGATGATTGGAAACCAATAGAATTTATATTTAAAGCCGATTATAAACTGGTAGTTGCTGCTTTCAAAAACTATGATTGTATGATAGTGAATCCTATTGCAGACGGTATGAACATAGTCCCCAAGGAAGCATCTGCAGTCAACCAGAAAGAGGGCGTTATAATCTTATCAGAGAAAGCAGGTTGTTTTGAGGAGCTTAAAGATAACGTGCTGGTAGTGAACCCCTTCGATATCAGTCAAACAGCTGAAGCTTACCATGATGCCATAATAATGGATAAAAATGAAAAACATAAACTCTTCAAGAACTTACAGGAGATCGTAGGTCAAAGAACTATATATCATTGGATCTCAGAACAATTTGAAGATATTGAAAAATTAAAAAATGGAGAAAACTTTTAAAAATTTACATATAATTTCAATAATTTTCCATAGGTTCTACATTACTGATTTCATGACCCCCTGATCGTATTTTAAAGGGTATTTCACTGTAAACACCTGCAAGATCCTCGCGCAATTTGTCCAATGATTCAGGGTTCGGAGAAAATAAAAGTACTCCACCACCCCCACCAGCACCCAGAGGGAAGACTGTGCTGTTACAACTTTTAGCACGTTCCAGTAAGTCCCAGGAACTTTCCATGTAACCTTCACATAGTTTTGTTCGGATTTTACGGTATCTTTCTATTGATTCAAGGACATGGTCCCATTTTTTTAGTCTTAATCCTTCACGATACATGTATGCTAGTTTCATCTTCTGTGAATGTAATTTATATCCATCTTCAGTTAAAAATGAGTTCATCCATGAGAAGTTGACCTCTGAACTTTGACGATGATGCCCTGAATGGAAAATAGCCATTCTATCCTCTAAAAGGCCATAATCATCTGGTGGAACGAGTTCGTAACGTAAAGATTCACCATAACCTGTACCTGGATGTCCGGGTTTTCCCCAGGGGAACCAGACATAATCAGTTACTCCCCCAAAAAGAACATTGGATTGTTCCTGAGTTCCGGTGATACTCAGTCCTAAACCCTGTTCAATACGAGAAGCCAAAGAGATCAGCTGAATCTTTGTAAATGGTCGTCCAGCCAGTCCATTTGCAAGTATACACACACCAATTGTGGCAGTTGATGATCCTCCCAGTCCTGAAGAGTGTATACCCTCTCGAAGATTCTTCAAAACAAACATAACACCAGAAAGATTAAATATTTCAATTATTTTAAGTAACCAGTTCTCACTAACTGGGACTACCTCACCGGGATGAGCAATGACTTCGGTTTCATATTCAACAGACCTCACACCTATAAGATCCGGATCAAAAGGATGAGCCTCAATTTTAGTTCCAGTGTTTATGGTTATTCCCACAGTTCTTGGAAGATTCTGGGTCCATTTCCTGGCAGGATCATCTTTATCTGGCATGTCAGGCAACCTCCAAAAGGCCTGCTGAAATTTGCCTAAATCTAAACTAGAACCCGGACCATCAATTCTGTTATATGCAATAACTTTAGGTAAAGCCTTCTTTTTTTCGGCTGTTTTTAAGAAGTCATTGATTTGAATCAAAACTTACACTATCCTTTTCATGGTTACCTGTGGAAATTTCAATATGCTGATTTCGGATGTTCCATTTGTATCTCACATGGAAATATTCAATTTTATCTATTCAACATTGATTAATTCAATTAGTTCATACGAACAGCTTCTTCACCATCTTTTGATTTGATTTCCTGTCTTTCATAGATGACTGCTTCAATGTCCCTTAATTGATCAGATACCCATTTATTCAGGTCATTCCTTCTGATAGCTGCCTTTGCCTCATTAAGTAACAGTGATTTGGATTTATCATCCATTAACAAAGCCATGTCCAGTGATTCTGCAGTCTGCCTTATATCATAGGGATTTATACAGATTGCACCATCTTTTAATTCTTCATAACATCCTGCCCCAGTTGAAAGGACCAACACACCATTATTTTCGTTCAGAATAGTTCCTTCTTTGGCCACGATGTTCATACCATCCAATATAGGATTAACCAATAGAACATCATACCGTTTAAGGAGAGCTACTACAAGATCGTAATCTCCTCTGCAAATATATTTGATGGGTTCCCAATCCGCAGTGGCGTATTTTTGGTTGATGGTTTCAACTATATTCTTTATGTTATCAGTGTATTCTCTGTAGATCTTTATATCCTGTCTTGATGGCATTAAAGTTGCCACAAACTTAACTTTTTCTCTCCATTCAGGATATTTATCAAGGAACATGTCATATGCCTGGAATCCTCGGATGATATTCTTAGATAAGTCTGCTCTATCTGTTCTGTAGATTAATTTGCAGTTTCCTACTATTTCATCAACTTCTTTCATCTTACTCATGACAGTGGAGTCTTTCCCATGCTTCTGGAGTGTTTCTATATCAATGCTGATGGGGTAGGTTCTCACATGGCAGATCTGTCCCTTGTATAGAATGTCTCCTGAAACATGATCCACTGAAGCAGTGGGTAGAATTTGTTTAACTGTTCGCAGGAAATTATCCATGTAACGTCGAATATGGAATCCCAGGACATTGTTGGTTAGTACACTTTCTAAGATCTCCACTTGCATATGGTTAGGTAACTGCTGGAATATTTCCGGTGAAGGGAATGGTATATGGACAAATTGGCTCATTAAAACATCGGGATGCTGTTTTCGTATCATTTTAGGTGTAAGATAGATATGATAATCCTGTAACATTACTATAGGTGTTTTTTCTGATTTAGAAACATCTTCGCCTATGGCTTTTGCAAACATAGAATTTACATATTTGTATGAATCCCATGCTTGATGCATTTCATCATCTGCACATGGTGAGTATGGGGAATTCCACATGGAATGATGAATAAACCACAATAATGGATTTGCAAATTTACCATTGAAATTGTTATAAACATCTTCTTCTGTTTTGATAAATTGAACATAATATTCAGGGTTTTCTAAGGGTATAGGTACTTTACCATCATACCTGTTGTTCATATGATGGTCACATTCTCCTATTGCGGATGAAACCCAGGTTCCATGCGTTTTTTGAAGGAACGGTATCATTGATCCCACTATTCCTCCTGCACCCCTTATTAGTTCAATTTCATCACGAGAAGCATCTTTTTTGAATACCACTGGTCCCCGGTTAGAGGCTACGATGATTTCTTTGTCCTGTAGAAATTCAGAGTTCATTTTAGTGTCTCCTGTAATCATTGGTTAGGGGATATTAAATTAGAAACCAATTGAACAGAAGACTACAGCTAAAACTACGTGTGGTACCTTCAATTGGAACTATATTTATCCCTTATTTTTATAATAGTGGTTTTATTATCCTCTATTTAAAGATTTACCATATTATTAACAATTTTAAAAAAATGGGCATCTAAAAAAAACCTGAAAATTAGATGTAGAAATAGTAAAAAATCTGCCTAGTTTTCTCAATAATCAGATGATTTCAAAAGATTCTGAAACTTCCAGTAAGGTATACGCCTACCAGGAGCAGTGCTTCGAATGTAATGAGCAAAGAGAAATTATGGGCTCCGATACTTCTCAATTCTTCAGGTTCTTTTAGTGTTTTTATGGAACCATCATAACATCGGGATTGCATGGCCAGATATGATTTTTCACCCTTAAACCAGGTTCTGATGAACAGGTTGCTGCCTAACATGCCCATGGATTTGAAACTTTTTTTAAGGGAGATGTAACCCATACGTGTTTCCTGGGCATGGTACATGTTCATAGCCTCATCCAGAAATACGAATATATAACGGTACATGAGCATGGCTATCTCCAGGACTATCTGGGGGATCTTTAAACGTTCCAGTTCACTGAAAAGTTCAGTCATGGGAATAGTTAATGCCAGAAAGGCCAGACAAGTGAAACCACCCATTATTCGAGCAAATACCAAAAATCCTCGGTTAAAACCATCAGCAGTCACTGCCAGGTTGAAAATTCCCAGTTCCAGGACGTGTGCTCCCACTCCAAAGAAAATAGCCATGAAAATAAAGGTGATAAATGCAAAAATGAAGGGAATAAACAGAAATTTCAGATAGAACTTCCAGGGGATTTTAGCCTGAAATATGATCAAAAAGGACATCACCAAAGTTATTGTTAGGGGCACAACTGGTGAAGTGGATATCAAACTCACCAACATGGTTGAAATTGCAAATAGAACCTTGAATAATGTGTTGGTATCTTTCAAGCCATTATTGTGAGCGTAGTTATCCAACGTGTTTTCAAACATGTTTTTTATTCCAGTTGATTTTCTTTGTACCCCAATAACTTTGTATATTTTACTTTCTAAATATTCAACTTAACTTTATTTTAAAGTTTATTTTAATTTTCTTTATTGAATATTTAGTTTTCCATTAATTTCTCCTAATCCACTAATTTCTCCTAAAGTTGTCTACTCATTCTTTTTTTTGCTGTTTCCGTCTCTCTTTAGCTTGGCCATTATAATATCCCAAGACGTATCCAATTATTATGGCTCCTATGGCTGCCTGAAGGGCGAAAAGCAAGCTTTCAATCTCACCACTTGGAGGCTCCCAGATAGAACTGAACCATGGTTGGTATCCAGTTTCTTCAACCACAGTACCTGCTGAATCATCAGCACCACCAAAGTAACCCTCATCTTCACCCATACCATTGTACATGGCCAGGGGTAGAATGGCAATGATGGCCACCAGAGCAAGTATTACAATGTAGTACTTACTATCCATCTATACCACCGCCTGTATTTTTTCTTTCACTTTAGGGGCGATGACTTTCAAGTTTTCCAGAATGTCTGGTTTCAGTTTCATGATGTAGTCGAATATTACCACAGTTAACAGTCCTTCGGCAATGGCCAGAGGTATCTGGGTGATGGCAAAGATGTACATGAAGTTGTTGAAAGCAGCAGCAAAGCTGGGTACTGGGAATGCAAGGGATAGTTGAATGGCAGTGGTCACGTAAGTCATGAGATCAGCCAGGGCAGCTGCAAAGAATATTCCCAGAAGTGGGTGGCCTCCTGCCTTTTGAATACCTTTATAAACTAACCATGCTACAACTGGACCAACAATTCCCATGGAAAATATGTTAGCACCTAGAGTAGTCAGACCACCATGTGCCAGGAGTATGGCTTGGAAAAGCAGGACTATGGCCCCTAAGACACTGGTAATAGCCGGACCAAAGAGTACTCCTCCTAAACCAGTACCAGTAGGATGAGAACAACTACCTGTAACTGAAGGTAGTTTTAATGATGATAATATAAAAATAAATGCTCCTGAAACTGCCAGTAACGGTTTTGATTCTGGATTTTTATCTGTTATCTTTTTCATCTGTATAACACCGTAAGCTACCACTGGCAGTGCTACGATATACCAAAACAAACACCATTGCCAGGGTAAGAAACCTTCCATAATATGCATTTTAATCCTCCTTTATTCTTTAGTAGAGTTTAAACCTCTTTTTTACTAATTTTTTAATTAAATGACATAAATGGCAGTATGTTCCCTTTGAAATTAATTGAATACTCATATTACCATTATCAAAAGTGATACTAATCCACTAGTGTCATCTACGGTTACAATTCCATTTAGAAGAAGGACCTTATAAAGTTTTCACTTTTACTTTAAAAAAAATCACCTAAACTTGATATTTTTTGGGTTATCAGTAATAAAAACAAAACCAACAATTTAGTACACAGAATAAATTATCCAAAAAAAAGCCATTTCATCCAACAAAAAAACATAAATTTTCAATAGAGGATTCATATGCAACAAAATAAAGTAGGGTACAGTACTCCAAAAAATATTTAAAAAAAATGAGGTGATTATATAAAATTAATGTAAGGGGGGGGGGGCGTGTGGTGTTATAAAACACCACACAATAACTAAATTCGTGGTTATAACTTAAATGAATTTTCCCAAATTTGTACCAATTTAAACCAAAATTTATGTATAAACAGATAAGATCCTATAAACAGAACCATACTATAAATACATACTTAAATAATTAATACAATATAAAAAGGAATTAAACTTAGAAAAAAATCATGTTATAATACAAATTAAGGGGAATAACAAATCCATCACCCAATTGGGGGGTTTTTGATTATGAAATGTGAAAAATGTGGACATGACAACAAACTAGACTCCACCTACTGTGAAAAATGCGGTAATAAATTGAAGGGAGCCACATCCTTTGGCAAATCTCAACGTTCAAAACCAAAAAAAGGTATGAGTACAGGAAACATAGTATTGATAGCCGCCATAATAATATTAGTTGTGGTATTGGCTGTTTTTGTTGGATATCTCTTAACAGCACCAGGTTCTACAGGAACAGACAGTAACTCAAATAGTAACACTGCCACCAATGAGAATCCTGTGTCACTGAGCAATGGATTCCCAGTTTCTGAACTTCCACAACTTGCCGAGGCAGTAACATATGCCGGAACAGATTTCAACAGCATTGAATACTCTGGAGTTAACCTTGATAAAAACCAGTGCCTCTACATTCTTTCACGGGGAATTGTGATGGTGAATAATGGAGAAACAGGTAACATTCCCATTGGCCAGTATGGAGATGCTGAAGACCCCTATGGAACAGTCACTTCCACTACCATCACCAAAGCTGAATATCTAGATATGGCACAGAGAACCTACAACTGGATGGATAATAATGGACAATCTCCTAACTATATAGGGATAAAAGTATCAGGACAGCCAGACCTATCCCCCAATACTCTGTTAATCCTGTATTCAAAGGCTCTAACCCAGTATGGATCCACTGGTGAGTTACCAACAAGTGTAACCATAGCCTGAAAGAGTGACTATAACTCCAATTAGGAAATAATTTCCAATTACGAGGACCAAAAGATGGGGAAAAATGTTAAACTAATCATTATTCTGGTGATTATTTTTTGTGTCTGTGTTCTTTCCTCATTTACTTTTTTTAAAATATTTCAATCATCTGAAAATGGCACCTCCACATTCAGTAGTGTTGTCCTGGGAAAAACTGAATATGGTTACGTCATCCGTGACGGGCCATATGGAAACGCTAACTCTCCCAACAGAGTAGCCTACATAGTTGGTGTGCATCCACTGGAATACCAGTCACATAATGCAATCGTAGAATCCGTGATAAGCCAGAATGAATCCCTTAAAAATTGTTACTATATTTATCGGGTAAATGTCACCCAGAATGCAGAGGATTACAATAAAGGTAGGAATAACGGCCAATTATTAGCCAGTCAATACGTGGTTCCTGACATTAAGAATATGTCCATGGATTTTGTGATTGATGTGCACTCCAATGAAGATAATGGAGGTTATCAGTACACACGATTCCTTTATATACCCCAAAAATCTGAAAAAGCCGAAAATGCCGCTCTTCAGATAAAATCCCAGGCTAACTGGCTGGTTATATACTCTCCTCCATCACCAACCAGTCCTGCTTATGTCACAATTCCACTGATAGAAGCAGGGATCCCCTCCATTATATACGAAACCTACACCTATGAATCCTACAATCAAACCCTAAAACAAGCACAAGAAATAGTATCCCTGGTTGATAACTTAAACCTGAATTAACAAAGCATGGAATGATTATAAAAAGGATTATAAACATTAAAAAGAGTTGTAAATCTATAAAAATGGTTATAAATCTATAAAAATGGTTATAAATCTATAAAAATGGTTATAAATCTCCCGATATAATAAACGGTTATAAAGATTCACAAGATTTATGAATTTAAAAAAAAGGATCCAAAAGGAATAAAAACAGGATTTTTATCCCCTTTTTAGTTTTTGAAGATTTGATTTTAATTTATTCGACTACTTCGGCAAAGGCGAAGTTCCTTCGGACAGAATTGACTCGGATTTTAACTTCGTCGCCTACTTTAGCTCCGGAAACGAAGACAACAAAACCTTCTACACGAGCGATACCGTCGCCGTCTCTTCCAGTATCTTCAATTTTAACATCGTATTCTTCCCCTTCGTTAATAGGGGCAGAATTTTCTCTTTCATCTCTACTGTAATTATCTCCAAACATTTATATTCACTTCCAAATTTGCCATTGAACTGGCTATGAAATTTAAGAATTCTTAAAAAATAATAAAAATGAGTTTTATTTCTTTTCAAGAATGATTCTTCACGTCACATTTATTCTACTATATCTGCAAAACCGAAATTCCTTCGGACAGAGTTGATTCTGATTTTAACTTCGTCACCTACTTTAGCTCCGGAAACGAAGACAACAAACCCTTCAACACGAGCGATGCCGTCACCATCCCTACCTAAATCTTCAATTTTAACATCGTATTCGTCCCCTTCATTAATAGGGGAAGAATTTTCTCTTTCATCTCTACCGTAATTATTTCCAAACATTTATATTCACTTCCAAATTTGCCATTAGAAATGGCTGAGTTAATATTGGTGTGGTTGCTTATAAAGGTATGCTAAATTCTCAGCCAATTTTGACTAATTTTTGGGATTAATAATTGAAAATAGTGTACATATTTGATATTAACTTCAATGAAATTTTTTAACTGAATGATTTGGAATTTAATAAAAAATCATTTAAAGATCAAAAATCTACCTAGTTCCATGGAGGTTAAAAACAATATCATCCTGGCACTGGATGTTTCCAGTATTGCTGAGGCCATGGCATTAATGGATAAAATTTCTGATTTTCTGGATACTGTTAAAATAGGTTATCCCCTTGTTTTGGCCGAGGGACTGGAATCTGTCAGTAAGATTAAGGAAGAATATGGTTCTAAAATCATCTGTGACTTTAAAGTGGCAGATATACCCGCAACCAATCAGAAGATTGCTGATGTTACTTTCAAATCTGGTGCAGACGCACTCATTGTCCATGGATTTGTGGGACGAGATAGTGTGAAAAGTTGCCTTGAATCAGCACAAAAACATGGAAAAGAAATATTCCTTCTGACTGAAATGTCCCATCCTGGTGCAACCAATTTCCTGCAGCCAGTATCCATGAATATAGCCAGTATGGGTGTGGAAATGGGTATTAAAAACTATGTAGGTCCTTCCACGCGTCTGGATCGGTTGAAGATGATAAGGGATATTGTGGGAGAAGAATCATTTATCATATCTCCAGGTGTGGGTGTGCAGGGAGGCAATCCCCGGGAAACACTCCAGTTTGCTGATGCACTTATTGTTGGCCGCAGCATATACCTAGCTGAAGACCCGGTAGATGCCCTGGAGTCCATCATAGATTCTATCAAACTCTAAACCTGAAAGCTCATAGGCCAGATCAAATAACATGAAATATATGAATGTTATTGGTTGGAAGAAGTTCAAACCAGGGATTTGAGAAGTTAATTGAAGTCCTCCTAAAATGGAGAGAATTAAAACTGCAATTTTCATGGCACAACGATAATTGAAAAATGTTTTTACTATTTTTATTCTTTCAAAACTTTCTCTATCATTTCCCATCTCATCCAGCCATGCTGCCAGGGTGCAGATAGCCAGGGTGATGATTCCAAAGGTGGGTATGCCCCATATAAACAGGATGACCAGAAATACTATTAAAGTAACCATGTGCCCTATTTTATCCACTTTAGCAGATAATAAGGTTCCCAGGAGTATGGCCAGGAAGATGGTGGCTGCATCAGAGAAATTAACCGCCAGATATCCTATCCCTGCAACACAGAGTAATCCACTGGCAACACCCAGTAAGGTGTTATCTTTCTGGTCAAGGGCATCATCAGAGAATTTCATGAAGAATCCAGATAGAGCATATAACACTGCCTCTAAGAACATAAACTGTTAAACCCCTTAAATTTATAACATCTGGAATTTTATAAACTTCTACATCTTCAGAATAATTTAATCACTCTTAAAACGATTCAATCACTCTTAAAACTATTTAATCACTCTTATTTATTGATTCCATGGCCCCTGCCACCATTAGGGGGAATATTATAGTTGCATCCCCAATAACAGTAACTAATCTGGATCCGCACTTGGCTTTGGCCCATGATTTGGCTTCCTCCAGGGGTGCTCCACCTAAACTGCCAGCTTCACTACGGTCCATGGTCACCTGGATAGCTGCATCTACTCCTCCAGTTAGTATGTTGGATGCCAGAGCATAATGTTTGGGTAATCCTCCTCCCAGGATTATAGTGGCTACCTTCTGGGAGCCATATACAATGTCTGAGAGTTCGTGCATGTCTCCAGCTGCATCCAGAGTTAACTGGTTTTCCTGAGTGAACATCCAGAGCTGCAATCCCATCATACTGTCAATTAGTCCAGGAGCATATATGGGGACACCTTTTTCTGCTGCAGTGTGGAGGATTGAATTATCATCATCAATCAGATGCCCAATCTGGGTTAAAAAATCTCGGATATTGATTTTATTGTTTTTTTCTGCTATTTGACCCATTATCGTGTTGATTTTGGATTCAAACACTTCAAAATCTTCTGATTTTGTGTAAATATCTCCTATCCTTCCCATTCCCATCTGACAGAGTTCTTCATCATCATGGTGCTGGTCACGGTAGTGTGCACCTCCAAATGCCTCTAATAAGTCATGAGTAAGGTTGGCCCCGCTGGTTATAAGGACGTCTACGTATCCATTGGCAATCAAATCACGGATGACTTTTCTAAGACCGCCTGGAACCATTGGTCCGGCTACACTTAGAAACACGGTGGTTTCTTCATCCTGTATTACTTCTCCCAGGAGTTTGGTGGCCCTGTATATTCTTCCTGCTCCCAGTACTCCGCTTTTTCCCATTTCCTCTATTAGCTGGAGGGTGGTCATTTGAGGGCCTATGTTCATGTGTTGGATTTTCAGTTTCTCATACTTCCTTTAGGTTAAAAGTAGATCTAATATGTATTAGAACTGTTATTGTAAAAATTACAGTAGTACTGTAAAAGTAGTGTACTGTAAAAATTTCATTTAAAAAGTATTGGTTTATTTTAGTTTATGTGCTGGATTTATTTAAAATTAGTTTTTTTTATAGATTTGATATTTGAAGTTTGCAGATCTCGATCTGCAATGAATTTTGCTGATCTTTATTTGAGGCCGGCAATTTTGTCGAGAAGATCTGTTCGGGTGACAATTCCCTGTGCTTTTCCTTCCTTGTCCACCACTATCAGGCGGCCGATGTGTTTTTTGTTCATGAGTTCAATGGCATCTGCGATCCTCACATCTTCTTTTATGGTGACAATGTGTTTGCTCATGATATCCAGTACTTTCATTTCTTCCCGTGATTCTGCCAGTGCTTTGCTGATGTCTGATAATGTTACCATTCCAATAACTTCTTCATCATCCATCACTGGTGCCCCTTCAATTTCATTGGAGGATAGTACTCGTGCTGCGTCTCTGATAGTGCTGAGTCCATCCAGGGTTATGAGATTTGATGTTGCCACTTCTATTACACTTTTTTTGGGGATGCTGCGGATTCCTGTGGTGTCCAGGAGTATGATGTTGTCCATGTCATCACGGCCCACTACAATTCCATCTACTACTAGTTTGTTGACTGGGGTTGGCCCAACTCGTATTTTGTCTCCCAGGTCCAGGGTTTTGATGTTGCCCACAGCTTTTATGGCGGCTTCACATTCTCCAGGGTGAGGTATGCTTGTGAATTCGATTTTGGCCACGGTGATGTCACTTAAACGTTTTCCCATTTTATAGACTGGCACAAGAGTCTCTTTATCCGTGTCCTGAATATTTAGTGTATGATATGCTTCAATAGTCGGTTTATATCCCCCTCTAGGTCCTGGAACCCCTTTAACGAGACCTAAACTACGTAGGGATTGCATTTGATTACGGATGGTTCCGGGGTTACGGTTCATCATTTCTGCTATTTCTTCCCCTTTAATAGACATACCTTCCGCGTTGCGGTACAAATTTATGAGACTCTGTAGTATTTCTTTCTGGACCGATGTGAGCATGACAATCACCTTATACAAACATGAATACATTATATGGTATAAATTGGAATTTTCCATTATTTATAATTATCATTAATTGTCATTTATGATAATATATAAAGTTTTGTTATTACCTTTTATTTTTTAGTCTATCCCAAGGATATTAGTTAGTCTAAGACAAAAATTGTGGATTTTCAAGTTGAATTTAGTTGAAGAACTAATAAATTATTAGGGACGAAATAAAATATATTTAATTCTATTTTGGGGTCATGAAGTGAGGAGAAGGAGTTTTATAATAGTCAATTCAATTCCCCTTAAAATCACCTGTTATGCCTCAATTTTACTTTAATTAGATAATATACTGTGAAACCTGCCAAAAATATAATTGTTAAAATAAGAATCAATACAACAAACAAACCTAAAGAATTCCCCTCCACACTTGTAGATAATAACATTATATAGAATATAGAGATTAATGGAGTAATAAAAAATAAAAATGCAAAAACAAATCCAATTCCCAAAATAACCATCAGTATTATTGAATTTGAAGATGACTTTGATTTTGGTGTTTCTTTTTCTATTACATTCAAAGATTCCTGGTAAACTAATTTTTCACCACAATCACAATCAAGAGAAAAATCTTCTGGAGATTCACCGGGTTGAAGTTCATAATAACTCCCACACTGCCCACAAATAAGATATCCCCCATGTTCATAAGATTCTTGTATCTTTTGCAAATCCTCTGAATCTTGCCCGGTACGCTTTGCCTCGAGCCTTAATCGAATTTCATCATTAGAGACCATTTGAATGACCTAATTGACATAATGAAGTAATACTTTCATATTAACTGTCAATTATGATAATATATAAAGTTTTGGTATTACTCTTTATTTTTAAGTCTATCCTAAGGATATTACTTAGTCTAAGTTAAAAAATCGGGATTTTTAAGTTAAATTTAGTTGAAGAATTAATAAAAGGTTAGGGAAAGATAAAATATAAATTTGTTTTTTGTTTAGGGTAAGAGGTAAGTTGAAAGAGTTTTTGGGTTTTGGGTTTTATAAATTATTCAAAGACCATACCATCTATCCATAATTTTTTTACAATCTTCATTCTCATCTCCTAAATGAATATTATCACTAAAAAATTGTTTTATTGTGCTTTTTTGAGAATTAGAGAGTTTGAAAGCTGTCCCTTCAACTTTTTTTCTAATTATTTCCTTATTTATAGGATGTTCCATTTCAATAAGGTTAAAAACGTTTAATCTTTGTAAATTGGTTATGTCATATCCAAAACCCAGGAAGTATATTTCATCAGCTCTATCTAGAAATTTTTCCGCCTCGTATAATATCTTTCCATCATCTTCATGTACCGTTCTTATCCCTTCTGCAGCTAATTTAAGATTTTCACCAGTACATAAAGTATGATCATAAGCCCTTCCTTCGGGATTTTCCCAGTCTAAATCGCCTAATTTACCAAAAATATGCAAAATAGGGAATTCCATTAAAATTTCAGCATCAAATGTTTTTCTATGAAGGCTCTGCTGAGAAATAAATAAATATTCCTCAAGAGACCTATCGTAATTAAATGTAATTATCTTAACTTGATTATCAAGAAAATCTTCAAAGGATGATGTTTGTAACTTTCTGTTAAGAATTCGATACCAATGTTTAGGGTTATTCTCCTGAGATAATTTTTTTTTAATTTCTTTAGGAATCAAAGCTTGAGCTATGGCAACTTTTAAGATATCATCTTTATCTTCATTAGATTTTAAAAATTCATCTATTGTATATGTATTAGATTTGTAAAGATCATCAGCGAATTCTATGATTCTTTTTCAGAATATCCTAAATTGAGATCAATGATTTCTTTACGTTTAGAGCGGTTTTGACGCAGATTATCTACAATATTAGTGCGTAATTCTTCTCCTAAAGGATATTCATATGGTTCACTAGCCCCAGCCCCTAAAACAAAAACAGTATCCTTATCAATCATAATCTTAGATTGATTGCTAGTAATATAAAAAGTTAATTTAAAAATAATCAAAAAAAATAACCTCTAAGTCTCACCTTTCAACTCTTTTAACTCTTTTTCTATCTCTGAGACCATATCACACAGCCGGTTGTTTTCGATTTTGAGTTCTCTGAATTCTTCCATGGTTATTGGCAGTCTTTCGGTGATGGTTACGTGTTCCATGTACGTTACATAAACCTTTTTCAGGTCTTCAGGGTCAGGCGTGTAATATGCTCCACGTACTGGATCATTATACTTATGTCCCATCATGTGCTCCCTGATTTCCTCAGGCATTCCTGCGTTAACTAGCTGGGTGTTGAAGAATTTACGCATCATGTGGCTGGTGGCGTGCAAACTATTAAATAATATAAGTGCGAATTATGTAATGATATTAAAAAGGGGAGTTATTATAATGGATTTAACTATTTTATGGTTGGTACCTGTAGCATATTTTATACATATTTTAGAAGAGTCACCCAGATTTGTGCCGTGGGCACTTAAATATCTGGGTGCGCCTGAAACATTTGGCCAGTTCGTTCTGGGAAACGCTATTTTCATGGCATACGTTATCATAGCAACCTCTCTTGCCATCTTTTATCCCAGTGAATTGACGCTGATTATCGGATTATCCGCCGCTGCATGGATATTTTCAAACTTCTTAATCCATGCATACTACACTCTACGCACCGGTGAATATTCTCCGGGTGTTGTGACTGCCAGTGCCATTTACGTTCCAGTTTCATTGTATATTTATTATAGCTTTGTGGTATCTGGAATATTAAACACCTTAGGCTTTATATTGTCCATTATCATAGGATTTGGAATTATGTATATACCAACCTTGATACAGGAAAAGAGAAAGGGAAAAATATAGGCGAACTGGCTTTATTCAACGTTCAAAAACAATTAACACGGTCATTCACAGGTTTAATTCAATACATAGATACTCCTTTAGTCATGAAATTATGTTATTAACTCCCTAAACCTCACCTTTCAACTCTTTTAACTCTTTTTTCATTTCAGAAACCATATCACAGAGCCGGTTGTTTTGTATTTTTAGTTCTCTGAACGCGTCCATAGTTATAGGTAATCTTTCAGAGATGGTCACGTGTTCCATGTACGTTACATAAACCTTTTTTAGGTCTTCAGGGTCCGGTGTATAATATGCTCCACGTACTGGATCATGATACTTGTGTCCCATCATGTGTTCCCGGATTTCCTCTGGCATTTCTGCGTTTATTAGTTGGGTGTTGAAGAACTTCATTATTAAATGGAGAGCGCTTGGTTGAACATCATTTAATTATTATGAATTACAAATAATAATTAATTACGTAAAAAGACTTTTTTATGGGTATAAAGTTCAGGTGAAACAAATGAATAGTAATGAAATACCAGATTCAAAAACTTCAAAAAAAGAATCAAAATCTAAGTCTGACACTCTTTATTCTACTCTTTTAAGTTCAGATGAAGCCTGGGAACTTTCATTTAATGCTATTCCAGATTTAATTGCCCTCATAGACAAAGATTTCAACATTAAAAAGATGAACAAAGCCATGGCTGAATTTGTAAAAGACCATGACGCGATAGATATTCTTGGATCCAAATGCTATCGTATAATTCACGGAACAGAAGAACCACCAGATTACTGTCCCAATACAAAACTCCTTGAAGATGAACAATCACATGTACAAGAATTTCATGAAGATAACCTAAATAGAGATTTCATTGTGACAGTAAACCCTATTTTTGATGAAAATAACCAGATTTTAGGAAGTGTCCATATTGTTCATGATGACACTGAACGTAAAAAATCAGAAAAACTATTAGAACAATCATTGAAAGAAAAAGAGATGCTCCTGAAGGAGATCCACCACAGGGTTAAAAATAATTTAATGATAATTTCTAGTCTCCTGAATCTCCAGTCCCGATATTTAAAGGATGAAGAATCACGTGAAATATTTAAAGAAAGTCAAAATCGTGCCAAATCAATGGCTTTAATCCATCAAAGACTGTATGAATCTACAGACCTGAAAAATATAGGATTTAAAGAGTACATAACTACCTTAGCCAATGAGCTCTACCGAAACTATGTTAAAGATCCAAGTAGGGTGAGTTTAGAACTTGAAATTGAAGACGTAAATATCGATATTAACAATGCAATTCCACTGGGACTGATATTAAACGAATTAATCACCAATGCAATGAAATATGCTTTTCCAGACGATGAAAAAGGCATAATCAATGTTTCATTTTGTAAAAAAGGAGACAAATACATATTAAAAGTAGCAGATAATGGTAAAGGCTTCCCAAAAGATTTAGATTACAAAAAATCGGATTCTTTAGGTTTACAACTGGTAACCAACCTATCCTACCAAATTAATGGTGAAATAGAGTTGGATAGAACTGAAGGAACTGCATTTATATTAACTTTTACCGAAACCACAATTTCATAATTATTATTTTTTTTAGATTGCGATAAAGCTCATTGGTATCCCATAGATGTCTTAGTCCATAATTATTCTCAATCTGTAAAAAAAAGATCTAAGCATCGAAGTGGTTTTTAAGGTCCACTTCAGTCCAGTTATAATGCCTTGGGACTTCGAACCATATTTTAAGATCATGGGGCACCACCACCATTTGAGAGGTGGTGTATGTGGGGAAAAATGGCCCACCATCCGAAACTGGAGTGCTCATCATTTGCATCATAAATTCTGGGGTTATATTCCCCTTATTTTTCATACTCATAATCAATACATTATCCATTCTCAAAATACTCTGACCAACATCATTAGAATTTCCTGGAAATGGTATTTTCAGTCCCCATGATGGATCTAAAAAATTATTGGTGGCCACCAGAAGACCTTTATCTTGAGGAGCCCTTTTTACGTATTTACCCGGAATCCATTCATAAGAAAAAGAACCAGTATTATCCGCCACATTAATTATGCTTCCAATTGTAGTGTTAGCATTGGCAAAATTTTCATCTAACTGAGTAATGTTGGCCGATTTTTGAGTTAATTGGAAAAGTTCCAAATAGGTATCAATGTTTTTAGAACTCTCTGTATTGTTAGAAGTCTTATTTAGAGATTTTAACTCCCCATAGGATTCATCACCGTCATTTTTACTTAAAAAAAGCCCTTCCCGGTTTAAACCTGAAGTCATATAGACTGATCCCACGTATCCAATGTTAGCAACTGGTATGCTCCCGTCATCAGGGTTATAAACTACAATTTCAGAATAATTGGACATGACATGACTTAAATCAAAATTACGCCCCACTACTAACTCTGAGTTAGTAGTATACGGTCCCCAAGCAGCATCAAATGAACATTGCCCATAAGATGGATCTGAAATCAGAATATAAAATAATTGGATCATACTGCAAGTTAAATATGTTTTATCTCCGAGACCGGATGTTTCAGATATACCCAACATTATCTCATTATAATTGGGATATGCAGCATATATTTGCTTTTCGTCTTCTTCACGACTAGTTAAATTCCCTGCAGCAAATACTAATGCAGAATTTTTAGTCATTTGGTTATAAATATCATTCAAGAGGTCTTTACGCAGGGCCCCATACTGTCGACCCATTTCTCTGTAATTTCCATGTAATTCTACCACATTGAGAGAGCCGTACTGGTAAAGTTTCCCATCACCATAGGTGGCAATCAATCTTCCAGTGCCATTATAACTGTTGTCTGTAATATTAGCACCATTTATAGCTGTAACTGGGCAAATCCCCAACAAAAAAATTCCAACAATGAATAATAAAAACATTATTCTAATATGGATCACCCCATAAACATTGTATTTTATTTTAATATGTTACTTAATCTGAAACGTGAGTATATTTAGCTAACAATAGTTTTAGGAATTTCTCTAATACTAAAAATATCCATATCTACCTAAACTCCATTCAACCCATCATCTATTTTTAATTTTTAACAAAAATAATACACAATTATAATTTGAAATATTTAACAAATAAAAATCTGGTATCTTCGAGTCACGTTAAAACTTAAAACCAGTGATGATATAATAATATCAAATTTGAGCAGGAATAACTATGGAAATGAATAGGAAAATTTTAGCATTTCTTTTTACAATAGTATTGTTTAATTTCATCGGCCTAACCTTGCTAATAACAGTCCAAGCATATATAGTAAGAGAATACAATACCACGGCCCTGGCAGTAAGTCTACTTACAGTTTTTTATGCAGTTTTCCAGTTTTTAGCAGCACCCTTCTTGGGAAGAATTTCTGATCGATATGGACGTCGTCCAGTTCTCCTAGTTTGTTTATTGGGATCATCAATAGGATATTTTATCTTCGGCATAGGAGGAGCATTATGGGTACTATACCTGTCCAGAATTATCGATGGATTTACAGGAGGTAATGTATCAGTCACTACTGCCATTGTAAGTGATATATCACCTGCCAAGGATCGTACCAAAAATCTTGGAGTTATCGGTGCAGCATTTGGACTTGGATTCATCATAGGTCCTGTTATTGGTGGATTTTTAGGTCAGATTAGTTTAACTGCTCCAGCATATGCAGCAGGAATTTTTTCCTTAGCTGCAGCCATAGTTGGGTTTTTCATATTACCTGAATCTCTTCTGAAGGAGAATAGAATTTCAGATAAAATAGAATTGAAAGATTTGAATCCATTTGCATCAATTGGAAAATTCTTAACCCGTTCAATGCTAGGAATACTCTTAATAATATTTATAATTGTTAATTTCACTTTCAATGGATTTACAATTACATTTCCAGTTTTTGTAATAGACAAATTTACTATAAACCCCCTAAATATTGGTGGATTACTATTTGTAAGTGGTATTGTCATAGCCATAGTACAGGGAGGTTTAATAGGGAAACTTGCCAAAAAATTTGGTGATAAAAAACTTTTAACAAGTGGAACATTGATCCTAATTTCAGGATTATTATTCTCCTTTGCAAATAATTTTTGGATGTTATACCCCATTCTGGCAGTTATAAGTTTGGGTGTGGGTTTGATCTCTCCCACCTTAAATTCACAAATATCAAAAATTGTACTTCCCCATGAAATTGGAGAAGTTTTTGGTGTCAGCACTGCACTTAACAGTTTAACTACTATTTTCGGGCCATTAATAGCAGGCATACTCTTTGATCGAATTCAACCCAATGCACCTTATCTGGGAGGTGCTATCTTACTATTAATTGTTCTATTGCTTTTAATGCAATATAAACCAGTTTTAGCAACTAAAATCTAAAAACATATCATAATAAATATGTAATTCAAAACAAAAATAATATTTATTCCTTAAAAAAAAGGAAAAGAATAATTTTTTATTTTAGAATGGTGAGAATACACCTACAAAAACTAGCCAAGCTAGTATGGTTTTTGCTATAAAGCTTAGTAGAATGTATACTCTTTCTCCATAGAGATAATCCTTCCATTTGCCTATTCCCGCATATTGCAATATCATGTTTATGGAGAATGTGTTAAACATGATGAAGTAAATTAACAATATGAAATAGACGAATGTTGGTGGATTAGTATCACTGGAAGATAATGCTGAAACGAAATATGCTGCAATTACCACCCATGGCACGAATCCTGATAGACAACCTAGGAGATATGCTGACCAATCTGTTTTTTTAGTGTAGAAGTTTATTTTCTCCATGAGAAGACCGCAGAAGATCATCACTGCATTCATTACGAAGATCATTACCAGAGACCATAAGTCCCAAACTCCTACAAATGTGGCGATAATTACCAGCATTATAGAACTGGTGATAGCATATTCATACCAGCGGTAAGGGTTCATTCCTTTTTTAAGGTTATCTACATAGGATTTGTTCACCACGAAAGCTATGAGTAATAGTGCTATACCTGAAATCAATAGAAATGACGCTAAAATTGCACCGAGATTGTTAACAGTAAATGCAATTTGTGGATCTGGAAGTACTTGGGCTTGGAATGGACTAAAAGATATGATCTTAAATTTGAGATAGAATGTGTAAATATCTCTCTGCCAATCTAATAGATAACCCAGTATTAGCATAACAATACCCTGCACCAAAAGAAAAACACCGGCACCAATATTCAAATTTCGAAGACCAGCATAACTTATGGGTGATTTAGATATTATTTCTCGTCTAAGTTCATTGTCCAATCTAAACACCTCCTTTATAATTAATTATACATTTGTGCTATTATGTGAATTAAATTTTACTACGAACAGTCTTAAAATATCATAAAAATTATTAAAACAATCTTAATAAAGGAATTAATATTAAAAAGTTACTATAAATCATTATTTATTATTAGGAAAAAATTTATTATTTTTAATCAATATATGAATTAGATAAATTAATTTTAAGGGGGAATTTATTATATGACTGAAAGTCCTGCTTATACTGTGGAAAGTAAAGAGGGGGATATTGAAATTAGGGTTTATTCGGGTTATATTTTGGCTCAAACAGATGTGAAGGCTGATTTCGATAAAGCAATTGGGATGGGTTTTTCTATTTTAGCCAATTACATTTTTGGCGGCAATAGGAAAAAATCTAAGATATCTATGACTGCTCCAGTGTCTGGTGAAAATTTATCTGAATCTGAGAAAATCGCAATGACCGTACCAGTAACTGAGGAACGTGTTGATTCAGAAAAGATACCTATGGCAGCACCAGTAACTGAAGAATCTGTTGATGAGTCTGAGAAAATCGCAATGACCGTACCAGTTACTGAAGAAAAATCTGATTCTCATTTATACCGTATTTCTTTTACAATGCCATCTAAATACACATTAGATACCTTACCTGAACCTGAAGATAAAAAAATAAAATTTAAAGAATTTAAAAACCAAAAGATGGCGGTTTTAAGATTTAAAGGACGGGTTAATCATAAATTAGCAGATAAAGAAATGGAAGAACTTAAAAATTGGCTTGAGAAAAATGATATAAAACCAAAATCCAATTTCATCATTGCACAATACAACCATCCTGCTGTACCTGGCTTTTTCAGGAAAAATGAAGTAATGGTAGAAATATAACAAACTATAGAGATTTTTGATTTACCTTAGTTTTGATTTTTGAGTTTTTATTATATACTTATATTATGTAATAATTTTGCCATATTTTTTATATCAAAAACAGCCTTAAAGATGGCACATTTATTACAATTTATAATTTTGAATATTTACCCTTCTTTTATAATTATTCTCCAACCCTTAATTATCTAACCATATATTTTAAATACTTATAATTTAATGATAAACAGTTTAAGGAGTTATATTAACGAAAAAATCGACCCTAACACATAATTACCAAACAAATCAGCAACGATTAAAATTATCATGACCCAGATGATTGTGTCTACGATTGTGTTGCCTGTGAACTCTCCGAACTTTTTATCTTTCTTAATTCTTGTTTTTCTAATGGTGTTCCGCATTCCTGGCAGTATTCTGCAATGTCAGGGTTGTTTTTACCACATTTCTTGCATTTAACCGTTCATGCACCCCATTCATCCTATATCTGATTGTTGGATTATTCTGTTTTTGTACTTCAACTCTTGGAAAATGATTTTGAATTCTGTCCCATGATTCGTGTCCATTGAAATTGTACCCTCAAGCTGACGAACTAAATTATTAACCAATTGCAATCCAAGTGAATCTGTGTTTTTATAATCCAATTCCTCTGGGAATCCTATACCATCATCACGGACTATTAATTCAAATTTGTCATTAGATTTTTTTAGAGATAATTCAAGCACACCTTCCCTCCCATCTGGAAATGCGTGTTTTAAGCTGTTTGAGACTAGTTCTGTTATGATAAGCCCGCAGGGTGTTGCTGTCTCAATATTGAACTTTATGTTTTCTACGTTTAGCTTTACTTTAATTTGATCTTGGTTGCCATAATACGAATAAAATAAATATGATACTAATCGTTGGATGTAATCATCAAGTTCAATGTGTGTTAGGTTATGGGAGTGGTATAGTTCTTCATGGACCATGAACATGGATTTAACACGGTTTTGACTCTCTTTTAGAACATTCACGACTTGTTCATCATCACCCAACTGAACAGTCTGCAGATTAAGCAAACTAGAAATAATTTGCATATTATTTTTAACCCGGTGATGTATTTCTCTGAGTAAAACTTCTTTTTCTTCAAGTGATGATTTTAAATTGTCGAGGGCATTCTTTTTATCTGTGATGTCTGTGGCGATTACTAAAATCGAGTTAATTTCCGTGTTCATCTTTAATGGAACTAAATATCCTTCAGCCCATCGTTCTTTACCGTTTTTGTCAAGGAGCCTGTATTGATATGGTCCAACAGCATGTCCTTCAAAGGCTTTCGTGAATTGTCTGATATGTAAAGAAATCTCTTCTTTAGGGAACAGATTTAGTTCGGCGAAGTTTTCACCAATCACTTCTTCTCTGGACAGGCCCATGAAATCCGTTGCAGTGTCATTAAGATCTAAAAGGGTTCCATCCACCCCTAAAAGGACTGTGTAATCTGGATTGGATGTAAAGAGAGTTTTGTATTTTTTTTCACTTTCTTTCAAAGATTGTTCTGCAAGTTTACGATCAGTTGTATCTCTTATGATAGCAGTGAAATATACTTCCTGATCAATTTCCCATTTAGCTAGTGACATTTCAAATGGGAATTCTGTACCGTCTTTTTTAAGTCCAATGGTTTCGGAGGTTCTTCCTGTTAATTTGTGCACACCGGTCAATTGAAATTGTCTAAGGCTTTCCATGAATTTTTCCTGGTATCGTTCAGGCATTAATATTGTGAGTTGGGAATTGATTAGTTCATTTTTAGAGTAACCGAACATTTTTAGTAAGCTTTTGTTGAAATATAAAATTTTACCATTGGTGTCGCTGGTTAAAATACCATCTAATGTGTATTCAGCAAGAGCACGGAAACGTAAAAGGTTTTTTTCCAACATTTTTTGTGTGTTTTTAAGATCGGTGATATCTGTAGCCGATACTAACCATTGATCAGTTCCAGGAAGAGCAGTCACTGTAATATATGTAAACAGATGTCCCCCGTTCTTTGTGATGAAAACTGTTTCATATTGATGTGGTGCTGATTCAGGATCTTTCACCCGCTTCTGGTGATATTCCAACATCATTTCTAGGTAGTCTGGATGGACAAATTCCATCCACTTCCTCTTACCCTCCAATTCTTCATGAGAATAACCACTGAGTCTTCTCCATTCAGAGTTAAACATGATGATGGTACCATCTTTATCAAAAGTCAGAATACCAGTTCCACTATTTTCAAATATGGCTTGGTAATTCTTTTCAGATATTTTCAACTTTTTTTCTGACTTTTTACGTTGGGTGATGTCCATCATCATTCCAGATATTATATCATCTTCTAAATGTGCACTAAGAATGATGCTAATTGTTTCACCAGTTTTGGTTAGCATATCAACTTCATAATGACGGAATCTGCCCTTTTTTTGGAGTTTTTCTATTATTTTATTTCTATCTTCTGGATTTTTATATAATTCTAGAGAATTTTTTGTTTTAAATTCTTCAATGCTGTAGCCAAACAATTCAGCCATAGACTCATTGACAAAAAGTATGTCACCATTTAGGTTGCTTTTATAAACTGCAACCATTGAATTATCAACCAACTCACGATAACTTTTCTCACTCTCTTTCAACTCTTTATCCATCTTTTTTTTGTAAAGACTCATTTCAATGGCCAATCTAAGTTCTGTCTTATCAAATGGTTTAATAAGATACGCATAAGGTTCGGTGGTTTTAGCTTCCTGGACTGTGGATTCCTCAGAATGAGCAGTTAAATAAATGACAGGTATATCAAGGTCTTTAATTTCTGATGCTGCCTCAACACCATTTTTTTCTCCTTTCAAGACAATGTCCATTAAAATAAGATCAGGCATGATTTCTAAGGCTTTCTTTATGGCTTCCTCACCACTGGACGCAACATAAGGGACATTATAACCAAAAGACTCCAAGGCAGATTTAATGTCCAAGGCCTCTATACGTTCATCCTCGACAATTAGAATATTAGGATCAGACATAAGAATCTTACATAATCTATGTCTATTAAGCCTATTAAATTATTATGTAAAATTGAAAAATACGATTTCTTATTTCCTTTTAAAGCCGAAAATTTACGTAGATCAAATAATCCGGATTTTCAGCAGTTATTTATTATCAACTGAAAACTGTTTAAAAAGGATATTATTACTCTCCACATGCCCTTTCGATTCTTTACAGTCTTTCCCCTGAAAAATAATTTTTTATCAAATATTTACCCTTCTTTTATAATTATTCTCCAACCCCCAATTATCTAAACATATATTTTAAATATTTATAATCTTATAATAAATATTATAAACTGTTTTTATTACTTTTCAGGTGCTTTTGAACTCTTATTTTAAAAACCAAAACCAGATAAAAAAAATATATGTGTGGGTGATAAGCAATGCAGGAGAAGAATATCTTCCAGGACATGACCAAAGAAGAAGCCAAGGAATACATCAGGGAATGTTTAACAAATTTCCTGGACAGTGCAGAGGAAGAGTAGTTAGTAATTTTTTGGGGGTTCACCAGGTGGATCCCCCATGTTTAAATTTCAGAAATAAAAAGGATTATTCATGGTTTTGTTTTTCCAGGCAATCTTTGGCAATTAACAATAGTTTAGTTAATTCCATTCCGACTGCACCTTTTTTCATCTCCGTAACGGTATCACAGAGCCTATTATTTTGCCGTTGCAGTTCCCGGATCTCATCCGAGGAGTATATAACTCCAGAGTTTTTCATAGATAGGTGTTCAATATACCTCAGGTAAATTTTTCTTAACTCGTCTGGGTCGGCTAGGAAGTATGCCTCCCGTACCCTATCCTTAATTTTATGCCCCATCATGTGCTCCCTGATTTCCTCAGGCATTCCTGCGTTTATCAGTTAGGTGTTGTGAGAACTTCCTAATTTGGTAGTTGTATATTTAAATACTTACAAGAGAAATAATAATACTACAATTCTAGAATATTTAGTGGAGAGCATAAAATTGATAAAAATTACACACGTGCCATCATTGGGATTAGGACTCATGGCTGCCACATTTTCTATATGGCTATACATAATGAATGATGACCTATTTCAGCTTCAAGGTATCTTCCTAATTTCCATGTCATTGTTAACCTTTAATGGAATTCTCGAAAACAAAACAGGAATAATATATATTTTAATGGGTATTGTAGCGTTAAGTCTCTTTTTAATCATGACAATAACTCAAAAAATTGAATTAATCTCATTAAAAGATTATTTATTTATTTTATTCCCAATAGCACTTATTATATTAGGAATCCTTACTCAATTAGGTTATATATCAGAAACCTCTGATGAAGTTAATCTAAACTCTTAAAACTTTATGAAACACGATATTTAGATTCATTTGAAATAAAAGAGTATCATTTCAATTAACAAATTTTGTAGGGTAGTAATCAAAATGGAAAATATTAATTGGAAAGCAGTAATGGCAGGTTCTGCTACAGCAATAGTGTTAGGTGTTTTATCTTCGTTTTTACTGATGTTTTCCCCGATTTATGCTTTAGGAATATACCTTGGATTCATAATCGGTGCTATATTAACTGGTTATATGGTCGGAGGAACTTTTTTAGAAGGAGCACAACATGGTATATTTATGGGCATCATCACTGCCATAATATTATGGGTAGTAGAAATGATCTACGAGTTAATATTTCCTCCTGAGCTTTCATCAAGCTTTGTTAGTATCACAGCGATTTATGCACTAATTATCACATTAATCGTATGTTCCGGTGTAGGCTCAATTTTTGGAGGCATTGGTGCAAAAATAAAAGGTTAACAAATTTAATAGGCAAAATCGTCATCCCAATTCAAATTGCTTTTCATATCTGACAATAATACTAAACATCACCCTTAAATTCATTTAACTCTTTTTTCATCTCCGTGACTGTATCACAGAGCCTATTATTTTGCCGTTGCAGTTCCCGGATCTCATCAAGTGAATACTTCACACCTGAACCTTTGACAGATAGGTGTTCAATATACCTTAAGTAGATTTTTCTTAACTCATCTGGGTCGGCTAGGAAGTATGCCTCCCGAACCCTATCCTTAAGTTTATGCCCCATCATATGCTCCCGGATTTCCCATGGCATTCCTGCATTTATCAGCTGGGTGTTGTGAGAACTTCCGCATCATGTGACTGGTGGCTGTAGAATCCGCCCTCATCAGGCACCCAACCTAGGAAACGGTTCAGTTCACGGTAGGAACGCTGGATAGCCACACAACATCAATCACATTATTATAAACATGATAGATCATAATCTATTATGCAACAGGAAATAATAATAAAAAATTAACATATAAAGGGGGGGCATAATTATGGAATTGGCTTCTAAACTTTACAGTGAAAGATTTATTAAAATATTAGGTTTAATTTTACTATTTATTGGCTTAGTAGGTCTTTTTTACGGGCCAATGGAAATTTATTGCTTCTATATGTTTTCTGAAGGAGGAAAATTTTATTATGAGGGATTCCAAATTGGTTCATTGTTTTTTGCTTATTTAGTAATTCAAAATTCAGCTTATTATATAATAGCTTTTTTATTAATACCCATTGGTCTGGGACTTTTTAAATTAAAAAATTGGGGATTGAAGCTTTCATTAAATTTATTGTATATTTGGATAATTCTTGGAATTAGTATATTGAGTGGCTTTATTTTATCAGTACCACAATTGATTCAAAAACTGAACTTATCAACCCTCGTTTTAATTACATTAATTCTGGTATTAACTGGAATTGTGATTCCTTTTATTTTAATAAAAATATTTAATAGTAGAAGTTTTCAACTGGTATTTAAACCTAAAAATTCGAATTGGATAGATAAAGTCCCTCAGATAATACTTTTAATTTGTAGTTTGAACGTTCTTTTTATTTTACAATTACATTCCTGGGCCCTATTTCAGTTTATTTTCCCATTTTTTGGTAAAATTATTTTCCATAGAGAAGCTGTTCTTTATTTGACCAGTTCAATATTTATTTTAGCTATTCTAACCTATGGTATTTGGATAAAACATATCTTGGCTTTTTGGGGACTTCTAATCTATTACACGGCAATGTTAATCAGTATAATACTTACTTTTAACCAATACACTCTTCCAGATATAATAAATATCCTTAAATTATCATCTTATGAACAAACTCAAATTATTCCCATGATAACTATATTCTTAAATATGAATTTAGCATCCATTTTAGTTACATTTATTTTCATAGTACTATTTTTATGCATATATTTCCGCAAAAAATTGATTAAAAATAATTATACTTAATTTAAAAATAATTCAAAAAAGATAACCCCTTAAACCTCTCCCTTAAGTTCCTTTAACTCTTATTTCATCTTCTGGAACTTCAGCACATAACCTAATGTACTGCCTTTGTAATTCACGGAACTCGTCTTGTGAACATTTTCCTGCCGTGGAGTCTTTGACTGATAGGTGAAAGTACCCCTACAATCCTAAAATTAAGATTCTTTCATGATCAAACAGGTTTTTAGAAATTCTTTGGATTCTGCTTTTAATTTAGAGTCTTTTTCATCCTGCATAACTTCATCTAAAGCAAAATCAAACAATTCAAAGATTATTTTATTTAATCTCCGGCCTTTTTCTGTTAAGTAATACTCTGTCTGGGTAGGAGCAGAATTGATCACCTTTTTCTCAATAATCCCTTCATCTTCTAATTCTTTCAATCTTTCAGCCAAAACTTTACTACTCAAAGTAGGATGCTGTTCTAAAAAGTCTTTAAAATGTTTGTAATCACAGAATAATCCTTTAATTATCTGAATATTCCACTTCTTTCTGAGATAGCTAAATGTATCATCAATAGTCTGATAAACTTCGTTGAAATAATAATCATCTTTAGCCATACTGATTCTCCACTTACCAAATGGTAATTACCTCATGGTAATTACTCCATGGTTAGAAAAATTACTTTAAGTTATTTTAATACTTTTCTTAATGTGGTTTGTTTATAATTTGTTAATTGTCTTTTATAAATAAATCCTTGAAATCTTAAGAATAAATATCCCTTAATGAACATTTCAATTTTAAATAAAAGATTTACAAAACATGTTTTCTTTTAAAGGAGGAATATTACTGTTATACAGAAATTTTGGAAAAACAAATGAAAGAGTTTCAACTTTAGGATTTGGTTGTATGCGGCTTCCTCTAATTGGAGATGATCCAACAAATATCGATGAAGAGTATGCCATAAAAATCCTTCGACATGCTATTGACCATGGTGTGAATGTTATAGACACAGCATATCCTTATCATGGTTCCAGTTTGGATCACGGAGGCCAAAGTGAGCCACTTGTAGCAAAAGCATTACAAGATGGATACCGGGAAAGGGTGAAAATAGCCACCAAACTCCCAAGTTGGGCAATAGAAAAGCGAGAGGATATGGATAAATTCTTAAATGAACAGTTAAAACGTCTAGAAACAGATTGTATTGATTTTTACATGGTACATGGTATTAACAAAATTTACTGGGAAATTTTAAAAAAACTTGGATTTGAAGAGTTTTTAGATAAGGCTATTGCTGATGGTAAAATAAAACATGCGGGATTTTCATTTCATCATCGACTTGAACTATTTAAAGAAGTAGTTGACCACTATGATTGGTCTTTCTGTTTAATACAGTACAATTATCTGGATGAAGACTATCAAGCAGGGAAGGAAGGCCTAGAATATGCAGCTGAAAAAGGGTTGGGTATAGCAGTTATGGAGCCTTTAAGAGGTGGTCAGTTAGCCACCGATATCCCTGAAGAAGTTCAAGAACTATTTAACAAGTCGAACATTAAAAGATCTCCATCAGAATGGGCATTGAGATGGGTTTGGAATCATCCAGAAGTATCAGTAGTTTTAAGCGGGATGAACACCATGGATCAGGTTAAAGAGAATTTGAAAATTGCCCAGGAAGCCCATCCTCATTCATTAACTGATTCAGAGTTAGATTTAATAAGCCAGGCTAAGTCATTTTTTGAAGAGAAACTGAAAATTAACTGTACCAATTGTGGTTATTGTTTACCATGCCCTTCTGGTGTGAATATCCCTGAGAATTTTCAAAAATATAATGACTATTTTTTGTTTGGAAGTCTAGAAGAGAAAGAAGTATATCGATTTCATTATATGGGGCTTATAACTGAAAATGAACGGGCATCAGCATGTATCGAATGTGGTGTATGCGAAGAGCATTGCACCCAGAATATTGAAATAATGAATGAATTGAAGAAAGTTAAAAAGTTATATGAATGAATTTTTGATGGATTTATAGTTTCACGAATTTGGTAATAATTTTAGATTAAATTATCAATGGATGAAACATTAATTTAAATTAGGAATAGGAGGAAGCGGAAATGTCACAGACAGATAATTATATTTTTGAGCTAAGCGATGAAGTAACAAGGCAACCAGTTTCATATAAAAACAGGTTTGGAATTAAGGTTGCGGCAGATTTATACCTGCCAAAAGAATTTGATGAATCAAAGAAACATGCAGCCATTATTGTGGGTGCACCTTATGGGGGTGTAAAAGAGCAGGGTCCGGGTATCTATGCTCAAAACATGGCAAAACGTGGTTTTGTAGCCCTTACGTTTGATCCATCATATAATGGATATAGTGGCGGAGAGCCAAGGCACCTTTCTTCACCTGATCTATTCGTAGAAGATTTCAGTGCAGCAGTTGACTATGTCGGCACCCGTCCATTTGTCAATAGGCACCAAATCGGAGTTATTGGTATATGTGGTAGTGGAGGTTTTGGAATCAGCGCAGCACAGGTTGATAGACGCATAAAGGCTTTAGCTACTATCAGCATGTACGATATTAGCCGATACCATCGCGATGGTTTCAATGATATATTAACCGAAGAAGACCGCAATAATATGCTCGATGCAATTGCCGAGCAACGATACGAGGATTTTGAGGTTAACAAACCAGTGCTGACCCCGCGAGGAGCACCTTTTGTATTTGATGATAACACAGACCCTATCGGCCGTGAATTTGGTGAGTTCTATTCTACGCTTCGTGGGTATCACCCCAACTCAATTACTCAATTTACGGTGTCAAGTAGCATGTCATTTATGAATTTCCCTCTGCTTACACACATTAAGTCCATTTCACCCCGACCCATCCTTTTTATCATAGGAGAACACGCTCACTCACGATACTTTAGTGAAGACGCTTACGAATTGGCAGCAGAACCCAAAGAGCTGTATGTAGTTCCAAATGCGGGGCATGTTGATTTGTACGATAAAACGGACTTAATTCCATTCGACAAGTTGGAAGCATTCTTCTCAGAAAATTTGAAATAAAAGTCAGTGGTACTATGGCTAAATCAAATAATTTAAGTAAAAATGCAATCTTTCCGAAAGGAGAAAAACTCCCAGAAGAGTTAAGTAAGTATTTTTCGGGCGATGTATGGCTTAATATGCTAGTACCTCCTGATGATAAGTTTAATTGCCCAATAGGAAATGTAACATTTGAGCCAGGATGCAGGAATAACTGGCACAAGCATCCTGGTGGACAGATTCTGTTAGTAACTGGTGGACGTGGTTACTATCAGGAGGATGGAAAAGAGGCACTAAAACTTAATCCCGGGGATGTAGTAAAGATCTCTCCTAATGTAAAGCACTGGCATGGAGCAACACCCGACAGTTGGTTTGTACATCTTTCCATAGAGACTAATGCAAATGCAGGTCCAGCAGAATGGTTGGAACCAGTAACAGATGAAGAATATAACAATTTAAAATAATTAGGATATGGGGGATTATTTAATGAGTAAAAACGTATTGATACTATCTGGTAGCCCAAGAAAAGGTGGAAATTCAGACTTGTTATGCGATCAGTTTATGCTCGGAGCAAAAGAAGCTGGCAATCAAGCGGAGAAAATTTTCTTAGGGGATAAAGAAATCAATTATTGTATAGCTTGTGATACATGTAAGAGAAATGGAAATATCTGTAATCAGGATGATGACATGTCTGAAGTCTTGGATAAGATGATTGCAGCTGATGTAATTGTTATGGCCACACCTGTTTATTTCTATACCATGGATGCACAGATGAAAACATTGATTGATAGAACCTATTCAAGATATATGGAACTCAAGAATAAAGACTTTTATTTCCTTGCTACTGCTGCAGTTACAAGAAAACAGGCTTTGGAAAGGACTATTGATGGATTCAGAGGATTTACTTCTGTGCTTAGTGGGGCGAAAGAGAAAGGTATCATCTACGGAACTGGTGCATGGAATATCGGTGATATTAAGGGTAGTAATGCAATGACAGAAGCCTATGAAATGGGTAAAGCTGTTTGATTGTGCAAAAACAGTTAATAACTTTTTTTTATTAGCCATTATAATTTAATTTATTAAAATGTATAAAAATTTCGCAATCAAAAAAAAATAACCTTAAGGCTCACCTTTCAACGTTTTTAATTCCTTTTTCATCTCCGTGACTGTATCACATAACTTATTATTTTGTTGTTGTAGTTCTCGGATCTCATCAAGTGAATACTTCACAGCTGAATCTTTGACAGTTAGGTGTTCAATATACCTTAAGTATATTTTTCTTAGCTCGTCTGGATCGGCTAGGAAGTATGCCTCCCGTACCCTATCCTTTAACTTGTGTCCTACCATATACCCGATGTAATTAAGGTAGATTCGTAAGAAGATAAAATATCTCCTTTATTTTAATCAAAACCCGAGTTTAGGCCTGAATAAATGGCATAAGAATTAGAATTTTTAGCTGATGTTATGAAATAGTGAATCATAGATCATGGGCAAGTTTTATTGATTGTTTAGTTTAAGATTTAGATAACTAATTGTATTATATATTACAAAGTTTAATATTATTAAGATAGTTACGTGGGAGGGGATTAGATGGTTGCCAATGAAGAAATTGCTATGAGACTGCGGAATAAGCGAGAAGGAAAATCTTTAAACGGATATTTAGTATGTAATAATTGCGGAGGATATTACAAATTACAACAGGATGAATCTTGGAAAGATTTCGATACAGAATGTGAATGTGGTGGCCAGTTAGTGCAGAGTACTACTGATTCTTTGCCTCCAGAAGGATATTCATCAGAAGAAGAATATGAGCATAAACTGTATGGAACAGAAATATTAATAGCTTATATTGCATTTTTCTTTGTCTGGCCAGTATCATTTATATTGGCTATTTATCTTGTTACACGGAATAATGATAGGGCTAAATTGCATGGAAAAATATTACTTCTCATTTCTATAATACCTGTTTTCGTAATTGGTATTTCAGCACTTCTCATTTATAGGGCCTATTTCAGTCAACCTGCTATTAATCCGGCTACAGATGTAGTCAGTGTTAGAACTATACAATTAATTGCTACATGCTTTTTAAATCTATAAAACATATTTTTGAGTATCAAATCTTTTATTATATCTCCTAAGTTTATATTTTTAAAACTAAATATGTGATGATCGAATGATCATATTTATTTTAAAACAAGTAATATAGTCAAAAAATAACCCTTAACCCTCACCTTTAAATTCTTTCAACTCTTTTTTCATCTCTGCAACTGCATCAAACAGCCTCTCGTTTTTAGCTCGTCATTGCTGTAATTTAACGAGTCCTGTAAGGGCAATCAAAAAAGTAAAATAAAATTTATTTCTTTTTAAGTCGTAACCCTCTCCCCATAATCATCATATATCTTACCATCTTTTGCTCCAACCAGTACCTCATCCCAACCATGTTCAGTACCATCATCCAATACTGAATGGTCCCAAAATTTTATACGATACAATGGCACGCCATTAATAGTCACCAAATCAATAGATCTAATTTCAGCAGTATCCATTACTCCATACTCAGTAAGAACATCTATAGCTATTTGTTTGGCGGCTGCTTCACCAATATAGTTAGTTTCTTCAGTATTGTAAGAAGTAGCGGTATTTTTTGTTACTGTTGTATTGTTGGCCACCGTCGTATTATTTGTAGTATTGTTAGCATTTTCTATTGAATTCTGGTTTAAACCTATAATATATCCAGATAATATTGTTATAATTCCAATCAAAATTATAATAGCTATAATTAGCCCTAATTTTTGTTTTTCCATTGATTAATCCCCCCCCTACTATGTTCATTTATATATTTTCTTATTACTTAAATCTAATGGAAATAATGCTTGAATAGTCCCATACAATTTCGGATGATTCTCCATGTATTTCTGTGGGACATTAAATGTTTTACTTATAGTTTTATTTTCAGGAATATACTTTAGTGGATGCTTAAAAAAATCATGAGAATCATTAGTAGAACATTAAATTTCTCAACTAAATGTTTCCCATGAATTTGTTATTTGCGAGTAAATCCAAATCAATAAAATAATAAAAAATAACTGTTATCCTCAATATTCTAAACAACTTGGTTAATTTCATCCATAACTATATTCATGGATAATTGAGATTAATATTTTTATTTCAAATCCCCTTCTAAAATAAATAACCGCAAATCCCACCCTTCAACTCTTTTAACTCTCTTCTTCATCTCCGAAAATATATCACATGATCCCCTATTTTGTCTGTAGTTCCCTGTTTTCATTTAAGGAACACATTAAAGGATTGTTTAAACACTAGTACTGCAGGACAGTTCGGAAGAAGAATGAGTGCTATTTTTTTTGGTATGTATAGGGATTCAGTTATTGGAATCCCCAAAGTTTTAATTAAGATTTAATAAGTTACATAAAAATAGAAAAATATGGAATATCATTCCACTTTACGGATAATTGCCACCCAAACCCCCTCTTTCTTTTGTAAATCCCATTCTAATGAATCACCAGGACATAATTTCAAATCATTGCCTACTCTTGATGGAATATTGGTATTTATCTTGTTTTCCTCACTAGTTTCTACTTTCACTTTAGATATCATAGGGCAATCTATTACCCATTTCTATTATTAAAAGTTTTAGGAAGCCTTTTTATAACCTTTTTATAATAAACACACCCAAGCACAATTCCAATTACTTTATAACGTATTAATATTACATATATAAAAATTCTCCAGTTTAAAGATAAAATCAAAAACAAGTGTGATTAAACCCCAAACCATTGCCTGCTGGAGGAAAGTTTAGTTTCAATGAATTTAAAATGAATTCCTCTACTAAGTTTGGGTTGAAAAGAAAGGTTGAATCAAAGTATTTGAAAAATTACCTTAATTTTTTGTTGTTTTTCCATTACTTTTAATCAAGTTTGGAGGCATTTTAAACATGAAAGTAGGTTTCAGTTATCCAACAGAATAGATTTAAACATTTTTTTCTTCATTATTTTTTTTGAACTACTGTCTACTTACCTGTATGCCTGAATTGATCTTTGCTGTTGAATTTTCAGCCTAAATCACATCTTGATGGTATCTTTTTTGTTGATATTGAAGCTGTGCCCCGGAATAATGGTTATTTTTAAGGGGAAAAAACAGATTATATATTAGGATTTTAACCACCACAAGACTATTAAAAATTAAGGAGGATTTAAATGAAGGAGTACTTAGTGGATTTGTTAATCATATTTGCAGTATTAGTTCCAATTTACTTAATAACATACATTCTGCATTTAAAAGGCATTATAAAAAGGAAACCTTTTTACAGAATGTGGAATGTGCCACTGGCAATTATTTTTATCTTGGCTGTCATCACCTCAATTTTATCACTTCTGAAAGTTATTAACAAGTTCTGGCATGTTGAATTAGCATTTATTATGTTAGCAATCATAATTTTCCATATACATTTATATTGGAGACAATTTAAGAGAGGTTTCTAGGGGTGGATTACGAAAAGAAAAAGCCCATGAAAATGTCATGTTTAAAAAAAATAGTGATTTATCCAATCATTACTTTTGGTTGGAAATAAGAAAATATATGAAAAAAGGTTTTATCTATTTTGCCCGTTCTGATTCTTAGTTTGCTGGGTACTCTGAGACTGTTGAGCAGAGCATGTGGACTGAATTGAATACTGTTCCCTTTCATTGTACTGATATTGATTTGTGTTTGCAGAAGAATTCTGGCATGATTGGTTCATGGTCTGGTTCTGCGTTTGAGTATGGTATTGAGTCTGGTTTTGCGTTTGATTTTGTGTAGATTGGCCATCACCATAATAAGAATAACCTGCTGCTGAAACACCAATAAGCAAACAAACTATTATTAATAAAACTGTTAACTTTTCCATAACTACACTTCATTTATTTTATTAGTACCTTTATTTATCATTAATATTTTTCATTTTAACGGAAATTTAAGAGTATTTATTAATATAATCGCCAATTTTATTATAAAGAATGATTTCCAGCTTTCCATAACAGGATCATGATCTAGTAACAGTTAATTTTATATATCATGATTAATAATGTTAAATTAATCATCATGTTTAATCATGATAAATCAATTAAGTTAAAGGTGATCCTAAAATGTTAAGACTGAAAAGTATAAACGAACTCCCCCAAGAAGAAGATGGATTCAGAATATTAATAGATGAATTCTGGCCTGAAGGCTTATCCCCAGAAGAAGCTAAAGTTGATTTATGGCTCAAAGAAATAACACCCCCTACGAAACTTGAAGAATGGTCGGAAAGTGACCCTTTATACTTTGAAAAAGTCGAAGCAGGAAACATTGACGAATTTCAAAGGAAAAAAACTTTGATAAAATTTATCAGAGATACTGAAAAGGAAAAAGGAACTGTAACCTTTTTATATTCAACTATAAAAAGTATAAGGGAATTGCCAGTTTAAAAAAAATTCAACTCGTTAAAGGATGTTAAAATTTTTTCAATTTGAAATCCCCAAAAATTTCAAATATTTTAACTCCTTTTTCATCTCTGATAACATATTACAAAATAATTATTTGTCTTTCTATTTTTTTAGACTCATCAAAAAAAAGTTATTTTATAAAATGTTAATTTTTCAATTGTTTTAAAAAAAATAAAGAGTTTTTTATAAGGTTTTTGCTATTTCGCTGAAGGGTTTTACTTCTCTGATTGTTACTTCCATTGGTCCAAAGAATTTGTTTATGGCTCCTTCATCTGGAGATTTTATAATAAAATAACCCTTGTGCACGGCACCTTCATCATTAGGACAACTCATATAAGCACCAACAAGTTCAATACCTGAATTTTTTATGTGTTCCTCTGAAAAAAGTCCCTTTATCATATTTTTCCCACCGGGCATGTCCAATGGACATTCAGAAGCAGAGTGGGTGTGTTCAGCAATAAATAACATTTTCTATCACCCCATTATAATATGTTCTTTTAAACAATAAAATTTTTCTTAGAAGTGTTTAAAGAACATGGGAGATTTCTCCCCCATGGTATTCGGCAAGATATTGTGACTCATGGCCTTGTTAAGGTTGTATTTCATAAGTCCTGTATCTTAACCACTTAATATGTTAATTTAAAGAAACTATACACTCCAAAATACCATAAGATGATAAAAAAGATAATTAACCATTTTTGTGTGGATAATGTCTGGATAAGGTGTAATCTACTATTTTTCTGGTTCCGACAATTGCAGTAAATAGAGATGATGTTTAAAACTCAAAACCTAAACTGCCTCCTGTTTATTTATCATTTCTCAAGCAAGTACTTTTTAAAGGCACAGATTCACTGGCCTTTACCTCCAATGAAAAATGCATTGGCTGTGGAACCTGCCAGAGAATCTGCACCCAGAACAACATTGAACTAGTCAACAATATCATCCTGGTCGGATCATTGCATAAACTGTTTCGCCTGCCTCAACTGGTGCCCTAACGGAGCCATCAAACTAGGAGATGCAGATCTGGGTATTAAAAATTATCCTCATCCTGAAGTTGAAATGAAAGATATGATCCTTCCAGAAAACAATAAAAAAATACCATACTGAACCTAAAAGTAACCATGATAAATTTATAATCGTTTTATGTAATTTCTCATTAATTGTCCTTTAAATAAAAAATAACATTATCTCATGGTTTAATATTTTTAAGTCATTTTACTGGCAAGTGAATTCATAAAAATGATTAAATATAAATTCAAACCAATATATCAAGTAAGATGAATGAGATTTCCATGAAATAAATTAGGACGATGGATAATGAGTAAAGCGCCTTCACCCAGAAGCAGATTGTTAATAACGTGGTTTATTATAGTAATTGTTGGCTTATTTACTATTTGTTATAGTTGGGATTATGGTCTAATTTTACCCCGTTCAATGTATACAAATTTGATAGCCCTGCTATTCCTGATTATCGGTGTTCTTATAAGAATACGCGCTTTAACTGAAATTCGCAATGCATTTAGAATAGGCAAACTAGTTACCTCAGGCATATATGCTAAAACTAGAAATCCAACTTATTTAGCATTCACACTTATTATTATAGGAATTTCAATAGGATCTTTAGCCATATTATCTTTTATATGGGTTATTGTCAGTATCATTGCATTTTATTATGTTGCTAAAAAAGAAGAGAGAGACCTGGAAAAGAATTTTGGAGAAGACTTTACAAAATACAGAGAATCTGTTCCATTATTCATACCAAAACTCAAAAACTAACAAGTACCCTGAAACAAAACGAATTCTAACTCTTAATTTTATTCTTTGAAACTGAAATTAGGATTTATGGGTTGAATTTAAACTTATAAATGTTTAAAACTGGTAATTTTTATACTAAAAATGATTCAAGAGATTTAACAGTCATAATCTTTAGAAACCCCATACTATCTTCAATTTTAGAACCTCCATACTGATTTCAAGATCTTATACCATTTACGTCAAAGTTATATCATTTTTTCCATAGTGTGTGAATTAAAATACGCTAAGTGTGGAGTTTTGTATTGATTGATAAGAATTAATTTTGAAGAAGAAACTAAATAAGATCAGTAACAAATGAGGTATTAAATGTTATATGGAATAGTGGATATTGGTTCAAACACAGTCCGATTAAATGTTTACAGCTACGAAAATGATAAATTAAATATCATTTTTACTAGAAAAGAGAATTTAGGTTTAGTTTTTTATATTAAAAAAGATAAATTAAATAATGAGGGTATTAAAAAATTAGTCACTCTTTTAAAAGAGATTAAAGCTGATTTAGACTATTTAAATGTGAAGTGTTACAGTTTCTTTTCCACAGCTCCCCTTAGAGTAATCAAAAACCGCGCCCAAGTTATTCAAACTATCAAAGACAAGGTAAAAATTGAAGTTGATGTACTTTCTGGTGAAGAGGAAGGAAAACTAAGCTTTTATGGCTCTGTATCCACCATCAAAAAAGATGATGGAATTTTAATTGATGTTGGTGGAGGCAGCGTTGAAATTGTATTTTTTAAAAACAAAAAAATAATTAAAAGTTACAGTATACGTGCTGGTTCCCTAAAAATGTACAATGAATATGTATCTCTCCTTATACCCACAGAAAAAGAATGTAAATTAATTAAAAATGCAGTTTATTCTGAATTAGACAAAATCAACTTCGAACTTGAAGAAAAAATCCCTTTTATGTGTGGTGTGGGAGGAAACATTCGCGCCATGGGTAAAATATTAGTAGATCTAAATTTAATTAAGTCCAAAAAGGGTTTAATAAATATCAAATTGATAAGCAAGCTAAAAATGAAATTTAAGCCTGAAAAGAAGGATACATATACAGAGATATTGCAGGTTAAACCTTCCAGGATTCACACCTTTGTTCCGGCTTTAATCATAGTGGAATCCATTTCATCTTACTTTGGATGTGAAAAACTGCAGATCAGCAAATATACCGTTAGAGAAGGATATTTATACGAGAAATTGTTGAAACGGTGCTGAAATGTCTAAAGATTACAGTTATACTCAAAACCGTGAGTTATCCTGGTTAAAATTTGATGACCGAGTTTTAGAAGAAGCAGAGGACCTTTCAGTTCCCTTACTGGAACGTTTGAAATTCATATCTATTTTTACCAGTAATTTAGATGAATTTTATATGGTTAGATGTGGAAGTCTCTATGATTTATCCCTCATCGAAAACGATTACTATGATAACAAGACTGGTTTAAATGCCCATGACCAGTTAGATGCCATATTTGACCAGACTAAAGTTTTATTCAAACGCAGAGACGAGATATTTAAAACTGTTGATTCGCTCCTAAAGAAAGAGGGCATCTGTGATCTTAACTTCGCTGATCTGACTAAAAAAGAAAAAAAATATCTAAGTAAATATTTCACTGATTATATTTTCCCAGTTTTATCCCCTCAAATTATTGATATTCAACATCCCTTTCCCCATCTGTTGAACAAATCCCAGTATGTGATGTTGATATTGAAAAATAAAGGGGAGAAAGTCTTTGGACTTATTCCTATACCCTCATCATTACCCCGGCTACTTCATATTCCTAAAAATGGGATGAGTTTTATTCTACTGGAAAAAATAATACTTGAATATGCAGATAGAGTCTTCTCCAACTATGAAGTGGAATTTAAGACCATACTTTCTGTAACCAGGAATGCGGATATTGTCATATCCAATTATCAAATGGATGAAGATGAGGATTATATGGGTTATATGAAGAAAATTTTAAAAAAAAGAACCCGTTTAGCCCCAATTAGATTAGAATTCTACAAATACATCAATCCCAAACTAACCGCTTTTTTGTGTAATAAATTGAATATTAATGAAAATCAGGTGATGATTTCCAGTACTCCGCTGGATATGAGCTATGTGGATAAATTATTTGACCATATCGATGAGGTAGATAAAGTACTCTTTCATAGATTATCCTTTAATCCTTATTATCCCAAGATCCCCAAAACCATTGGTGATGGAAAAATCATTCCCCAACTTAAAAAGAAGGATATTTTACTTTACTATCCCTATGATTCCATAGACCCATTCTTAAGGTTATTGAAAGAAGCTGCCAATGATAAAAATGTCATATCTGTTCAGATCACGATTTACCGGTTGGCAAGATCTTCTTCTGTGATAAAATATTTACTGGAAGCATGTGAGAATGGGAAGGATGTTACGGTTCTTATTGAACTCAGGGCCAGATTTGATGAAGCAAATAATATTCATTATGCTACATTATTAAAAGAAGCAGGCTGCAGGGTTTTATATGGTTTTGAAGAGTATAAAGTACATTCCAAAATTTGTCTTATTACCCGACGAGAGAGGACTAAAATTCAATACATCACCCAAATGGGAACAGGTAATTACAATGAAAAAACCTGTAAATTATACACTGACCTATGCTTCATGACCAGAAACCAGGAGATTGGAAAGGATGCTATGTTGTTTTTTAAAAATATGGCAATTTCCAATTTAAATGGGGATTATCAAAAGTTACTGGTTGCGCCTTTCGGTCTAAAACAGGGATTAATAAAAAAGATCAATGAAGAAATTGACAACGCCCAGAATGGTCTGCCTGCAAACATTATAATGAAAATGAATTCTCTAACTGACAGAGAACTAATTGACATGTTACAAAAAGCATCACGCGCAGGGGTTAAAATTAAATTAATTGTTAGAGGTATCTGTTGTATTGTCCCAGGATTACCCGAAAAAACTGAAAATATCCAAATCATCAGTGTTGTGGGTAGATTTTTAGAACATTCCCGTATTTATTGCTTTGGTAATGGAGATAAAATTTCCATATATCTATCTAGTGCTGATTTAATGACTAGAAACACAGAAAAAAGAGTTGAAATTGCTTTTCCAATTGAAAATAGAATGTTAAAGGAAAGAATAATAAGCATGTTAAGGATTATACTCAGTGACAATGTTAAAGCCAGAAAAGTTAACAATAAAGGCGATTATGAACGAATAAATGCTAAAGGGGCAGAATTAGTTGACTCTCAAGACTATTTCATGCATCACGAACCCCCAAAAATTGAAGAAAAAAAAGATCACGAAGAAGAATCATTTTTAACCAGATTAAAGGACTTTTTAAAGATATAGATCATAATTAGATTACCATTCCTCTTAATTCATTCAATTAATGTCCTTATTCTTCGTTAAGTAATATAGTTTGACTCCAGTAACTCCAATCCATATCCATGACACAACCAGGAATAACCTCTGTACAGCCCCCTGGTAGTCAACAAAATAAGTCATGGCAACCTTAAGCAGAATAATAAAGATAATTGATAATTCATCCACTTTTTCTTTTTTCCCTGAAATTGAACAAACCCTGAACCTATCCTAATCTTCATCATAGGCACTCACTAAATATGAGAGAATCTGTGAACAATTCTTTCATTTTTTTTCAGCTAAAAAATCGTTTACGTCCCTTTCTAAAGGAAGTTCTAAAAATTCCAAAATAATTTGAGATAGAAATCGTTCATTGCTGATAAACTGAGCATCGTGTTCTTTTTTTAGTTTTTAAAAATAATACTGAAATAAGAAAAATTTATAAACTATGCAGTTTAATCTATATTAAGGTGAAATAAGCTGTAACAGGGTAAAATATTATTTTATAGTGAATTTTTTATTACTCTTTTTATCTGGAAAGTTTATTTTGATCCTTAAATGGTTATTTGTGACCGATTGGGGGTGCATGAAGTGACAAATGACATTAAAAGCGAAAATGATGCTGATCCATCAGGTGATAATTTAGAAAGTATGATAAGTACTTTTGAAAGTATTGCTAATAATCCCTTTTCTAGATTACTTCTTAAAAAAACTTTAGAACACTGCGAAAAGGATAATGCCAATCGATTGGAAGTTGGTCTGGAACTATTTTTGGGTAAAAGGGAAGATGCATGTATAACCTGTAGGTTACTGTCTAAGATCATAGCTTTCGTCATAAATAAAGGATCTGATAACTTCAAAGTTTCAGAAGCTGAATTTATGGAAGTAATGGAAGATCCTTATTGGGTGAAAGGTTTAAGCAGCGTTCTTAAGGGGATAGCCTTATTTGGAGTTCAGAAACCATTTGTACCAGGTGCACCATTCCAGGTGGTCTGGAACATCACCAAAAGATGCAATATGGAATGTGAACATTGCTATGAAAACGCAGGAAGAAAAGATAAAGACGAACTGAACTTCCAACAAATTATTAAAGGCCTTGATATTCTTGCTGAATCTGGTGTAACTTCTGTTGCATTTTCCGGAGGCGAACCAACCATCCATCCCCACATCCTCAAATTCATCCAACATTCAAAGGATCAGGGAATGTTTGCAGCCCTGGCCACCAATGGATATTCCCTTTCCAAACAAAAAAACATTGATAAATATGTTGATTCCGGGTTAGAATTTGTACAGATAAGTCTTGATGGTCTGGACCCTGCCACACATGATTCATTCCGTGGAGTTAACGGTGCCTGGGATAAAGCTGTTCAAGCAATTGGTAACTGTGTTGAAGCTGACCTATTTGTGGAAGTAGCCACCACAGTAACTGAACACAATTTCAATGAAATACCCTTGATGATAAACTTTGTAAGGGATCTGGGTGTCCAGTGGTTCATGCTTTATAATTTCATACCCACTGGAAATGGCAGCAAAATCATGAACATGGACATTTCACCAGAAATGAGACAGAGTTTACTGGAAGATGCATATTCACAAAATGGGAAAGGGGAAATGCAAATCTTATCCACTGCACCACAATATGCAAGGATTGCAAAATCTTTCGTCTCTCAGAAATCTAATATGATTCCAACTCACTTTTATAATCCAGAGTATACCAATAACTCTTTGAAAAAACTCGCCGATTTTATAGGAGGGTGTGGAGCTGGAAGGTTCTATCTCAGCTTAGAACCCAATGGAGACATATTCCCCTGTGTGTTTTTCCCACACACTGAAGAGGTGCGTCTAGGCAATATTCTTTCTGATGATTTTAATGATCTATGGGAAGAAAATGGCTTATTATTGAAATTGAGAAATAAAAACCTCCTCCATGGACATTGCGGAGTATGTGAATCCCAACATATCTGTGGAGGATGCAGAGCCAGAGCCTACAATTATTTTAATGATATATTGGCACCGGATCCAGGATGCATCAACAACAATAACGAATGGATAAAGATTAAAAAAAGAATTAGTGCTGCTCAAGAACTCCCAGATGGTAGAATTTTAATTGATCTTAAAGTTGAGGGTTGATACAATGGATGTGATGCTAATAAACCCCTACGACGAGAATGCCGTGAAGAATGGTTTAGGATTTATCACTCCACCGCTGAATCTAATGTACCTGGCATCCTCCCTGGAGAATGCATCGTTTTCTGTTAAAATAATTGATGATGATTTAATGCAGATGGGATATGAGAAGGTCTCTGAAATTGCAGCTAAACTCAATCCACAGATAATGGCAATTACTGCAACCACTTCTACTATAAACACTGCCCTGAAGTACATGGAGTTTGCAAAAAAATTTCTACCTGACTCTTTATTTGTTATAGGTGGCCCTCATCCAACATTCATGCCTGAAAATATTTTAAAAAATTCTGATGGCATTGATGTGGTTGTTAGAGGTGAGGGTGAAGAAACTATGGTTGATCTGGCCGAAAATCATATTGACGAAAATCATATTGATAATCATGGCAGATATCTGGAAAAGGTTCGTGGAATTGCATATAAAGATTTGAAGGAAGGAAATGTCAAATTTACCGAACCCAGGCCCCTTATAAATGATTTGGATTTTCTACCTTTACCTGCTAGACACTTGGTCCCTTTTGATTCCTATGGTGTTTCTCGAGAACAGTCTGGAGGGATGATCACCAGTAGAGGATGTGTTTACTCGTGTGGATACTGCTCTTCATCATTGATCATGGGAAAAAAGTTCAGATCCCGCAGTCCTGAGAATGTAGTTGACGAAATCGAAGAATTACTGTATAAATATAAACTAAGGGACATAGCATTCATGGATGACACCTTCATGCTCAACAAAAGAAGAGCCTCTCAAATAGCACAGGAGATTGAAGAAAGAAACTTGGATGTGAGTTTCGTTGCCTCCTCCAGGGTAGATATGGTTGATGCTAATCTGCTCATGAAACTGAAAAAGGCAGGTATGAGCACCTTATACTACGGTGTTGAATCCGGATCTCAGCGAATTTTGGATTTAATGAAGAAAGGAATTACCCTCCAACAAGCAGAAACTGCTGTTAAAAGTGCCAAGAATGTAGGTTTAGAAGTTTTAACTTCATTTATACTGGGTTATCCTGGTGAAACCAAAGAAGACCTAGATCAAACCATTGATTTCTCCATAAAATTAAATCCAGACTACAGTCAATACTCCATTTTAACACCATTTCCAGGGACCCCTATTTATCATGAACTTCACAAAAAGGGATTGATTGACACCAACAACTGGGACAAATATACTGTTTTAAAGCCTGTTTTGAAGTACGAAAAACTAGGTTTAACCAAGAAGATGGTTGAAAGGAAACTGGCAGAAGCATATCTAAAATTTTATTCAAGACCTAAATATCTCATGAAACATCGCCATATGATAAGCGTGATCTTCCAGATTATTCTGCGCAGTTTTGTACTTCCCAAATTAAAGGGAAGTACTGGTAAGGGATGGTATCAAAACTTAAATGAATCTTAAAATTTGAACAAAATAAATCCTTTAGGCATACTTAAACTGATTTACTATATTTTATAGGGATATATACTAATTTTTTGAAAATTAAATGCCATTGAAAAATAGAAATAATCCTGAAAACTATTTGAAAAACAATATTTACTTTTAATAACAATATGTATATATCACATACAAGAAAAAAATATTATAATATACTAACATGACCCTGATTTTCATGTAATTATTTTAATGTAATTAATACAGATTTGCTTAACGAGGGGAGGGTAAAATAGCCAGAATTCTTATTATTGAGGACGAATGTAGCGATGTGCCACACTTGAAGAACATCATTCCCTCTATTGGCCATGATGCTATTTATACCACCTCTTCTGGTGAAGAAGCCCTAAAAAAATTCCATGAATTGAATCCTGATCTTATTTTGATGGACATTATATTAAATGAAAATTTTGATGGTGTAAAAACCGCAAAAAAGATTGAAAAGATGGATATTCCTCTAGTTTACATAATTAATCATTCTGATGAATCACTAATCAAAAGAACACTTGTTACTGAGCCTTGTGGTTACCTGTTAAAACCATTTAGTAATACTGAATTGAAAGTTACCATCGAACTGGCACTTTACAAACATAACAATGAAATTAAGTTAAAGGAGTATGAACAGCATTTTAGAACCATAGCTAATTTTATTCGCGAATGGGAGTACTGGATTTGGCCATATGGTGATTTGCTCTACATATCTCCAGGTTGTGAACGTATAACTGGATATAATACTGATGAATTCCTTGAAAACCCTAATTTATTTGAAAAAATAATTCATCCTGATGATTTAGCACTTATCAGTAAACATCTGCAGAATGTATCCACTGATCATGATATGTGTAGTGAGATTGAGTACCGCATTATCACCAAACAGGGAACAGAACGCTGGATCAGCCACGAATGCCATCCTGTTTACAACGATAAAAACGTATTTTTAGGAAGAAGAGGCAGTAACAAAGATATAACTGGGCAAAAGTTAGCAGAAACCAAACTGCATGAAACCGAAACCTTCCTGAAGAGTATTTATCATAGTTCACAGTTGCCGATTGCAGTTTTAGACATTGTTGAAGATGGAAACTACATTGTATCCAGTTACAATGATAAATTCAAAAGTGTAACTGGAATTAAAAAAGGGGAAATGATAGGCAAAACTTTTTCTGATTTGGGCCTAGTTAATCTATCATCTGAAGTTCAACATCGTCTTTATGAAAAAATTTATGAATGTCTTGAAACTGGACAAACAACCCAATACGAAGATCATGTTACAATATCTGGGATAGAAAATTGGTGGTTAATAAGTTTAACACCATTAAAGAATGTTGGAGGTGAATTTTATCGGATTGTCATGACAATCATCAATATTACTGAACGCAAACAGATTGAGAATATATCACAAGGAAGTGATGAGGATTTCCGGCTGCTTGTTGAAAATTTACAGAGAGGTGTCTGGAGAATTAATAAAGATGGCTACACCACCTTTGTGAATATAACTATGGCAAATATGTTGGGATACACGGTTGAAGAGATGATAGGAAAACATTTCTTCGATTTTATTCATGAAAGCGATGTAGAATTTTCCAAAAAAAAGTTTTTAAAACGTAGACAAGGACTAAGTGAGCAATATGATTTTAGGTTCATCAGAAAAGATGGTCTAAAAATTTACACCACCATAGCAGCAACTCCCCTCACTGATAACCATGGAAATTACCAGGGTTCATTAATAGGAGCATTCAACATCACCGAGAGAAAAAAGACAGAAATGGCTTTAAAAGAATCTGAACAACGTTTATCTGGAATTATTGATTTTTTACCCGATGCTACCTTTGCCATTGACAACAAAGGAAAAGTAATAGCATGGAATAAGGCTATTGCGAATATGACTGGGTTTAAAGCTCAGAACATGATTGGAAAGGGAAATTATGAATATTCACTGCCATTTTATGGTATGCGCAGACCTATATTGATTGATCTTTTAAAACAATCTGATGAAAACCTAGAGAAGAGATATCATTTTTTAAAAAGGGAAGGAGATGTTGTTTTAGCAGAAACAGAAGCACCATTAAATGGGGTTAACTGTGTTCTCTGGGGAAAAGCAAGCCCACTTTATGACAATGAAGGCAATGTTCAGGGTGCCATAGAGTCAATTCGTGATGTAACTGAGCGTAAAAAGTCAGAAAAGATTCTGCAAAATTCACTTTTTGAACAAGGAATAATCAATGATGTGGTAATGGAACTTACTGAAGAAAAAAATTCTGCTGCTGTATACTCAATTATTGCAGAAGCTGTCCGAAAACTTTTACCTGATTCTTATATTATTGTCCGTGCCATGTCTCCTGATCAAAAAAATATACATATAACTGAAATTTTAGGCCCTGAAAATGGTTCAAAAAAACTTAAGAAAATAATAGGAATAGATCTCTTTGAAATTAAATTTCCACTTGAAGAATATAGTCCTGAACAGAAATTATATCAAAGTGGAGAATTAACCCAATTTAAAGATGGAATATACGGTTTAACCCTTGGAAAAATCCCTAGGAAAGTTTGCAACATCCTAGAGAAAAAATTCAATATTGAACAGATTTATAACATTGGATTTTCCTTCAGTGACGAGAATTATGGGGGTTTAGCCATAACTTTACCTCCAAATAAATCCATGGAGCATAAAGATGCAATTGAAACAATTGTCCATCAGGCATCCATAGCAATACAGCGTTCTCGTGCTGAAGAAGCTATTAAAGACTCTTTAAGAGAAAAAGACGTTTTACTGCGAGAGATTAATCACAGGGTGAAAAATAACATGCAGATTGTCTCCAGTCTCCTGAATCTTCAGACACAACATGTGGATAAAGAAGAAACAGTTGATGTTTTAAAGGAAAGTCAGGGAAGAGTGAAATCCATGGCCATGATCCATGAAAAACTTTATCAATCTTGTGATCTGAGCCATATAAACTTCAGAGAATATATTGAAAAACTTGTTTTTGATATTTTATACTCTTACGGGGTGAAAACAGGGCAAATAAACCCTATTATCAAGGTGGATAATATAGAAATGGGTCTGGAAACTGCCATACCTCTGGGACTCATCATCAATGAACTGGTAACCAACAGCATAAAATACGCATTCCCACAGAAGAAGGGAACAATAACCATCACATTAAAATCACTTCCAGAACAGATGGAACTTATCATTGCTGATGACGGAATTGGATTACCAGAAGATTTCGATCCGCAAGATACAGAAACACTCGGTCTTCAACTCTTGAACAGTTTAGTTCATCAGATCGATGGTAAACTACAGGTTAACAGAAACAATGGAACAGAATTTAAGATTGTATTTAAAGAGTTAAATTATAAAAGTAGAATTGAGGATAATCAATTTTAAAGGAGAATATTTACATAGTCTATTTTTACATAGTCTATTGTTCTGTCTTTTTTAGTGCCATCTTTCCTTTAAAAATACAAGCAACCTTGGTCTCCTAATAACTCTGAATGCCTTATAAACACCGAATATACCCCTTAAAAATTTGGATAATGCAGAAGCAATTTCATATAGTCCAATGAATTGGATGAAAGCCAAAAACAAAAATACCAGAGTACTAAAACTGAAACTAAAAGAAATATGACCAGGATCCATGTAGTGATCTATGAATAAATTAACCAGGAGAAAAAGCCCTAAACCTACTATGAACTGTACTGTGGCTATAAAAAAGTTTTCACCTGATTTAACCATTGATTCCTTCACTTTTTGATGTAAATCACTCATGGCCATTATATATGTGAAAGTAAGGAGTGATAATGTTGCTGAACTTAAAACAAAAACTTCAATAAGAACTAAAATTTCACTGGAATTGTGTAAGTGGAGTTTACCGGTTATCCATGGTACAATGAATATTATAACAAAAATAAAACTTAAATATGGAGATATTAAATCACCAATTCTGTAGAAAAATCTTAATAAATACCTAGGACCCAAATGAAGTTCTGTACTCATAAAAAAACCTGATACACTTTTTGAATTATCTTTTTTATAGTAGTAAATTTATAATCCAATTTTTTAACTAGTATTTAAAAAAAATCCAAATATCCTTTTTTCCAAATATCCTTTTTATTCACCAAACCCTAAAGGGTAATTCCCCATATAAAGAGAAGATGGAGGCGTGTCTGGGGAATATTTATGGCTTTTTTCAATCACCTGATATTTTTCTAGATCTTAGAAAACCAATAATAAAATTAGAAATTAATATTTAAATCAATTTTCCCAAATTATACCATAATATACCCTAATTTAACCACATTATGACATCATTTCATCATTGAAACTAGAAATCTTAAACTTGTTTTGTAGAAAATGTAGATGTCTAACAGATTACCCTTCAATTATGGTTTATTGTTGTTCATCTTGATATTTTAGGCTTTATTTCGATTTATTCAAGTTTTTGGAAAAATAAAATAGAGAAATACAAAAATAATAATAGATTTTAATTTTTAAGGTTACAACTAATTATCTGCCTTGCATTATGGTTACCAGACCACCAATTATCAGGAATATAGCAGCTAACCAGGCATATATGTATATAAACGCTGGGATCAATACGATAATGATTGCAATAATAATTCCAAGCACTAACATCGCACTACCACTCATTTGTACAGTTTCCACTTTCTCACCTCCTAATATTCCAATACTCCACTATTGTATATCTTTTTTAGAAGGTATAAACTTTTTAGAAAGTACGAACATATTCTATTCTAATTACTGTACAATCTTAGTTAATAATTCCAAAATAGACATTAGGAAACATACAGATGGGATTTTTCCATTGCAATAAATTACAAAATCCAAAGAACATGATAATACTAAGAGGGTATTCTCATGCTATCTCTGTCAAAGGAAACCACGAAACAGTTTATATCGGTGGGCAGAATGCTGTTGATGAGAACGAAGTTCTCATTGGTAAAAACAGTCTAGAAAACCAAACAGCACAGATCTTAACCAATATTGAAAAAATTAGATGCCAGACTTGAGAATGTTATAAAAAAAATTTAGTATTTATATTGTTCAAATACAGGATCTTGAGGCTGGCTTTCGAGCTTTCCAGGAAGAATAGGGGAAAAATAATGATTTACCAACCATTCCCGTTTTATTTATGGCAGGGCTGGGTAATCCTGATTGGTTGGTTGAAATAGATGCCATAGCAATAATTCCATGATAAAGAGAATTTTTCCATATGAATCTTTTACTTGATCCCTTAATCCATCAAACTTTGTTCATCTGGAACTCTTAATTATTTAACTATGTCTTTATCTGGAAAACATGGCACATTTGATTATCTGATATTTTCAGTTGTTGTTTAAATTCATCCCAGAGAATAGCAAGCTGGTGAAATTACATTATAAATGTTGGTTTTCGCTTTTCACAATTATTTTATCCCCAACAGCTACAACCATACTAAGAGGAACTATAATATCATTTCTAGAACTTCCCAATCCTTCCAGTATTCCTCCTTTCCCTACAATGAATGCTTCTAATGTTTTACTTTCAAAGTTCACTTCCACATCTTTCACATTGCCAATGACCATTGCATTAATATCTACTACTTCTTTCCCAATGATTTTTTCTTTTAATCTCATGCTAATCACCATTTTATATCCAGTTTTTGCTGTTTCATACCAGTCTAAATCCATAAACACCTTAAAAATCTTTATTAGATAAATTTTCACTTTAATTATTTTTTTTCATTGAATATGACTGCGGTTCCTGTTGCAGTTACAATGGTTACACTGCCCTGTAATCCTCCCATGGATACAAAGTCAATTGAAACTTCAACCACACCATTGGCTCCCATTGATTCTGCATTCTCCAGCATTCTGGATAAGGCCAATTTTTTGGCCTCCCCTAAATTATAATCATCTAGATTGGCAGGTATGATAAGTTTTAGAATAGTTGAAAAACGTCCTTCAGATTCCTTTTGTTCAGCTATGGCTTCTCCTATAACTAACCCTACATAACTTTTTATCTTTCCCTGATTCACATCTGGAACTGACATTAGGGGTAATGCTAATTCATCAAGGAAAATTTCATCAGCCTGTTTTTCTCTTTTTGCTGTTTCAGGAGATGTTGCTTGAATTATTTCCGAAGGAGTTTTAACCAGTAAACCTATGAAACGGAAGATTATGCCCGGGATTACCACTAAAAGAATATGATTGACGAAAATGGGGAATGCTGCTTGTATTGTTAGTATTATAGCGATTATAGTGATCAAACTGAGAGTAACCGGTTCTTTAGGAAAAATCCAACCAGGGCTAAACCATCCGTAACCATTGATTAAAATGAATGTTAAAAGAGCACTGATGGCACCAGTACTTTTACCAAATTTTCTGTTTGCTATGAATGTTTCAACGAATCCTGCCAGTAATGGTGAAACTATGTACATGATGTTGAATCCGAAAATTACCAGATTCCATGCTAAGCAGATAAGAGCAGAGCCAAATCCTAGTAGAACACCTAATAATATGGCAACCAGTGCCCAGCGTTTTTCAATGATAACATTTCCATGTGCAACCATGATCCACCTTCCAAATTAAGAGTAAATTATTTATTCCTGGAAAGAAACCGCAGTTCCAATTACTGTGACCATTATGGTGTTCCCCATGGTGCCTCCCAAATTATGATAGGCCACCCGAGTCCCTATGATTGCGTTAGCCCCTTTTTCCTCTGCTTTTTCAGTCATACTCTTTAAAGCAATACTTCTAGCAGTGGAAAGTTCTTCCTCATATTTGGAGGTTCTTCCACCCACCACATCTCTAACCCCTGAGAACAAATCTTTATACAGATTTGCCCCTAAAAGGGCGTCCCCTGTAACTAAGCCACGATATTCTATGATCTTTTTCCCTTCAATCGTTGGTGATGTTAAAATCAGCATTTTTGACACCTGTTTTCAATTTCTTACCAATTATTTTTGTGATCTAAACTATTTTAATTTACATTAGGTTAGGTTTGATCTGTTTTTGAATCTTTTTCTTATTTCTCTTCCTCTTCGCTCATCATGAGTGATGATAGCCAGCGTGTTTCATCAAAGTTTTCCAGATACTTTATTACGATTAATGTCAAAGGCACCCCAATTAAAAATCCTGTAGGCCCTATAATCCACCCCCATACAAATAATGAAACGAATACCACGAAAACTGACATCTGAAGTCCTTTTCCAGTTAGTTTAGGGAATATATAACTTTCAGCTATGGTGTTAATAACTATGAAGAAGAGACCCATTGAAATAGCTCCCCATATTCCATATTTAGCCCATGCAACTAATACTGGTGGTATTGCTGCTAGCATAATTCCCAAATATGGGATGAATCCCAGAGCAAATGTTAATAATCCCCAGAGAACTGCGAAGTTAATGTCAAATACAAAAAGGATGGCTGAAACACCTATTCCATAAATCAGGTTCACCTTTGCTCTGATTATGAAGTATTTGATATTGGCATCGATGATATCGACTATTTTATGTAAAGTAGGGTTATCAGCACCTAAACCCTTAGTAAGTCTTATTTTTATTTGAGGAAGCTCATATACTAGGAAGATGATGGCAAACAGCATGAAAATTCCTGTGGCCATGAGTCCTGAAATATTTCCCAGGGGGATGTGGCTGACCAAGAATTTTATTATGTCATTTCCGTATTGGGCTAGAATACCCCCACTAGTTATGGTTAAACTAGGCAGTTGTTTTATTAATTGGATCAATGAAAATGCCAGAAACCATAATATTGATAATCCTAAGGCAAATGTTGCCACCAGAGTCACAACAACTGACTGGTTGTAAGAAAGACCTCTTTTTTCCAGCCACTTTAAAATAGGATATATGATTATGCTGATGAATACTGAAAGGAGTATTGGTCCTAGAATTTCAGAACTGTATTTCATTCCAATAATTGCCACGAAAATAACAGCTATAACAATGATTTGCTGTAGAAAAGGAGGTATTCTCAGATCATCCATCTTTATCATCTTCCCTATTTAGATTATAACTTTCAAACCTGCGTAAAATCCTATGTGTTCCAATGGATATTTTAAACTATCTAAGTAAAATTATGGTTAAATATATAGATTGTTTACAACATAATATTTGCGATAAATGTAGGTTACAGGGGATAAAAATGGATCAAACATCAACAGATAATAAAAACAGTAAAACAGGAATGATAGCTCTAGCCACTCTTATATTAGTGGCTGCAGTGGCTAATTTAAACTTATCTGTGGCCAATGTGGCTCTTCCATCCATCGGTTTTGCTTTTGATGCTTCACAGGTTCAAATTAATCTGGTGGCGGTGGGTTACTCCCTGGGTCTGGCTGCATCAGTTCTATGGTTTGGTGCCTTAGGTGACCACCACGGTAGGAAAATGATGTTAATCCTTGGAACCTTGCTGGCTATACCCGCATCAATCATTGCTGGTTTTGCCCCTTCTGTTGAGATCCTAATTGGTGCCCGTATCATCGGTGGTTTAGCTGCAGGAATGGCTTTCCCAACCACTCTGGCACTTATAGCTGCTTTATGGTCAGGTCCTACTCGAACCAGGGCCATCGCCCTATGGTCCGGCATAGGAGCTGCTATTGCCGCTCTTGGACCTGTAATTTCCGGTTATTTGTTAACATTTGCTGATTGGGGGTCTGTGTTCCTAGTTACATTGCCCCTAGCCGTGATAGCTCTGGTCATGGCAATTAAATTCATCCCTAGTCATGTTAACGAGACAACAGCTCCAGTTGATAATGTTGGAGGGTTATTTTCTCTTATTTTCCTGGGAACATTGACCCTGGCCATTAACTTCGCACCAGTGCCCAACTCTGGTACCCTGATAGCTGTCTTTTTGATCATGGCTGCTGCTACTGGAATTATGTTTATAATGCGCCAACGCCGTATAGAAAATCCCCTTTATGACCTTAAAGTCGCCAGTCGCAGCATCTTCTGGGTAGCAGCATGTGCAGGGATAATAGTTTTCGGAGCCCTAATGGGTGCCATGTATATCGGCCAACAGTTTTTACAAAATGTTCTCAGCTATTCAACCCTGGATGCAGGTTTAGCAATTTTACCAGCAGCAGTACTGATGATTTTAGTAGCTCCACAGTCTGCTAAACTGGTTGAATCCCATGGCTCCAGATTTACACTTCTTGCAGGTTACGTATTCTGCTTATTAGGTTTTCTGACCATGTTAATCTTATGGCAGGATCACATACCATACTGGAAAGTGGGATTGGCTTACGCCTTTGTAGGAATTGGGGTTGGATTAGCTGGAACTCCTGCTTCCCATTCACTTACAGGTTCAGTTCCGGTTGAACGGGAAGGTATGGCTTCAGGAACAGCGGACCTGCAACGTGATTTCGGTGGTGCAATTATGACTTCCATTTTTGGAGCGCTGCTCACAGCAGGTTATTCCCGTTCCATTGCCTCACAAATTAGCAGCCTACCTACCTCTTCCCAACAACAGATATCCAGTGGCATTGAAGCAACACTCCAAAAATCATTCTCCAGTGCCGCTGCCCTTGCGCAGCAGCATCCGCAATATTCAACCCAGATCATAGCTGCGGCAAAACATTCATTTTTAGCAGGAGATCATTGGGCTTACTTTGCAGGGATTGTTGCCATCCTAATCGGAGCTGCCCTAGTATTCTTCAAGTTTCCGAAAAAGGAGGAAGAGAAGAGATTATTAGCCCAATATCATGAAATCGATACCAAAAAAGAATAGATAACACCTGAACATGGTTGTTATTCCTTACTATTACTCCCTTAAACTTTTTCTATCTTTCCATAGCCTGAACTGTACTTTAAAAGTTTAATTAAAAATAAAAAAAATAAAATTAAAAAAGGGCTTGTTTGAGTTTATAATTTATTTTAGAGTTTATTCACTTACTGAATCAGATGGGCTGACAAAGAATAAACTTATTCCTTCAATTATTAACCATAATCCAATTAAAAATGCTAGATAAATCGGATTCCAGGCGTAAGCCCCGAGTATAATGTACAATATACCTAAAATTATACCTAAACCTCCGACTCCTTTACCTGCAGTTCCTTCCTGAGTGAAGAAAGACATTATACCTGAGATTATCAGGAAGATTCCGACAAAGTAGAGCCAGAAGCTAGCTAAGAAACTAAATGCCAATACGTGTCCAAATAACCCGATTCCACCGATTATGGCAATAATTCCCAGGATCAGATAGGCTATACTGGCAGCTTTACTTGCACTCCATGTTCCAAAGCTTTGTACCAATAACCATATTCCTAATAACATTATAGCTAACCCTGCAAGAACACTTGCTGTAAATACACTGAAAATCGGGAATGCCATTACTAAAATACCTAAAATAATTGCTAAAATACCTAATAAAACATTGTTTTCCTCGGCCATATTTTCCCTCCTAAAGTTCTTCCAAACAAGCCCGTATAATGTAAATATAAAAAACCAAGTATAAATAATTATTATAAAATACATGCGAATAACCAATGATTATAAAATTAATAACATTTTAATAAGGGAAATGACCAAAAACAAATGGAAACAAAATAAATAAGATTTATTCTTTACTTTATCCCACATCTAGATAAATACTTAAAGAAAAGAATACAGATTAGAATACAATTATCTACCTCACAAATTACAGACTAAGGTTTTTTGATACTTTGTATTTCAATAATGAATTTCCTATTAAGTAATAAAAGAACGGAGGAATAAAATGCCGGAACTGGGACCATTAGGACGTGGTGGAGCTAGAAGAAGAACTCGCAGGCGAATGGCACGTGTAAATGAGATGCGTGATGCAGAAGGTGGGCAAACAGTATCCGAACAGAATGAATCTGTTGTTCAACCCATTGACAATGATAAGTTAGAAAAACTAGCGAAACTGTTAAAAGACAAGGGAGTTATCAGCGAAACAGAGTATAACTTAATATTTGGATAAAACACCTATTTAATAAATTATCTAATAAGATTTTGATTTTAATCTCTAGAATAATAGTTTAATCTCTAGAACAATTTTAAACTTTTAATAATTGTTGGGAAATATCTTATGGCTGACAATCAGTACAAATGGGGAACAGTTCTAGTTGCTTGTATGGCAATTTTTATCATTGTCCTAGATTCATCGGCAATGAACGTTGCAATTACCAACCTTGTAGTGGAATTAAACACCACATTATCAACAATTCAAGCTATCATTGCATTATATGCTCTGATTATTGCTTCATTCATGTTGCTGGGAAGTAAAATCCAGGATATACTCGGCAGGAAGAAAACATTTCTTTTAGGACTGATTATCTATGGTTCTGGAACAACCATTGCAACTTTAAGTATAAACGCAGGCATGTTACTTGTAGGATGGGCTGTTCTGGAGGGTATAGGTGCAGCTATGATGTTCCCAGCGACTACAACCCTGGTGGGATCTAGTTACGAAGGGAAGGATAAAGTCACTGCCTTTGGAATTTGGGGCGGTATTGCAGCGATGGGGGCTGCCATAGGCCCGATAATCGGGGGGATTTTCACCACATACCTCTCATGGAGACTGGTGTTTGCATCTGAACTGTTATTTATCGCAGCCATATTGATTTTCAGACATTATCTAACCGAATCAACCCCAACCTTAAAATGGAAAGATTTAGATGTTGTAGGGGCAATTCTTTCTATAGTTTCACTAATATTAATCGTTCTGGGTATTTTACTCCTTACAAAACCCCAAAACTGGGAATACGTGACCCTGTTAATAGGTTCAGGTTCTGTTCTCTTTATAATATTCCTATTATGGCAAAAAAGAAGAATTAACCATGATCTGGAACCCCTAACGGACATTTCACTTTTAAAAAATCGTCTGTTTGCATTGGGTAATATAAACTCCATAATACAGCAGATTCCTCTGGCAGGTTTCTTGTTCATAATACCAGTATTCCTGCAACAAGTAACTAAACTAAACGCATTCAACACAGGCCTTACTCTCCTGCCAGCATCTCTAATCATTCTTGTGTTTTCGATACTTGGGGCGAGATTATCAACATTTTTAGAGTCTAAATATGTTCTTATGATTGGTTTTCTCATCTCAGCATGTGGAACTTTCTTACTGGGAGGGGTTTTTAATTTACATACTCAAATGATGGATATTATTCCCAGTACAATGGTCTTTGGTGTGGGAATCGGTCTTTTACTGTCACAGTTAACCAATCTCACCATGTCTGCTGCCAAAGAGCAACAGGAAACTGATGCCTCTGGCCTGTATAACTCCTTTAAAAACTTAGGTTACTCTATAGGAACTGCTTTAATCGGAGTTTTACTTTTAATCGGAATATTTGGAGGGCTGACAACCAGTATAGAATCATCCAGCCTGGCCAGTAATAAAACTACAGAACAGATCCAGGATGGTCTATTCAGCTACGTGGAGACAATGCAGACAGAAACACCCCAGATACCTCCAGAGTTAGTACCTGAAGCCACTCAGATAGTCGATTCTGCAATTAGCTCTGCAATGAAACAAACATTCACTGCATTATCATTGATCCTTCTTTTAGGATTTATCACCAGCATATTCCTACCAAAGAAAAAATCTATCTAGAATTAAACACGATGATAAATGAATGGCTTTAGTAAAGGTTTTATTGGAATTTAATGGATTTATTAGAATTTAAGGATTATATTAAAATTTAATGGATCTATTGAACTGTTTAACTAGATTTACTCCAGATGACTTCAGATTGTGATTTAAAAAGTTATTATTGGCTTTTTTAACAAGTCAGAGATTAATGCATGGATAAAAGAAACTGGTACTAAAATAGTTCCTAGCATCATGGTTAATTCATACTGCAAACTACTTCTTGGATCAGCTTTCCCTCGAAATCTGTTAAAAAAGGAACTCCAGGGAATACCATAAGTATTTCCTATCATGATCATGCGAATAGAACCCAGTATAGCTTTTGCTTTGGACGTGCCATAGATTTGGACAATGCGCTGCCATGATTCCCTGGTAGGGTTTCCCCTGGTATCAGCATAGTGCTGCGCAAACATTATGGCTGCCACCTCGTCATCAGGAACATCATCTATAATTCCAGAGAGCATATTTTGGATTTCTTCCGCGGTCATTCCACTTTCAAGAGCCCTTTTGGAGTGGGCGTAGGAACATATGGCACAGTTATTTACTTCAGTCACAGCAAGCATGATTCTTTCGGTGAATTGAGGGCTTATTTCATTGTTCCTTCTTGTCCTGAAAAAGTATTTCAGGGTTCTTATCCCATTATAAAATATCCAGTAAGACTCTTTAACTGTGTAAAGGTTTTTACCAAATTTCATCTTTTCCCAGTTTGATCTGTTATTGTTAGATTTAATTTTTTATGATACTCCTTATTAATTATTTTTCAGGTTCAAGAGCTTTTTCACCGTACAAACTGACTGCAAATGACCCTAAGGGTGCTGTGAATAAGATGGCAATTACAGCTATTGCCAGAATAAGCTGACCTGATGCAACCCCCATGGAAAGGGGTATAGCACCAATAGCTGCTTGTACAGTGGCCTTAGGAATGTAAGCCATAATACAGAATATTTTTTCCTTTAGATTAAGATTTGTGCCCAGTAAAGACACATAAACACCTGCACTGCGAGCCATTAGTCCAATTATTATTATGGTTAACCCGATTAGTGCATATGAAGCTGCGAGATATATGTTTACCTGAGCACCTACCAGGACAAAAAGCAGTATCTCGGCAAATATCCATATTTTATCTAATTTGTCTGAAATTTCCATTCCAATTTCAGGCATTCTTTCTAGTATTACAAATCCGATCACCATTACTCCTACTAATGCCGCTATTGGTATAATACTGCTTAACACATCCCCAAGATTCTTTAACAGGATTGCTGAAGCCAGAATAATAAGCGTTTTTTCAGTGTTACGTATGCTAAAGTGTTTGAATAGGTATATCAGGAGTAATGCAATTACCAGACCGAATAAAATTCCGAATATGAATTGTATAGGAATACTAACAACAGTCATCAAGTAGTTTAGCTGTTGACCTCCATATATTCCTAGAAATATTGAAAAGATGGTTATGGAAACAACATCATCTACTGATGCACCGGTTAATATTATCAAGGGGATTCCTTTTTTTGTTCCCATCCTTTTTTTTATAAATGATAACATTTGGGGGACTATTACGGCTGGGGAAACTGCTGCTATGATAAAACCTAACATTCCGGCTTCTATAATAGGTAGGCCCAAAAGATAATGGGACACAAACATTACCGTAAGTCCTTCCACTACATCAGGAATGAAACTCATTTTGATAGCAGACATTCCCACTTTTCGCAGGCTTTCCATATGAATTCCGAATCCTGCTCTTAACAGAATTATTATAAGGGCAATTACTCTTAAATCTCCAGATATGTTTAAAATAGCTTTATCAATTAAATTTAAGCCGTAAGGACCTATTATTATTCCCAAAATAAGCATTCCCAATAATCCCGGTAGTTTAAATCTGTTGAATATATTTCTGAAGAATAAACCAAGTAATATGATAAGAGCTACGCTAAAGGCAACATACTGAAATTCCATTTAAATCGCCCCCTTCAGATGCTTTATAACTATTTGGAGACTTGGGGGTAAATTGGATGATTTAAATAAAATCATACAAACTTCTTTGGTTTTGTTAAAATCAAAACAAAATAAACGGTATCCTAAAAAAGAATTTTTCGATAGGGTTAATTCCAACAACATCAGCTTCTTCCTCTTTATTGTTTTCCAGGAGTCATCAGCTTTTTTTTATAAGCGGTTAATGGTGAACCCCATCACCTAATAGTCATTATTATGTTCATTATATAAATAGTTTAAAAAAAATAGAATTTTTCAAAGGAGAATTTTTCAAAGTAAAACTCTAAAAAATTCTCTATTTGCTTATAAAACTCCATTCCGTCTTATAAATCTCAATTAACTCTTACAAATCAACATTAACTTCCATGATCTGAAATTAACCAACAACCCAGAAAATAATATGCAAATGATACTTTTAATAAAATTTTTGTTGATTAGGGAAATATTTAATAATTAATAATTTAATAATAGTAACAATAGACATATTAACTTGGTGGTTGCGATGAGAATTAGTATGTCCTTACCTAAAAAATTGTTAAACGACTTTGATGAAGTCTTAAAGGATAGAGGGTACACTTCAAGATCTAAAGGTATTAGAGATGCCTTGAAAGATTACATAGTGCGTTATCAGTGGATGAGAGACATGGAAGGTGACCGTGTGGGAATAATTGCCGTTATCTACAACCATCACTCCACTGGAGTGATGGAGGATATCACTAATACCCAGCACCTGTTCAGAGAATATATAAACGCCACCATGCATCTTCACATGTCTGAAAAAAACTGTCTTGAAGTTATAATAGTTAAAGGAAATGCTGCCAAAATCCGTGACCTCACTGAACAAATTATGAGACTTAAAGGAGTAGAACATGTTAAATTAACCACCACTGCTGGTGGAAAAAATTAATAAACTTATCCAATTTTAAGGAAAGTCCATCCATTAAGTCCATAAGAGATATCAAAGCAAACTCCACAATCAAGACTAATTATTCTCTAAAACAAACCACTCTCTTTTAACTTATTTTCAGCCCATTGCGCAGGTTTATCCATTTTTTCTTTAATTAACAGGGTCAATCCTAAGGCCAACACAGGAAATATGGCTAATGACCCCATACAATACCAGAAATTGCTCCAATAAACACCGGCCACCACTTCACGGAGTGCGCCAATAGCATAGGTCAATGGTAAGTAGGCATGTATTGCCTGGAAAAATGATGGTAGAATCTCTACAGGGAAGGTTCCTCCAGTGGCAGTTATCTGTAAAACAAGTATTATAATCGCCATAGCTTTACCTGCATTTCCAAAGGCAGATGTTAATGAATAGACTACGATCATAGAGCACAAACCTATATATACTGTGGTCACAACGAACAGAGGCACAGAAGAAAGCTGTATATTTAACATTATCGCCCCAACTGCAACCACCAAAGCTTGTAATATACTTATAATCAAGAATAAACCCATTCTACCAAGATAAACTGTTTCGGCACTATACTCTTTCTCTGTTTTGACCCTCATGGTGATCATGGCCACAGCTATAATACAGCCAATCCACAAAGATAGGGAGATGTAGAAGGGAGCAAGGGCAGAACCATAATTATCCACTGTGTAAACATGTGTCTTGTTCAACACAACCGGGCTTTCAAAATAGCTTTTAACACCACTTTGATCCATATCTGAAAAGGCAATTATCCTATCTAGATCTGCCTCATCAATTCCGTTAAGTTTACTGGCAGCAGTAGAAATAGCACTTCTAAACTCAGGCCATTTTGAATTAGCTAAACTCAATTTAGCCGAAGCTTCATTAATTATCTGGTTAATATTTTCCTTATTATTGGCCAGAGTATTAATGGCACTGTCCATCTGGTCAATGGAAGTTTTAAGTTTATTCAACTTACTTGATGGATCATTACCTGCCTTAAGGTCAGCTTCAATTTCTTGAAGGATCCCTAATACTTTATTAGCCTTGGTAATATCTAGTTCAATTTGATCAATAATTGGTTTTAAATTTGTATCACCAGTTACATCATAAAGAGTAGTTAAAATAGCATCAAGATATTTCAACGATTTTATAATAGTGTTAGTTGCTATTTCCATATTCTGAACAGTGGTGAGGGCTTTTGTTGGGTTTTCTTTAATATAAGTGTAAAGAGTATCATATTTTTCCTTCACATAATTTGCTTCAGTCTGTATTTCTGGTAACTCTGCACTGAATGTGGGCCAGATATTATTAACCGTACTCATAACTGAATTTCCTTTTGCCAGGGTTGCATCGATATCTGTTAATTTCGTATTCAACTCATTGATCATGGTTTTGGTTTTTAGAATCTGTGCCTTGTTTTCTTTAACCTGTTCCCCCACCTCACTGAGCTTTCCGAAAATGATTCCGTCAATGGTTTTAACTACTTCATCATTGATTTGTGCCTGTATAGTATCTGCTCCGGCATTTGTCATTCTGGGGACTATGGCATTCAGTTTGTCATTGACTAAATATTCTATCTGGGCTGATTGAGGATTTGAAGTGTCAACTGAAAAAATTTGCTGGCTGAAATTAGCAGGAATTATCAAAGCAGCATAATAATCCCCCTTTTTAACTCCCTCTCGTGCAGTCTTCTCATCAACAAACTGCCAGCTGAACTTGTCATTATTTTTCAATTCTTCAACCAGGGAGTCACCTATATTATATCGCGTTCCATTGTAAGTGTATCCTGAATCTCCATCTACTACTGCAACTTTTATATTAGAAGTTAAGGAGTAGGGATCCCATGTTGCTTGAATATTTAACAGCGCATAAAGTGAAGGTATTATGGTAATCGCCAACAAAACAAATAAAACCACCGGGCTGTGTATGACAGTTTTAATATCATTTTTAAAGATTTCTCTAGCACCTTTTATCATTAAAACCAAACCTCATCTGACATAAAAATAATATGTGTAAATGGAATTAATTTTAAGAGGTAATGGTATCCACTGTTATCCTATAAAAATATTTCTTAGATTATTAATTATGTTAAATTGGTTTAAACTAAATTTCTTGGAAAACGGTGCGATTCAATAAGAAATAAGAATTCCTGAAGAACCTTTATTATAAATATTGTATTTTAATCCCAGAATAAGAAATTGTATTAATTTTTAATTATCAAGAGTGGAGTAAGGACAAGATATAAAAAACCGTAAATCTTATTATATTACTAATATTATTAGTTTCAAACTAAAGTGGTTGACTATGCGGTTGACTATACTATTAATTCATAGCAATTTTCATTGAAAAATGGTGAACATATTATGGCTTTTCATGTGATGCTGGTTCCAACTTTGGGATGTCCTTCTAACTGTGAGTATTGCTGGAGTTCTGAGGAAGGTTCTCCAGTGATGAGTGTTGATACTATCAAAGAAGTAGTAGAATGGCTTTATGGCTTCCGTGAGGAACCTGTTACCTTCACCTTCCATGGTGGGGAGCCATTACTGGCAGGATATGACTTTTTCAAAAAAGCACTACCACTCCTAAAAGACGGACTAATCCACCTCAAACCCGCTTTTGCCCTGCAAACCAATTTATGGAACATGACAGATGAATTGGCTGAGTTATTCAAAGAATATGAGATACCAATTGGCTCCAGCCTGGATGGTCCAGAAGAACTTAATGATCTGCAGAGGGGATCAGGGTACTATCAGAAGACCATGCAGGGGTATGAAATTGCAAAGGCCCATGATCTGCAGGTCAGTTTCATATCCACCTTCACCTCATATTCCATCCAGTACAAAGAAGATATCTTTAATTTCTTCCTGGAAAATGGTTTGAACCTTAAGTTACACCCTGCCCTGCCATCATTACGTGACGATAACCCTGAAAAATGGGCCCTGTCTCCTGAAGACTATGGGGAACTACTGATATATTTACTGGATCAGTATCTGGAAAATATGGATCGTATCGAGGTTAAAAATATTGACCACTTGGCAAAATGTGTTTTCACCCGCAGAGGAGTGGTTTGCACTTTTGTAGATTGTATGGGAGACACCTTTGCAGTGGGTCCTGATGGGAGTATATATCCCTGCTACCGTTTCGTTGGTATGCCTGAATACGTTATGGGTAATGTGGTTGATCATCCCAGTATGGATGAACTCGCCCAATCCGATGCATGGAAGCTTCTCCATGAATTCAAGGATTACGTTGATTCAGAATGTAAAAGATGTACCTACATCAAATTTTGTAGAGGAGGATGCCCATATAATGCCCTTAAAATCAATGACAAAACTGGTAAAGCAGAGATAAACGGGGTAGACCCTCACTGCACAGCTTATAAGATAATCTTCAAAGAGATCACCAAACGGGCAACCAAAGAAATGTTAGGTCCCAGCATGGGTATGGCACCAGATGCATCTGGTATGGATGAAAAAGGCAAAAATGGAATAATGTCCATAATGCTTAAACCACTATGATTTAATTCATTCTAGATACAAAATTTTTACTTTGAGAAAAAAGCGTTTAACAAAAAAAATGAACAAAAAAATAAAATGAAAAATGAAAATAATAGAGAGATTGATTGAATGAAAAAAAATACACCCGTGATAATGGGGGTTCTATTGATAGTAGGTGTAGCAGCCCTGGGTTACTTCGCTGATCTCGATAATCAGGGCAATAATTCCACCAACAATTCGGATAATTATTCCTTTATAAAATATCCTAATTTAATTAACCAAACACAGTCTGACCAGTCTGACCAGCAGGATCAGTCCTCAACATCGTCAGATCAACAATCCCAAAATACTCCAAAAAACAGTACCAATACAACCAGTGAAAACATGACTGTAAACTCCACAGAATAAAATTAGTAATATATACTAACTGTGTTTTAACTGCTAAATCAACCTGAAAAAATACATCTACAGATTTTCAGGAGGCTATATCATGAATCTTGGAAAATTAAATGAAAAATGTCCTGAGTGTGGTTCCAAGGATAAAACCCTAAAAAGAAGATTAGATGCTAAACTTCATGCTTTTGGCACAACACAATCCCTAACCTGTAGTAACTGTGGTTATGTGTTTAAAACCCCTGAAGATAAAAAAAAAGACCATTAACTCATTGAACTCTATTTGATTTGATATTAAACCAACTGATTAACTCTATAGGTTGATTGAATTTATTTTTTAAATTTTTTTATTCCAAATCTTCCTTATTAACTTACCAAATATCGATTATCTTTATCAAACTCCCATTTATCTTCATTGATTTATTAAAGATTGAAAATCATAAATAAAATAGAATATAGATAAAAAGGGAAGTGTTCTAAGTGGAAGTTGAGTTCTGTTTGGAAAATCTGGAGAAATGTCTCTGTGACTGCTGTCCTGTGCAAAATAAGTCCAGATGTGTTTTGGATAAAATGAAAATAATACAGGAAATCTCACAGGACGACTTGGACTCCAGGATAATGATTGAAAAAGAAAGAATACCTGCAATATACTGTGCAAGTGGCAAAACCACTGTAGAGGATTTAAATTCACTTCAGGAATGCCAATGTGAGAAATGTATGGTCTGGAAAGAAAATAATTTATTCAGTGGTGAACCAGCAGGCTATTTTTGTAGAGATGGGAAATCTAAACACTAAAATAGGGTTATAATCCTGGTTAGAGGAATAAAGATATAAATATAATAATAACCAGATGTTTAAAAGAGGGTGTTTGATGATTAAGAATGATGTGATAATTGTAACCATATTGCTGGTTGGAGTGATTGCTGGATCAGTGATGGGTATGTTTTACAGTCCAGCTGCGGCATCAGATGAAAATCAGATAGGTAACAACACAACTCAGAATACAACTAATACATCTGAAGTCCAGAACAGTTCTAATACTACTCAATCAACCCTAAAAACCAGTTCACCCAGCAGTGATCTGCAAACAACCTCAACCAGCACATACAATAATCAGAGTACTACCTACCAAACAGAAAATGAAAATAACAATTCAATGGATGAAAACTCAACTGTTTAATTAAAACCAGTTTTTATCATACCTTTTTTATTCTCACAATTTAGTTAAACCCACAAATTTTATTTAAAAAATATTTTTAACAGATTAATAATTTTAACAGTATTTCATGGTGCAAGATCATGGTGCAAGAAATGTATTCAGTTGATTACATATTTAAATACTAAAAGATTTTAAAAAAGTAAAACTAATAAGTAAAAGAAGAAAATATTTGACAATACTATTATTGAAACAATAATATCCCATGGGATTTAATGGTCAATTTTTTTTAAAGATAATCGAATGGACTGATAATATGATAGTTAAGGAATGGTGTATGTACTGTGGGGAATGTGCAGGTGTCTGCCCTCGTAACCTCATTGAAGTGCGTGAAATCAGCTTAAATTTCAACGAAAAAAACTGTAAAGAGTGCGAAATTTGCATCCAGGTATGCCCAGTTAAGGCACTGGAAAAAAGGGATGATTAAATGATCGAAACTGATATTTTGGTTATAGGCGCCGGTCCAGCAGGTTCAACTGCTGCTAAACATGCTGCAATTGAAGGGGCCAGTGTGATCTTAATGGATAAAAAATCAGAGATTGGTTCCCCTAAAAGATGTGCTGAAGGTGTGTCCAAGGAAGGTCTTACAAAGTTAGGAATCGAACCATCCACACGATGGGTGACCAGAGAAGCCAGTGGAGTTAGAATGGTTTCCCCCAACGGTACTGCAGTGAACCTTACCGAGGATAAGGTAAAACTTCCTGAAGCAGGTTACATCCTGGAGCGTAAGGTTTTCGACAAGCATATGGCTATGGATGCCGGCCGTGCTGGTGCTAAAATTATGGTTAAAACCCTGGCAACTGGCATGCGGAGGGAAGATGAGCAAGTAGTGGTTACTGCTGAGAGCATGGGCCAGGAATTGGAGATCAAAGCTAAAATTGTTATAGCTGCTGATGGACCTGAATCAAGGGTTGGTAGATGGGCTGGACTCAGAACTTCCCTTAAACCTAAAGATATGGAATCCTGTGCCCAGTTTGAAATGGCAGGAGTTCAGATGGAAGAACCAGACTGCATAGAATTCCACTTTGGTAGCATGTCTCCAGGAGGTTATGCATGGATATTCCCTAAAGGAGATGACATCGCCAATGTGGGTCTAGGCGTGCTGACCACCATCACTGATAAAACTGCTTACCAACACCTTCTGGAGTTCGTCAAAAGCAATCCAGCCACTAAAAACGCACAACCAGTGGAATTAAATATTGGTGGAGACCCAGTAGGTGGATTGCTCAAGAAAAAGGTTACAGATAATGTTCTGGTAACTGGAGATGCTGCAGGAATGGTAAACCCTCTCACAGGAGGAGGTATCATTAGTGGTATGATGGGAGGTCGCCTTGCAGGGCAAGTGGCTGCTGAAGCTGTGGTTAATGGAGATTACTCTAAGAAGAGTCTCAAAATATATGAGGACCTCTGCGAAGAAGAACTGGGAGAATCATTCAAAAAGTACTTAAAGGCCAAAGATTACCTTTTAAGTCTTTCCGATGAGGAATTAGACAAAATAGCAGAGGCGTTTAGAGATAGTGACTTTGAAACCATTAACACTGCAGAAATGGTTAAAAAACTGGTTAAGATCTCACCAAAAGCCCTCCTAAAATTAGGTAAGCTGTTCTAAGAAACCTGAAACTTTCTTACTTTTTTATCTTACCCCTTTTTCATTTTACCTTTTTAAATTTACATTATTTTTTTCTTACCATATACTTTCCTCAACTGATCTTGCCCCTTACAAAATATAATTAACTTAATTTAGTTATAGACGATTTTTATTTCGTTAAATCCCATCTAAACATGAATCAATTTAATAAATAATCATCTCTTAAAAAACAATTATCAGTATGCAGATGATGAAAAAGACCATTGCCACCTGATGATATAAAACATCTGCCAGACGAAACATGTCATCCTTCTTCATGAACAGGGAAAGATATAATGGGATTGCTGCGAGGAATGATGGTAAAATTGCCACCGCAAACTGTATGATGTTCATATCACCAGCTAAAAGTGTGTATAAAAGGACCATGCCCGCCATGACCCCTACCAAACTGGCATATGTAGTTTTTGATTTATACATGAGGTAGGTGCCCATTCCAGCCAGGTACATAAATAAATACACACTTAGTGGAACCAGGAACACATCACCCAGAAGCACTGCACAAGATGCCAGTCGCAGGACAGAATTGGTTGCTGTGCTAAAAAATGGGGCGAATTTTGTTTCCTTCAGTCGTATGGGTGGAAGAGTATAAAGTAATTGATTTAGAAACATCAAAGATAATATCAGTGTAAATGATGCAGGGAAAGTTGTAAAGGATATTATAAAAACAATTGATATCACAATAGCAAAAAAAGTGATTATGAACTTTTGATCCACGTTATTTTGAATGAATGCACGATCCTTTTTTAGGTGATCCCTGCGATCCACATCCAGATCAGTTAAATCATTTAATGTGTACAGGGCTCCCCACAAAACTGTAACCAGAATAAGGCCAACAATTATTTCTAATGCATTTTTAATTGGTGTTGCAGAAAAATAAGCATATGTAAGTGCCAGGAGATACATGTTGGCATTTTTTGAAGCCCAACTCAGACGAGTGGACTTGATCAATGTTTTTATCATGTTTACTCCAATTTACTTATTGAGAAGGTTTCCAGTACAAATTACCCAATCTTTCTCCAAATCAATATTTTATCATTTCTACAACATCATCATTGATTAACTCGTTATTTTAATCGTTATTTTAAAACTTAACTTATAAATCTACTTAATTAGCTTATAAATCTGTTTTAATAGCATTGCATATGAAACGAGGTTTATTACCATATTTTTTTATGTAATATTTTATATCATCAGTACCTGCATCACTTAAATGGCTTTTAACTATATTTATGGTTTCTGTTTCAGAATAGGATATTTTCACCACTTCAAATGGCAATCTTAATAATGCCACTGCCAGGGATGAGAAGAGACCCAAGTCAGTGAAAAGATCCCTTTTCTCACCTCCTAAACGAAACCTCCATGCAGTCTGCAGAATCATATTTATATTCTTAAAGTCATTTCTATGTTTCAGATATTCTTTTACACACATCCAATAAAAATTGAAGGATTTAAATCCCATAAAATCCATCCACTGGCTGAAACCAACTGTATCTTCATATATTAAGTGAGAGTCATGGAATCGATCAGCAAATAGTACTGCATCAAATTTTTCAAGATGCTCCAATATTTGATTGGATGAGTTAATCCCAAGATCTTCCCTTATAGATTCCAACATTAAATCAAAAACAGTTCCTGGACTCAAATCAAGAGAAGGTAATTTTAATTTCACTTCATAAATATTTAAATCCAACTGGTCAGCTGCATGATAGATATTGATAGATTTACCGGTTCCAGGAGCTCCCATAACATGAACAATATCCCCTTTACTGTGAGGGAGTTTCTGGAATGTTTCCAGAAGGTTATCATAGGAATTGGTGACCACGAAAGTTTCCATCTCCTCCAGACGATTTATCTTATATTCTCCCATAAACACTATATTGTACTTTAAAGGGTATATAATGAAAACAGGGTAAAGGGTAAAAAAGAGGACAAACAGAATAAAACCAGGAACATTCAAGGAAAAGTTAACATTGAATACCAATTATATTTAGAAAGGAAGATAAATAGATTAGAGTGAAGACGGAGAAACTAACTGACAGGAAATTAATAAAATAAATAAAGGTTATCAAGATGAACCCAGATTCAGCCCATGTAACTGGAATCAAAAACACCCCTGAAAATAGGGAAAAATGTCATTGTACTTTCTGTCCCAGTTATCCCCATGACTGCCCAGATGAACTTCTTTACTGTAGTATTGGAGCTAGCAAATGTGAAGTTCCAGTAAACGGCTGCATCTGCAACACCTGCCCCCTATATTATGAATACCAGCTTGAGGATATTTACTACTGCAACGTAGAGGAAGTAGGGGAGAGTAAAACATTCCTACGCAAGAAATATAAGGATGAAGACCCTGATTTTTATGAGAAAATTGTGGAAATCAAGGATAAAAGTGCGGGTAAAAAATTAACAGCCTCAATGGGTTCTGAAAAAAAGATTCCATGCACCTTGGATGATCTGAACTTTTTACCTGCCCAGATCAAACAGATACCCCTAAACCAGGAAGATCCGGTTGATACATCCATTACTATTGGACCTGATTCAAAAAGGCCCCTGAAAGTTTTTTCACCCATCCTGATCTCAGGGATGAGTTTTGGAGCAGTTTCCAAGAATGTGCGCCTGGTTATCTCCCAAACAGCAGCCCAGTTGAACATTGGATTTAACAGTGGTGAAGGAGGAGTGCTTCCTGAAGAAAGGAAAACTTCCCCTGAACTGATGATAGTGCAATATTCCACAGGACGTTTTGGTTTAGATGAAGAACTGCTCAGATCTGCTGGTGCTGTGGAAATACGGTTTGGACAGGGGGCCTACCCTGGTAAAGGAAGTTATCTGCCTGCTGAAAAAATCACTGCTGAAGTAGCAGAAATCAGGGGGCTCAAGAAAGGTGAATCAGCAAATTCCCCTGCCCATCACCCTGACATCACCAGTCATGCAGAACTGGAAGAAAAAATTAACTGGCTAAGAGAACTTACCAATGGAATTCCCATTGGTGCCAAAATTGGTTGTGGCAACGTCGAAGAGGATGTTAATATCCTAGCGAATGCAGGGACTGATTTTATTACTCTGGACGGTTTTGGTGGAGGTACAGGAGCCACTAATAAATACGTGAGGGATAATATGGGAATTCCCATCCTGGCTGCTTTGCCCCGCGCCCATGATAAACTCAAAAGTATGGGGATGCGTGACAAGATCAGCCTCATTGCTGGAGGAGGTCTCACCAATTCAGCAGATTTTGCTAAATGCCTGGCATTAGGTGCAGATGCAATCTACATTGGCACTGCAGCACTTATTGCCATTAACTGCCAGCAGTATCGTGTGTGTTACACTGGACTCTGTCCCACTGGAGTTGCCACCCAGAACCCACAGTTAACCAAACAGTTAAAGGTTGAAGATGGGATTAAAAGGCTTTCTAATTTCCTGAATATTTCTACAGAAGAAATTGCTAACTTCACCCGTATGGTGGGTAAAGATGATGTAAAACTCCTTAGTAATGGGGATCTAGTCAGTTTAAAGAGAGAAACAGCCATACTTACCGGTGTGAAATGGTTGGATGGCCAATATCACACTTACTGAGGGAATTGTTGGGGATTTGCATTTTAATTAAATAATGACATGAAGCAAATAAATAATGACTTGAATTAATTAAATAATGATTTGAATTAAACATTGCCAGCATAAGCATAATAACTAATGAAAAATAAAATGAGAATTTCATTATTAAAGTCATAAAAAATAAAACAGGAAGTAACGAATGATTAAAGTACTCTGTACCACTGAAACTTCACTTAATCGTCCTGAAGCGCGTCGCTGGAGGGAACGGATGAGTCTTTTAGATCCATTGGGTGAGGTAGTGGTGGTCTTACCCTGCAGCATGCGCAAACCATATTCATCAAGTAAATCCCATCATATTTTCACCCAAGCCACCAAAGGTTTACAGGAAGCTATTTTAACATCTCCATTTGGTGTTTGCCCCAGAGAAATGGAAAATACATATCCAATCCAGTCCTACGATGTTTCAACTGTTGGTGACTGGTCACAGGAAGAGATAAAGCTTACAGGAGAATGTTTAAGTGACTATATTGGTGATATGGAAGTCATAGCTCATGTGGCACATGGTTACATGACTGTCTGCCAGGAATATCTACCACAGGCCACTTTCACCTGCCAAGATAACCGGACCACCTCTCCAGAATCAATGCAAAACCTGAAAAGAGAAACTAAAAAATATAAAAAGATTAAAAACCGCCTCAAACAACTCCACATGCTCAGATCAATTGCCCGTTACCAGTTTAACACCCCCGAAGCAGATAAAATGGTGCCCTCTGATTATAAGTTGCGAGGAAGGTTTGACAGACGCTTGATGCATGAAGATGAACAGATAGCTGTCCTGCATCATGATAACGGCCTTTACAGTTTGAACATTAAGGGAGGGACTATCTTAAATGATATTGGTGTAAATTGGGTGGAAATTGATTTTACTCTCCAGACGAACACTCTTTTTGCACCAGGAGTGGTGGATGCATACCCTGGAATACTTCCCAAAGATGAAGTGGTTATCACCAGAAATGGAGAAGTGGTCGGTGTTGGAAAAGCCATCATGGCGGGTGAGGAGATGAAAAGGGGAGAAAAAGGTGTTGCTGTCCGGGTGAGACACCGGGTGAAATGAGTGTTGAGCTGTGTTTTTCATAAATATACTGAATAATATTTAAAATATCAAAAAAAATGAATAATTCTAAACTCCATAAAAGTAAATTCGATAATTTCAACCCATACCCTGATTTATTCCGTATTAAAACATTATTTATAAAATGGAGGTAGGGGACATGCATATACCAGATGGTCTGGAAGGTTTTTTAGTCCCCTATACACATAGTAATACTTCTTCCCATAAATACTTTTAAATGAGTAATAACTTTTTAGAATTAGTTCTGTACTAACTGATTTTTCGAGATTTCCCGATGTTAAAAAAGGAAAAAAATAACAAGAAATATGTAAAGAACTGAATTTTTTAGAAAAATTTAACATTTATTATAATTAATTAACGCTCCAAGAGAGTTTTTTTTAGAATAACTATAATCAAAAAAAAGCAGTAAATATAAATATTATTAATATGGAAATAAAAGAATACCTTTATTTAATGTGTATGAAAGTTTTTTTAAAGTGATTTTACTTTATAACCACATCAAAATGTGTAAAATCCATAAAAATCAATTTTGAGGTATGATTATGAGCGAAGAATTAACAGCTAAGATTAGAGAAGCTCTTTCCCAGGTTGCTGATCCTCATATGGGCATCAGTATTGTGGAAATGGGACTTGTAGGTGACATACAGGTAAATGAAAATGATAAAACCGCCAAAATTGTAATAAAACCCACAAATCCTGGTTGTATGAGCGCTGCCAACATGGCTATGCAAGCCAGAATAGCTGCCGAGAAAGTAGAAGGAATTGACAAGGCAGAAATCGAGATTGAAGGCCATATGATGGCTGAAGCCATCAACGAAATGGTAAACAAATAATTAACGCTACTTTTTGGTGTTAAGGCCTCCATATAAATCTTAATACAAGTTGTGTTTAAAATGAGGCCCTGGAAGCGGGTTGCTATAGTTGGAGTTCCTGGAGTTGGGAAAACTTCACTATGTAAGGCCGTTTCCCTCAATTCTAATTACTCACACGTAAACTACGGAGAGTTAATGCTAAAAACAGCCCAAAAAAGGGGCTTAGCAACAAATCTACCTGAAATGTTCCGTTTAGATCTTTCAATCCAAGAGGACATTTGGAAAACAATTGCTCTCAAAATCAAGGATCAAAAAAACGTTCTTTTAGATCTTCATGGTGTAGACTGCTTTAAAGAGGGTTATCTGATTTCATTACCCTTTGAAATCATGAACCCCGATCTGATAATCATCATAGAATCTGACTATGAAGACATTATTAAACGGAGACTTACTGATTCATCTAAAAAAAGATTTAAAGACAGGCAAAGTTCTCTTAATGAACATGTTAAGATGTTGAGATTTGCCATGATCAATATTTCGGCATGTTTAGGCTGTAATCTGGCAATATTGGATAACAGTGATTTTGAAACCTGCCTAAAAGAACTAAAACAAATATTGAATTGATAAATATTGAATTGATAAATCGAAATTATTAGAATAGATGAATAAAAAAAAATAACCGTCATAAGATGGAGATGATGGTAAAAAAATAATGATAAAAATTTGATCAACTGAGATTTTGATCCAATGACAAATATCATATTTTTAATAAAACACCACAGGGTAGCACAAGGATTATATAGGATGAACTCTAAATCTTGCATCTACCCCTGCAGTTTTTAAATTAATTAAATTAATCCTATCCTAAAAGCTGTACTACTATTTAAGGGGCCCGTGGCTTAGGCGGTAGAGCGCACGGCTGATAACCGTGAGGTCCTGGGTTCGAATCCCAGCGGGCCCATTATTACATCAATTACTACTCTTCTATAGAAAATATCTCCATTTTAATCCATTATTATCCAAAACATAGGTATTCTCACAGTTTTTCATGCCTCCTGTTTTGGCATTGTATTTTGTGAAAAAGTAATAATAAGTTCTTTTCAAAAAATATATATGTTGAGTTTGGGATACTATATGATGGAGCAATGGTAAATCTGGTAATTAATTACCTCATTTTTTTACCTCATTTACCATTTTCTTCCTTTTATTTTGTACTATAGCTAAATTTAAATAATTCTTACTTATTTCAGCTTGCAATTATCTCTTATTTTCTAAAAAGTAGTCCAATTATCAAATCTAAAAAATAAAGTATTACTGTTGTTTATTTGAATTCTCCATTCCCATTAGCAACATGAAAATATTTAAATAACACAGATTATAAGAGGATTAATAATTAATAAAGGATTTTTTTAAAGGTGATTTAATGTGGAACTTAATTGGATTCGGACTGGTAGTTTTAATCATTATTATATTCTTTGCAATCATCATTGGAATCTACAATAGTCTGGTTAAACTTCAAAATGGGGTTGAAGGTGCTTGGTCACAGATAAATGTTCAACTGGAAAGAAGATCTGACCTGATTAAAAACCTGGTTGAAACGGTTAAAGGTTATGCAACCCATGAAAAAACCACATTCAAAGAAGTTACTGAAGCCCGTTCAGATTTAAAAAATGCAGAAACAGTTAAAGAAAATGAAAAGGCAGATAACGTCTTAAAGGGTACTTTGAAAAGTCTTTTTGCAGTTGCGGAAAATTACCCAAAACTGAAGGCTGATGAGAACTTCCTAGAACTGCAGGATCAGCTATCAGAAACTGAAGATAAAATTGCTAAGTACCGAGAATTTTACAATGAAATTGTTCTTGCCTACAACAACAAACGTGAAGTGTTCCCTAATAATATTGTGGCTAATTTCTTCAAATTCAAGGAAGCCGAATTCTTTGAACATGAAGACTATGCAGAAGAGGTTCCTGAAGTTGATTTTTAACATTCATAAACAATTTATTTCAGGAATTTGTTCACACAATCAACTGGAAAATCACTTCTCAATTTCCCTTATTAACCGACCACACCCCCTAACAACCTTCTTATCGCCGAAAACATTAGCTATTCTGCGCACTGCTTCAATCATTCTGATAAGGGAGTCAAGCCAGCTGAAAATATCACCAGCATAGGCGTGGATTTCATATTCACGCATGAGTTTTCTGCTGATATCCACTGGGTCTTTCCCCTGAAGCCTCTGCTTAACAATTTTCCTGGAAAGTTCCCTTTGAAAACAACCACAGAATGGTCTTTCCTTACATCGACATGTGTAAAAATCCATTTGAAGCTTCATCAAACGCTCTCTAAGATGTGGTTCCAGTTTAGAAATCGCGGTACCTGAGCTAAGGATATCAAGGGTGCTGTCAGCAAACAAACGACTGGACATGTTTATTTTAAGAATACGACCCATTTGAGTGGTGATTCTATTGGAAAGATATGCATTTTCAAAGGGCTCCAGTTTCAGGGCAATATCCATAGGACGCATCTTTTTGAGGTTCTTACGGACAAACTCTGCCCATGGGTAATCTAAAAAGGACATAGAAACTGCCCTACCATAGTTAGTGGGTGTTATTTTGTCTTCTTTTTCATTCACCAAATTATAATCTACCATGATATTGAAAGCCTCTTCCAATGGTAGGGGTAACTCTTCCTCTTTATAATCATTTTCTATTTGCATGAAGGTTTCTGCACATCCTGCACATACATCAGCCAGGAACTGTTCAATTTGACTATCCTCAGAATAGGTGACGTTAACCGATTCCACTTCACTGGATAGAAGGTTCATGGCCTGTGCTTCCTCAGTTTCATCGCCATAGCTCCTTCCAACTTCCGGTAAAAGATACACCTTTCCCTGATCATGGTATGTGGGCCTGCCAGCCCTGCCAAGCATCTGAGAGAATTCATTTGGAGTTAGTTGCTTGTTTCCCATGGTCAAACTCTCAAATAATACTTGTGAAGCAGGAAAATCAACACCAGCAGCCAGTGCAGCAGTGGTCACCACTGCCCCCAATTTCTGATTTCCGAAATCTTTCTCTATTTTATTTTTTTTGGCATAAGATAGACCAGCATGATATGCTGCTGTTTTAACACCCCTTCGAACCAGATAATCAGATATGACATGTGTTTTACGGCGTGAGTTTGTAAAAATGATACTCTGACCATGATATCCTTTTTCTGACCGGTGTTGGTATTCAACCCGGGATAACTGGGCCAGAAGATGATTTTTCTCCTCTTCTGTACGGACAAATATCAAGTGTCTTTCCAGTGGCACAGGTCGCAACGGATATTCAACCAGTTTCATGCCAAATTCCTGGGCAATTTCCTGTGGATTTTTTATGGTGGCTGATAATCCAATTAACTGTAAATTAGGGAATATGGTTTTCAAACGATGAATAAGTCCCCTGAGGCGGGGGCCCCTTTCATCATCCCCTAACATGTGAATCTCATCCACCACTACAGTCTTCAGATCGCCTAGTTGGGATGATCTACCCGCACGTAGTAAAAAATCAAGACCCTCATAGGTCCCCACAATAATATCGGCATCATCTATTTTCTCATCAGGAAGTATGAGCTCTTCTTTGGCTTTTATCCTGCTCATTCCCACTCTTATGGAAACTTTTAATCCCATTTTCTGGTATCTTTTTGTAAAATCCCTGTATTTCTGATTGGCCAGTGCCACCAGTGGAGTTAAAAAAAGAAGTTTTCCCCCTTCAAGGGCGCGTGATACACCTGCCATTTCCCCGATCAGTGTTTTTCCACTGGCAGTGGCTGAAACCACCAGCAGATTCTCCCCATCCAGGAGTCCAGCCTGAAGGGCCAGAACCTGCACTGGCAGTAAGTGAGTGCCCTGTGTTTTGAGAGACTCTTTAAGTTTTTCAGGAATATTAAGAGCGTCTATCCTAATTTTTGGAAGATTATCGGCTTTTTTAGTGGTTATTTTATCGTATAATGTGAGTTCTTGATTTTTTAGGGGGTCAAATCGTGGATCAAAAACACTTAACACCTTGGCCAGATCTCCGGTTTCATCCAAGATTTTCCTGAATCTGGGAAAGGTGCTCATATCATACGATCGGGCTTTTAACTCCCTTTTTATCTCGTTTTCTGCGCATGAACGACAAAGATAATCTCCATGATAAAAATATGATTTTTCTTTTTGGATGATTGTGATAAAGCCTTCGAATGTGCAGTGCCTACAGATGAAAGTGTGTTTATATTTTATATTTAAGGAATGGAGGAATTCTTCGGTGTCAGGGTCACTGCCTACCATAAATACGTTCTGTTTTCTGAGGATCTTTACTGCCTCACTGGGAGGCAGGATGATTTCTTTATCTTTCTTAATTATGAATTTATGAATTCTTAACTGACCCTCAACACGACGAAACTTTATGTAACCATAAAAAAGGGGTTCTCTCCTGTTATTTAAAGCTCCCTTAGAACTTCCAATAGGAAATAACTCCACTATTTTCTTTTTTCTTCTTATTATTATCATTTTCTCGTGATTAGGGATGTGGTAATTTTATTTTCTCAAGGGTTTCAACCCGTTCATCATGATATTCAACTACATCTAGCTCCATGATGCTCCCCTTTATTTGGATATCCAAACCGTTTATCTGATCCACCAGTTCCTTGCAGGTCCATTTCTCCACTGAATTGGCAACCACAATATGGGGAATAAATGGCAGATCCATACGTAATTCATCAGCCAGTTTTCCAGAATATAGACTATCATGGAGTTTGATGATCTGACTGTACCCTTCATCTGGCACCAGGTAGACATGCCAGTAGGGAGTGAATGCATCTTTGTCCATAATTGCACATCTTAAAACAAAGTCTATCCTACTATAGCCTGCAGCACGTCTTTTAATCTCCTCTATAAATGTTTCTGGTCTCTGGTTAAATACTGGAAATACCAGAATGAAGTGAGGCTCCATTACTCCATGGTAAAGCTCGTCATTTTCTTCCCGAAATCCCTGAATCCATTGATAGTCCTCTTCACTGATTTTAGGATAGGCTAAAGTTAAAAGCGACATATTCTTCCACCATTATGTATGTAAAAACTTCTACAATTATGTATAAAAAATGATTGAATTTGAAGATTGCTATCATATTTTAATTTTTTTATTATACTTCTTATTATACTTGAATTGTTAATATAACTCCTTAAATATAATATTAACCCTTTAAATAAAGGCAAATATGTTGAAAGCTGATAAAAAGATGTTTCTGGAAAAATTATTAAAGGGAAGATTCTTCTTTTTCCAGTTTCTCTTTTAATAGTTTTTCTGCCTGTTCTCTGAGTATGAATTTTTGTATTTTGCCACTGGCAGTGAGTGGGAATTCATCTATAAAAAATACATGTTTAGGTACCTTGAAACGGGCGATCTTGGTTCTGGCATAGTCCCGCACATCTTCTTCAGTGAGTTCTGCGCCCTCTTCCAGGATGATACAGGCACCTACAATTTCCCCATACTTCTTATCAGGGATCCCTACTACCTGAACATCCAGGACTCCTGGCATGGTGTATAAAAATTCCTCGATTTCACGGGGGTAAATATTCTCTCCACCGCGAATAATCATGTCTTTAATACGACCTACAATGGAATAATATCCATCCTCATCTAAAGTTGCCAGATCTCCACTGTGTAGCCATCCATCTTCATCTATAACTTCACGAGTTTTTTCTGGCATTTTATAGTACCCTTTCATCACGTTGTAACCTTTACAACATATTTCACCTGTCTGACCGGTTGCCAGGTTTTCACCTGTTTCTGGGTCAACTATTTTCACTTCACATTCAGGTAACGGTTTACCCACGGTTTCCACTCTTTTTATAAGGGGATCATCAACACTGGTTTGAGTGAATCCTGGTGATCCTTCTGTAAGACCGTATACACTGGTGATTTCATTCATGTTCATGTCATTTACCACCTTTTTCATTGCTTCAATGGGTGGAGTGGAACCTGCCATGATACCGGTGCGTAGGCTGGATAAGTCGAACATCTCAAACATGGGATGACTGTATTCTGCAATAAACATGGTGGGAACTCCATATAATGCTGTGCAGCGTTCTTTTTGAACTGCTGCAAGAACCAACAGGGGATCAAAGACTTCCACCATCACCATGGTGGCTCCATGACTATATGCAGCCATTACTGCCAGCACAATACCAAAACAATGGAAAAGGGGAACTGTTATACATAATCTGTCTTTTTCGGTGAATTTTTGTCGTTCTCCTATATAATAACCATTGTTGAGGATGTTTCGATGGGTTAACATCACTCCCTTGGGAAATCCTGTGGTTCCTGATGTGTATTGCATGTTAACCACTTCATCATTATCAACAGAGGATTTAATCTTCTGGAATTTCTCCTCATCTCCATGTTTCCCTAAAAGCAGAAGTTCGTTGATGTTATACATTCCCCGGTGTTTTTCCTGGCCCACATATATGACATTTTCCAAAAATGGAAAATCTTTATTTTTTAGTTTTCCCCTTTCCTGGGTTTTTAATTCAGGGATCAACTCATAAACTATTTGAATGTAATCCACATCCTGGAATCCATCAATAATGGCCAACGCTTTCATGTCTGACTGTTCCAGAACATAGGCAAGTTCATGACTTTTGTAAGCTGTGTTTACTGTGACCAGCACCACTCCTATTTTGGAAGTGGCGAACATAAAGGTGAGCCAGTCTGGCACATTTTTGGCCCATATACCCACATGGTCACCCTTCTTTATCCCGATTGCAAGTAAACCCTTAGCTAAAATGTTAACCCGTTCATCAAACTCTTTATAGGTGAAACGGAGATCCCGGTCAGGGTAAACCATGAATTCCTGATTGGGATCCTTTTTGACCATTTCTTCCAGGTAATCACCAATAGTAAGCTCCGTGAAAACCATTTTAAAACCTCTGTTTAATTATCCCATTTAAGTATATGCTCATTTTCTAATGATATCAAGTATGATGTATTATTAAATATGATATTTTTTTCTATATGTAAAATAACTGACAAATTCACTCTGGACAATCTTCCAGATATTCTTCCAGTTTCTCCCTTATATCATCTGGTATTGGCATTGATTTCTGTTGAATAAAGTCATAGTTCACTAAAACTGCGGTTCCCTTTGCCTTAAGATGGCCTGATTGCCATGCTTCATGGTAAGTGGTGTATGAACTGTTACCTATTCTTATGATGCTGGTTTTGATGTGCACATCACCATTGTAGTACATCTGTCCTAAAAATTCAAAATCTGTTTTCACCATTATGAGTTTCCATTTCTCATAACTCAAGTCTAGATCAGGTGTGAATAGGCGGTAAATACGGTTTCTAGCTAGTTCAAACCATTCTGCAAGGACTATGTTGTTTATGTGTCTTAAGCCATCGGAGTCTCCGAAACGAGGTGTTACTGTTATTGTGTACATTAATAATTCTCCAAATTTAAATTAAAATTCTCTAAATCTATTGATATCCTATCTAAAAGGGCGTGTAAACCACTGCTAACATCTTAGAATCCCTTTCTTTGGCATGAACATGATGGGGTACAACAGAATCATAGTATATGCTATCTTCTGCCTCTAAAATGTAGCTTTCCTGCCCATAAAGTACTTCTATCTTTCCCTGTATAACATAAAGAAATTCTTCACCTTCATGTGATGCTAACTGGTAATCCTGGTTTTCTGTGGGATGAACATCAATAATGAAGGGTTCCATATGCCTGTCACCTTTCCCATAAGCCAGAGAGTAGAATTCCAGAGCACTCTTGTTACTGTGTTCACCAAGACCTTGCCCTGAAAACCGTATTATGTTATCTGATTTTCCAGATTTAACCATGAAGGGGCCGCTTTGAGGGGCATCGTCAAGGAATGTGCCTAGGCGTACACCCAGTGCCCGTGCGATCTTTAAAAGAGGAGTTAACGAGGGTACCAGTGCACCGCTTTCCAGGTCTTCAATTAATTCAACATTGCTATAACTGGCTTCTGCCAGTTCTTCAACTGACATTTGACGATCTTCTCTTAACTGGCGAATTTTCGCTCCAACTTTGTTCTCCTCAGACATTAAATCACCTGATTCCTTTAATTTGTAAATTCAACAAGTAAATCCTAATTTTCATCCAATATCCAAATTTGTACACAACACTTAAACATTTGCATTATTCTTAAAGGAAGGGATAATATATTAAAAAGGTGATATGTCACCAATTAACCTTTTTTTAAATAGTTCAACATCAATTTTCGGCTAAAAATTATATCCATCACTACTATAAATAATTCCATGAAAAAATGTTTGATACTGTAATATTAGGTATTAGTTTGTAGTGTTAGTTGTTGTAGTGTTATTAACCTTCTTGGTGGTGTTACTGGTGGTGTTATTGGTAGTGTTGGTGGTGTTTATCTGAACATGTCTGTAAATATGTACCGGTGAAAAATCAGAGTCACCAATTTGAGTGATCTTCTGTTCACCATTGAAATTGAGATCAGACGGAATTAACCCCACACCAATATCTGTACCTATGTTTAAAGCGTTAGCACCTGAAGCAGCACCAAATGCAATCATAGCAATCATTAAAACAATGAAAAGCGTTCCAGATTTTTTAGGCGTCATTCAAATTACCCTAATTAGTATACATAACAAACAAATTTCATTTAATTAACCAAAATCCCGTGTAGCAACATTCTAGGTGTTATAGATTGTAACTTAGAATTTTTGGTATTAAATCTGAATTTTTTTGCTAAATCTAAGTTTTTATATTTTCTTTTATTTTACCATCTATATTCGAATTTTAAATTAATTTTTTATATAGAATAATATCTCAAAACACCTTTAAATAATGTGATCATCCACCACATTATCACCAACACCTAAAAAGTATCAATTTTGGAACTGATTATATTAAAATAGTAAAAATCTGACGGATATATTGAAAAGGGAATAATATAATTTTTTATTCCACAGTAACACATTTAGCCAGGTTTTTGGGTTTGTCTGGATCAATACCCCTGGCAACACTTATATGGTACGATAACAACTGCAGGGGCACCACATAAATTAGGGGGGATAATAACTCGTTAACCTCTGGAGGGAATTTTATCATATCATGAGCTTCAAAATTTAGAACATCATCGTCAGATGCTCCGAGGGCTATAACCCGCGCTCCTCTGGCATTTACCTCTTCAACATTGCTGAGTGTCCGATCATGACTTTTACCAGGAGGCACTACTGCAACCACCGGAACTTCATCATCAATTAATGCTAATGGTCCGTGTTTAAGTTCTCCAGCAGCGTATCCCTCCCCATGAATGTAAGTAATCTCTTTGAGTTTTAAAGCACCCTCCATTGCTGTGGGATAGGAAAATCCCCTGCCAATGAAAAAGAAATCATTCGAGTCTTTGTATTTCTTAGCCATTTTGCGGATTTCATCCTCATAGGATAGTACTCCTTCCATGCAATCTGGAATCTTCTGGAGTTGTTCTAATAGCCATTTTTTTCGCCCCATACATGCTACCAAGAGGTATATGCAAGTTAACTGGCTGATGTATGTTTTTGTAGCGGCCACACCTATCTCTGGACCAGCTCTGGTGAATATAACATGATCTGCTTCTCTGGTAGCTGTGCTACCAAGTACATTAACAACAGCCAGGGTTTCTGCCTTTTTATTTGCTATCTTAAGGGCTTTTAATGTATCGGCAGTTTCTCCTGACTGGCTGATGAATATAACCAGGGACTCGGGGTCCAGGGCGTCTGCAGCAAATTCGAACTCAGAAGCCAACATCACATCAGTAGGCAAGCCCAAAAGTCCTTCAAAAAGATATTTCCCCACCATAGAAGCATGGTATGATGTTCCACAGGCCACGAATGTGATTCTCTTAAATTCGGGGAATTTGGTGACGATTTTCTCAATTTCTGAAACTTCGAATAGGGTATTTTTTACTGCTTCTGGCTGTTCATGAATCTCTTTTAACATGAAATGATCGTATCCGCCTTTCTGAGCCATTTCAGGAGTCCATTTAATGTTTTCAATCTTTTTGTCCACTACTTTACCATCACGGTCTTTAACAGTGACTCCCTCATCATCCATGATGAAGGTTTCATGGTCTGCCAGGTAGATGATTTTCCGGGTGTGCTGTAATATAGCAGGCGCATCAGAAGCCAGGAAATATTCACCATCCCCCAGACCTAGAATTAGTGGGCTTTCCTTTCTAACACCCATGATTTTATTGGGTTCATCAGAGGATATGACAGCAAAGGCATATGAACCGTGGAGTTTATCAATGGCCTGGTTCATGGCTTCTTCAAGACTTAATCCCTGTTTATAATATTTTTCAATGAGGTGGGCAATAACCTCTGTATCAGTTTGAGAAGTAAAATGGTGTCCTTCACGTTCTAACTGATCTTTAAGTTCTTTGTAGTTTTCAAGTATCCCATTGTGCACTACTGCGATTTTTCCTTCACAATCAGTGTGAGGGTGTGCGTTTTCCTGGGTTGGAAGGCCATGGGTAGCCCAACGAACATGTCCTATGCCCATTTCCCCTGGGAGTTCATCTAGTTGAAGTTTCTGTGAAACTTCGTCGATTTTTCCCTTGTCTTTTTTTATATGGATCCCTGATGATGAGCAAGTAGCAATACCTACTGAATCGTACCCCCTGTATTCCAAGCGCTGCACACAATCCAGGATTACTGGTGCTGCTTTATTAGTTTTAAGTATACATCCTACTATTCCACACACGAATTTCACCTTGAGAAAAATTTTCTACTTTTGAATAAATAAATATAATCTTACCTAATTTTATAACTCATTTTGATGCTATACATCTATTACAATCTTAATCTATAATAAATTTCTAATGTAGTTTTATCTTAATGTAGTTTAATATCTATATAAATATTTGACACTAAATAAAGAAAATGGAGTTGAACATGAATCTTGATAAGAAAAATCTCCTGTACCGGGGTAAAGCCAAGGATGTGTACCAGACCAGCCACCCTCAGCAGGTTATGGTGAAATTCAGAGACGACATAACTGCAGGTGATGGTGCGAAGAAGGAAGTTATGGGAATGAAGGGTTACTACAATTCCCTGATCTCAGCTAAACTATTCATGTTATTAGAAGATGCCGGGATAAAAACCCAATACATTGATTTGCCGGAACCGGGGTTTATGCTTTCTCATAAACTGGATATGATACCCCTAGAGGTGATCACTAGAAACATCGCCGCAGGAAGTCTCTTAAGGAGATTCCCATTCCAGGAAGGGCAAACTTTCAATCCACCCATCATCCAGATGGACTTTAAAAATGATGAATACCATGACCCCATGCTAAATGATGATATAATTCATGCTCTGGGAATTGCAAGCAGTAATGATCTGGAAATAATCCGCCGAATAACCCTAAAAATTAACCAGGTTATAAAAGATTTCCTGGAAAACGTAGGGTTACTGTTCCCTGATTTTAAAATCGAATTTGGCCGAGACCATAATGGGAATATAGTTCTTGGTGATGAAATAAGTCCAGACACATGTCGTTTCTGGGATCAGAAAACCCGAGACATTATGGATAAAGATCTCTTCAGGAAGGGGGAATCCGGAGTTATTGAAGCTTACCAAAAGGTGGCTAACATAATACTTGATGAAAAAGATAAAAAAAGATGGAATTTGAATTTTTGATACATATTAATCAGAGATCTGACTGATTCTCAGGATAAATCCCATGATACAAGTTAACTGAGATAAAGTTAATTGACTCATATAACTCTATTTAGATAACCAATTAAAACTAATAAAAATTCAGATAACAAATAAAACATATCCTAATAAAAATTCTGGTGATGCTATGAAATACAATGCAAAAGTAGAAATTAGTCTGAAAAAAGGAATGCTAAACCCAGAAGCCTCCACTATCCAGAGGGCGCTGGCTCTTTTGGATTACCAGGTAAAAGATACCTCTACCATGGAGACCATAAAATTCACATTGGAAGCAGAAGACCCTGATGCGGCTCGAAACCAGGTGGTGGAGATGTGTGAACGGCTACTCTGCAACCCGGTTATCCACGACTACCAGATCCAAATCAATCAGACGGGGGACTAAAATGAAAGTGGGGATCATACGCTTCCCTGGCTCTAACTGTGACCGGGATGTGTTCTACGCCCTGGAGTTGGCCGGTGGCCAACCAGATTATGTCTGGTGGAACCAGAGAGATCTATCCAACTTCGATGCAATCGTTATCCCTGGAGGATTTTCCTACGGAGACTACCTCCGAGCAGGGGCCATAGCCGCCATCACCCCAGTAATCGAAGGAATTAAAGATGTTGTGAAAGATGAAAAACCAGTGCTAGGTATCTGTAACGGTGCCCAGATACTGGCAGAAGTGGGACTGGTCCCAGGAGTGTTCACATTAAACCAAAAGGCACAGTTCATCTGTGAATGGGTAGAACTTGAAGTAAAAACCAACAGAACACCATTCACTCACCTGTACCAGAAAAACGAAGTCATAAAAATGCCCATTGCCCATGCTGAAGGTCGTTATTACACCGAATATATTGACGAACTCCATGATCAGGACCAGATAGTGCTCGGATTCAAAGGAGATAATCCTAATGGTTCAATGGAATCTATTACTGGAGTATGTGACCTGGAAGGATTGGTTTGTGCTGTTATGCCCCATCCAGAGAGAGCTTCAGAATCTATCCTAGGATCAGATGATGGTTTGAAGTTTTTCAAGGGAATTATTAATTATTAATGCCCCAATAAAGGAATTTGGTCTGATAAAAATAATTAAAGGATGAATAATAACCAATTGACAAATATTTCAATTAAATTTTCATGGTGAACGGATGGTAGTATATCTAGTAGGAGCAGGCCCAGGAGATCCAGATCTGGTGACTCTTAAGGCTATTAAAGCCCTGAAAAAAGCAGATGTAGTGGTTTATGATCGCCTGGCCAATGAGGAAATCCTAAACTACGCTGATGGAGCCGAAATGATCTATGTGGGTAAAAGGGCAGGAGCCCACTCCAAAAAACAGGAAGAAATAAACGAGATACTCATCCAACAGGGTAAAAAACATGGAGTAGTAGTTCGGCTTAAGGGTGGTGATCCTTTTGTTTTCGGGAGGGGTGGTGAAGAGATGCTGGCCCTATTAAAGGAAGGAATTCCTGTAGAACTGGTACCCGGCGTAACATCGGCTGTTGGTGTTCCCACCACTGTAGGATTACCTGTAACCCACAGAGGAGTGGCAACCTCCTTTACTGTGGTAACTGGTCATGAAGATCCCACCAAGAAAGACAAACAGGTTAAATGGAACTATAATGCTGATACGATCATTATTCTCATGGGTGTTGGCAACCTAGAAGAGAATATGATGGAAGTAATGAAATATAAGGATCCAAAAACCCCTGTATGTGTTATTGAGAAGGGAACAAGTCCTGATGAAAGGATTGTTCTGGGCACCCTGGAGAACATTCACCAAAAAAATATCAATCCCCCTGCTCTGGTGATTATAGGACCAGTAGTGGATGTGTATAAAGAAATCCAGGATAACATGTAGAGGATAGAATATAAAGATAACTTAGAATGTAGGGTATAAAAATAACAAGTAGAGGATAAGGCATGAAAAAATCTGGAGGATTTAAGGGCAAAACCATTGCCATAACCCGACCCATTGAAAGAGCACAAGCAGCAATTGATCTGGTTAAAGACAATTGTGGGGTTCCGTTAGTGGTCCCTACACTGGAACTTGAGTCTTTCCCCAGCAAATCCTTAATATATCTTTGTTCTCAAGCCCAAAATATTGATTGGATGATATTCACCTCCCCAGCATCACTAGAATCATTATTTAAGTACTGTAATGAGTTCAAAGAAAATCTTAATCCTGACTGTCAGGTTGCAGTTATAGGACCCCGCACAGAAAGGATTTTGAATGAATATGGACTCAATGCCAATATCGTGCCGGATGATTATACTGCCGAAGGACTCCTGGAAGAATTCAAGAAAATAAATATAAATGGAAAGAAAATAGGAGTTCCACGGACATTTAAAGCAAGAGATGTGCTCCCTGAAGGCCTGAAAGAAATGGGAGCCACTGTAATTTTGGCAGAAGCCTATAAATCCACCCAACCTAAGGATAAAAGTAAAGTTGAAACCCTGATTGACGATGTCGTTAGGGGAAAGATAGATGCAGTAACCTTTACCAGCCCCCTTACTGTTACCAACCTCTTTGAAATGGCTGGAGATAAAAAAAATAGATTAATAGAAACCTTAAAAGATGGGAAAATTATGGTGGCGGTTATTGGTCCCATAACCCAGAAACCCCTGGATGAAATGGGAATAAAATCCATCGCACCCACCAAGTACACGGTGGAAGACATGCTTAAGAGATTAATGGATGAAATGAAGAATACAACTTAAATTAATAGATGGAATGAAGGATACAACTTAAATTAACAGAGAAATGAAGAATACAACTTAAATTAACAGATGGAATGAAGGATATAACTTAAATTTAGAGCTGTTAAAGGAAGGATGTCATGAAAGATGAAAAAAGAACAATCATCTGGCCAGATTATATTGATTCTAAGAAGACCAGATCTGAGGGAAGGAAGATTTCCAAAAAACTATCAGTAAACTCACCCAAAATACGTGAAATCTCCCAGGCAGCCAAAAAACTGGGATTAAATCCTTCTGTGGAAAAATATAAATCATATCCTCCCTCATGGTGGGAAGGATCTGGAAGGGTAATTGTGGATAAAAAAATGACTAAAAATGAAGTTCTCATTAAAATCAGCAACTTAATCAATGGTTCCAGATCATCATAGCATCTTAAATAATTCTAATAGTTGATAACTTAATTTTAAACCCAATAAAACTAAATTATATTATAAAAAGGGATCCCAATGGCTGTTATTCCAAAATCGATGAATAAATCATTGTCTAAGGCCAATGAAATGGTCAAAAAGGCAGAGGATGTTAAAATATATAGCCACATAGACTGTGATGGGATATCATCAGGGGCAATCTTGTCATCAACCCTTGACCACCTGGAAATAGACCATGAAATAGAATTCATAAGCCTGGATATGATCCCAGATTTAAAAAAAGAGAATGAACTTACCATATTCTCTGATCTGGGTTCAGGGCAAAATATGGATCATTTCAAAACTTCAAAGTCCCGAGTTCTTATCCTGGACCATCATCCTCCATTAAGGAAGGCTTCAGATGAAAGTGGTTTTCTGGAGGTAAATCCCCATTATCATGGCATCGATGGTTCTTTCGAAGTTTCAGGTGGTGGTGTGTGTTACCTTCTGGCCAGAACATTCCAATTTTATGATTTGAGTTGGATTGGTGTTTTGAGTGCCGTGGGTGACATGCAAAATAGTTTGTCCGGAAAATTAGTGGGTTTAAATCAAGAGATAGTTAAAGACAGCATAAACAGGGGCTTGCTAGAATCAGACAATGATCTGGCTATATACGGAAGACAGACCAGACCTATATTTGTGGCTCTTTCCTATTTTGGTGATGTTAATCTTCCCATTACCAATGATCGTAATGAAGCCATCCAATTGTTAAAAAACTTGGACATTCCAATTAGGAATAGTAAAAGACAACGCACACTTTACGATCTTACCATGGATGAAAAAAGAAGACTTTTCAATGAACTGGTTAGAATGATGAGCCGGGCTGTACCCTCTCGTTACGTTAAATACATTCCCCGTCTGGTTTCAGGGAACTACTATGAATTCCTGGAAGAAGAAAAATATTCATCACTACGTGATGCCAGTGAGTTTTCCACAGCCATAAATGCATGCAGCAGACATAAAAATCCTGAAATAGCCTTAAAAGTTATTAAAGGTGACAGAAGTAGCAGTCTGGATGAGATGGAAGAGTTAGGTAAACAACACCGCAGTTACCTTGCACAGAAGATGGAGTGGATCCAGGAAGAAGACCGTATAAAAAGTTTGAAAAACTTGCAGTACTTCCATGGAAACGGAATAAAAAGTGAAGTCATTGGCACCATAGCAGGCATGATTTTAAGTTATGGTGACTGGAAAAAACCCATGCTAGGTTTTACCAAGATAAATGAAGAAAATGATGATCTAAAGGTTTCACTGCGTTGCTCCCGGCTGTTAGCCTTTGATGGAATTAATTTCGGCCAACTGATAAGCAAGGTGGCATCAAAGGTAGGAGGTAGTGGTGGTGGTCACTCTACAGCCTGCGGTGCCTACATCCCATGGGACAAAGAGGAAAAATTCCTGGAAATGTTTAACGAATCCCTGAATAAAATCCTCTAATTCATTAAAAGTAAGGATTATGATTTGTTTCATCAAAATATAGAAACCAAACCATGAAAAATAGAACTAAACCACCAAATAAAATTAAATCATGAAAAAAACTAGGACCAAATACCAAAAAAATAGAATTAAAAAAAATAGAATTAAAGTATAAAAAAATTAAAAGATATTCTAATCCAAGAATTTCATAAATGGAAAACTTAAATATAGGATCTAAATTTAAGATGGTGGAGTTATGAAGGTTTTTAAGAAAAAGGGGGAACTCACCAAGTTTCAAATTTTGGCTGAGATTGCCAAAGGCCAACCACACCTGCGTCAGAAAGATATTGCTGATAAATTAGGAATCACAGTCCAGGCAGTTTCAGAAAATTTGAAAACACTGGTTGATGAAGGATGGGTGGAAACTGGCAGTGGACAGCCACGTTACAAAATCACCAAACGAGGAATCGAAAAAGTGAAAATGGGAGCCACTGACCTCCGCAAATATGCCGATCAGGTCTTGGACACCATGACCACCTACAAATCAGTGTGGCCAGCCCTGGCTAGGGAAGACCTGAAGAAGGGTGAAACAGTATGGCTTAAAATGGATGAGGGCATATTGTACGCTGGAAAAGAAGAAACTCCTGCCTATGCCAAGGTACTGCACGATGCAAAAAAAGGTGAAGATGTGGCACTGGTAAGTTTAGGTGGTGTAATAGAACTAGAACCAGGATTTATTGTTATTATTAAACTTCCCACCATCAATCAGGGTGGTTCTCGAGTCTGTGATCTGGATCAGGTTCAGGGAATTCTGGAAAAATATCCTGAGCCTTTTCAGAGAGTGGGTATTATGGGCACGGTTTCCAGAGCCCTGGTGGATAAACTTGAAATTGAACCTGATTTTGAATTTGGCACCCCCCAAGCAGCAACTGCCGCTGCTAAAAGGGGTTTAAACGTGCTAGTTTTTGCTGTGGGTAAAATGACCCGAAGTTTAACCAAAAAAATGGATGCAGAAGGAATCAGTTATGTGATTGAAGATGTGACTGACATGAAAAAGTGACTCCATCCTTATATCATTTTATTCAATCCTGCAACCACAGTAATCTACCCTGGCAACCATAGTTCCCTCCACACTGGAATCCGGGGTTTCTGATATAGCGAAGGCTGTTTTTCCAAGCATAGCCATAGATGCACCTATGGTCTCATCTTTAAGGACTTCCACAATTTCCATAACTTCGGGATCAATAAGACCAGTTTCCTGGGAGAATTTAAGGGATAAATCCATGAAATGTGTCACCTGGGGATTTGAAAGTAATTTTCCAAGTAGATGATAAGCTACAGTGTTTACCTTATTGGTCATGGCCGGATCTTGAAGCACCGATGAGGTTTCAATGGTTCCCAGACTTTTGGATATTACAAAAAGTCCATTTTCCTCTTCATCATAATTTTTAGCCCCACTGAGGATTTTATCCGCTTTACCATAACCAGGGGCGCCGGGTTCTAACCTTATAGGGAACCCTCCTATCACCGCTCCCATAACATCCCCCATGCCTGTTTTTAACTCCACTTCAGCGTGGTGTGCCACGGCAGCTGCCTGATTAAAGGTGAGGGGTAATTTAAGGAGTTTTGATAATCCCAGAGCTGTGCCCAGCGCAAATCCTGCTGACACTCCAAAACCTGCCTCAATAGGGACCTGGGTCTCATGCTGGATGCTGATCTTTAAATCATCCCATTTTATTCCTTCTGGGAATTTCTGTTTGAGTAGATCTATTGTTTTATAAGTAACTGAGTCCTCCAGAGGATGGTTTTGGCCACTGACCTCCCCACTAGTTTTTATAATGGTTTCGCCATTTCCCTCGCTAACATTCAGCCGAGTTATAACTCCCTGGTCCA
>MVPY01000093.1 GCA_002067065.1 Methanobacterium sp. PtaB.Bin024
CTTCGTTATATCAGGGTTTAGCGAAGTAAATTTATTAAACTTTTTATAGTTTTTTAATAATATTATCTTTTGTGTATCACTAAAACAAAACTATGAAAAATCATCCTATTTCAATGAATTAAGGTATATACAATTAGAATTTTAATGGCATTTTTCATTTTTTTAATTTCATCTGTTTTTTATCATCATTAACCAATTATTTCATCTTGGATATTAATGAAAAAAATTCATCAAATATAGATTCACATCCCAAAAACGATATAAAATGCACTAAATAGTACAAATATAAAGAAAAGCACGCTGCCAAAGACCACTATATAATATATATATTTAGTCATCATGCCCATGCTGGATAATGGATCTTTAATATGGTATCCTGTACTGTTTTCAATGAATTTCTGTGTAAATAAAACAACATATGCTAAAGTAACAAAATCTACAGGCCCCATAATATCAAGATAATAACTGATACACTGCACTATATCAGTATACGCCCAGACTATTGCCCAAATGATAAACAAACATCCAAATAGGATGAAATATATACTCACAATGCTGTAAATTCGTTGCATTTTATGCAGAGTTAAATCTTGTTCAGTTTTTTGTAAATAAAAGAAATAACCTGCTAATATGATAGCGCATAGCGCAAGTAGATAAAAGGGTAATGACCGGAATAATACTCCATACTTTAATGGGAAAATAGCGAAGGTTATAAGAATAAAACCAGAATTAGTCAATAGATTATCGGATATATTATTATCTAAAGCTTTATCACGCTTTTCAAGGTAATTATGTTTATTTTCTTTAGCTATGCTCTTATAAATAGCTAAAGGGGAATCATCATTGTTATAGTTATGTGGAAGATCTTCATAATCAGATATTGAATCCTCTATATCCGATGTAGTTGTATATTCAAGATTTCCTCCACATCCACACTCATCAGTAAAATCATCTGGAGATTCTCCAGGTTGTAATTCGTAGTAGCCCCCACACTTATCACAGATTAAATAACCCATTGAACCCCTCCTAAATTAATCTTCACATGACCATTTGTATTACAATATATTAACAGTTAGTGATGGATGAAGAACATCCACATCTGTATCTGCACTCTGATCTGACACAGTATTCTTATAGAATAATACAAAACCTATTTAGATACAACAACAATTATCTAATAGATGGTACTTATGCAACTGTTAAAAAGATTCTCAATTACACC
>MVPY01000094.1 GCA_002067065.1 Methanobacterium sp. PtaB.Bin024
GAGCTTTCATATCAGGAAGGGAAGCACATACTCTTAAAGGAATGTTTCGCAGAATAAGGGACAGGATAAATTAAATGAATTATCACCTGATCTGTTGATTAGGGTGAAAACTCTAATTGGAGTAGGAATTGCAGTTTCTAACAAACATCATTAATTCATCAGAATAGTTTGAAAATATAATTGATCCAAAAGGAAAATAAGAAATAACAAAGAGGGAAGACAATGGCTATTTTAAGTGACCAGGACATTATAAAATATTTAGATGAAGGTAAAATTTCTATTGAACCATTAGAAGACCCTGGAAGGCAGATACAGCCATCATCAGTGGACCTCAGAATAGGTAACGAATTTAAAGGTTTTCGAATAATCAGAAAACCCTGTATCGACCCACTGGACAAATCAGACCTTGAATCTTACATGGAATCATTCCATCTGGATGAGGGTGAGGCCTTCATTATACATCCAGGAGAATTCGCACTGGCCACCACTTATGAAGCTGTTAAACTCCCTGATGACCTTGTTGCTCGTGTGGAAGGGCGTTCATCCATGGGACGCCTGGGAATCACCATGCACGTCACTGCAGGGTATATTGACCCTGGATTTCAGGGGAAAATCACCCTGGAGATATCCAACATAGGTAAGATGCCTGTTGCGCTCTACACTGGCCAGAGGGTGTGTCAGATTGTCTTTGAAACCATGACCACTCCCTCCCAGCGGCCTTACGGCCACCCTGATAGGGATAGCAAATATATGGGTCAGGATAAACCAGTTACCAGTAAAATAAAACAAGATTACGAAATCCGAGACCGTAAACAAACTAAATTACTTTAAATTTCATGAAAACGAATTGGATTAATTGGAATTTCGTGAAAACAAACTAAATATAATTCAAATTTCATGAAAATTTATAAGTATGCTTAAAAAACCTTAATTTAACTTAGATAACCTTAATTTAGATAATTGAAATGTAATAATTGAGAGGATTATGATGAAGAATGAGGATGTAATGAATATTGCCAAAAAAAGAGGATTTTTATGGTCATCATTTGAGATCTACTCAGGAGTAGCCGGATTCTTTGATTACGGCCCTTTAGGTGCCATTTTGAAAAATAAAATCATGAATAAATGGCGCAATTTCTACATTGTTGGTGAAGGTTTCTATGAAATTGAATCCCCAACCATCATGCCCGAAGAAGCACTCCAAGCCTCAGGACACGTGGATCACTTTAACGACCCAATGACTGAATGTAAAGAATGTTTAGAAGTTTTCAGGGCAGATCATATTATTAAAGAGACTACTGGAGAAGAAGTTGAGGGTCTGGAGAATCAAAAGCTCACTGAAATTATATCTGCAGAAGAAATCCGCTGCCCGCGCTGCGGAGGTCATTTAACACATGTTTGGAGTTATAATCTCATGTTCCAGACCCTTATAGGTGCTAAGGGCAAAAAAACTGGTTATATGCGTCCAGAAACTGCCCAGGGAATATTCATACCCTTCAAGAGATTGTTAAGGTTTTACCGTGGTAAACTGCCATTTGGGGTTGTTCAACTGGGTAAAGCTTATCGGAATGAGATTTCACCACGTCAGGGAATGATCAGGCTCAGGGAGTTCACCCAGGCTGAAGCCGAGATCTTCGTCAACCCTGCAGATAAAAGTCACCCCCATTTTCAGGATGTGGCAGATCATGTTTTAACCCTTTATCCTGCAGATATCCAGGAGGAAGAAGGGGAACCAGTTAAGATCACAGCCAAAAAAGCAGTCCAACAAGGTGTGGTTTCCAGTGAAATGTTAACTTACCAGCTATGCCTAGCTGACAAGTTTATGGCAGAACTGGGAATACCAGTAGATGTGATAAGGTTCCGTCAACATCTTAAAACCGAGATGGCTCATTATGCCATTGATTGCTGGGATGTTGAAGTATACACGGATCGTTATGGCTGGATCGAGGTTATTGGAATTGCTGACCGGACTGATTTTGATCTTAAATCCCACAGTGAGTATAGCAGTGAAGATCTGCGTGTTTTTATAGAATATGATGAACCCAGAAACATCACCAAAACTGTGGCAAAACCTGATATGAAGAAATTCGGACCCCTTTTCAAGAAGGATGCTCCTAAAATCATGAATGCCCTTAAAGAAACCGATCCTGATGCTATTAAATTGGCGTTTGCAGAATCTAATGTTTATGATCTGCAACTGGAAGGTGAAACTTATCAGTTAACACCTGATTTACTGTCCTTTGAGGAGGTTGAAGAAACAGTTAGGGGTGAGAAAATATACCCTCATGTTATTGAACCTTCTTATGGTATTGACCGTATAACCTACTCTGTGCTTCTTCACTGTTTCAAACAGGAAGATGACCGGAACATATTATGTTTACCAGCGGATCTTGCCCCTGTAGGAGCAAATGTCTTCCCATTGGTGAACAAAGATGATCTGGTGCTGGTATCAACACATATAAGGGATGATCTGCGCATTCAGGGTATAATTGCAGAGCTGGATACCTCTGGAACCATAGGCCGCAGGTATGCACGTTCTGATGAGATTGGAACACCCTTTGCTGTTACCATAGATCATCAAACCCTGGAAGATAAGACAGTGACCATCAGAGAAAGAGACACTCAAAAACAGGTACGTCTGCCAGTGACTAAAATTCCAGATACAGTTAACGAACTGTTGAATAAAAAAATAAATTTCAGTGACCTTGAAGACACATAACCTGCTTCAAAACCACTATTTTTTAAAAAAAATCACTCCCGATCTATATAATTATCGGGTGTAAATCTATTTTTTTGGGTAAATCTACTTTTTTTGTCAGTCTATTTTTTAACCAGGGCTTCCAATTCTTCTTTGGGTATCATTTTAGCTATTTTTAGCTTGGTTGGGCAACGGCCCAGTTTAATATCATGTTTCTTTGCTATTTCTTTCAGATCTTTCATGGTGGCTTTTTTGGCCATTTCTTCCACATCCACAGTTAACCACTCCATTAGTTACTTAAAACTAAAACTCAATACTACTTTAAGGGAAAAGTGCTTAATTAATGTTAATGAAACTAGATTAGTTCAAAAAGAATATCGAAACTAAAACTGATAATCAAAGTTAACTAGACAGAGTTGATTTGTATGATAGATGCCCATATACATGCTGACTGCAGGCCATACGAAGATTTTGAGGATATGGTAGTTGCAGGTATTGAATACGCCCTTACACTTGCCCATGATCCTATGAGGATGAGCAACTCGGCTGTGGTGCTAGACCACTTCCACCGAATACTTGAAAACGATTTTTCAAGGGCTGAAAAGAATGGTTTAACCTTGAAGGCGGCTCTGGGTCTTCACCCTCGGAGTATATGTCCAGATTATGAGGTGGTACTTCAAAAACTTCCCGATTTTCTGAATCAAGACGAAGTGATTGCTTTAGGTGAAGTTGGACTTGAAAGTGCTTCTGAACTTGAACAGGAAGTTTTTAGAACACAACTTCTAATGGCTGGGGAAATGGGAATGAAAGTCACAGTTCACACTCCCCGAAGAAATAAAAGAGAAGTTACCATTAAAACCCTTTCTATAATTAACGACACCATCGATCCTGGTCTGGTAGTAGTGGATCATGTGGATCCATCCATCATTGATCTCATGGCAGATTTTGATGGGATGATGGGAGTCACAGTGCAGCCACAGAAGATGACTCCCACAGAAGCAGTTGAACTTTTGGATGAAATATTTGAAGAATATGGTTCTGAAAGGTTCATGTTAGACAGTGACATGAGTTCTTCACCTTCTGATCCATTGTCGGTTCCTAAAACCGTTCACCAACTGAAATTAGCTGGTTGGGATGATAAAAAGATAAATAAATTATCCCATGATAATGCCGCTGCTTTTTACGGTTTTTAGAAACCTTTACCTTTTTTAAATAAATATTTTAGAAAAAAAGTTTATCTGGATTCAAAAATTGAATCACATTTTTAGTTCTCACATTTTATGGTTCAAATTTAAGCAGAGAATACAAATCAATTTGCTATGGTCCACATTAAAGTAGAGATTACAAATCAATTTTCCCTGATGCTGAACCTCCCATCTTCTGCACACATAACGATGCAATATGATTGGCAAATTTCAGACAATCTTCTGGTTCTTCACCTCGGATATATGATGTAATAAAGCCAGCTGCGAAATTGTCCCCAGCCCCAGTAGTGTCCATAGTATGCACCTTTTTTGCTGGTGAGAATATAACTTCTTTTTGAGTGAACAATCTGGCCCCTTCCCTCCCACTAGTCACTACAACCATGGGGATGCCCAGATCCACCAGAAAAGAACTTCCCTCTTCCCATCCCATCCCAGTTAAAAGGGTGACTTCTTTCTGGTTTAAAAAAAGTATTTGAGTCCTTTTAAGGGTGTTTTTCAGCTTTTCCATTCCAAAGGAGGATGTGACAGGTCCTGGGTTGAAAGATAATTTTTCTGTATGTTTTGATGCTTCTTCAACCACTTCAAGATACATTCCGGTGATATGGAGTAGATTGGAATTCTTTATAAGTTTTATGTCCTCTTTTTCTAATTTAAAATCAGCATTTGCGCCAGTGAAACTGTATAATGATTTTTCAGCCTCATCATCAATATTTATAAATGTCAGTCCAGTTTTAGCATCAACAGACAGGAGTTGGCTGGTATCAACATTTAACTGGTTAAGTTCTGTTGTAAAAAGTTCACCGAAACAGTCTTCTCCCACTCTTGCCATGATGGCTGTTTTAATTCCAAGAGATGAGACTCTTGAGGTGAAATTGAAAGCTGAACCACCCAGACAAATATGCATTTTTTCTATGTTTACTTCTTCCTCAGCTTGTGCAAAAAAAGGCACTCTGCTTACAAAATCAATATTACACGTTCCCAAACAGGACAGATCAAAGGGGGTGGACATTTTTTTTTCCTTGATAAAAAAATTTCACTTGATAAAAAAGAAAAGAATTTTTTTAAGGTATTTCATGAATCTGTGAATATTTGTAAAAGTAATTTTGATTATTTATTCTCAGGTAGAATTCCTACAAATTTCTTTATTCGCTCTATGACACCTTCTTTATCAGGTTGAACGGGTTTATATGTTTTTCCAACGAGATCTGCTGCTAATTGCATGATTTCATTGCTTATTGGAGATGAAGGATTTAATTCCATCACTGAACTCCCTAAGGCTATGGAACGTTCCATTTCCCTGTCATAGGAAATAACTGCTATCATTGGAACTTCTAGTATGGATTCTATTTCATTAACACTAAGTAAGAAGGTATCATCATACCACATATTAAGAATAAATCCTAAAATTTCGATATTAAGCTCGTTTAATAGTATTCTTATTTTTAGAGCATCAGCTACTGCTGGCATTGTAGAATTAGTGACCAGTATTGCTTCAGTATCTTCTGGTAGTGCTTCAAATATGTTTGAATTTATCCCGGAGGGGAGATCCATGAGGAATATGTTACCATAGGAGGAAACTTCCTCCATTATCCGTTTCCATGATACATAGTTTGGGTTGATAGTTTTAAGGGTTTCAAAATGCATTCCTGTTGGGATTACAAGTGCCCCTTGATTTACCTGGTATACGCAATCTTGGATGGCCTTGTCACGCATTAGAACATCGTGAAGAGTTACATCTGGATTTAAAAGTCCTGTTATTACATCCATGTTGGACATCATCAGATCCATATCCAGCATAACTACTTCCTCACCGAAAAGACTTAGTGCTACTCCTAAGTTGAATGTGAGTGAAGTTCTTCCTACTCCTCCTTTTCCTGATGCTAGTGCGATAAACCTGGACATATGACTCCCTGCTTAGGCAAAATTATGATATTTTTTATCTTCTTCCCAATAGGCCTTCAACCAATTTGGATATGACACCTTTTTTGTCTGGTTCAATTGGCTGGTACTCTTCACCAATAAGATCTGCTCCCAGTTGCATGATTGCATTGCTGGTTGGAGATTTAGGATTTTTTACAACTAAAGGTTCTCCGAAAGCTGCTGCCCTGCTGACTTCAGTGTCTTCAGGTACCACAGCAATTACTGGCACTTCCAGAATGGTTTCTATTTCGCTGATGGTGAGGAATGTTTTGTCGTGTTGTTCTCTGTTTATAACCACTCCTAATATGTCCACACCCAGGCGGTTGGCTATGATTTTGGTTTTAAGGGCATCGCTGATGGAAGGTACCTCGGGAGTGGTGACCAGTATCATTTCCTGGGCTGCGGCTATGGCTGCCAGTGCATCCTTTTCCAGTCCGGCAGGAGCATCAATTAACAGTATATCTGCACTTTCAATTAGTATTTCCAGGGCATTTTCCAGGCGATCCATTTTGATTTTTCTGAGACCTTCCAGTGATATTCCGGCAGGTACCACTTTGACTCCGCCGGGTCCCTCATAGATGGCTTCTTCAATATCCGCATCTCCTGAAAGAACATCATGTAGAGTAACGGATTTGCCTTCCATACCCAGTATCAGTTCTAGGTTAGCCATGGCCACATCTGCATCTAGAACTATTACTTCTTCTCCATAAGTAGCCAGGGAAACTCCTAAATTTGCTGTGATTGTTGTTTTTCCTACTCCACCCTTCCCTGATGCAACTGTTATTACTCGTGTCATCAAATTCCTCCTTAAGTAAATTTTATTCCATATTACATAAACTATTTTTCATCTTAACTGAATTCTACATTAATTTCAAATTTATCCACAACTTCAGGATACTGTCTAAAACTTTTTCTAATGGCAATTTCGGCTATGTTGATTATCTGTCTTCTGAGATTATTTGCTGTTCGGGATTGACCCATGATCCTGTTGAAAAAACCTTGAGTTTCGTATTCTGTGATTATGTTTATGGTTCCAGTTAGTTCTTTGTAATTGTCAAGGAACACCATGACCTCAGTTCCCTTTATTTTGGGGATTCCAAGAACTGATTTTTTGATGAGGTTCATAAGGACTAATTCCACCTTTTCCACATCATCATCATCAATAATTCCGCCTTTATATGTTTGGAGCAGACCCTCTACTTGTTCCTCTTCAACATCTTTAATACCATACTTCTTAAGAAGTTCTGAACGGTCTACAGGCACTTCCTCGGCCCCAACTGACTCTGAGGATTCTGAATCTTCTTCAGCTTCGAGTTCCTCATCTTTTAGAGAGGACTCAAAGGATTCTGAAGATTTTATATCTTCATCAGATTCAGACTCTTCATCTTTAAGAGAAGCTTCAAGAGATTCTGATTGTTTTACAGGTCCTTTAAGAGTTGAAGGACTGTCTACTGCTTCGGTCTCAGCCGGTTCATCAACAACTTCTTTCTCAACTGGTTCATCTTCAACCTTATCTGTAGCAGGTTCAACTGCACCTTCAGCTTCCTTAACTTCTGGCTTTGAAATCTCAGATTCTGCAACTTCAGGCTCTTTTACCTCAGGTTCTGCAGCCTCAGACTCCGTAACCTCTGGTTCTACAACTTCAGGCTCTTTTACCTCAGGTTCTGCAGCCTCAGACTCCGTAACCTCTGGTTCTACAACTTCAGGCTCTTTTACTTCTGGTTCTACAGTCTCGGGCTTCTTAACCTCAGGCTGTTTTACCTCTGATTCTGCAGCCTCAGACTCCGTAACCTCTGGTTCTTCAACTTCAGGCTCTGCAACCTCAGGTTCAGGTTCTTCAGGAGGTTCTGTTGGTGTTTTCTTTAATTCACCTATTACATCATAAACATTAGTACCTTCTTCAATTTTATACGGCTTGTTGAGATCCAGAAGGTAATCTACCTGTGCAGGTCCAATATCAAATACTTCAATTACTGTATTAGGAGTATCAAGAGCAGAATTTATTTTTTCAAGTGCTTCTAACTTAGAATAATCTTCATATGAAGCTGCTACCTGTTTTCCTGCTTTTAAGAGGATATATCCCTCTTCTGAACCGGAGGTAACTCTGATGAATCCGTTTTTGCTTTCCTTGGCCAGATCTTCCATTAATTTATGGAAATCGAGCTCATCAGCGTATGAAACCATTGAAGGTTTGGTTATGGGCATTTCCATTTATTACATCTCCCCATATCCCTTTACTGTTAACAATAATAATTCCTATAACAATTCTTTAAATAACTATAACATATATTGACTAAACATATATGTTACAAGTAGTATCTTATTAACTTACTTTCTGATAAGTTTTATTTCTGCAGGAGTGATTATAATAATATTCCTACCATTTTTACATAATAGAATAGCTTCTCCCCCATTATTGTCACGGAACGATTTTAATTTTTCCCCTGCTAACTTAAAATCGTTGGGAGAATCCTTTTCAAGGATGCTCATATCCATGATAATGGGATTTTTCTCATCCAAAACCTGACTGAGGGCGTAATCAAATTCATCAATGTTTTGAACCTTCATTAATACTATCTCATAAAATGAATGTTCCGGCACTATTATAGTATCCTGATCCTCTTTCCCTTCCTCTTCTTCCAAGCCCAGGTTCTTCTTTAAATAATCCATTATGTCCTTCATTTTTCAACGTCCCCTATACCTATATATTCAGTTATTGCATCTAATAAGATTGACGCTCCACCCTGAAAAATATCTGCAGTAGGAAGCATATATTTTTTCTCGCATTCTGCAAAAAGATCTGCCCTTGATTTATCTTCTGTGAAATTCCTTAAATTCAGGGAAATTCCCACGACTTTAGTGGGTTCCATTGCTTCAATGGCTTTGATCTCTTGACTTATTCCTACAGGATAACGGTAGGGGTGGTTGAAACGATGACAAACAATTGTAGCATCAGGTTGAGCACCCACTAGAATAGCTGCTGACAAACCTCGGGGATGGGGGTTTCCCCTTTCAGTTAGACTGGACTGCCCCTCTACAAATATGATATCAGGATTTTTCTCTTCCTCCAGATATTTTATACTGCCCATAACTGCAGAAGCAACATCCATAACCGATAGACTACCTGCCCTAAAATTTAGGTCAACTGGTTGTTCTAATCCCATCTCATCTGTAGAGATAACACCAGCATTTAATCCCTGTTCCTGTGCTGTTTTCCCTAACATGCGTGTGGTAGTCCTCTTACCACACTCCTGAGATGTTCCTCCCACAAAAACAACCGGAGTCTCCGGTTTATAGTCAAGTTTAGGAAGAACTTCAGTGCAGGTGGTAGGGGCTGCACCCATAACTGATTTTACCACATCAAGTCTAGGGCTTATCTCTTTTACCTGGACATTTTTTGACTTAGCGAATTCTAATAAAGACTGATTTCTGTGTAATGGAAGAGATCTAAAAGAACTAACCACATTTAGGCCAAGATCAATGGCTTGGACTGCGTATTTAAGGGCAGATCCTTCGGCCCCGATTGGCAGCATTATGGCCACACTACAGGCATTGGTTTTCTCAACTAAGTTATGTAGATCTGATGAAATAATATTACCACAAAATGTTTTACCCTGTTTTTGTTTATTATCATCTATAAATCCAGCAGATTCAATTCCACTAAAATTAGCGAATTTCTCGCCACCTCCACCGCATCCGACGATAATAAATGGATTGAGTTCTTGCAATTCTCTTACAGAAGCCACAAAATACAAAAGATCACTCCTCATAAATTTACTGAATAAGTGAAATATTACATTACTTATTTATTTAATAAATGTCAAACCAAGATATATACTTTAGGTAGCATGTATAATTCTATTGTGGAGGCATGATTATGATAGAAAGAATACTTAAAGATTTAGGCCGGATAAATGGGGTAAGTGGATCTCTGGTGGTTGGTAAAGATGGTTTAATTATTGAAAGTGAAGTTCCAACCGACATAGATTCTGAACTGGTAGCTGCAATGGCATCTGCTGTTTTTGGTACAGCAGAACGTTCAGCAGAGGAAATGAAACACCAACCACTACAGCAAGTGATGATTGAGGGTAGTAAAGGTAAAACCCTGATGATCGATGCTGGTGAAGGTATACTGGTTGTAATTGCAGACGTAGATATTAATCTTGGTCTCATCAGGATCGAAATGCGTCGCAGTGCTGAACGTGTCGTAGAATTCCTAAGCTAATGTTGTGGGAATTACGAAACATTATTAGGTCAGTACCATTTGTTAATCCATGAAATCCACAAATAAGGTATATTTTTGATAAACCATAACAAAAACCCATTAAAAAGAATTGAAGAATCTACCTGGAGGTAGCACTCTGAGAAAACCCTGCGTTATACTCATTGGAAGTTCTTCTGGGATTGGAAAATCAACCATCGCTTCTGAGTTAGCTAAAGAGCTGGGCATTAAACATCTTATTGAAACCGACTTCATTCGGGAAATAGTACGCGGTATCATAGGTCCTGACTATGCCCCTGCTTTGCATAAATCATCATTCGATGCATATGTTACTTTAAAAAATAAACAACGCTATGATGGCAATTCTGCGAGTTTAATCAGTGCTGGTTTTGAAGAACATGCTTCTTTCGTCATCCCTGCCATTGAAAAGGTTATTAAAAGGGCAGTTGATGACTACGATGATCTGGTAATTGAAGGAGTGCACCTTGTTCCTGGGCTTTTAGATGTGGAAAAATTCAAAGAAGACGCATCCATTCACTTCTTCGTGTTAACTGCAGATGAGGAAGTACACAAGGAGCGATTCGTGAAAAGGGCTATGAAGATAAAAAGGGGTGGGAAACACCTGGAATATTTCAAAGAAAATCGTATTATTAATAATTATCTGGTTAAACAGGCATTGGAAAACCGTGTCCCTGTCATCAACAACATCACCATTGATGATACCAAGAAAAGAATGCTAACTTTGATTAAAGAGATCTGTAAAGAAATGATCTTCCGTCATTCAGTTGACCAGTTAGATGTTGAAACTGATATCATCCTTAACAAATATGGTGGTCGTATAATGGATATTTCATATTTCCTTCCGGGTTTTAGCGAACCTTTAAAAAGAAAGGTAAATGTTTACGACCCAGTAGAGGCTAAAAGATTTATTAAACTTCTTGAAGAAAATCCTAAACGGAAAAAAGATTTAGAAGGACTTTACGAACTCTCAGGGAATATCCATCGCCATAAAATCTGTGCCCCGGATGAAGAAAGCCTCCAATCCATGATAAAAGAGTTAAAGGAGAAAGGGTTACTCTATCATCCTGATGAAGAATTGAAAGATGTTGAATTGTATTAAAATATAACATACAACCTTTATTTTTTATTTATGATGTTTGTTTATAACTAATAGATTATGTAAATTGATTAATGAATTATATACATGAAAATCATGTTTTTTAAACTGATTTAAGAAGATAATGATTAGGAGTTATTTGATTTGAGTAAAATGCTTTCTGACTGTCCCATATGTAAACAACAAAAATGTATGGAAGTCACCACCAAAACTGAAAAAATTCCCTACTTCGGGGAAATAATGGAATCAACCCTTTTTTGCCATAAATGTGGCTATAAACATGCAGATGCCATTTGTATTGAAAAAAAAGATCCTGTCAAGTACACCCTTATCATCAAGAAAGATAATCTGAATGCCAGGGTAGTGAAATCACAGACAACCACCATCACCATACCTGAACTGGGACTTAAAGTGGAACCAGGACCCCAATCCCAGGGATATGTTTCCAACGTGGAAGGAGTCTTAGATCGTTTTAGAAAAGCTGTGCAAACTGCTTTATCATGGGCGGAAGATGAACATGCCCAAAAGAATGCACTCCACATCTTAGACTCTATCCAGGAAGTTAAAGATGGTCAGAAAGAGATTACCTTAATAGTTGAAGATCCCTTTGGCCACAGTATTATCATACATGAAGATGCTTTAAAGAGTAAATTAAGTGCAGAAGAAATTGAAAAATTAGAAACTGGTTTTATCACCTTTGAAAACAATGAACTAGAAATTGATGATGAAAAAGGTGAAGATTGAAGATAATTAAAAATAAAAAAGGAATTAAAAAGATAGGAATTAAAAAGATGATCTAATCCAAGAATGCTGGATCAGACTCTTCTTCATGTACATCCTTGAGTTTTAACGTTTTTTGAACATCCATTGATAGAGCATCGCAGTCAGCTTTGATGGCATGTAAGTGCATCAGTATGCGCTTTTTCTCTTCGTTAATCCTTTCAATGTTCTGGTAAGGATATATGGATTCTTTGAGCATTTCGTATTCAATGGTAGTGTAAGGGTATTCGTTTAGCTGTTCACATACCTTTACCAGCACTTCACCCAGAAACTTGTTCATTTCAACTTTGACCCTTTCCCTGATCATTTTATCCCGGTCAAGGTTCTGCTTCATCAAACGCACAACTTCGGCTTTGGCAAATGGTAAGTCTTCCCCTTCTTCTTCGATTTCTTCCCCGTTAACTTCTTCTGATTCAATTTCTTCTTCATCTTCGATTATTTCTTCATTAAATTCATCTTCTTCGTACATGGCATGTCTCCTTATTTTTTTATTCTCTTTAGCTCCTGTTAAATGGTATGTGGATGGTCTTATATAAAACTATGGTTAAAATGTAGGTTACCTTTAAAATTTATGGTGTTGTTTGATTGAATCATAAAAATAATGAAAGGCAACATAAAAGATTATCAAAATATATAAAAAATCTTCGGGTCATATGGACAAAGAAATATACATGGTCTAATACATTTTCTCCAAGTCCAAACTTAAGTCCAATGATTTTGCAGAATGGGTTATGTATCCTGCAGAGATCACATCTGCTCCAGTCTTTGCAAACTGCATTATGTTATCCAGATTAATACCGCCAGAAACTTCGATTATGACATTATCACGGAGCCCTTCCTTACCAAGAGCTGTTAAAACATTGGTAACTTCATTTGAAGACATGTTATCCAACATTATAATATCAGCACTTGCTCTGGCAGCTTCAAGAGCTTCCTCCATGGTTTCAACTTCAATTTCAATCTTTTTGGTGAAACTGGCATATTTTCTGGCTCGAGATAGAGCCTCAGTCACTCCTCCCACCAGAGCAAGATGGTTGTCCTTGATTAATATAGAATCATCAAGTCGGTAGCGATGAGTGTCCCCACCTCCAGACCTAATGGCTTTCTTCTCAAAAAACTGAAGTCCTGGAGTGGTCTTACGAGTCCCTGCAACCAACACGTCAGGATTGACTTTTCGTACCATTTCAACCATTTCAGAAGTTAAGGTGGCAATGCCACTCATCCTCATCATAAGATTGAGTACGGTCCTCTCTAAAGTTAGAATTTTGCGGGGATCACCTTCTATTTCCATGATAATCTGACTCGGTCTGATCTTTTCACCATCATTTTTCAGGATTTCAGTCTCCACTCCGAATTCCCTGAAAATTTCAAATGCAAGTTCAACTCCAGCAACTATTCCTTCTTCTTTACTTATGATCTGACCCTTAACATTCAATCCTGGAGGAATTAATGCACAGGTGGTTATATCCTCAAAACCAATATCATCATAAATCATCCTTGCCAAGTCACTCCTCATAATACACACCTTAACACTTTTTTGTGAATAATCATTTGAATGAATGTTAAATCCTTGAATGAATTCTAACTCTTCGAAATAAATGAATAAATTACCTGAAATAACTTTAATGTAAATTTAATGTAACAAAATCCATTTTTTAATGCTTAAAAATGCAATACAAGAACCTACTCTTGAGATAGTCTGATCCTGATATTAGGTCAAATTGTTTTATATTATATCAATGAAGAATATAAATTTTCACCATAGATACTTATGGTCCAATTTAAGGATATTAAACTAAAATTGTGATATAAATTTACCTAACACACTAACTTATTAACTCATAGAATAATTCGAAGAGTATTGCAAGGACTATTCAATTTTAAAAAAGCCATTAAGTACTTTAACCATAATGCATAAAAAATACAATAAGAAAGATATATTTTGATTATCATACGAACTTATGGTGAATCTGGGGAATCAATATGGAGCTAATATTTTTGGGAACATCATCTGCACTCCCCACCAATAAAAGAAACCATCCAGCCATTGCCTTGAAGGCTTTCGGAGAAGTGATGCTTTTTGATTGTGGAGAGGGAACCCAAAGGCAGATGACCCGACTGAAATTGAGTCCCATGAAGATTAATCAAATCTTCATCACCCATCTTCACGGTGACCATTTCCTGGGACTGCCAGGTATTATACAATCCCTGGCCTTCAGAGGAAGAACAGAACCCCTACATATTTACGGGCCAGAAGGAATTATAAAAACCATTGAAAATATTAAAAATTTGGGTTATTATTGCTTATCTTTTCCTATACATGTATATGAGATCAGTGAAGGTCTTATTGGTGAAACAGATGAATATATAATAAGATGTTGTCTGGCACGGCACTCAGTCCCTAACCTGGCATATTCAGTTGAAGAGAAAAGATCTCCAAAATTCCAGAAAGAGAAAGCCATAAAATTAGGGTTAAAACCAGGGCCTGATTTCGGGAAACTTCAAAGAGGCATCCCAGTGGAGGTTAATGGGAAAACAATTAAACCAGAGCAAGTCCTTGGCAAGGAAAGGAAAGGGAGGAAAATAGTTTACTCTGGAGACACTAAACCCTGCCCTGAACTGGTTAATTTCGCATTCCAAGCCGATGTTTTGATACATGAATCAACTTTTGAATCATCCCAGGAAGAGAAAGCCCTTAAATCATGTCATTCCACCACTACACATGCAGCTACCATTGCCAGAGAATCTGAAGTATCAGAACTAATTCTTTTCCATATGAGCACCCGTTACAGAGATAGTGATATGCTGAGAAAGGAAGCAGAACGGGTATTTGATAAAGTTACAGTTGCAGAGGACTTTATGATATATGAGGTGAAGAAACATGACTGATCCTGATCCCTTATATCTTAACTTAATCAAGATTGCCATAATCCTTATAGTCTCATTCATTATCATTAAAGGACTCATATACCTTGTAAAGAGAACTGGGAAACGATGGAATCTGGAACCCACATTAGTACAGGTTTTAATTGAAATCATCAAATATTCAGGAATTGCAGCAGCTATAACTCTTTCTTTAAAGGAAATTGGATGGAATGTTAGTGGCATACTCGTCAGTCTGGGTATTGTAGGTATTGCAATTGGTTTTGGTGCCCGGGACACCATATCCAACTTCATAGCCGGAATATTCATACTGGCTGATAAAAGCTTCCGAATAGGAGATATCGTTGAAATGTCTGGCCAGAGTGGTAAAGTGATTAAACTGGGTTTAAGGGTCACCACTTTTAAAACTGATGATAACAAGATCATCACCATTCCTAACTCCACTTTTTCCAAGAATCTCTACATCAATCATACTGCACAGGAAATACGCAGGGTAGGGTTGGATGTTAATATACCATATGAGATGGAACTGGAAGAAACAGTTGCTTCTCTTATAGATATAGCATCAAAATGTAAATGGGCACTGCATGACCCCAAACCCAACGTGTTTATAAAAGAGATGACAGATACAGGTATAAAGGCAACCCTGAATGTATGGGTAAGTGATCCCTGGAAGATATCCACATACAGAAGTCAGTTAGCCATGGAAGTTAAAGAACTGTTGGTTGGGGGGAACAATGGTGACAATGTCAAAGTATAAAATTGCTTCAGTTGTGATTGTACTGTTTTGCGTCATTGTGGCGGCAAGCATTGCAATGGCAGGTTTTCAGCAAATGCAAAACGTTACCAAAGCCCAGAAAAGTGTTAAAGATTACCAGGAAAGAATGAGTAACCCGGTTAATGCACTTGACCCCACAGATTTTACCAGTTCATATATCAACGCCAACCTATACATACCTAAACTGGATGTTGTTGCCTCTATTCGTTCTGATACTGTAAATGGTTACAACGTGGTTTATCATTACCCCGAAAGTGTAATGTTCGGTCAACCAGGTGAATGTGGGCTTTTAGGGCACAGAACTACATATTCTGCATTGTTTAAGAACATAGCCTCTTTAGAGCCTGGTGATAAGGCCATTATCAAAGATTTCACAGAAAGAAAGAAATATGTGTACCAAGTAACCTCCAATGGAGATGACATACGCTGGGACTACAAAACAAACCCCATTAGATTCTCACAGGAAGGAAAAGCACGTTTATTAATCATTACATGTTATCCTCCTGGTAGGAAACAAGCTGCTTGGATTACTCATTTCAAATTGGTATCAAGTACTGATTTCTAATTCCAAATAACTTTTTTATTTTTTTTATTATTTATTATAGATAATTTTCATAATTAAACATTTCAAGGGAATATATGGCTCATAAAAGCTTTTATTTCGAATAAATTCATTACAATAAAATAAATCGAGAATAAGGGTTACAATAATGATATTTAACAGAATAAAACTCTTAATCCTCGATTTACACAACACAATACTTATTAGTGATAAATATTCATAGTATTAACGAATATTTACAGATAATTTAATGTGTAGTTATAACACTTATTAATGAGAATTAGCCATTATATTATATAATTATCATCTAAAAAAAATAGTCTAAAAAAATTGGGATAAAAAAAGGCAAAATAATTAAAAATAGCTAAGAGAGGCGTAAAAATGGTTGAAATCCTAATAGACGAAGATGCATGTGTTGGATGCGGGTCATGTGTAGATGACTGCCCCAACGACGTGTACAAGATGAATGAAGAAAAATGGAAAACAGAAGTGGTGAATGCCGATGATTGCATGGCATGCCTATCCTGCCACGAGATCTGTCCTGCCCAGGCCATGACCCACAAAGACATTCACGTGGCCAAACGGTTATATATCGACCGTAGAGTAAACCATGTACTGGAAAGAATGATCTGAGGGGATTAAAAATGGATATGAGAGAAATAACCGATAATATAGGTACATTCAAACCAGAATTAGTTCCCAAGGAAACTGGTGGAGACATAGATGACTATGAAGATGCACTCCACGTGCTGATGAAATTCATGGGATCCATGTCCAGTGCCCTGGAACAGGTTTCAGGAAGAGGTGCCAATGCCATTGTTTACCAGGCAGGTAAACGAATGGGGCACGATGCCGCTAAAATGATGGAAAAAACCGATGACCTGGAAAAAGCCCTGTTTGAAATGGGTGAAGTCCTGGGGCATGAATTTTACTATGTAAAGTGGAAACCATCCGAGCAAGACAGTTACGTCATCCAAAAAGATAACGAAGTAACAGTAAAACTTCTTTTCATGGACTGTGTTGTAAGACAAACCCTTCGAAGAACAGGATTACCCCAAAAAGGCCCATTATGTTACCTCTTATATGGTTACATGGTAGGAGCAGTGGAAGAAATTATGGATGTTAAAGGAAAATTAGACATTGACCATGTAGGGCCCAACGCATGTCTTAAAACTCTCACCATCAAATGGGGTGGAAAATAATGGTAAAAATAGCACTAGAAACCCTGGCCAGCTGTTCTGGATGTGAAATCTCCATACTTGACCTTCATGAAGACCTGGTTAAATTGCTGGATCAGGCAGAAATCGTATACGGACCTATTATCATGGATGTCAAAGAAGTGCCAGATGATATTGACATAGCCATTGTATCCGGTTCCGTTAGAAACGCCGAAAACAAGGAAAGACTGGAAGAACTCAGGGAAAAATCAAAATACCTAATCGCATACGGAACATGCGCCTGCTATGGTGGTATAACTGGTATGGCCGACCTTTACACCTCTGAAGAGGTAACATCCCGTACTTACACCGACAACCCCAGTACCGAACCAGCTGAACTACCCAACGAAGTGGTTCCAGAACTGTTAAGTATTGTTCACCCTGCAGCTGACTTTACCTTCATCGATGGATTCATCCCAGGTTGTCCACCTAAAGAACAACTAACCCATGACATCCTGATACCCTTAATTAACGACGAAGCCCCAGATGTTCCTAAAAAGAGTGTCTGCGCTGACTGTCAGCGTGAAATGGAACACGTTGAATTTGATAAAATACACCGCAGAATTGAAGGTGATCCAGAACCCGGAAAATGTTTCCTTAGCCAGGGATATGTTTGTCTTGGTTCAGTGACTCTGGGCCGTTGTGGTGCCCTTTGTACCTCAGCAGGAATCCCCTGTCACGGCTGTGGAGGCCCAGCACTTGACGTTCTAAGGGAACCAAGCCACGACATCTACAACGGAGTCATCAAGAGGATTTCTCACATTTCCAAGATGCCAGAAAAAGATGTGGAAAAACAGCTTTACGATATTGGACATGTTATCTACGGATTCGTAATTGGAAGCACCACCATGGAGGATAAACAGGTTTCACTCATACCACAACTGGTTAAAAAGTGAAATCAACATAAAAGGTGATACTTATGAAAAATATCGAAATAAGCCCAGTAAGCCGGATAGAAGGTCATGCCAAAATCACGGTACAGGTTGATGATTCCGGTAATGTGGCTGATGCCCACTTTCACGTTATGGAAATCAGAGGATTTGAAAAATTCTTGGAAGGTGCAGCAGTAGAAGAAGCACCCCGAATCACACCACGTATATGTGGTATATGCCAGACAGCACACCACCTAGCAGCAGCCAAAGCCACAGACATGGTATTTGGACTGGAAGTGCCTGAAACAGCCAAAAGGCTAAGGGAACTCATGCTCCTGGGACAATACATTCACTCCCATTCACTACACTTCTACTTCCTGGGTGCTCCAGACCTGGTTCTGGGCCCAGAATCAGACCCCGCACTGCGAAATGTAGTTGGAATTCTGAAAAGCAACCCAGATCTGGCCATGATGGCCATTAAAACCAGGAAAATAGGACAAATGATAACTGGTGTTGTGGGAGGTAAACCCATAAGCCCGGTAACAGCCATACCTGGAGGCCAATCAAGAGGCATAACCTCTGAACAACAAGCAGACTTATTAGCCCAGTCTAAAGAAGCAATAAACTTAATCGAACAGGGCGTTGAGGTAGCTAAACCTTTATTTGAACAGTATGCTGAAGCCATACAAGCATTAGGACCCGTTGAGAGTCATTTTGGTGGGATAACCAATGGTGGTACCATTGAATTCTACGATGGACCTGCTAAGATCATTGACAAATCCGGAAACCAGGTCTATGAATTTGCAGCCGCAGATTACCTGGACTACATCGAAGAAAAAGTGCAACCATGGAGTTACCTGAAATTCCCCTACCTGAAACAGATTGGATTCCCAGATGGAAACTATCGTGTGGGTCCACTGGCCAGACTGAATGTCATTGATACCATACCCACTGAAAAAGCAGCAGCACTCTACGGTGAGTACAAGGATAAGTATGGAATTGCCCAAAACGCACTCCTGTACCACTATGCACGTTTAATTGAGTTGATGTATGCTGCAGAAAGAGCAGTGCAACTACTGGAAGATGACAGTATAACCGGTACTGATCTACGCCAGCACCTATCAGAACCATTGATGACCAAGGACGAAGCAAAAGAATCCAGTGAAACCAAAAGAGGAGTTGGAATGATCGAGGCCACCAGAGGAATCCTGATCCATGACTATGAAACCGATGCAGCAGGATTCATCAACCGGGCCAACCTCATTGTTTCCACTGGACAGAACAACCTATCAATGGATATCGGAGTCAGAGAAACAGCTAAACAAATGATACATGGCGAAGATGTTTCAGAAGGTCTCAAAAACCAGCTGGAAATGATTGTAAGAGCATACGACCCCTGCCTGTCCTGTGCAACCCATGCCATAGATGGAAGCTCACCTCTAGAAGTGGACATCTACGACAGCGAAGGCCAACTACTCAAAAAACACTTACTCTGAGGTTCTCCCAAAGGGCCTCAAACTTTTTTATTTTTAAAATTGACTTTTTTAAAATTGACTTATAATTAATGAGATACTTTTTTTAATTAAGATTTAATGTTTTTCACTATTACATCAGATTCTATATATCAACCCCAAACAATCTCTTATATGCATGATCAAATACCAAAAACGATAAGCATAATAAAAAGATAGATTAAATTACTTTATAATATAATCATAATTTTCTTAACCATAAACAGTGATCGGATGATTGACTCCCCTTTAAAGACACAACTGGAAAAAGCTACCCTTGCTCTGGATAAGACCGCAGATATAGAGGGCATCCTTATTGTAGCCATTGATGGGCGAATTTTGCACCATAATTTAAGAGTTGATGTGGATATTAACCTCTTCGGTCCAATGTCACAGGTTATCTCCAACTCATCATCTAGGTTATTAAACTCATCTGGCCAGGGAGAGATGGAAAGAGTCCTGGTTGAATCTTCTGGAGGGAAAGCACTATTTTTAGGCCTGGAAAATGCACACTTAATCATTTTAATGCAGAATTCAGCTAATGTGGGCCTGGTTATGGTTAACGCCAAAAGAGCATCAGAAAAAATCAATGAAGCAACCCATGACCTTGAATTAGAGGTTCCAGAGGAAGTGCCAGTTGAAGAAGAGCCAGTAGAAGAGATAACTGCTGAAGAAGTACCAGTTGAACAAGAACCATCCGAAGAAATACCAACTGAAATGGTCCCATCTGAAGAGATACCAGTCAAAGAAGAAATAACTGAAGAAATACCAATCGAAGTACCTGCCGAGGAAATACCAGTTGGAGATACATCACAAGAACCGGTTGCAACAGAAGAAGCATCTTTAGAAGGAGTCAAATCAGATGAGACACTTGTTGAAGAAGCTCCTGGAAAAGAGTTAGTTGAAGAAAGTTCCGGAGAAATCAAAGCCAAAGCAGGAACTGGGGAAGTTGGTGAATTAGAAGAAGCATTCCCCGAAACTATTGAAGCAGAACTTGAAACTCCTGAAGAAGAACCTGAAATTGTTGAAGAACCCGAAGAGACAAAACCAGGTATCCCCTCAGTTAAACCCCCTATATCCTTCCCAACCCTTCCAGAGCATGTTGAAGTGCCTGATGATCCTGAAAAACGTTCCGAACTTGTATTAGACATTTATGAAAAGATTTTCCTGGCCATGTCCATGGGTGCAGCCAAGATCATGGGAGTTGCACCGGCCAGAGGACTCACCAAACAGTTCCTGCCCTTTGAAAAATGTCCGAAACTACTCCATAATGTTAACCTAAAAAGCAATGCTACCATTGATTTTGCCCAGATAAGGAAGAACGCCCAGGAAATTCCCGTCCCAGAGAGGGATGAAATGGTTATCAAAGACTTCAGTCGTATGATAGAAATTATAACTGAAAATTATGGTAGAGTAATGGGTTATGAGGCATTCAGAGGCATGGTACGTGCTGAGTTCCTGTCAATCAAGAAGTCCTACGGAGATGCAATGGATACACTTAACATCAAAAAGAATATGCATCCGGAGATTGCCCATCTATTCAATTAAAAGAGTACCTATCTACTTCAATTAAAAGATTATCCGTCTATTCAATTAGCATACGAATATCGCGGCCGATTTAAACATTCATGTGAGAGTTTTTAATCCATCTCATCCTACAACAACTTTTATACTATTTTATCAATAATTTTGTAAACTTTTTTTGAAAAATAGATTGAAATTAAACCAGAAAATCTTAGAAAATAGGAGATTTTTTAAATTTTAAAACTTTTTAAAACAGCAGTTACATATCATGTGTATACTAATTTGAGATTCAAAAAAACAAACTATATTGAAAAAATGATTGAAACATCACCAGTAATATTTTGGATATAGTAACTTTTAGATAGAGTAACTTTTAGATGGATTATAACATATTAGGAAACTTTTATAGCAATAACATTTGGACGCAAAAAAGACGGTGATAACATGAACGGACCATGGGTGGAGAAATACCGGCCACAAAACCTGGATGAGGTTGTGGGTCAGGATCACATTATACAAAGACTCAAACAATACGTAAACGAGGAGAACATGCCTAATCTCATGTTCACCGGCCCAGCCGGGGTGGGAAAGACCACCACTGCTATTGCACTGGCCAAGGCCATGCTGGGAGAATATTGGAAGCAGAACTTCCTGGAACTGAACGCCTCCGATGCCAGGGGTATTGACACTGTCCGGAAGGATATCAAAAGTTTCTGCCGGCTGAAAGCTGTGGGTTCTCCTTTCAGGATCATATTCCTGGATGAAGTGGATAATATGACCAAGGATGCTCAGCATGCACTGCGTCGTGAGATGGAAATGTACACCAAAACATCCTCTTTTATTCTTTCATGTAACTACTCATCCAAAATCATTGACCCTATACAGTCCAGGTGTGCTATTTTCAGATTCGCACCCATCAAGGGACATCAGATTGTGGGGAGATTGGAACAGATCGCCAAGAAAGAAGGGGTTAAATATACCCCCGGAAGCCTGGAAAGCATAGTCTATTTTGCTGAAGGTGATATGCGCCGGGCAGTTAACATCCTCCAGTCCACTGCATCCATGGGTGAGGAAATAACTGAGGAAAATGTTCATGACGTTGTTTCCAAGGCCAAACCCAAAGATGTCAGGCGTATCGTTAACCTGGCACTTGATGGGGATTTCATGGGAGCCCGTGACCTGTTAAGAGAGGTTATGGTAGTTCAGGGGACCAGTGGAGAGGACATGGTAACCCAAATCTATCAGGAAGTTTCCAAAATGGCCATGGATGATCTTATCAGCAGCAAGGAGTATGTTGATCTAGTGGAACATATTGGGGAATACGATTTCCGGATCAGGGAAGGTGCTAATCCGCGGATACAATTAGAAGCTCTTCTGACCAAATTTTTACCAAAAGAAAAGGCAGATTAGATGTTGTGGACCGATAAATACCGTCCCCAGACTATGGATGAAGTTCTGGGTAATAAAAAGGCGGTTGAAGAGATTGATGAGTGGGTGGAAAGCTGGGAGCATGGTGAGCCCCGGAAGTGTCTTCTGCTTATAGGGCCTCCTGGAACCGGGAAAACCACTCTTGCCCATTTGATATCTGTTTTCTTTTCGGATCATATTGAGCTTAATGCCAGTGATAAAAGATCCTTTGATATTATAATGAACACCGTTGGGGAAGCATCAGCCTCCACCTCCCTTTTTGGCAAGGGCAGGAAACTGATCATCCTGGATGAGGTGGATGGACTCCATGGGAATGAGGATCGCGGTGGTATAAGGGCCATAAACAAGATCATCAAGGAGGGTCATCATCCCATGATTATGATGGCCAATGATCCTTACAGTAAGCGTATCACCAGCCTAAAATCTAAATGTCAGGTTATCAAGATCCGCAAGGTGCACACCAACTCCATTGTGGCCCTTTTAAAGAGGATCTGTATTAAGGAGGGTGTTGATTTTGAGGAGCACATTCTCCGCACCCTGGCTAAAAGATCACGTGGTGACCTTAGATCTGCCATCAACGATCTGCAGGTGATTGCCCAGGGTAAGGATAAGATCACCTCTGATGATCTGGAGGTCATATCCCAGAAGGATGATATTAACAATATCTTCGACTCTGTCCGGACTGTGCTTAAAAGCAAAAACCCCAGACATATCCGTGATGCACTCCGATTAGAGGCGCAACCAGGATTCATCCTGGAACAGATCACTGAAAACATTCCCCGGGAATATGAGAAGCCAGAGGAAATTGAAAAGGCCTATGATGCAGTGGCAGAAGCCGATGTGTACCTGGGAAGAGCCTTCCACACCAGGCATTATGGTTACTGGAAGTACACCTATGACTTGATGGGAGTGGGAGTGGCCATGGCCAAGGATGAAACTTATAAAAAGTTCAGTAGATACGCCAGTTCCACATTCTACAGTAAACTATCCAAGAACCGGAAAAAAAGGGACCTGCGGGATAGGGTAGCAACCAAGATGGGAGAAAAAATGCACACTTCCAGAGCGGTGGCCATTGAACAGTTCCCCTACTTTGAGATAATGTTCCAGCCAGAAGATTTAGCCAGAGACCTGGCAGATTACTTCGAACTGGATGATGCAGAAGTTAAACAGTTCCGGAAGCGGAAGATAAAAAAGAGGAAAACAAAGAAGGCCCCTAAAGCCAAGATGAAAGGCACTAAAACCAGTTCTAAACCTAAAGCTGAACCTAAATCCCAGAAAACTACATCCAAAAAAGTTTCTAAAGGTTATAAGGATGTGGAAACTGAAACCATTACCAAAGATTCCAAGCCCAAGAATAAAGCAGGCGAAATGAAGAAAAAGAAGAATAAAACAGAAAAAAAGGTAAATAATTCCTCAAAGGCTGCATCCAAAGATAATGGTAATTCTGAGAAATCCCAGTCTAAAGATAATGGTAAGCAGGTTTCGCTTTTTAGTTTTAAATGAGCTTTTAGGTTACAGATACTGGTTCACCAGCTGGTGAACTTTCATTTTTAAATGAACACTCCAAAAAACCCCTCTTGCTCTCATTATCTTGATCCATTATTGTTCAGACCCACATTCCCACTCATCTTTTTTTAGATACCCTCTTTTTTACAAAAATTATATATTTGAGTATCTACTCAATACACATTAATCGGAATAAGGTTGCCGCTTTCTGGTAATAATGTTAATTAATCGAAATCTATTAATAATGGTTTTATTTGTATTATGTATTTGAGGGATGATAATGAAATTTTTTCCACAATATGTGGTTGGGGAGTGGTTTAATGGTTAGTATCCTCTTGGTTGAGGATGAAGTTGTTGAGGCCATGGATCTTAAAAATCAATTGGAGGCTCTTGGTTATTCTGTACCTGACATTGCTTCCAATGGCAAGGATGCTGTTAGTAAAGTAGTGGAGTTAGAACCAGATCTTGTTTTGACGGATATGGTTTTCAGAGAAGATTTTGATGGTTTGGAAATGGCTTCGAAGATTAAAAGTTTGAATACACCAGTAGTGTATCTTACAGATCATTTTGATGAATCTACATTTCAGAGGGCTATGTTAACTGAACCTGATGGTTACCTGGTGAAACCGTACAATAATCATAACCTTAAATTCACTATTGAAGTTGCACTTCGAAAGTCCAGGCAGATATTGAGCTCTGATGAAAGAGATTATCTTGAATCTGTGGATAATTCTATGGTTGCAGTTTTTAAAACTAATTTAGATGGTGATATACTTTTTGTTAATAAGGCTATGGCTGATAAGTTCAAATTTGGAAGTGTTGATGAGGTATTAGAAAAGAAATCCTTAGATTTTTATAAAAACCCTTCAGATCGAGAAAGGATTATTGGAGAACTTAAACAGAATTGTTCAGCTGAAGGAGAATTTGAACTGCTTTCAGCTGACGGTGAGATCATCAACATCCTTATCAGGGCCAATATGACCACTGATGGTTTGTTTGGAACCATGATAAACATCACTAAACGGGTGGAAGCAGAAAATAGGCTTAAAGAATCGCTCACAGAAAAGGAGATTCTGCTTAGTGAGATCCATCATCGGGTTAAGAATAATCTTCAGATAATTTCCAGTCTGCTTAATTTACAAAAGGGCTATGTGGAGGGGGAAGAGTCTGTTAATATATTAAAGGAGAGCCAGGGTAGGGTCAGGACCATGGCCATGATCCATGAAAAACTCTATCAGTCTCCGACTTTCAGTAATGTTCCCATTAAAGAGTATGTCATTGAACTTGTTAGCAGTATTTTGTATTCTTATGGAATCTCAAAAGATATGGTTCATCAGGAATTTGATGTTGAAGACCTGAAAGTGGATATTGACACTGCCCTACCCCTGGGACTCATTATCAATGAACTGGTAACCAACAGTATGAAATATGCATTTCCCCAGAAGAGAGGTACCTTAAAAATCCAGTTCAAACTCAGATCCAATGATGATTACCAACTGGTGGTGGCAGATGACGGTGTGGGATTACCTGAAGGTATTAACATAGAAACTGTGGACTCTTTAGGCCTTCAACTAGTAAACACTCTAGTAAACCAATTGGACGGCGAATTAAAGATAGACCGCAGCAATGGCACCAAATTCCAAATAACCTTCAAACAATCAAAATATAAAAAGAGGGTTTGAAGACCGGAAATGTCTGTAATTATGGTTTATTTTTCCTAGATAAACTAGTTGCTTAACTTTTTAATTTTAATTGGATTGATTTCATATTGAACATAAATTCAAAAATATAAGTTCTCATAAGTTTTTGTTCAATAGCATCAAAAATAATATTTATTTATCTGAGAGTTCTTGGACTCCAATTACCCATAAATCACTACAAATATTTTCAAATATTAAAATATTTATTGGAAATCCCTCTGCAACTATATCGTAACAATATTATGAAATGAAGATCATATTCATGTAATACTGTAAAGATAAATTAGGGGGATGTAAAATAATGGACAACAACCAAAAAAATTTTGTTTTGTATATCTTAGGAGCAGTAGGGCTTTTAATTTTCCTTGGAGGAATATTTGGCCTTTATGATTGGAAATATGGATTAGTTATAGCCATAGTAATCTGGATAATAGCTGGGGCTTACCGAACATACTTTGGTGTCCCCTCAAACTGATAGACATCTAAAATTTTAAATCTATTCCTTTTTTTACAAGTAAAAAAATAGCAGCAAAAATCTGGAAGTCAGTGCACCTTGAGGTGCGCGTTCAATGAGTATTTCCAAGTACTGATTCTTATTTTATTCCCCTTTATTCCATGTTTTAAACATTACTAAAATCATATCTATTTTCTTTTAATGATTATTCTAAATAAATTGATTAATGAGATAGATTGATAGAAGTAGTAAACTGTATTTCATCCAACAGAGGTCATCCCACAGAGGCAATGTTATGGATAAAACGGATATAAAGAAGAAGATAATTATTGCCGGACTTTTAGCTTCTTTTCTCACACCATTTGTAAGGGCATCTGTAAATGTGGCCTTACCAACCATGGCTATTGACCTTAACCTGTCAGCCATCTTTCTAACATGGCTCCCCACTTTGTATTTGCTGGTGACTGCTATACTATATGTTCCTTTTGGAAGGTTGGGTGATCTCTACGGTAGAAAACGCATCTTCCAATATGGGCTGATCATCTTCACAGTAAGCTCCTTTTTATCTGCATTCTCCATATCCGGTGAAATGCTCCTGGCCATCAGAATCTTCCAAAGTATAGGACACGCCATGATCTTCGCCAACCTATACGCCATCATAACCTCAGCATTCCCTGAAAATGAAAGAGGCGGAGTACTGGGCGTAATCTCAATAGGCGTCTTCGGAGGACTAATATTCGGACCAATAATTGGAGGATTACTCACCCAACTAATAGGATGGAGATTTTTGTTTATTATGGATTCACTCATTGGAGTAGTGGCTGCTGTTGTTATAAGCCGATTCAAATATGAATGGGCAGAAGCAACAAGTGAAAAATTCGATATCCTTGGAGCCATCATCCTTGGCATATCCTTAACCACCATAATCTACAGTTTATCAACTTTCGACCAAAAGTATGGACTATTTTTAACCATCGCCGGGATCATAGGGCTTTCACTATTCTATTTAGTGGAAAAAAGGACACGATTCCCCTTAATACCCATGGAATTATTCAGCAATAGAACATTCACCTTTGGTAATATCACTGGTTTTATCAATTACGGCATATTTATAACATTTAGTTTTCTTTTGAACCTGTATTTTCAGTATATTAAAGGATTTGATCCATTTACAACCGGTTTGATAGTAGCATTGCCCTCCATAGCAATGATCGTGGTGTCCCCTCTTGCTGGAAGATTAGCAGACCGGATTGATTCTGCAACTGTAACCACAGCAGGGATGATTGTAACCACCATCGGACTGGCAATTATGACAGCCCTCAACAAAAACAGTAGTTTGTTGGTGGGAATAGGTTCCATTATAATTTTCGGATGCGGAATAGGCCTATTTTATTCCCCTAATACCAAGACTGTGGTTAGTTCTGTGGAAAAAAAATATTATGGAGTGGCCACAGCCACCCTAAGTAACATGAGATCCATGGGACAGATCTTTGGAATGGGAATTGCCATGCTAATGATCTCCATATTCCTGGGCAAAGTAGAAATCTCACCTGCTAATTACATTGAATTAGGTCAAAGCATAAGGGCCACTCTAATAATCTTATCATTACTATGTGCTGTTGGGATCTTTACTTCATTAATCAAAGAAAATAATCAAGAACCTAAAAATAAAGACGCATAATCCCTTCACTAAAGTAAAAATAATAAATTATCTTATTTTATCCAGGTTATAGTGTAAGTCCTAAGGTAAACAGCACCATCAACACCAAAAATGAGTTGGCCACCGGATCGGTTAGGCTGGTGGATAATGGTATGACAATGTTATCTGGATCGAGGCCTCTTCTATATGAAAGAGCATTCAGGTAGAAGGCGATTAAAAGCATCAATGGTGTGAGCATTAACCCTGCTGTGGTGCTGATGAAGACCATGTTTGCCAGTGCCACTGGTTGGATACCAATGGCCAGGGATCCGAAGTAGGCTAGAACACCTATCAATGGGTAGATGATTACAGCCAGGATTATGATTATGGCAAAATTCCTTAAAGCTTCCTCTGTAGGTCTCAGTGAGGATTCTATGGAACCAATGTGTAACCCAGAAGATAACCTTGCCCCCAGGATACTGACCAGGTCCCCACTTTCACCTGAAAACAGTGGCACCAGGGCCAGGATACTGGGATTGCTTAAAATAGCTGAGAAACTACCATTTAGAATTGTACCGGCAGCAGTTCCAAACAGTGATGATAAAAATAAGGTGGGAGTGCTGTGCACCATGATCTTCTTAAGATGACTACCCCTTCTTATTCCATAGACAAAACCCATTATCCCAATGATAATAAATATGGCAAATAAGATGGATTCTGCAAATCCGTTCCTGATCCACAACAATATATACACGGCTAAAAGGATGGATGGAATGGTAAAAAGGTCTCCAGAGGCTGCAATTAGGGGTGTGGTTACATTGTCCGGATCCCATCCATTTTCATAACTTTTAATAGAAATTAGAATGGTTGCAGGTAAGAGAAGTGCCCCTGAAAATATTCCTCCCAGAACAGAGATGACTGTAAAGTCCATAATACTGATACTTTCAAATCCTAAAAGAATACAAAAACCTTTAGCTGCAAATGCCAGGAAAATTGACATTATAACGGTCAGAATTATTGCAGAGATGATGTTCTGGTTTAAAACTGGTGATTTTTTTAATTCGGGAGTTAGAATACCAATATGGAGGTTGGAACCCAGTCTGGATCCTAATGCACCGAATATATTCCCCCTCATCCCAATTGCTCCGGGGATGAGGACCAGGAGGCCGGGGAGCATTTGCAGAGTATTGGTCATTCCACTTAAAAAGATACCTGCTATTAAATCTCCGATAGCACATATGAAAAGAGCTGTGAATGTTTCACCTAAAACCCGGGAAACATCCCTAAAAAAGTTAGTAATCTTACTGTTTATGATGAGTGGTATCTTGAGAATCTTTAAAGACCTTTTTGAAACTAGGACTGCTAATCTTACCATCCAATCTAAGATGATATGGGTATATTCGCCAATCATCTTCAGTAGTTTCTCCGTCCATTTCACCTAACCACCCTGAAATTACACAACGGGCTGATTTTACCAAGTATAACTCAGATAAATGTTTCAAATCATTCCCCTTACTATTTGTAAATTGATTTTCCAACATTTCTATCTCTTTTTATCTGTTAAAGTGCTGGAACGTCCTCTTTCACTCGTTCCATTACTATCATTTCAGTCAAATCTTCAACACCATCAATTGAACGGATTTTTGAATTTATCAATTGATTCAAGTCCTCAATGCTTTTGACCCAGACTTTAATCAGAATATCATATTCTCCAGATACACTGTAAACTTCTGAGACTTCTTTAAGCCTTGAAAGTTCCTCTTTAACTAATTCGTGCCTTTCAGACTCGGTCTGGATAATGATTATGGAAGTTATTTCCAGACCAATTTTCTGCCAGTCAGGTATCAGAGTGTAACGTTTTATCACGTCTTTTTCCAATTTTTTAAGTCTGTTTGATATGGTTGCATCGGGGATATCAATCTCCTTTGACATTTGAGATATGGTAATCCTCGAATTTTTAATTAGAGAACGGATTATAGCTAAATCTACATCATCCATTTTTCCAACACCTTATCATAATACAGAATAAGAATATATCCACGTGTGCTTATAAAGGTTTGGGAATATTACCAAAAATAGTTAAAAAAATGAGTATTTTTCTAAATTTATCCCTTCTATTTAGAAATTTCTAGAATGTTCGCCAAATAAATGGTATTGATTAATAAAATTTATCCGTTTAATCTTCAGCAAATTCTTCGTATTCAAGGTCTTCTAGTTTGGTTTCTCCACTGGCAAGTTGTGTGAGTAGGGATCCGCCAGTTTCGTTTCCTTTAGCTATGAGTGCGTCTCCAGCTGAGATTATGGTGTTCCTATCCGGGCCATATATCCAGGATTCATTTCTTCTGATGGCAATAACCGTCATACCTGTCCTGGTGGCAAGTAGAAGTTCTCCTAAAGATTTATCGATTAGTTCTGAACCTTCAGAAATTTCAACTCTCATTATAACTTCATCTGACTCTTCCATGACCATTTTAAACACAGGGTGTGGTTTCATATCCTTTAAAACCAGGTCGGCTATGTCTTTTGCTGAGTCGGCTATGGTTTCTGCAGCTTCCCCTACTTCCAGTAGGGCGGTTAATTTTTCTGCATCCTCCACTGTCCTTGCAGCCATGAGTGATTCTTTTTTAATCTGGTAGTTAAGCCTGTTTACTTTGTTTTCAAGTTTTATAACTTCTTCTGCAGCATCTTTACTGTTAAAAAGTAGTGCAGAATATGCTAAATCTACCATTAATTCGGACATGTTTTTCATTTCAATTAAAATGTCCTTAATACTTTTAGGCACCTTTCATCCTCCAGATATTCTAGGTCTAATAAAAATATAATATAAGAGTATAATATGAACACTTTAAAAACTTTTTTCATAATTTATTAAAAATACAAGAATCAACTCATCAAGAGGGTCTAGTCTAAATTTTCCTGTGAAAGATAAGAAGCAGAGCGAATCATCTTCTCCCGCACGTCAGGAATGAAACTCTCCAGAAACTCCAGCATCTCCCTGGGAAGACCATCCTCATATTCAAAACAACATTCCAATCCTTCAAGCCCAATCCATGACTCAATCCATGATTTTGGAACATTTATCAAGGGATAGATCAGTTTAGTCCCCTCTTTTGCAGTTTGAGAACTTAAAAGATCCAATTTCTCCCCCCCAAGCATGAGCTCTAATATGTGTTCTACCTCCCCATCCAGGGTGAGTGGCAGGGCCACGCTATCTGCACCCATCTTTTCTCCATGAAACTGCAAAGAATCTATCCAGTCATTCATTCCATCCATCTTGCTTTCGCGGTCTAAAATGAGTAACTCCACCCCATACTTCCTGGTGTAAGGCTCCAGAACAGTATACAATGTTAAATCAACACAATCTCCAGAATCAAAGAGTAATATCTTATCATGAGGACTCAGTGCATTTTTAAGCACACGGGAGGCACGAGTGCAGATCTTCTGGAATATCTTGGAACGTCGAACCTCAAAATTTGGATATTCCCTCAAAAACAGTTCTTCCTTTTTGCGTGAAAACCGGGATAACTTCAAATTGTTAACATAAACCCTTTCATCAACTATGCTAACAAACCTGGTTTCCACACCATTTTTCTGGAGGAATCTGACCACGTCTTGTTTAACTGTCATGATAATCTCGATGAAATTTTAATCTTATTTCGTGTGAAACTGTGTATATGATTTTTTGTTAGTAAGTGGATTAGATAATTTTTTTTTATTAAGTGGATTAAATAAACTTATAGAAAGATGAGTTATGCTAAACCTGATGAGGGGTTAATATGTTTAAGATCTTCGGCAGTAAAAAGAGTGGGAAAGAGGATAGGGAATTTCTGGAAATAGAAGTTACCGAACCCGTGGATTGTCTGGGGGATTTCACTTTCAACTTCCACTGGCAGCACAAGGGGGAGAAATTAGACCCATCCTGGAAAATCCCGGGGAATGATCTAACCTTTGGTGAGGTGGTAGAACACCTTAAAGATAATGGAAACATCCGTATCAATGGTGATGCCGGCCACCGTCTTGCATCCAGTATGGGTGTGGATCTCCAGTACTTTGGAGGTACAGGTCATGATGTTCCTGTGGGGGATATCTATGTAGATGGAAATGTGGATACCCGTATGGGAATCAGCATGACCCGCGGAAACATCTATGTAAGGGGAAGTGTTAAAGAGCCCATGGGTAACCTGGTAGAAGTAAAATCCAACCAAAAAGGTTACCGGCAGTTCAGGAGCATAACTGATATCATCAGCAATGGATTGGGTAAAGATAAATTGTTAGGCTGCCAGTTATCCGGAAAAAAACTAATAATTGATGATGGCACAGTGAAGGATACTGTAGGGGCCCGTTTAGATGTGGATGCTGTGATCATAAAAAATGGTGATGTTGACCTTTCAACCGGGATACTCATGAGAAAGGGCACGGTCCGGATAAATGGAAATACCGGGAAAAACACCGGTGCACTCTTAAACGGGGGCACTCTCATCATTGATGGTGATGCCGATGATTTTACAGCTATTGACATGATTAAAGGAACCATAATCATAAATGGAAATGCTGGAAAGTTTTTAGCAGCTAACAAAAAAACAGGAATTATCTTAGCCAAGAAAGGAAGTCCCATACCACCAACAGAAGAAAAATCAGTTCAGAGTGCTGATCAGCAACTTTTAATAGCCCATGGATTCAATCCCAGGGGATTTAAAAAGTTTGAATAATAGATAAAGAATAAGATAGGAATAGAAAAAAAGTATTGTCTGGAAGGTTTTTTAATCCTCCCAGTGGAGATGATACTTTTCAAACTGTTTTTCCAGAACTATTACCAGGATAAATCCAATCGCAGCTGCCATTATCACCGGGATAACTGAATCCATAGAGGTTGTGATCTTCTGGTAGGGTAATCGCAGGGTTCCCACCATCAATCCCACCAGGAAAGCCATGGTTATTGATTTATGGTGTTCTAAGAGGTAGTTCAGGATTCGGGAGAAGGATAGGATACCTATCACTGCCCCCACTCCAAAGGTTATTATATCCACAAATTTAAGCTGATTTAAGGCAGCCAGCATGTATTCGTACTGGTTTAAAAGAAGCAAAATAAATGCTCCTGAAATTCCAGGTAGTATCATAGCGCAGATGGCCACCATACCAGACAGGAATATGACTGGCAGGGTGTGATTGGCCTGTACCGGGTTTAATCCCACGAAAAGTATTGCGAAAACGAATCCTACCACTAAAAATAGGATGTTTTTAAGGTTAAGTTCATCCACGTGTTTGTAAACGAAACCAGCTGATGCCAGGATCAATCCAAAAAAGAATGCATAGGTTGTGGCAGTGTACACGGTGAGCATGAGTGTCATGATCTTGGACATGGTTAAAACAGCTAACCCAATCCCTAAGAGTAAAGGTATGAAAAGGTTGAAATCCCACTTCAGGAGTTCTTCCTTGGATTTTCCAAAATCCCCTTTTAATGCTGCCAGAAGGAAGTTTGCATTTATCTGGCTGATGGCATGAACCAGTCTCTGGTAAATGCCGGTGATTAGGGCCATGGTCCCCCCGGAAACTCCAGGGATCACATCAGCACTACCCATTAGTAATCCACGTAAGAATATTAAAAATGTATCCCTGTATATCTCAATTTTTCTCATGAATCTATCTCCTTAAATGTAACATTTAAATCCTGAATATGATGATTGTTAACTCCTTAAAATTCCCTTCCCAAAAATATACAATAATATTTTTATGTGATTTAATTAAACCTTAATAGATTTGATGTTATAAATAAAGTAAGAGGTTTCTTTTTCCATGTTCAGCCCTAGTGAATTTTTAGTTGAAACAGCCATACATCTCATAGAATCATTAGGTTACTGGGGTATTTTCCTGGCCATGACCCTTGAAAGTGCATGCATACCCCTTCCAAGTGAGATTATAATGCCCTTTGCAGGATTCGTTGTCTGGGAGGGTGAACTGACTCTTTGGGGGATTACTCTTGTTGGAGCCCTTGGAAATCTTTTCGGTTCTATGATTGCTTATTATGTGGGATTAAAGGGTGGTCGACCTCTCTTAGAAAAGTATGGTAAATATATCCTTATTACACCCAGTAAACTTAACCTGGCTGATGAATGGTTCTCAAAATATGGCCAAGAAGCAGTGCTTATCAGCAGGGTGCTGCCTGGATTAAGGACTTTTATCTCGCTCCCTGCAGGGATAACCCATATGGATCTGAAAAAATTCATCGTTTACACCTTTTTCGGTTCCCTGCCCTGGTGCTTTGTCCTGGGATATATTGGAGTTCTCATGGGGCCTGAATGGGAGATTATAAAAGGTTACATGTATGTATTTGATATTATAGTGGGAATAGGTGTTGTGATATTCCTAGCTTATCTCATATATTATTACCATGACAAAGAACATGTGGATTAATGAATTAATGGCCAATGTAACAATTGATGGCCAACTATAAATGAAACGTTTTATAAACTTTTTATTATTGTTTAAATTTCATATAATTCTCCTTAGTAATATTAAAAAAATTTACTGTGATTTTACTCTTATTTAAGCAAAATAATACCTAATATTTATGGTGAATACTAAAAAAGAGTTATATTTATATACTTTGTTCACTACTATTAAACGCCATTAAGATAAAAATTAAAAGAGGTTAAAGTGGAAATGAGAAGATTTTTACTAACATTGAGGCTTTGGTTAGCCACTATACTACTATTTGGTATTTTATATGCTATAATTACCGTGATTTGCACATTACTGGGCTTTGGAACACCGATAGTGTTCGCGTTGCTGGCAGTAGCTGTGGTACTGGCTCAGTACATGTTAGGACCTAAGATGGTGGAGATGACCATGCGGGTGCATTATGTGTCTCCCCATGAAGCACCTAACCTGCATGCCATGGTTGAAGAACTGGCCATGAACGCCGGTATTCCCAAACCCAAAGTCGGAATTTCAGAAACCAACATTCCCAATGCCTTTGCATTTGGTCGAACCAAAAAAGATGGAAGAGTATGCGTAACCCGTGGTATTCTGAATCTGCTGGATGAAGAAGAGTTGAAAGCTGTTCTGGGACATGAAATCAGCCATATACGCCACAGGGATATGGCAGTGATGACTCTTATCAGTGTGGTGCCCCTCATCTGTTACTGGGTGTTCATCAGTACCCTCTTCAGTGGGGATAGAGATAGTGATGCCGGACTCATTGGAATCGTTGCCCTGGTAGGATACCTCCTGGGTCAGTTACTGGTATTATTCGTGAGCCGGATACGTGAATATTACGCAGACCAGGGAAGTGTGGAGATAGGAGGTAAACCACATAAATTGGCCAGTGCTCTTTACAAACTGGTTTATGGATCTGCTAATCTGGATAAAAGAGAGGTTAAATCCGTGGAAGGAGTTAAAGCCTTCTTCGTGAATGATATTTCCGATGCATCAAACGAGATAAATGATTTAAGGCAGATTGATTTCGACATGGATGGAGTAATCAGTGAAGCAGAACTAGCCCAGCTCCGTGAGATGGACACCCATATTGGCACTGGCAGCAAAATCATGGAATTATTATCCACCCATCCCAACATGGTTAAAAGGATTAAAAGATTGGCTGAGTTAAGTGATACCTGATCAATCAACTTAGTTATTCTTTTTTTCTCATCCATTTTTCTTGTTTTTTATTTGAGTTGTTCTAAGATAACAATCGTGACCGATTCTGATTGGGCTCCCTGATATACTCTTTGAGGGGCGGCTGAATTAGAAAAAAAGCATAAACTGGAACCAAATAAATATAATTTTAGCTCATTTATTACGAACCAATATATTTATATGATTAAAAACCGGATGTAATAATGGAACTTTTATGATAGGGAGGGTTTAAAATCGGAAAAAAGGAACTATTTTTAATTATTCTTGTTCTAATTGCATTAGGAGTAATTTTTTTATTATCTAGAATTATTAAAATAGGTTTTATTTTGAAACCAATGTAGGACCATAATGCCAATTTCAGGACTTATAGTCATCGTAATTGATGTTGTTATGGTTTCAGGATGCATCTCATAATGCTCCATGACATTACGATTATATAATATATACAACCGAAGTGTCCTTTAGTGATATCATTTTTCAAATTCAATCTTTATAAGTCACGAAAAACCCATCGGTGTCTGCATATAAGGGTTTGAAACCATGTTTTTCAGCGTCTTCCATGCTTTTTTTAAGAAAGTCACGTCCCCAGGAAGTAATGGCCTCTGAACACTCTAGACTATACCATCTGAATGTACTGTGATTGTACAGACCATATATGGTGTTGGCCATTCTTTTCAATGCTTGCTGCTGCACATCTAAGACCTGGATCTGGCTTATATCATCAGACTCTTTCATCAACGACTTGATTCTTATTCTATCTTCTAAGATTTTCTCAATAGCTGAAGGAATAAACCCTTGTGGTGTTTTCCTGAACCTGTGACCATACTCGGGAGCAACATAATACTCTTCCCCATCATCACTGGCGAGACTGTCTGGTGAGATGTTTTTTGCAATGATCACCGTTGGGTACAGACTCCTAAAATCGAAGTATACGATGTTTTCATGTAAACCTTGAATAGGTTCCTTTACATAGCTCCCTTCAACATGTATGTCTTCTCGCCTGGATAGTTCAGAGGGTGAAGCTTTGTTTGGCACTAAATTTCCGTATTCGTACGATTTTTTGATTAAATACCATTCCACATACCTCCCAGAAGCCATGCGCGCAACTTCAAACAATGGTTGCCCTACAATCCGGGTTAACTCCATATTAAGGGGCAATATTTTCTCTCCGATCTCAGTTACAGCCACAGCATCATCCAATGAATAGTAGAGTAGATTTTTAAGCCTTTCACCCCCAGCATCCCAATACCTGTAGATTTCATCACCAGGGATATCCAGTTTTTCTTCCCTGAAAAACTCTTTATAAACGTTTTCCAGGGTGTAACTGTCTAATTGCAGATATCGGCGAAGATTAGAGTATAAATCAATGTGAACTCGGCCCCTGATCATTGCTGCATTACCCATGCCTACCCTTGTGAATTTAAGCTTTGATCCATCAACCCCTAAATTAAGGGTAACACCTAACTGCCGGGCTCTTTCCTGGAGGTATGGGAAGTCAAAAGCATCAGAATTATATCCAAGAATGATATCTGGGTTTTCATTTTGAACTATTTCCACGAATTTTTCCATTAAACTTTTCTCATCAGGTACGGTATCAACGAAACTTAGCAGGCAATTTTTGGTGGAGATAACTTTACGAAATCCCTGATTGGTGGAGAAACTGATGATAACTATAGGATCCCGGTCTGCCTGTGGCATGCCCTGTGGATTGTAGACTTCAATATTGAAACTTAAAAATTTTAATTCAGGCACATCCGACTCAAAAACTTTCGGTGATCCTTCCATTTCTAATTTACATGTACCTGATTTGGCAGATAGGACTTTTCCTTGTACTTCAACCATGTTCATTGGAGATATCCCTTTATCTATAAGATATCTGCGGTAGAATGGGATATCGTGTTCTCGGATTTCCTTTACAGAAGGGAAATCCTTTATTTTCTCCCTATATTTAGGAATGTCTGGAGGGTTTTCTAGTGTTACCTTCAATACCCCTATTGACGTTCCCCCATCATTTCTAAGGACTTTTTCCATTTTTAAAAGGTTCAAAGTGTTTAATTCGTCAATACAATCCCCCATATCATGGGGGACAACATAGAAGTAGGGTCTAAAACTTTTGTCTAAGGCAATTATACTTTCATACTCATCTCCTAAAATCTTACCAAATAACCTTATAACTGGTTTACGGTTCCTGGTGACATAGTCAATGTCCAAAAGAACGAACTTTTTAGTGATCATACTCTCTTTTTCACTTTGAAGGCTGATTTATCATTTTTAGCCCATAATCTATGAGCATAGTCTACTATTTCCATCAAATGTTTATGTTTTAACATGGGAGTGATTTTCAGAACGTTTCTATCAATATGATACATGTATCTCCCATAACCTTCAGTTTCACGTTTCTTGTACTTCTCATCCACCTGGGAAACATAGAAGTAAGAGTGATCCATCTTTTTATCAACTTCAAAAATGCTCTGCATTTCAAGATCAATATTAAAAAGAATACCAAGTGCTAAATTCAGATTATCCACATCAATAGAGTCATTATGAGCGTTCAGTTGAAATAAAGCGTCAATATATTCTGTTATATTACTATGCCATTTCCTGTAATCAGTGGTTGGGAATATGAGAAGATCATCAGTTTTTTGGAATAACTGTGGTTTGTAGATCAGGATGTTTTTCTGGTCCATGACCCCGTAACTATACCTCATCTTGTGAACCAACCTAACCTTACAATAAATCCAAAGTTAGCGCTCTTGCATCATCAAAAATTAAAGATTCCATTATTCCTTCTTCTGTTGATTCAACCAAGTTGTGCATGTATGTATCCATATAACCTTGACAGGGAGTTTCGGTGAAAAAATCTTCGAGATCGTTGTTTATTATGTGGACCTGTTTCATGATCCAGATCCATTCTCCCATGAGTCTACGCCTGTTTTGTTGTTGGTTTAGTTGATGGTTTTTAAGGAAAATCTCTTGAATGCAATTTCTGATGCTACTGAATGTTCGCCTGAATTCGTCACGTTCGTAGATAATTACTTCCTCATGCTGTGAGAATAATTTGGGGTGATATAAAATTGCCATAGCTCCAAATGGCACTGCTTGACTTGCTCTCAAATTTTTTCACCTCCCCTGCCTGTTGTGGGGGAACATTACTATGATAGAAAGGTAATCATTGGTGTTGTCCAAAAGAGCTTATGAGAAGTAATCCCAAATAAAAAAAGAAAAATAGAAAATAATAAATCATTTTTATAAAAATGCCATTTAGATAGTTGAACCCTGGCTACACTGGTTAATATTCCTCAACCACACCGATCACATAGCTTTTGGGAACCCACGTATTTAGAGGTGTCTTTGTAATAGTAACCACCTGTTTTACTCCGTTAACGTAGCGTGTCTGGCTTTCTACCTCAATATTTTTGTTGTCACTTTCCAGATAAACCTCGCTACCATTTATCTGCCCAACTCGTTTCACAATCAAATTGTACTCAGGGTGATGTGCAACAACTATGTCTCCCACCTTAAAATCAGATGTTTTCAGTACCACAATACTCTGACCATCTGCTAAAGTTGGAACCATGGATGTTCCCTTAACAGTGGCAGGCATGGGTAGTTGATCCTCGCCGAACTGGGATACAATCTTGACCTGAACTGTATAATTGTATTTGCTGGCTATGTTCTGCATATCCGTTTTGATGGATTCCACATTACTATCTGGATCTTCCACATCTTCTAAGGCCTTAACCTTCATTTCATCAAGCATGGCTGAAGGTACTTCCCACCATGATGAGGACTGAATAGTCACCTTTGTACCATTGGTTTCAACTTTAATCCCAGTACTATTCTGGTTGGCTAACAAATATCCAGCAGACCCGATTAATGCGATCAATACCAGTAATACAACAGTTAACCCTATTTTTTGTTTCAAATTAATCTCTCTCCAGCATTAATTTGTCAATGATTTCTTTGGTTTCAGTTAGATTCAACTGTCCAGGCGCAGATCCTCCATTTAAAGCTGCATAAGTCAGGGGTGATCCGAAAAGTGGTGCCAAGACCCTGGTGTATCTTCCCATTTTACCCATGGCAATACCGATGGTGTTGTCAAACTGGTTAACCACCTGCAGCACGTTAAGTGTATCCTGCATATTCTGGGGCATAACCGCAAATTTCGCTATGGTCCCCAGCTTTTTTTCATTCTCAACAATTTCCAGAAGTTCCTTTAAAGGAGGGGTTCTCTGGAAGTTATGATATGATATTATAGTTGACTTAGAAGCATTTATTACCTTTGAACGGAGTTTTTCATCAGTCTGAAGTTCTATGTCAACATAATCAACATGTTCAGCTGTTTCAATAAGGATCCTGGTTCTTTCATCTTCAGATCCTCTGAAATGTCCTCCTTCCTCCTTCATCCGGTTGGTGGCAATTAGGGGAAAGTTTATTTCTTCTATAAGATGGATGATCTTTTGAGGATCCGGGTCTAGAAGGGCATCTATTCTCAGCTCCAATATATCCACATCCAATTTTATAGCTTCTTCAGCTGTTTTTAAGACCTTCCGCCTGTCTTTTTGGAATATTGGAACACAGATCAATGGTTTTGGAATCATGATATGCACATCTCAACATTACCTAAAACATCTAGGATTATTAGATTATATCAAGGGAACTAAGTTCATTAACATCTTATTTATTTATTTCTCCACATTACTAAATATATGGACAATGATGTTTTGACTGCAGATTACATAAACGTGTTTTAAGTCAACAGAAACCAGCAAAAAAAGAAGACAGATAAAAATCTATAAGAACAAGTATCCCCTATATCATTGCTTATAATTAATAATCCATGGATTTTATACAATTTAATTAAAACATAATCAATCTAATTCCAAATTAGTTCAGGTGATTATTTGAAGATTACATCCATAGGTGCGGATATCTCAGGAAACGATGTTTCCTGTAGCAAAACTTTAATTGAAAATATCGAAAAGGACATTCCTGATTTACTCAAAATTGGAGCATATAAAGCAGCCCTCACCAATGTCACTGGCGATGATGTGGTAATCAGCGCCTTTGTAGAAGACAAAAACCTGGTAGATGTTAACCATGGTATTGTGGATATTCTCCGTAGTAATGCCGAAGACATGGGAGATATTAATGGAATATCTGCCACCAGGGAAGGGGCTGGTGAAGGAGTTTCCTATGCTGAAGCAAATATAAGACAGGACAGATATCCTGATGCTATTATCATGGCCTTTGACACTTATGGGGGGGAATCATTCGTCCATAAAGTTGCTGATTCTGTAATGAAAGCTGCCAGAGGCATGGACAATGTGACAGATATAGGTGGGAGTAGTTTAAACCACAACAAGGAAATACCTGGTGTGGGATATGTTTCTGCCGAAACAGATGATCCTGTGGTTGTAGTGACAGTGGAAGATATTGAAAGCATGGCAGTGGTAGGTGGGGCCATGATGGGAGCTGCACTCGGCAATAAAAATGTTTATCTGGTGCGTAGAGGATCTCCCTCATATGTTATCCCTGGAAGTGTGATCATGTCAATCACAGCCTATATGAATGGTAATGTGATGGATCTGGCAGTTCCTCTTTCAGAAAAGATGAAGATCTTAAAGGTTTGAATGGTTTCATTAAAAAAAATAAAGTTAAAGCAGTTGATTGTAAGTTATTTATAAAAGGAAGTGGTTACAGTGATATTTCTTGACGAAGATACCAGATGCGTTGTGCAGGGCATTACCGGTAAACAGGGCTCTTTCCACACCAGGAGTATGCTTGAATATGATACCAATATCCTGGCAGGCACATCACCAGGCAAAGGAGGTCAGGAGTTTGAGGGAATTCCTGTCTACAATTCTATTGGAGAAATAACAGAACAAATGGATGTTAACGCATCTATAATATTTATCCCAGCCCCATTCGCCAAGGATGCTGCTTTTGAAGCTATATCACAGATGGAACTGGTGGTGATCATCACTGAACACATACCAGTACATGATTCTATGGAAATAGCCCAGTATGCTCGGAAAATGGGTTGTAAAGTAATAGGACCCAACACCCCCGGTATCATCACACCAGGAGTGGGTAAACTTGGGATCATGCCCACACACATTTTTAATCCTGGAGATATTGGGATAGTGTCACGCAGTGGAACCCTTACCTATGAGGTGGCCAGTCAGATAACCCAGGCTGGTTTAGGGCAGAGCACCTGTCTCGGGATTGGAGGTGATCCTGTGGTGGGAATGGATTTTGCAGAGGTATTGCAGAAATTCGAAGAAGACCCGGATACTAAAGCCATGGCTATGATTGGAGAGATTGGAGGTAATGCTGAGGAGAAGGCTGCAGAATATATTGCAGATAACATTACCAAACCAGTAGTGGCCTACATTGCAGGTAGAACCGCCCCACCAGGTAAAAGGATGGGGCATGCCGGAGCAATAATTGAGAGTAATGCTGGAACCGCCGAAACTAAGATGAAAGCCCTTAAAACTGCAGGAGTGGAAGTAGCAGAACAACCATCACAGATTGCATCTGTAATGAAAGAAATACTCTAAAACCTAATGAATAATTCAAAATAAATGAAAACTCATTTTATTTAATAAAAAGACAACTTTAAGATTATAAAAAATGGCCTTAAAAAAAAATAAATACTTCAGGGTGGTTTTATGGCAAAAAAAGAAGAAATTATTGAAAAACTGGTTAAAGGAGAGTTAAAACTTTACCAGATTGAAAATTACACTGATAACATCCAGGAAGCAGTTGAGGTGAGAAGAGAATTTGCAGAACAAATATCTGGAGCCAATCTCAAGCATGTTTCCCATCATTCACTGGATATGGACCGGGCCATGAAAAAGAATATTGAAAATCCCATAGGAGTTGTGCAGATCCCGGTGGGACTGGTCGGACCACTCCAGATCAACGGTGAACATGCCCATGGAGATTATTACGTTCCCCTGGCCACCTCTGAAGGGGCCCTGGTGGCTTCGGTTAACAGAGGGTGTTCTATTAGCAAAGCAGCTGGTGGCATCACCGTGCGCATAATAGATGATAAAATGACCCGTGCCCCAGTTATAAGGGCAGATTCAATCCAAAAAGCCCTTGAATTAAAAGAATGGATTGAAAGGCATTTTATTGAGCTTAAAGAGGCTGCAGAGAGTACCACACGTCACGGGCGGTTGTTGAAGGTTGACCCTGTTATAGTGGTGGGTCGCTATGTTTATCCCCGTTTCACCTTCACCACTGGTGACAGTATGGGCATGAACATGGTCACCATAGCCACAGAAAAGGCCCTGGAGATATTAACCAGAGAGACAAGAGCCCATGTAGTTGCACTCAGTGGTAACCTGTGTGTGGATAAGAAACCCTCTGCCCTGAATCTTATTGAAGGCCGTGGGAAGAGCATTGTTGCCGAAATAATCATCCCCAAGAACATTGTGGAAGAAAAGCTTAAAACAACTGCCGAGTCAATTGTGGAAGTTAATTTAGCCAAAAACATGATTGGCTCTGCCATATCAGGAAGTATGGGTTTTAATGCTCAGTACGCCAACATGATCGGTGCCATATTCCTGGCCACTGGACAGGATGAGGCTCATATTGTGGAGGGTAGTCTGGGAGTAACCACTGCCGAAGAACAGAAGGGAGATTTGTACTTTTCTGTGACCCTGCCTGATGTTCCACTGGCAACTGTTGGAGGAGGAACCAGTCTGGAAACAGCCACCGAGTGCCTGCAGATTATGGGTGTTCATGGAGAAGGTAATGTAGGTAAATTTGCCGAAATCGTAGGGGCAACTGTTCTTACAGGTGAATTATCACTCATGGGTGCACTTGCTGCTGGTCATCTGGCAAGGGCCCATAAGGATTTGGGAAGAGGATAAAAACTTTAAAGCTCTGACCGGTGAAACAATGACATTCAAAGTTTTTATTTGTTATGAATCAAAAACTGGTCAGAGTTATGCTCAAAATTTATATGAAGCTTTAGAAAAAGATGGTGAAAATGCATTTTTAGCAAGTAGTAAACTCTTAACAAAACATAAATGGAGAGAAAAAATTGATGCAGCATTAGAAGAAGCTACTTATTTTGTTTTAATTTATACTGCAGTTACATCTTCCTCATCTGAAGTAAAAAGAGAATGTCAAAAAGCTTTGAAATTAAAAAAAGATTTTATTACTTGCCGATGGCACCAGATTACTGTAGAAAAAACTAAAGAGTTACTAAATGAGTTATCAGACCTTCACCAAATAAAATTTGAAGATAAACATGATCTTGCAAATAAAGCCATAGTTGAAATAGCTAAATTAAGGAGGGCCAAATAATGTCTTACGATGTTTTTATTTCATTTGATTATTCTACTGGGCTAAATTTTGCAAAAAATTTAGAAGAGGCATTTAGAAAGATAGATATTAATGTGTTTTTAACTACCTCCGAGAATTTCAACCTAGATTTAAGAAAGAAAATTGATTTTGCAATAACAGAAAGTAAATTTTTCATCATTTTATTCACTGCAGGAACACCAAACTCTAAAGAAGTTCAAAGAGAATTTAAAAAAGCACTTGATCTTAAAAAATATATAATACCATGTAGACATTCTAAACTTCCCCTAATCGAAACCCAGAAATTTATTGAACCAGATCAATATATTGGGGATAAAGGATTGCTTGATCTTTATCAAATCACATTTGAAGATGAATATGACTTGGCAAACAAAGTACTCCTAGAAATAATGAAAATTAAAGTTAAACAAAAAGAAAGGACAGATACTGATCCAGAAGCGATTTTACAAAAGGGAAACTTATATGTAAATCTAATGGATTGGGACAAAGCCCTTGAGGCATATAATACAGCAACAAAAATCAATCCTTATTACGTAGCAGCATGGATAAACAAGGGGAATGTTCAAAGTGAACTTGGGAATGATTTAGGAGCTATAAAATCTTATGATATAGCAATAGAATTAAATCCAAATTCCACTGAAGCATTGGACAATAAGGGAATTATTTTAGGTAAGTTAAGAAAGTATGATAAATCATTGGATCTTTTTAACAGATCATTAGAATTAAAACCAAATTCTTATAGAACATGGTATAACAAAGCTATAACATATTACCAATTGAAAAAACCTAAAAAATCGTTGCAAACGCTTAATAAAGCAATAAAACTAAAACCAGACTTTGCTGAAGCATTTCAAAGCAAAGGCGTGATATTGGGAGATCTTAAAAAAGAAATAAAGGCAATTGATGCATTCAACAAAGCAATAAAACTAAAACCAGATTATGTTGAAGCATGGTACAATAAAGGGATTACATTATACCACTCCCAAAAATATGAAGCAGCACTTGAATCCTTTGAAAAAGCAATAGATATTAATCCAAATTTCACTGAAGCTTGGAATAATAAAGGAACATCACTTGACAAACTAGGTGAATACCAAAAAGCAATAAATGCATACGATAAAGCAATAAAACTAAAACCGGACTATGTTGAAGCATGGTACAATAAAGGTGTAAGTCTCGGAAAAGCTGGATATTACGAAGAAGCTATTGAAATCTATGATAAAGTAATTAAATTAAAATCAGATCACGCTGATGCTTGGAGCAATAAAAGTTTATCACTTATCAATCTTAACCGTTATGAAGAAGCTTTAGCAGCAGCACAAAAGGCAATAGAATTTGATCCAGAATCTGCCGAAGCATGGAATAACAAGGGAATTTCATTGGGGCATCTTGGCAATCACGAAAAAGCATTAGAATCTTTTGATAAATCTATAGAATTAAATCCCAACCTTCCAAAATCATGGGTAAATAAAGGAAACGCACTTGAAATTATTGGAAATCTCGAAAAAGCTCTTGATGCTTACAACAAAGCACTTGAACTAAGACCAAATTACTCTATTGCATTGGAAAGAAAAGGATTGATTTTTGATCATCTCGGTCTTTATAACGAAGCAGTTGAAGTTTACAATAAATTAATTGAAAAATATCCTAGCATTGCTACTGCATGGAATAATAGGGGTATTGTTTTAAGTAAACTTCAGCGTTTTCACGATGCATTAGAATCATATGACCATGCCACCAAACTAAACCCAAATTATGCTACAGCTTTGTTTAACAAAGCTTGTTTATATGCTCTTCTTAAAGACAAGGAAAGAGCTCTTGAAAACTTATCTAAGGCCATAAATTTAGATAAGAAATTTAAAGAGAATGCAAAAAAAGACCAAGACTTCAAAAACCTTTGGGAAGATAAAGACTTCAAAAAACTTGTTGAGTGAAAATATTTATAAACAAATTATTATTTCCCTAAATTAATTTATAGCAAGACTAGTACACATTACACATTCTTGAGACATGACAAAGGTTTATTAAACAATGAAATACACCCCTGACCCTCCTCATGATGTATTTATATGCTATGAATCATTAACAGGAGAAAGTTACGCACATAACTTAAAAAAAGCCCTAGAAAAAGGTGATCATTATAAGGTTTATCTATTTTCTGAAGATAATCTTGGTGGAGATCATTGGGCAGAAAAAAGGGACTCCGCATTGGAAAAAGCTTCTTTTTTCGTTGTTATTATCACTGGAAGAACTTTTGATTCAGAAGAAGTTAAAAAAGAGTATAAAAAAGCTATTAACTTAAAAAAAAGAGTAATTCCTTGTAGATACTATAGTATTGAACCAATCAACACTCATGAATTATCAAAATTTGATCAAATCGAATTTAAAAATGAGAATGATCTTGCAAATAAAGTTATAATAGAAATTGATAAAATAGTGAAAAGTAAAATAGAAATACAAAATGATCCAAAGGAATTTTTCAATAGAGGTAATTTACTAGTCAACCTTATGGAATTAGAGGAAGCATTGGAAAATTACAACAAAGCTATAGAACTAAAACCTGATTTTGTGGGAGCACTGAATAATAAAGGTCTTTTATTAATTCAACTATCTAAACATAGGGAAGCACTTCACTGTTTTGATGAAGCTATCAACATAAGTCCTAAAGCGAGTATATTTAACAACAAAGGTATTGCTCTCGCTGCCCTTAATGAAAATGAAGAAGCATTAAAATGTTACGAAACTGCAATAAAATTAAATCCTAATTCATATGAATCATTATCCAATAAAGGTATTTTACTTTACAATAATAAAATGTTTGAGGAAGCACTTGACATCTATAACCAAGCGATCAAAATAAACCCGAATAGTGCTGGTATCTGGTCTAATAAAGGTGCCGTTCTTAATGAGATTGGTGAATATGAAGAATCACTCAAATCTCATAATAAAGCCCTAAAATTGAATCCTCACTCTGCTTTCTTATGGTACAACAAAGGGAACTTACTCAAAGATATTGAAAGCACTGATGAAGCTCTTAAATGCTACAATAAAGCAATTGAATTAAAAAAAGATTTTGATTTGGCTTGGTTAAATAAAGGATCAATATTTTATAAATTGAAGCTTTATAACGAAGCCATTTTATGTTACAACAAAGCGATCAAAATAAACCCCTCCCTTATTGAAGCATATGTTAACAAAGGTAATAGCCTCCTCAAAAAAGGACATTTTAAAGAAGCCCTCGGTAATTTTGATAAAGCCATTACCATTAACCCAAAATTTGCTGAAGCATGGCGTTGGAAAGCCATTACCCTTAAAAAGATTAAAAATTTTGAAGAATCACGCAGATCTTATGAAAAATCAATTGAATTAAATCCAGAAGATCCTAATAATTGGACGGGAATAAGTGAAGTGCTAACAAAATTGGGGAACGAAAAAAAAGCTATTGAATCATTGAATACAGCGATAAAAATAGATCCTAAAAACGCAGCAGCATTTTATAATTTAGCATGTTTATATGCACTAAAAAATGATAAAGAAAAAGCCCTAAGAATTCTGTCTGAATCCATAAAAATAGATTCTAAGTATAAAAAATTAGCAATAGAAGACTCGGACTTCATGAATCTTTGGGATGATGAAGATTTTAAAAAACTTGTAAGATAATTTATTTAAAAAAACAAAGATTACTATGAAAATAGATTTCACTTATTTTATAGAAGGTCTAAAGAAAGCAAGTACAAATATGAATGATAAATCCTATTTCCAAATAGATAATACTGAATCTGAAGAATTAATTTATCGTGAACGAGTTTATTGCTATGAATTATATCATCAATTGCGCTGTGTTCTAGGAGACCTCCTTTCTTATAAACTTCAAGGAGAAATGGATAAATCTAAACATCCAATAATTGAAGAAAATTATAAACCAGATTTTATTTTCCATATACCTGGTACAATGGAAGAGAATTTAGTAGTTATGGAAGTTAAACCAGTGCATACTCAAAAAAATAAAATCAAAGATGATATTGAAAAACTTATAAATTTTCGTAATTATAACTATTTCTATGGAATTCTGCTTATGTACGGCAATGGTGAACAATCTTTACCTAAAAAAATTATAGATCTATTTAAATCGAGTTTATCCAGAGAATACGATGATTATTTATTGTTTATTTGGCACCCAGGACCAGGAAAAGAAATTGTAATTTTAAATGAAGATTTGCTATCAGTAGGAGAAGAAGAATAAATGAACATTCGCGAATTCATTAATGAATATTTTAAAATGAGCCGTTACGTGGCTCTGGGAACCATGGATGGAATACTGGCGGTGATGGGAGTTACCTTAACTGCCAGTGGTGTGGCTGGTGCGGCTGGTCTGGACATTTCCAATTTCTCTGTTGGATTAACTGGTCTTGCTGGAGGCATAGCTCTGGCCATGTCCAATGCATTCGGTTCTTTTATTGGTGAACGGGCCGAGGAAGTGCGTACCATCCGAGACCTGGAGCATAAGATGATGCTGGATGAGGGTAAACTGGATGACACCCACATTCACCAGCAGGCCAAGAGGCGAATTTTCATGAGTATGTTCACCCATGGATTCAGCAGCTTCATTGGATCATTCGTACCAGTACTACCTTTCCTGCTCATTTCCGATAGGATGACTGCCACCATGTGCACCATCATACTCTGTTTCATAGCATTGATCATACTAGGTGTGTATTTAGGCCGTGTATCCCGTGAAAGTTTACTTAAAACCAGCCTTGAAATCGTACTTATTGGGGTCTTAATCGGTGTGGTCAGCTTCCTAATTGGGGGAGGGCATGGTTAATCCATGATACTTCCCTAAAATTTATTCTATATCTAAGATAAAATGAACAATACTACATTAAGGCAGCATCCCCCTCCCTATTCTAAATTACTTATGAGAATGATTAAATAGTTTAATAAGAAAAATAGTGGAAAATCATACAATAAAATAACTCATAAATCCATTTCTACATTGTAAAGCTTTTCTGGTATTTCCACATGGATATGGTAGGCATCTTCCTCAGTGAGTAAACCTGCATTGATCAGTTTCCTGGTTCTTCTGGGAACGGTTCTGGGACCCATAACTGCCCCTGGTCTTGTTTTATCATCCAGGTAATCGGTTTCCATGAGGAAATTTTTTCCCTTCCTTACAGCCTCACGCATCACATCACCACTGGCAATAAGAGAAGGTGTGATACCATGGTTTTCCTCTGGGAGGATAAATGGTCCTGAGAAATGTTTGATAACTTTTTCTTCCTTTAAGTGTGCCTTCCTGGCCATCTCGGCAAATTCCTGGTACTGTTCTTCTGAAGCACTTTCTGTGTGCAGTTGCACCGGGCAGTCTGCTTCACGAGCCAGTTCCATGGCATATACCATGAGATGGTTATGGACTTCCATCTCCTCTGGCAAGACAGGATAGTGTGGTCTACCGATTTCACCTATACCCACTGCCCTTCCCTCCAGCACCATGTTTTGGGCTGCCTCCAGGGCACCCCTCATTAACTCCTCGGCCTGCACCAGATCCATACCTGCCTCAACACGTCTGCTGAGCTCTGCAGGATGAGCTCCCACCACTGCAAAGGCTTTAACATCTGTTTCCTGATTGATCTCATCTGCATACTTTACAACCAGTTCCATAGCCTCGACAAAACTACATTCTGGACTTACGGTCCAGGTGGGCTTATTGGGGATGATCATGGATGTTCCCCCTGACCTATGAAATTTAGAGGCTACATCTAAAGGTCCTTCACCGTTTATAGGATCTACGTGTATGTGATTGTCAGTGGATGGTATGTTGTCCATATAATCTACCTTGTGTTGCCACTAATTAATTCTTGTTATCCATCTAATCGACTCTTATTGTCCATATTCTTATTGTCCATATAATAAACTGTTGTTGCCAGCTTAATCTATTCTTCAGCTTATAAAACCCAATCCTTTCATTATTGCTTCTTCAAACACCCTAAAGGGTGGATTGATCCCTGTCCAGATGCGGAATGATTCCATTCCCTGGTAAATTAACATTCTGGTGCCGTTAATGGTTTTTGCACCTGCTTTTTCTGCTTCACGTATTAAGCCTGTTTTCAGTGGGTTGTAGACTATGTCGTTAACCACCAGATTCTGGTGCATCATACTGCTCGTTACAATGGGTTTTTGATCCTCATGGGGATGCATACCCACTGGAGTGGTGTTTATCAGGACATCTGTGTCCTTTAACTCTTCAACCAGTTTATCATCAAGCCCTAAACAGCCCACTGATGTGGCAAAGTTTTGGCCAAGATCAGCGGTGAGTTTACAGGCATTTTCCCTGGTGCGGTTGGCTATTAAAACTTCCCCTGCACCCGCAAGGAGTGACTGGAATGATACTGCCCGTGCAGCACCACCAGCACCAATAATGATTATTTTTTTACCCTTAACTGGTGTGACTTCTTCAATAGCCTTAACAGCCCCCACCCCGTCGGTGTTAAAACCGGTGAGTGTGTTTTTACTAAATTTAAGGGTGTTAACTGCACCTATAAGCTGTGCTGCCTGACCTATCTCATCAAGGTATTTGATTATCTCCCTTTTGTGGGGAATGGTTATATTCAGCCCCTTAATTCCCATAGATCTTGCACCAGCAATTGCTGAATCCAGATTTTCAGGTCTAACATGGAAAGGAACATAAATATAATCTATTTTTAGATGTTTGAAGGCAGCGTTGTGCATGAGAGGTGACAGACTGTGTTCCACAGGATCTCCCATTATACCCACCACTGCAGTTTTACCAGTTATCAATTCAAATCACCAAATACTATTTTTTAGGGAATATTTTATTTTTAAACCCTCCATGGAAGGAAAGTTTATAGTTTTGAAGTATATTATTCAAGGTATGTATCCGATTATTAGTTATGTTTGCAATCTATAAAATTATTCTGGCCCCCTGGATTTTCCTTATTAATTAAACGATTGTGTTTCATTTTTCATGTGTTTATAATATTGAATTACGTTGTTAGAATGATGTATAGTCTCGAATTTCATTGTTTAAGGATATGTAGTGTCGAATTACGTTGTTGAAAAACTAAATAGAGATAAACAAACACATGGAACAATCAAAGATTCTTTTTAAGATTTATGCAAATCAAAACTAAACATGGAAAATGCACGGAATATACACCAGAATCAACAAAATATCACGACAATAACAGTATTTTTAGGAGAACTCATAATAACACTAATCTACAAGACCAAAACAGACTTAAAACTCCCTAAAACCCCTAAAGAACTAATATCATGAAGCTAAAATATAATATTGGGTTCTTTATATACTGTTAATTGTTCATACCCTGAAAATTTAGACAAATGGTAAAGTATAAGTGTATACAGCAAAAAAATAAATTTATAGTCATAAACTAAAACTTAGTATTAAGGGGAGGGCATACTGTTATGAAGAAAGAAATTATTGTATTGCTTGTTGTTTGTTCTATTGTAGTTGTAGCTGGTTGTACTAATCCTTTTCAAAGTGATGATAATGATGAGAAGAACACAACCATCGTGATCCATGAAGATGGCGATTCTTCCAGTGGATCAAGTAGTTCTAGTGGTTCATCCAGTAGTGGGTCAACTGTCAAAGCACAAAGTTGTCCTAATTGTGGATATTACCCATGGTATCAGGGTTCCAGGTGTCCTACCTGCGGTTGGGGGGACAATGATGGAATACTCTACTGTCCTAGTTGTGGAGCATATGCATTCCATGGTGACAGTTGGAGGAGTGGATACTGTACTGCCTGCGGATATGTCGCCTGAACAAGGTTTTTAAAAATTTTTTATTTTTTTATAATCGCCATTCCTAGAAGATAAACAGTCCCATAAAACAATGAAAATTCCAATTAACTTATTTTTTCTTTTTTTTTGATATTTTTTTGTTTTTTTGTTAACTGTTTTTATATTACATAACCTTTAGATTCATTTAGTCCTTTTTGACCTCTAATTATTAGTATTTTTTAGTGGTGTCTGCTAAGTCACGTAGTTTTTTAGTATGAAAATTTGGTACATGTCAAAATTAAAGCAAAAAAAACATATTCATCTCTACAGGTTGATCATAGATTTAAAACTGCTTTAAAAGTTAAAAATAAGATCTTGGAAAATAAAAACGAATAAATTATTTTCGGTGTCTCCTCCAACAGCATAATTTCATATTATAGTGCATTAAACAAAATTATGAAAAGTTAATGGAAACTTTTATTTTATTCATATTAGAAAATAGATTATGTTAAAAGTTATCTTAGTTAAAGTAAAGAGATTAAGATAAGAGTTATCTTAAAGTGAAGATATCATGTTCCAATCTTCAGGATCAGGGGATTATATAATCTTTCTATCCTCCTACATGGCATAAAGATAACGAAATAATGATTTTATGGGGGTTTAATCGTGATCGCCAAACAGAGGTTCGTTTTAGATACAACTGCCTTTACAGATAACAAGTTAAGGGATACTTATGGAGATGGGGAACTGGATAAGACTGTAGATACTCTGCTGGACCTGATAGCCCGTTCCAGAATAAAACTCAACATCAGCTGCCACATGCCTCCTATCACCTATAAGGAATTCACTGACTATATAAGCCGCTATGAATGCCCCCAGGAAACCATGATCAAAGCTGAAACCTGGATAGTGAAAAAATCCCCCAACCGTTACGACACCAAAATACCCTCTGAAATATTCTATGAATATGTGCAGGATATGCGAGAACGGATGAACAAGGGTATGCGCATCTCAGAAAGCGCGGTCTGGGAGGCAGCCGTGGAATCAATGGTCATGATGTCCCGTGGTGAGAAAAAGACCCAGATCGAAATGGAAGTCATTGGAAAAGCCATTAAAGACTTCAGGAAACGTTACCGTGCAGCACTTCGTAAAGGGACCCTGGACAGTGCCCCTGATCTGGATGTGCTACTGTTGGCCAAGGAATTGGGAGCCGGAGTGGTGGCAGCAGATGAAGGAATCAAAGTCTGGGCAGAAAGACTGGGACTCAGATTTTTAAGCGCTAAATCATTCCCAAAAATGTTAAGAGAGTACTTAAAATACTACGAATAAGTGAAAATCCATTTAACAGGATGATAAAGCCCAATCCTTCGTTGATTCTGGTTATTCATTAAGACCTTTTTAAACTTGAAGTATCAGTAAGAATATTATCTAGTTATAATTCTTAAATTTCCAGCACCACTACCTACCTGATTGGAACATTACAAATTAACAAAAAATGTATAAAATTCACTAAAAATTCAAAAAATGAAAATGCAATTCACGTTTAACAAATAGGAGAATTAGAATGGAACTACAAAAACCAAGAGGAACACGTGACTTCCTCTTTGATGAGATGAAAGAACGAAAATTTGTTGAAAACACCATGAGAAAGGTGTTTGAAACCTATGGTTATCAGGAGATCAAAACTCCAATTTTTGAGGATCTTGCCCTTTTCACCCTTAAATCAGGTGAAGGAATAATAGAAGAAATATATCACTTCCAGGATAAGGGAGGAAGAGATCTGGCACTCAGGCCAGAATTAACAGCACCAGTAGCCAGGATCTACTTAAACCAATTACAGAAAGCACCCCGACCCATAAAAATGTATTATTTTGGGAGTTGTTTCCGCTATGAACGGCCACAAGCCGGACGTTTCCGTCAGTTCTGGCAGTTCGGATGCGAACTTATCGGGGGAAAGTCTCCAGACTGTGAAGCGGAGATCATTGCCCTGGCAGCCCACTGTCTGGAGGAACTGAAACTGGAAGATTACCAGATACACCTGGGTAATCTAGGAATTTTAAGGGGAATACTCACTCAGGATGGTGTTTCAGCAGACCAGCAGGACCAGGTAATGGCAATCATTGATAAGGGAGAGGTAGAAGAACTGGAAAAACTGCTAAAAGAACTGAAACTCAATGAAGAATCAAAAAACATTCTCCTGGAATTGATTGGAATGCAGGGGCACCGAGAAGTTATTCCAGTTGTTCAGGAACTAGTAAAAGATTATCCTGATGCCACCAAATCCCTGGAAGAATTGGAAGAACTTTTAGTAATGCTGGAAGCCTTTGGTTTTACCGGTTACACTGTAAATCTGGGTATTGCACGTGGACTAGACTACTACACAGGAACAGTTTTTGAGATCTATGTGGAGGGTCTGGGTGCCCAGAAACAAATAAGTGGTGGGGGAACCTATAATTTAATAGAGATTTTCGGTGGCGAAAAGGTTGAATCCACTGGATTTGCCTTTGGTTTTGACCGGGTTATGGAATCCCTCAAGATTCAAAAAACACAAACCCCACTAAAAGGAAGGGTGGACGTCTTTGTAGCACCCATATCCACGGAAACAAAACTTAAAGCCTTTGAAATAGCACAAAATTTAAGGAAAAACAACATCACTACTGATGTGGAACTGGTGGGCCGGAGGCTAAAAAAGATTCTTTCCTTTGCAGATAACTCTGGGGCAAGATTCGTGGTCGTGGTAGGTGCTCGTGATCTGGAAGAGGACAAAATCACCCTGAAAGACATGGAATCAGGAGACCAGGAACAAATATCGATAGAAAACATTACAGGTGTTCTTTTGGACCGAATTAACACCAACAAATAATTTTTAAATGATTAATTAAATGGAACATTTTAAGAATTGATTAAATTTTTAAGGATTGATTAAATGGATATACCTCAACTCAATTACCGTCATGTGGTTAACGGAGAAAAACTGGTTATAGCCATAGCCCAGGATCACCAAACAGGTGAAGTGCTCATGGTTGCCTACATGAACCATGATGCTTTTAATAAGACTATAAAAACTGGTAAAGCTCATTACTGGAGCACCAGCCGTAACCAACTGTGGTTGAAGGGTGAAAGCTCCGGTCACACCCAGGAAGTGAAGGAAATCTTCACTGACTGTGACCAGGATGCCGTTCTCCTGAAGGTGAAACAGAATGGTGCAGCATGCCATGAAGGATATTACTCCTGTTTCTTCAGGGAAATATCAGATGAAGATGGATTTAAACTTAAAATAGTTAAAGAAAAAGTTTTCGAACCGGAAAACGTTTATGGAGACAAGTAGGATGAGAATTGTTCCAGATACAAGTGTTATAGTGGATGGTAGAATCACCCGCATAGTCCAGGAAGAAGACTACCAGGGATGTGAGGTGATAGTCCCCGAAGCAGTTGTATCTGAATTGGAAAACCAAGCCAACAAAGGAAGAGACAGCGGATACAATGGCTTAGAAGAACTTAAAAATTTGCAAAAACTGCATAGTCAGGGTAAAATCCATTTAAGCTTTGTGGGGCGCCGTCCCACCCTTGAAGAGATATCACTGGCCAGGGGTGGAGAGATCGACGCCATGATCAGAGACACAGCCGGAGAAAATAAAGCAACCCTTATAACCAGTGACCGGGTTCAAAGGGAAGTGGCTGAAGCTCAGGGTCTTAATGCTATTTACCTTAAACCAGAGATGTTAGATTATGGTGACATTCAAGTAACCAAATATTTTGATGATAACACCATGTCTGTCCATCTTAAAGAGAACGTAGTTCCCCTGGCGAAAAAAGGGAAACCAGGGAATATAAAACTGGTCCGCATAAGATCCAAACCCCTTACGCATGGACAGATGGAATTCATGTCACGTGAGATCGTGGAAAGAGCCAAGAGTGATTTTAAAAGTTTTATTGAGATAGAAAGGGAAGGGGCCACTGTGGTGCAGTTTCGGGAGTACCGTATCTCCATTGCCCGCCCACCATTCTCTGATGGCCTGGAAATCACCATTGTCAGACCAGTGGCCAAGGTTTCAATAGAAAACTATCGACTCCCAGAAAAACTTATTGACAGACTAAAAAACAGTGCCAAGGGCATACTTATAGCAGGACCTCCTGGGGCTGGTAAAACCACCTTTGCCCAGGCAATCGCTGAGTTGTACCAGAATATGGGTGCCATTGTCAAGACCATGGAATCACCCCGTGACTTGCAGGTAGGGGATGAAATCACCCAGTACGCACCTCTAGAGAAAGATATGGGCAAAACTGCCGATATATTGCTTCTGGTAAGGCCTGATTACACCATATATGATGAACTTCGCAAAACCAAGGATTTCCGGATCTTTGCAGACATGCGTCTGGCTGGAGTGGGTATGATTGGAGTGGTCCATGCTACACGTCCTATTGATGCCATACAACGAATAATTGGCCGGGTGGAGCTGGGTATGATTCCATCCATTGTGGATACCACCATCTACATTGATGAAGGAGAAGTGGCAGCAATCTACGATGTTAAACTCACAGTTAAAGTCCCCACTGGAATGTTAGAGGCGGATCTTTCCAGACCAGTCATCGAGATCAGGGACTTTGAAACCGAAGACTTGGTACATGAAATCTACACCTATGGAGAACAAACCATTGTCATGGATGTGGGCAAAACGCCATTAAAGAAGAGCCCCATACAGAAAATGGCTGAAAAGGAGATCATCAAAGAAGTTAAAAAGGTGGTGCCTGGTCGCGTGGAAGCTGACATGAAATCAGACCGTCGGGCCACTGTCTGGGTGAATGAAGATTCAATCCCCCAACTTATTGGTAAACGAGGTAAAACCATCGAGGAGTTAGAGGGTAAAGTTGGTATAAGTATTGGTGTGGAGTCCCTGGAAGCTAAACGAGGGCAGGCCAAACCCCGCCAAAGAAGTGGCCACATACCAGAATTATTATCCCCTGAATACTTGCCAGTTAAAGTGGAACTTTCAGGTAACTACGTGGTCTTAAATTTCAGTAAAGATGTGGTGGGAACTCCCTTCGACATACTGGTGGATGGAGACTATCTTTTCACCGCCACTGTAGGTAAAAAAGGCACCATTAAAATAAAAAAGGATATTGAGTTGGCTGAGATAATCCTCAAAGCTGAAAGGAACAATCTTGATATTCAGGCCAGGATCAGAGAAGAATAAAAAGATAATCAGCTTATTTTTTTACTTATTTTAGGATGTTTAAAATTTAAGAAGGATGGGTTTAAAATTTAAGATTATACATCCTGATTTACAATTTAACATCAGAACATGTAGACTAGTAAATGAATCTAAAATACCAAGAAGGAGTATAACTATGAAAATCGGTGTTTCGAACCTGGCTTTTTACCCTGAAACCTTTAAGAGGATATTGGAGTATCTTGAAGCACAGGGTGTTGGTTTTTGTGAAATCATCAATGAATATCCCTATAATGAAATTGATGAAGACGTGCTGGAATCATATGATGTTAAACTGACTGTGCATGCCCCTCTTTCTGATATTAACCTAGCATCCCATAACCAGTCAATACGCACATCCTCCATTAGTGAGGTTAAAAAATCTATGGACAGAGCCGTGAAATGGGATTCTGAGTTGGTGGTAGTTCATCCGGGGAGTATGCCTGTTTTAGGCAGGAAAATAGAGGAGACAATCTTCCAGTACAATTATGAGTCCCTGCAGGAACTGTCTAACTATGCAGATGATTGTGGAATTTACATGTGTGTTGAGAACATGCCAGTGATAGAAAGCCTCCTATTCCAGGATTTAAAGGAATTAAATTCACTGTTGGAAGATATAGGTGCATATATGACTTTGGATGTTGGTCATGCCCATAATTCAGGTTTTTCACCACAGGACATGGTTCAATATCCACTGATAAAACACATCCACCTTAGTGATAATGATGGAACATGGGATCACCATAATGCACTGGGCACCGGGAGTATAGACTTTGATTCATTCTTTGAAGCTTTGAATGATGTTAACTATGATGGTGTTTTGGTGGTGGAAGTGAAAAACCCCCAGGATGTTGTTGAAAGTCTAAAATACATTAAAAATAGAGTATAACAATATTTTAACATCCTATTTAATCTAAATAGAATTTTAACATTATATCAAACCCAAAACAGAATTTAATAAGTTAAATTTTTTTTAAAAAACGAAAAATTAAAATCATACAAAAAAAAATGGGAGTGGTTGTTTTTATAACAACCAGTGTTCACCTATTTTATCCAGGTGAAATTGGAGAATAGTTTTATTTACCGTCACATTATCAACACCCCACTCCATAGTAACAGTTTTCTCAGGCTCTTTAGCCTTTATCAACGATTTTAATGTCAAATTTGTTGAGTGTGCATTAGTTGAGGAGTTTTGTGTTGAATTTGCTGCTTTTTCGATTGTGGATGTATCATTCTGTGTATTAGTTTTTTCAATTTCATTTGTTTCTGGTTCTTCTTCCACTTGTGCAGGAGTTAATCTTGCTCTTGCACCGTAAGCAGATTTATCGTATCCAGAACATCCATCGTAATCAGCATCACATCTAGAACAGGTTATTTCACCTTCGTAGGTTCCTTTAGGGTTTACTACCAGACAACCATAGTGATGGCAGAGTGGACAGTAGTTTTCCCAGTAGTGATATCCAGATTCACCCCCATACATTCCCCCAGGTATAAAATATCCTCCAATTGATGAAGCACTGCTTACTGGCAATGCTACTAATAGAAAAACGACAATCGCCGCTTTATACAAATTTTGCTTAATATAATTCCTCCTTTGGTTCATTCCGACAAAATCATGCCAATATCAGGACATGCCACCCTAGTGGTACCAGTTGGTTTGTCGGTTTGCCACAATCGCCACTAAAGACTATTGGGTTCTTTGAACCACATCCCATACATTTAAACACCTCAAATAATTTAAACCAACTTATTATTAACTCTAACACATAATTAAGTCGGATAATTCTCATTAAACGATTATAGAACAGTTAAAATAGATCTAATGATATTATGGAATCTATCTTACTATATGAAAATTTAATTGCTATAAAAAAAAACTTGACTTCAATTCTAATAAATCAAAAAAGTTTTTTCTCCATTAAACTTCTATTCTGGCATTTTAGGGTTGAAGTTACTTATATACTTTGTGCCTATACACTGATTATTCAATCAAATTTTTTATCATAACTATAAAAAGGAAGAATAAAAAAATGAGTAATAGATTATAAAAATTTGAAGGGGATATCTTCTTTGAAAATAGGGATAATAGGTGGAACCGGTGATCAGGGACTTGGATTGGCCCTGAGATTTACAAAAGCAGGTGAACAGGTAATTGTAGGTTCAAGAGATGTTAAAAAGGCTAAAAATGCTGTTAACATCATTGAAAACATGTTGAAATCAGATGAATGTCCCAATGTAAGGGGGTTGACCAATGCAGAAGCTGCCAGCAAAGCAGATCTTTTGATTTTGACTGTGCCCCTCCAGGCCCAGATGATAACTTTAAAAAGCATTAAAGACCATGTGGAGGGTAAAATATTCATTGATGCCACCGTTCCCATGGAAAGCTGTCTGGGTGGTAGTCCGGTGAGATATGTAAACATGTGGGATGGTTCTGCCGCTGAAAGAACCGCCAACTTCCTTGAGGATGAAACTGTGAGAGTAGTCTCTGCCTTTAACAATATTAGCGCTGCCAGTCTGACTAACATAGAAAATGACATAGATTGCGATTGTCTGGTCTCGGGCGATGATGTGGAAGCTAAGAAAGTGGCCATGGAACTTGCCGAGAAAATTCCTGGAGTAAGGGCAATTGATTGTGGTCCCCTGGAAAATGCCAGGATTGTGGAAAAAATAACTCCACTCCTGATAAACCTTAACATCCGCAATAAAATTAAACTGGCTGGTATAAGAATTACCGGGCTCTAAAATTAATTGAAACTCATTAAAATATTAGAAACTAGAAAACAAACTTAAAAAAAGAAATAAGGTTCTTGAATATGGAATACATAAAAAAAACCGCAGAAGGAATAGCCAAACATGCACTGGAAGTTATAGACCGCATAAATCAAGAGCAAGTTGAGCTGATGATTGGCTGCATCACTGATTCAGAGTCCACCTTTATTGTGGGAAGTGGCAGGTCTGAACTGGTGGGTAAATCATTCGCCATGCGCCTGATGCACCTGGGGTTCAGAGTATATGTGGTGGGAGATGTAACCACTCCTGCCCTCACTGATAAAGACTGCCTGATAGCTATTTCTGGATCTGGGGAAACCAAAACCGTAACCCTGGCTGCTGAAACTGCTAAAGAAGTAGGAACCAGAGTGGTGGGAATAACAACTGAACCTGACTCCACCCTAGGGAAAAATGCGGATGTAGTGGTTAACATCGAAAGTAAAAGTAAAGTACCCTGGAAATACTATACATCACATGTTCTTAAGGGTAACTACGATGACCTGACCCCTATGGGCACTCTTTTTGAGGACAGCACCCATTTATTTCTGGATGGTCTTATAGCATCCTTCATGGTCCGATTGAATAAAAAAGAAACTGATATGGAAAAATTGCATTCCCAGGACAGATAATTCAGGGCCCCCCCCCCAACATCAGATCCTCATAACCCTAAAAGATTCCCTAAATAATATCAACCATCTCCATAACATATTTCTCAAGAAAATAGCTTTTAGACTTCCCAGAATCATGAATTTCTGAGGATTAAAAATTTCCCCCAATTATAACTTTCTAAGGTTATGAAACTACTTAACAGATTATAAAAAAAGACAGCTGATTAAAAGGTGAAAATAATATGGACGCAATGTTAAGAGGAGAGCTGATAGTTATCAATGATCCCAAAGCTGTCGCCCTTCATGAAAAAAGCCACTATGGTAAATTCAACCAGGATGAACTGCAACTCTCACCCATGGAAGCCCTTTACCTCCAGGAAAAAGGTAAGATAAAAATTACAGACAATACTAAAAATGGTAAACTTTTATCCCTGGATGAAATGTGGGAGCTGATCCAGGAAAAAGGCCTTCTATATAAATACATTGTCTTCAGAGACCTACGCAACCGTGGATATATTGTTAAAACCGGTTTCAAGTATGGTTCTGAGTTTCGATTGTATGAAAGGGGCAAATCCCCTGGTGATGGTCATTCCGACTTTGTGGTTAAAGTGGTAAATGAAGGCCAGGAGATATCTATCTCCAATTTTTCCAGTTATGTTCGTGTGGCACATGGAGTTAAGAAGAAACTTCTCTTAGCAGTGGTGGATGATGAACAGGACATAACCTATTACAATGTTGAGTGGACCAGACCATGATGCTGGAGAGCAAAACTTTATTAACTGATTAAAGAACGATTATTATCATTGAAGATGAATTAAAGGTGATTTATTGATTGATCCATGGAGTTCAGCCATAGTAAACTATGAAAAACTCATAGAAGAATTTGGAATAAAACCATTCCATGACCTTTTAGGGGATATTGAAAATCCCCATATTCTCATGCGCAGAGGTGTCATATTCGGACATCGGGATTATGGTAGGATAGTGAAGGCCATCCGAGAAAAAAACGACTTTGCAGTGGTAACCGGTATGATGCCCAGTGGTAAAATGCACATAGGTCACAAGATGATTGTGGACCAGTTAATCTGGTACCAGGATAAGGGTGCTGAGATCTACATCCCCATTGCCGACATGGAATCATATTCTGCAAGAGGAATCAGCTTCCCAGAAGCTAAACAGATTGCAATAGATGAATATATCACCAACTACATAGCTTTAGGATTAGATCCTGATGATGAGAACTTGCACATTTACCTTCAATCTGAAAACAAGACTGTGCAGGATTTAGCATATAAACTTGCTAAAAAAGTGAACATGAATGAGATGAAATCTATATATGGATTTTCAGGTTCTACAAATATAGCACACCTTTACACGCCCCTGATTCAGGTTTCAGACATATTACACCCACAACTAGAAGAATTGGGGGGTCTTAAACCCACCGTGGTTCCAGTGGGCCCGGATCAGGACCCTCACATACGCCTCACACGAGACATAGCTGAAAGGTTCAAATCCCAGTTCAACTTCATAAGCCCATCTTCAACCTACCACCGCTTCATCACCGGACTCACCGGTGGTAAAATGTCAAGTAGCAAACCTAAAACTGCCATATTCCTCAGTGACCCGCCAGAAGTGGCTGAAAAAAAATTGAAGTCTGCTAAAACTGGTGGGAGAGAAAGTCTCACCGAGCAAAAGGAAAAAGGTGGTGTTCCTGAAGACTGTGTTGTATATGAAATGTTACTCTACCATCTCCTTCAATCAGATGTTGAGTTAAATGAGATTTACCAGCAATGTAAGGAAGGCAGTATTATGTGTGGGGAATGTAAAGCCAGGGCTGCAGAGCTGATGAGGAACTTCTTTAAAGATCTGGAAACAAAAAGAACCAGGGCCAAGGATAAAGCTGAAAGTATATTAAATTAGAAAAGACTTAAAAATAATGTCCATAATAAAATCATACATAAAGTATCATAAAGTTCAGGAGTAAACAATGGCCAGGGAAAGATTTGAAGGTGTGTTCAGCGGAATATATCGTCGTAACGAAACTTTTCTCGCTTTATCAGCTATGATCTTCATATGTTCCGTTTTTATCGGATATGCCTTTGCAGGGATGTTAGAGCCAATAATGGCAAGTATGTTTGGAGAGTTTAAAAGACGTATTGTGGAAGGCGAGTTAAAGCTTGACACTATATCTATATTTTTAAATAATCTCAAAGTTGCACTGGTGCTCTATGCAGGAGGGATAATCTTTGGACTGGCTACTGCCTATTTCCTGATATACAATGGAATCTTCTTTGGTTATGCTGGATCACAGTACCAAATAGGAGACTTCATCATAGCCACCATTCCCCATGGTGTGTTTGAGATTTTCGGGATCATAATTGCAGGTGCAGCTGGCTTTAGATTGGCAAAAATTGTTATCGACATTTTAAAGGGTACACTTAAAATACAATCCGATTTTAGCGTTGCAAACCAGCTGAAATTCTTGTTAGAAGTTAATTATGACGATTTTAAGGATACATTAATTATGATGGGCATTGCCATAGTCCTGCTTGTCATAGCTGCCATAATTGAAGCTAACTTCACTCCGGGCTGGATACAGTACATGAAGGGTGTTATATAACCAAATTTCGGTTCATACATAATAAATGGATGAATTCCATCTTTTTTGAGAAAAATTTCAACAAATTTTTTTAATCCAAGAATAATAATTATAGGTATTCAAATTTTAATCCAGGATTTGTTGTAGGTATTCAAAAAAATAATTTCCAATAGTATGAGATTTATAGTAAATAAAATGTTTATTCAAAATGTTAAAAGATATTAAAGGTGATATTATGATGAGATGCATATCTTGTGGAGCAGAATATCCTGATGATGAAATAATTTACACTTGCAACCAGTGTGGTTCCATACTGGAAGTCGTCTGCCAACCAGATGTATCAAAAGATGTTTTCAGGTGCCGTAAATCCACAATGTGGAAGTACAAGGAGTTCATGCCTGTTGATCCATCCCGCATAGTTAGTCTGGATGAGGGAGGCACCCCTTTTTGTAAGTGTGATAAATTGGGTAAAGAATTAGGAGTTGAACTTTACGTGAAAGTAGAAGGCTCCAATCCCACTGGCAGCTTCAAGGATAGAGGTATGAGCGTGGGCATTACCAAAGCCATTGAATTAGGTGTAGATACTGTGGGTTGTGCTTCCACTGGGAACACATCCGCTTCTCTGGCTGCATATGCTGCAAGGGCGGGTTTGAAGTGTGTTGTCCTGCTTCCGGCAGGTAAAGTTGCCCTGGGTAAACTGGCCCAGGCCATGTTCCATGGAGCACAGGTCCTATCAGTAAGAGGCAACTTTGACCAGGCACTGGAGGCAATCACCCAACTGGCTCTGCAAGGTCAGCTTTACCTTTTAAACTCCATCAATCCTTACAGATTGGAGGGTCAAAAATCCATAGGATTTGAAATTGTGGATGATCTGGGATGGAAATCACCAGACAGGATCATATTACCTGTAGGAAATGCAGGGAATATCTCTGCAATCTGGAAAGGCATAACTGAATTTCAGAAAGCTGGATTTATAGATGACCTTCCCCGTATGACTGGGATACAGGCTGAGGGAGCAGCCCCTATTGCCAGGGCAGTTCGGGAGAAACATGACGATATTGTTCCTGTGGAAAATCCGGAAACCGTGGCTACTGCAATTCGTATTGGAGCTCCTGTTAGTGCTAAAAAAGCTATTAGGGCCATTTATGAATCGGATGGTCTGGCAGAAACCGTTACTGATGAGGAGATCTTAAGTGCCCAGAAACTCCTGGCCCAGACTGAAGGAATTGGAGTAGAACCGGCGTCAGCAGCATCCATTGCAGGACTTAAAAAGTTAGTTGATTCAGGGAAAATAGACAAAGGTGAACAAATTGTGTGTGTGGTCACTGGACATGTTCTTAAAGACCCTAACATAGCTATAAATGCGTGTGAAGAGCCTGTTGAAGTAGACGCTGATATTGATGCGCTTTTAAGGGTTATAAAGGGAAATTAATTGATTTTTTCCCACCTTTTTTTGGGGAAAAACTGGACTATTTCTATTTCTTAATTTTTTCTTCATGACCCAAGATCATATGAATTGTCATGTGGTGTCCAAAGATCATAGGGATCATCATGACATGACCAAATACCATATAGATCACCAAATAATCACTGATTTTAACGATACATATATATAGGAGTACGGCAACAGTGTATATTAACAAATATACAAAAATGAGGTGATTAATATGGAATTACCAATAGCTCCAATTGGAAGAATAATAAAGAACGCCGGTGCAGAAAGAGTCAGTGACGACGCTAGAGAAGCTCTAGCCAAAGCCTTAGAAGAAAAAGGCGAAACCATCGCTACTGAAGCTGTTAAACTGGCAAAACACGCAGGAAGAAAAACTGTTAAATCTTCTGACGTCGAATTAGCCGTCAAAAGGTTATAAGTTAACCTTCCTTTCTTTTCTTTTTTTTTAGATGATTTTCAGCCCTTATTATAACTGTTTTTTCCATGACAGACTTCGTTATACTTTTGAAGATTTTCTAAACTTTTAGTAAATTCGTAATAACACCAGGACTAGATCTTCAATGAAATTAATCTAAAATGGATCATTCAATCTTAATCTTTTATGTGGCCATTTTATGTCAGTTAATCGAAAGTCAAGTAAAGTATATATACTGTAATCAACTAATTTTGTTACATCTAATTTTAGAATTCTAAAATATTTTTTTAAGTTTAAAATTAGAATTTTTGGTCTATCATCGGGATCAGAACTTTATGTACGCATAAGCTAAACCATAGAGTCTAAAATTAGGATTTGCCGATGGATGGTTAAAAACCAGATGAAAAAGGAGGTAAATAAATGGCAAAAGCAATGTATGTTAAATTTGATGTGCCTAAAGAGTTAGCTGACAAAGCTTACGAGGCCCTAGAAATCGCAAGAGACACAGGTAAAGTAGGAAAAGGATCCAACGAGGTAACCAAAGCCGTGGAAAGAGGAGAAGCAATACTAGTATTGCTGGCTGAGGATGTTGACCCACCTGAAATTATCGCTCATATGCCAGTTCTTGCAGAAGAAAAAGAAATACCCTACGTTTACATACCCACCAAAGACGAACTGGGAGAAGCAGCTGGTCTCAACGTGGGAACCGCGTCTGCCTGCATCATCGATGCTGGTGAAGCAGAAGATCTCATCAAAGACGTGGTAGAGAAAGTAGAAGAGCTCAAGAAATAATTAACACTTACAGAAGGAAAAGTCCTTCTCACTTTTAAAGGTGATTAAATGGCAGAAGCAACTCCTGCAGAAGTTATCGAGGTTCTAAAAAGAACCGGTATGACCGGAGAGGTCATGCAAGTTAAATGCAGGATATTAGAAGGAAGAGATAAGGGTAGGATATTAACCCGTAATGTTATGGGCGCCATAAGGGAAGGCGACATTCTGATGTTGTTGGACACCATCAGAGAAGCCAAAGAAATCCGTACACCCTAAATTGAAGGTGACAAACCATGAGAACATGTTCATTCTGCGGAGAAAAAATAGAGGACGGCACCGGCAAAATGTACGTCAAAAAAGACGGTACGGTGTACCATTTCTGCAGCAGTAAATGTGAAAAAAATCGTGTAAAACTCGGCAGAGTTCCCAGGAAGGTTAAGTGGGTTAAAAAATGATGCAAAAAAGTTTTGTAATGTTAAAACCTGACGCAGTCCTACGAAGACTAACCGGGAAGATCTTAACCCGTTTTGAAGAACGAGGACTTCAGATCCTGGCAGCAAAAATGATGGTAATTCCCCGCAAACAGGCAGAGGAACACTACGCTGAACACCAAGAAAAACCTTTCTTCGGTGATCTGGTAGAATACATTACCTCAGGACCAGTTCTGGCAATGGTAATTGAAGGGGATGAATGTATCAGCCTCATCAGGAAAATGGTGGGAGCTACCAACCCCCAAGAAGCAGATCTAGGCACTATTCGTGGTGATTTCGCCCTGCAAACAGGTCGAAACATTGTACATGCCTCTGATTCACCTGCCTCTGCAGAAAGGGAAATTGCACTGTTTTTCCAGGACGAAGAAATCTGCCAGTACCAGCTTCCAGACCGGGAACTGGTGTATGAAGAACCATAATTCCCTGGAAATCCTATAAGATAAATTCAGGGAAAAAAGAAGAAATCTCATTAAAGAAATAGGGAATCCCAAATTTTATTCCCTTACACTTTTTAAGGCCGGAGGATAATCTTGAAGATTAGATCACCTATTGTATCTGTTCTGGGTCATGTTGACCATGGAAAAACAACACTCCTAGATTTCATCAGAGGCAGTGCCATAGCCCAGAAGGAAGCAGGTGGAATAACTCAACATATCGGTGCCACTGAAATCCCCATGGAAGTCATTGAAAATATCTGCGGGGCTTTCCTGGACAAATTAGAGATTAAAGAAACCCTTCCTGGTCTGTTCTTCATAGACACTCCAGGTCATGAGGCATTCACCACCCTCCGTAAGAGGGGAGGTGCCCTGGCAGATCTAGCAATCCTTATTGTGGATGTTAATGAGGGATTCAAACCTCAAACCTACGAAGCACTTAACATCCTTAAAATGTATAAAACTCCATTCGTAGTTGCAGCCAATAAGATTGATAGAATATACGGTTGGCAAACACAAAAAGGAGCATCATTTTCCCAGACCTATAATCAACAACCCCCTAACGTGCAGAGTGCCCTGGACACCCAGGTCTATGAGTTAGTGGGAATACTGCACAAAGAAGGTTTCGAGTCTGAACGCTTTGACCGGGTGGAAAACTTCGCCAGACAGGTAAGCATTATCCCCATCAGCGCTAAAAACGGAGAGGGAATAGCAGAACTGTTAACCATGCTCCTGGGACTGGCCCAACAGTACCTTAAAGAACAGTTACAGATAGAAACTGACGCCCCGGCTAAAGGAACAATCCTAGAAGTTAAAGAAGAAGTTGGATTGGGAACCACCATCGACGCAGTCATATATGATGGTATTATCAGACACAAAGACACCATTGTCCTTACAACCCCTGATGATGTAATCACCACCAAAATAAGGTCACTTTTAAAGCCAAAGGCCTTAGAGGAAATTAGAGAGGCTAAGAAACGTTTCAAAAAGGTGGATGAGGTAGTTGCAGCTGCAGGTATTAAGATCGTGGCCCCTAACATTGATAATGTCATGTCCGGCTCTCCACTTCGAGTGGCAAGGGAAGATCTGGCAGAAGTTAAAAAAGAGATACTGCACGAAATTGAGGATATAAAAGTCGATGCTGATGAATTAGGAGTCATAGTTAAAGCTGACACCCTAGGATCCCTGGAAGCCCTGGTAAACATGCTCCAGGAGATGGAAGTACCCATCCGTGCCGCAGACATTGGTGATGTTTCCAGGAGAGATGTAATAAATGCATCCATAGTCAGACAGGAAGATGAACTTCTGGGAGTTATTATCGCCTTTAATGTTAAGATACTGCCCTCGGCAGACAAGGAAATCCAAAACACTGAACTTAAAATATTCTCTGCTGATGTAATCTATCAGTTAACCGAAGATTACCAGGAATGGGTTCAGGCTGCCAATGAACGCAGGAAGAAAGAATGGTTTGCTGCAATAATAAAACCTGGTAAAATACGCATCATACCAAAACTGGTTTTCAGACAGAGTAAACCTGCCATAGCCGGGATTGAAGTCCTGGGTGGTAGCATCAAAAAGGGTTACAGTCTCATGAACCAGGATGGCCTGCGAGTAGGTGTGGTTGAAAGTATGCAGGATAAAGGAGATAACCTACCCTCAATATCCAAGGGACAAAAAGTGGCCATGGCCATAAAAGATGGAGTTTTCGGCCGCAATTTAGATGAAGGAGATGTTTTATACGTGGACATTCCCGAAAACCATTACAAAATCCTTGAAAACGAGATGAAAACTGATCTCAGTGAGGATGAAACGGAAATACTGCTGGAAACTGTGAATATTAAAAGGAAAGATGAATCGAACTGGGGAATTTACTAATAAATCCAGAATACAGCTATAATATATTGAATCATCATTAATTAGATGGAAAACGATAAATAATATGAAAATAAAACACCAAAAATAAGATGGAGGAGATAGATTGGCATTTAAATTAATTATTTCCCAAGATGAAAACAGCCATCAGCTGGAAGTGGAAGCTGCTGAGTCTAAAAAATTAATCGGACTGAAAATCGGTGAGGAATTCGATGCTTCACCAGTGGGTCTTGCAGGATACACCCTTTGCATAACTGGAGGAAGCGATAAAAACGGTTTTCCCATGAAAAAAGACGTTGAAGGATCCAGAAGGATAAAAAGCCTCCTTTCGAAGGGAGTTGGATTCCAACCAAAACGAAAAGGGGAAAGAAGGAGAAAAACCGTCCGTGGAAATACAATATCTGACGATATAGTCCAAATTAATACAGTAGTGGTAAAGAAAGGTTCTAAATCAATAGAAGATCTTCTAAACAGTGATGAGTAAAGATAATAGGTGTGACCAGTGAAAGTACAGTCTGAAGTTAACATTGGGCTAGTGGGGCATGTTGACCATGGTAAAACCACCCTCACCAAGGCCTTGTCAGGTATATGGACCGACACCCATAGTGAGGAAACAAAGAGAGGTATTTCTATCCGTTTAGGTTATGCTGATATAACCTTCAGGAGATGTATGCAATGTCCCGAACCCCAGTGCTACACCACTGCCCTGGTGTGTGAACACTGTGGCAGTGAAACACAGACTCTCCGTAAAGTTTCTTTTGTGGACTCACCAGGACACGAAACCCTCATGGCAACCATGCTCTCTGGAGCAGCCATTATGGATGGTGCGGTGTTGGTTATAGCAGCCAATGAATCCTGCCCCCAACCACAAACCAAAGAACATTTAATGGCACTGGATGTTATAGGTGTTAAAGAAGTTATTGTGGTTCAAAACAAGATCGACATCGTTTCCCGGGAAAGAGCCCTGGAAAGTTATAAAGAAATCAAAGAATTCGTGAAGGGAACCTGCGCTGAAGACGCCCCAATTATACCGGTATCAGCTCAACAGGGAGCTAACATAGATATTCTCATTGAAAGCATTCAACACATAATAAGAACACCCCGACGTTCACTTAGGAAGGCACCTCGTATGCATGTGGCCCGTTCCTTTGACATTAACCGACCTGGTTGCAGTCCTGAAAAGATCCAGGGCGGAGTTATAGGAGGATCACTTACCCAGGGAAAACTGCATCTGGGTGATGAGATCGAAATCAAACCAGGAATACAGGTGAAAGATAAAGGCAAATTAAAATGGATGAGCCTTTATTCCAAAGTTACTGGATTAAATGGTGGGGGAGAAGCTGTGGATGAAGTGGGTCCTGGAGGACTCATTGGAGTTGCCACCAAACTGGACCCCGCACTTACCAAGGCAGATTCTCTTTCGGGATCCGTAGCCGGGAAACCAGGAACCCTACCAGATATAATGCACCAGTTCACCATGAAAACCCATCTATTGGATCGAGTGGTGGGTACTAAAGAAGAGAAGAAAGTAGACCCCATAAAATCATCCGAACCCCTCATGATTAACATTGGCACAGCCACCACCATTGGAGTGGTTACCAGTGCACGGAAGAAGGAAGCTGAAGTGAAACTTAAGCTACCTGTATGCGCAGAATCTGGTCAGAGAGTTGCTCTTTCCAGGAGAGTGGGTGCCAGATGGAGATTGATTGGTTATGGAATCATACGCTAAACAGGCGGTTATAGACGCAAATTTTTTATGATGGCAGCCCAGTTCCCACTGGATCTGGTAGAGGAACTGGAACGCACTCTGCCATCTTACCATCTTTGTGTGCCCTCACCAGTCATTTATGAACTGGAAAAGATAAAAAAAAGAAGTAAAGGTAAAAATAGGACAGCAGCCTCCATAGCCCTTAAAATAGCAAAGTCTCCACCATTCAAAACCAAAGAAATGGATCTTATGAAGGGAGAAAGTGTGGATGATGCCCTGCTCCGCATATCCAGGGTTTTGTGCACCAATGATAGGCAGTTAAGAACCAGGGCAAGGGAAAAAGAAATCACCGTGGTTTATTTACGTCAAAGACGATATTTGGCTGTGGATGGACATCTTAAGATTTAATATAAAGCTTGATAATCGCAAAATAGACATGTTTATCTTAAATCCTCATTAAATCACTTTAATTGTATAAATTTCAAACAAAGCATGTGAAAAATAAATAAATCATTAAAATCATAATACTATTCATTAAATTTCGTAAATTATTATCCATCTTGTGTGGAGGAACTTGAATATGAATCTCTGGAAGGACGTAAAAACCGGGCCATCAGCTCCTGAAGTGGTATATGCAGTTATTGAAATACCTAAAGGATCTCGAAACAAGTATGAATATGATAAGGATATGGAAGCATTTGCCCTGGATAGGGTGCTTTATTCTCCATTCCATTACCCTGCAGAATATGGTATAATACCACAAACTCTTTACGATGATGGTGATCCCATGGATATCATGGTTATCATGGACCAGGCTACATTCCCAGGATGTGTAATTGATGCCCGTCCCATAGGCATGATGCGCATGATAGATGGTGGGGATCAGGATGATAAGATCCTAGCTGTTCCAGTAGAAGATCCACACTATAAAGATGTGCAGGATATCGAAGATGTGCCTCAGGCTTTCCTGGACGAGGTTGCTCACTTCTTTGCAGAGTACAAAACACTGGAAGGTAAAGAAACTGAAATTCTTGGATGGGAAAACGCTGCCAAAGCTAAAGAAGCCATAGTTCATTCCATGGAATTATACCAAGAATGAATAATAAAAAAAATTATGTTCAATGATTTAACTCATTAAATAATATCAAAAAACTATAATTGAGGGATTTATTTGTATTTAATATCCAAAATAGATGACACAGTAAGAATCCCACCCAGCCGGTTTGATGAACCTCTAGAGGAGGTGGCCAGCGAGATAATAAATGAATCCTACGTTGGCAAAATTGACAAGAAAATGGGATTAATGGTCACTGTAAAAGACATAGAAGAAATCGGAGTGGGTAAAGTCATAATGGGTGACGGAGCCGCCTACCATGAGGTAGTATTTACTGCCTTGTTCTTCAAACCAGAATTACACGAAATCATAGAAGGAGAAGTTATTGAAGTAACCGAATTCGGAGCTTTTATACGAATCGGGCCCATGGACGGATTAGTACACGTATCTCAGGTAACTGATGATTACATAAACTATGATGGAAAAAGAGGGGCTTTAATTGGAAAAGAATCCAAAAAATCGTTAGAAGAAGGTAACCGAGTACGTGCCAGAATCGTGGCCCTTAGCCTGAAGGGTAAATCTTCCAAAGAAACCAAAATCGGCCTCACCATGAGACAACCCAACTTGGGACGTGTAGAATGGATTGAAAAAGAAAAAGAGAAGAAAAGTAAAAAGGGAAAGAAAGGTAAAAAGGAGAAAAAATAAATGGTCACCAAAGCATGCACACGGTGTCACCGACTCATGGAAGAAGACAAATGTGCTGTCTGTAACATGGCTACTTCCAAAAATTGGAGTGGTTTTTTAATTATTGTGGATCCTGAAAACTCACCCATTGCCCAGGAACTACAGATCACATTACCTGGAGAATATGCACTGAGGGTTCGCTAGTGCTAATACTAAAAAAAAAATTACGATCAGACTTTAAAAAACCATTAGGAGATCTCTATCCATCTTTAGATGATGTGGAGGATTTTCTAAAATCAAAATATGCTGATGAATTGTTAATTTCCGTGGGTGATGTAACCACCCATAACCTGCAGAAAGCAGGATTAATCCCCCACCTGGGAATTATCGACAATATCATAGAAAGAAACCCTGCATCCTATGATGTGGTCTATGATAATGTAACTTTAAATGTGAAAAACCCCCCTGGAGTTATAACCGACGAATTGCAAGAGACTATAAAAAAAGCATTCAAACTGGTTAAATCAGGTTTTCATGTTTTGATCCTGGTGGATGGTGAAGAGGACCTGGCAGTTCTCCCCTGCATCTTAACAGCCCCATCTGGTTCTTTTGTTCTCTACGGACAGCCTGGTGAGGGTTTAGTGGTTTGTGAAGTTGATAAGGTTATAAATAAGGTTAAAAAATTTAAAGATAAATTAGAGGAACAATAAGGAGAGAATATCATGGAGATAGACATTAAAGAACAGGTTGAAAATCCCGTTTTAAACCGAACTGAAATACACTTTGACTGCATTTACCAGGGAGAATCCACTCCAAAGGTACTGGAAATTAAAAACCGACTCGTTGCACAGTTAGATGTGGACAAAAACTTATTAGTGGTTGATAATGTAAAACCCAGCTTTGGTGAAGGGCGAGCCGATGGTTATGCTAAGTTATATGATTCTGAAGAAAAACTGGTTCAAATAGAAAAACAGCATGTTCTGGAGAAGAATAAAGAGCCAGGTAAAGAAGAAAGTGAAGAAGAAGCAGAAGAATAATAATCATCCGAATTAACCAGGAGGGATGGATCAATGAAAAAATTTGAATTATACGAAGTCAAAGATAACAAAATCGTCCGCAAAAACCCTGAATGTGTGCGATGTTCCCACGGTGTTTTCATGGCAGACCATGGAGACCGTTACGCCTGTGGAAAATGTGGCTACACCCAGTGGAAAAGTAAAGACGACAAAAAATAATGATACAAGTTACTGTAAAATAAATAAAAACTTAAATTAAAATAAAAGGTGTGTTTTTTTGAATCTCCGCTCTGGAAGACTTAAAGGGCAGATGAAGGGTGAAGTTGCTGATTTCACATCATCACTCAAATTTGACCGCCGTATCTTCCAGGCAGATGTTCGTTGCAACCAGGCCCACACCACCATGCTCATTGAGCAAGAGATCATCCCCCGTGATATCGGGGAAAAGATCCTTAAAGCCCTGGATGAACTTGAAAAGGAAGGTATCGGCGCTCTGAAACTGGATTCTGCTGTTGAAGATATTCACATGGCTGTGGAAAACTATGTGACCAGTAAGATCGGACCTGAAGCCGGTTTCATGCACACTGCCAAGTCACGTAACGACCAGGTGGCAACCGACCTTAGAATAGCATTGAAAGAAGAAATTGAAGAAATAGAAAAGGAACTACTCATTTTTATTCAGATCGTTATCCAGATGGCACGTGATCATCTGAACACTCTTACAGTTGGTTACACTCATCTGCAGCATGCCCAACCCACCACTTTTGCCCACCACCTTCTCTCTTATGCTCAGGCATTGAAGAGGGATTATGGAAGACTCCATGATGCTTACCAGCGGATGGACCTATGTCCTTTGGGTTCAGCTGCACTCACCACCACCAGTTTCCCCATTAATAGGGATAGAACTGCAGAACTACTTGGATTTAGAGGACCCATGGAAAACTCCATTGACGGGGTTAGCAGCCGGGATTTTATAGCTGAAACTGTTTTCGCTCTGACTCTCCTGGGAACCACCCTATCCAAGATTTCAGAGGAGCTCATTATCTGGAGTACTTATGAGTTCCGTATGGTGGAACTGGCAGATGAATTCTCATCAACATCATCCATAATGCCCCAGAAAAAGAATCCTGATGTTGCAGAGATTGTTCGGGGAAAGACCGCTGTTTTAAACGGTGAACTTGTTACCATCCTTACCATCATCAAATCATTACCACAGAGTTACAACCGGGACCTGCAGGAAGTCACACCACACCTGTGGAAAGCCACAGACACACTGCACTCTGCTTTGAAGATCACCAGAGAGATGTTAGCCTCAGCAGAGTTTAAAGGAGTGCGGGGTGAAGAACTGGCCCGGGCCAACTTCTCAGCAGCAACTGAACTAGCAGATCTTATGGTTAGAGAAGGGGGACTGCCCTTCAGAACCGCCCACCAGATAGTGGGAAGAACTGTGAGCTCTGCCCTGGAAAAGGGTTTGAAGGCTGAAGATATTGATGCTCAGTTCTTGGATGAGATTTCACAGGAAATAACAGGCCAGCCACTTAAATTAGATGAGGACATCGTTAAAAGAGCTCTGGATCCTGTGGAAATAGTTAAGAGCAGACAGGTGCCTGGAGGTCCTGCACCTTCCATGGTTAAAGAAGCAATAAGTAACTTAGAGAAATTTATTAATGAAAATAAATAAAATAATCACTTTAAAAGTTTAATAAAGAAAAGTAAGTTTGATAGTTAAAAAGGAACATTAAGTTTGCTAACAATAATTCATTGTCAACAACTTAATACCTTCCCCTTAACATCTTTTTCTGTAATTTTTCCATTTTTTTAGATGTTTTAATCTGTTTTTCAAGGTTTCCATCTTCTATCACTATAGAACCCTGATAACCACAGTTTTCACATTTCCATGTTCCTGAATCTGGAATGAACAACTTATACTTTTTTGAATTACACGCAGGACAAGTTCTGGTTTTCGTCATTTTTTTCCACACATCTAATTATTTAATTAAATTTCTATTCTTATCATCCAATATTCTTATGATTCCGAATACTAAATCTAGGAAATAAATTTAGGACACCCTAACATAATCTAGGGTGGCCCAAATCCTCACAATGTTCAATAACTCAGGGAATCAACCACCTGGACGAATTGATTCATCTGATTACATTGTGTCCCATAGGATGAATAATGGTATAATTCAACGACTACTGCAGGAATTCCACTCCTAATTAATGGAATAGTTACATATTGTGGACTGGTGGAATAGGGGGGAGTATAATATGATAGCCAGGATATTTTATTTTTGATCTTCCAAGCAATTGTTTGTGACTTTGTGCCTGAGACTGGACTGAATATGAATTTGTTTTTAGCCCAGCTTCCTATGTTGTTATGAACATCCACAGCTAATTTGAATTTATTTTTCTTAATGTTTGGCACCACAAGATATTTAGCAAGTAATTGGCCATTCATACGCCCTCTTTCGTAGTTACTCGCATATTTAGTCACTGTAACCTTGTAAACATAGTAACAGTAGTCCAGAGAGGTATCATATTTTTTGATTGCACTTAAAAATGCCTGGTGTGTAACTGATTCTAATGGATGCACCCCTATTATGTAGGCAATTTTAACTGAGGAATCCCTATTTCCAAATGGTCCTATTTTCACAACTTTACCATAACTTGTGCTTCCTAAAGATGTGACAGTTCCCCACCATGGCCCTACACCTACCGAGCTTGGCAGAGTATCGTACTGATCATAATAGGCCATTACCCTGGAGAATGTGTAAACCATGTTATAATATCCAAAGTATCTTCCCAGGTTGCTGTAGGAAGAATATTTGGGTGCTTTCCAGTAACGTTCCATGTATCTTTGAACCCTTCCAGCAATATCCGAATATTTATCTAAATTCATTGACCCACTACTTTGACTGTCATATGAAGAAGTGGAGGAACAGTAATTATAATAAACAGATCCTGCCCCGTTATCATTGATATCATCCACAGCTGTAGTCAATATCAACAAGAATGAAGACATCCCCACTTTAATACCATTAATAGTCACATAACTAGGAAGTTTATGATTATTATTCACATAGTTCTTCACATAAGTTGCAGCATCAGCCACTTGATCAATAGTGAATTTATTCCAGGGAACTGCTGCAAAAGTAGCAGGTAATGATCCCGTGCTATTGTAAGTGTTCATGATTTTGCTGTAGGTGTAAATGAGATTCTGATATCCGAAATATTTTCCCAGACCACTGTAAGAAGAGTAGCTAGGAGCTATTAAATAGCGATCCATATACCTCTGCACTCTCCCTGCAACAGAAACATAAGTAGCCAGAGACATGCTACCTGAATGAATCAAGTCTTTAGATGAGGTGGCAGTTTTGTAGTTTCCTGCGATAGTTGCGGGTGTAAGATCGTTTTTGTAGATTTTTTGGGTTATGGTGGTTAGTAGGTTGAGGAATGTGGGCATGTTAAGAGTGGTAGTAATAGAGTCCCCTCTAAGATTGGTTCCATTAATAGGTACACTAGTTGGGAGCTTTTGATTAGTTTCCACATACTCCCGAACCCAACCAGCAGCTTCAACAGTCTGACCAATAGTGAAACTACCCGCAAAATTAACAATAAGATTCCAGGGCATCACTTTTATGTTGGCAGGTAATGAACCAGTACTATTATAGGTATTCAATACTTTACTATAGGTGTAAATGAGATTCTGATATCCGAAATATTTTCCCAGAGAACTGTAAGAAGAATAATTAGGAGCTATTAAATAGCGATCCATATACCTCTGCACTCTCCCTGCAATAGAAACATAAGAAGCTAAAGACATGGTACCAGTTTTTTGATTGTCCTTAGGTGAGCTGGCAGTTTTATAATTCCCCGTGATACTTGTGGCTGTAGTGTCCTTTTTATAAATTTTCTGTGTCACAGTGGTTAAGAGTTTGAGGAATGTGGGCATGTTAAGAGTGGTAGTAACAGAGTCCCCTCTAAGATTGGTTCCATTAATAGGTACACTAGTTGGGAGCTTTTGATTAGTTTCCACATACTCCCGAACCCAACCAGCAGCTTCAACAGTCTGACCAATAGTGAAACTACCCGCAAAATTAACAACATAACTCCACGGTACAATCCTTACATTAGCAGGTAATGAACCAGTACTATTATAAGTATTCAATACTTTACTATATGTGTAAACGAGATTCTGATATCCGAAATACGTTCCCAGAGAACTATAAGAAGAATAATTAGGAGCTATTAAATAGCGATCCATATATCTCTGCACTTTCCCTGCGATTAAAATGTAGGTGGACTTGGAGATGGTACCAATTTGTTGGTTATCTTTGGGGGATGTAGGAGCGTTGCATTTTATATATTCAACATTTCTGGTGTCTTTGTTGTAGATTCTTTGAGTTACAGTGGTTAAAAGTTCCAGGAATGAGGGCATGTTCACGTCTATGCCATTTATGGTCACGTAATCCGGAAGTTCTTGGTTGGTTTCTATGTATTCCTGAACCCAACTGCTTGCTTCGATTATCTGATCTTGGGTGAATGTCACACTTCCAGCAGCAGCATATTTAGTTTCAGTGTCTGTTGTTGGATCTGTCTGGTTAGCAGTTAGTGTTTGATTATCAGATGTGTCTTCTGTTAAGGTTTGGCTGTTATTAGTTGTGTTTATCGAATTATTTCCTTCAGTTGCGCTTACTACGCTCATGCCAAGAACCATTACTAAGCTAAATATCAATATTGTAACAAATACCATGTTTCGTTTAATTATAACACTCTCCTCCCCATCAACAAAATTTATTTTAAAATTTAATTTATATAAAAAATTTAATTCTATGATGAATAAGATCATTTTCACAGGTTATATAAATTTTCTGATCTATTTCCAAAAAAAAGGGTAATGCCCTCCTAATCATTTTCTATGGATTTAAAACATTATAGCCTATTCAAATTTATTGTACATAGTTTATGGTTTCTTTTTTTAATCTATTATATCTCTACCAAATTAATCCCCATGTATTCTCTAAAAAAAAATTAGGGAAAATTGGGCAAGTTTAAGCAGGATTAATCAAATTTTTGATAATATTTAAAAATATTTATATACATTATTTTACAAAAAGGATAGCATGAAAGAAGACACTACACGTGAAATAATCTCTATAATCGCTATTATTTTAGGGGTTTTAATGCTTATTTACCCCCAACTGGTAGGATACCTTGCAGGATTATTCCTGATAATATATGGTATACTGGAACTTATCAAGTAACTTATAAAAAAAAAGGTTCCTGAATCAGTCAGATACTATAACATACCAGTAATCTGATCTAAGGCCTCACCTGGCTCCAGTACTCCTGCCCTAGTTTCTCTTAGAACCCTCTGTATGGAAAAACGTCTCATGTGAGGCTGTTTTTTATGTACTACTTCTATTAAGGGACATCCATAGCTATGCCTTTTTTTAACCCCACATTTGTTAGCTATATCTTTAACATCACCTTTTTTAAAAGATAACACTGCAGGGAGGTTAATTCTTAAAACTTCACCTTCCTTCTGGAAAGAATTTGTTCCAGTAGATAGAAGATCTCCATATATTACAAAAGGAATCATGTTTTTTCGGGTGAAGTCCATGATGGTCTGCTCAATAGTCCCAGAACATCTTCCACATGGATGGAATCGTCCCTCCAATGAACCATCAATGAGTTCCTGCATATCCACATCTAGATAGATGTGTTCTACACCTAGTTTTCCGGCGAGGTTTTCTGCGCTCTTTTGGAAATAACTGGGGAGGATGATATTCCCCGGGTTCACAGTGACAGCCAGGGGATTAAACCCTAATATTTTAGCAATTATCAGGGATGCGCTGCTGTCAACACCTCCTGATAATGCCACCACTGTTCTAAATTTATCTTGTTCAATCTCAGGATTGTTTTCACTATTTTTATTAACTTCTCCACCCTGAGATTCATCAGTAGTCAGTTTAGTATAATTGAACTTCCTCAAAAGAGATTCAATATTGTAAGGATTTTTTATGCGATCTTCAAGGAGATTGGCTAAATTAAAAAGAGGTTCATTCTCAGGATAGCTGTATTCTGTAATGATCTCTTTTAATTTAGCCAGAGAGAGTTTCATTCTGTACAATGGGACTATAATATCGGAATAGGCTTCAACATGGATGGAGTCAACTCCCAGTTCTTCACGGAGTCTGCCCACTACCCATCCTCCTTTACCTATTATCACTGATTTCTCAGGGCGATCCGGGGTTAAAATTAGAAGATTTCCGGTTTCTTCTTCGAAAAATATGTTAGATATGCCAATTTCAACATCTTTATGACCTATATCCCTTCTTATTCTAGAGATTAAAGACATTAATTCCTGTTTTTCAATTTTCAAGAGTAGTTCCCCGGTTATATATAAAAAATCATTAGGTTAGGTAAAAAACCCAGGATATGCAAAAAAAGATATAAGATATAATATTCTTGTCATTTCCTAGTGTAAGTCCCCATTAACTGGCCTTCATCAAGCACGTGGCCTTCCATGGCTTTTAGAAGCTCTCCTTTAGTAGTTCCTGCAGGAAGGTCCAGTTTAATATCCAGGACATAGACTTTAAAGTAATAGCGGTGAGTTCCGCTTGGTGGGCAGGGCCCACTGTATCCGATATTTCCCCAACTGTTAGCACCCTGTTTTGCACCGTTTTCAAGTTGTTCCCGGGGCATCACCATCTCTGGTAAGCTGCTGGTTTCAGGGGGCAAATTAAAAATCACCCAGTGGATCCAGGTGCCCCCTGGTGCGTCAGGATCATCACATATAATAGCCATACTACCCCCATTAGGTATTGGTAACTGTGAAAGATCCCAATTGAGTGGAGGGGAAATATTTGAACCTTCACAACTATATTTAGGAGGTATAGGCCCCCCATCATCAAATACAGTACTTAAAACTTGTATAACCATTGAAATCATCCCTATCTGTCTTAATTTTCGTGTCTCTGTTAAATTCTTATATTATCTGTTCAATATTTATACGACAAACTACTTATATGTGGAGTGGTTTTACAACACCCCATTGGATGCTGGTTTTAAGTATAAGGAACTTATGATCATAGACACTTGTAAATGAATGTTGAACTTACCCATTGCCAATTATGGTTTTCAAAGTGAACATCTTTAAGGTTAAGGGTAATTCATAAGCAAAAGATCGACAAACTTAAATATAATGTGGTCCCTATAAATCAATGAGGTGATTAACATGGCTGAATTGCCAATTGCTCCAGTAGGAAGGATCATTAAAAATGCTGGTGCTCCAAGAGTAAGTGACGATGCAAGAGACGCATTAGCTAAAGTATTAGAAGAAAAAGGCGAATCTATCGCTTCAGAAGCTGTTAAACTAGCTAAACACGCAGGACGAAAAACTGTAAAAGCATCAGACATAGAAATGGCTGTTAAAGCAGCCTAATCTTTTCTTTTTTTCTTTAATATTATTTTTAAGTTATTTAACCCTTCTTAGCAATTATGGATCTGGTTATTATTCATCCTGTTGTAAGGTAAAAATCATAAAAAGGATCATCCTCCTCTTTGTATGAATATAAATTTCAATCTCAACCCCATATAAATGAGAAAATATTATAATCCCCGGATTAATATAGTTCTAACAATAGTTTACTACAACCATAACATGTTCAACTAAAACTTATTGATTAAAGAATCTACATCTTCTTTGAATCTGAATAAAAGCTATTTAAGGTTTTGATAATTTTGAGTAGAATATCCATATTAGACCATGACCGCTGCCAGCCCAAAAAATGTAACTATGTATGCATTGAATATTGTCCCGGTGTGCGCATGGAAGAAGACACCATCACCATCGATCCCAAAACTAATAAACCAATTATATCTGAGGAATTATGTTCAGGGTGTGGTATATGCACCAATCGCTGCCCATTCAATGCAGTGAGTATTATTAACCTACCCGAAGCCTTAGAAGACCCTATCCATCGTTATGGGCAGAACCAGTTCGAATTATTCGGTCTGCCCACCATAAGAGAAGGTTCTGTGGTGGGACTCCTGGGACCCAACGGTATTGGAAAATCAACTATCATACGCATATTATCCGGAGAACTGCACCCTAACCTTGGAAATTTTAATGAAGAAATACCCTGGGACGATATAATCAACTTTTTCAAGGGTAACCAGCTGCAAAACTACTTCCAAAACCTTAAAGATGGCAAACTGAAAGTGGTGCACAAGCCCCAAATGGTGGATCTTCTGCCTAAATTTGTAAAGGGAAATGTGGATGATCTTCTAAACAGTGTGGACCAGAGAAAACGCCTGGACTTTGTAACCGAATCTCTACAACTGGAACCAATACTGGGGAGAGAAATAGCCAACCTGAGTGGTGGTGAGCTTCAAAGAGTTGCTATTGCCGCAGCCGTCCTTCGGGAAGCGGATTTCTATTATTTTGACGAACCCACCAGCTGGCTGGATGTCCGCCAAAGGTTATACGCCATTAAGGTTATCAGAGAACTGGCCAGTGAGGGAAAATCCATCCTGGTAATAGAACATGACCTGGCAGCACTGGATGCCATCTCTGATTATGTGCACATTCTTTACGGTCAACCAGGAGGGTATGGTGTTGTCTCCCAGATGCGTGGTGTTAGAGTGGGGATAAACACCTATATCAATGGTTATCTCAGGGAAGAGAATGTTCGTTTCCGAAAACAACCCATTGAATTCCATGTGCGGCCTCCCACCACTGAAGTTAATAGTGAATCCATATCTGCATACAGTGCCCTTGAAAAGTCCTATGATGGCTTCCATCTGGAAGTTGATGAAGGGGAAGTGCAACACGATGAAATATTAACTGCCTTCGGACCCAATGGTATTGGTAAAACCACCTTTGCCAAGATGCTGGCGGGAGTGGAAAAACCTGATGAAGGAAAGATAAAAAAGAAGGTTACCATCTCCTACAAACCTCAGTATCTGATTTCTGATTATACTGGAACAGTACAGGAGTTTTTATACACCACTGCCCCCAATTATGGTACCAATCTCTTCAAGACCGAGATCATGAAACCATTCCTCCTGGAGGAACTCCTGGAGAAGAAGATGAATGAGTTGAGTGGTGGTGAACTCCAGCGATTAAGTGTGGCTATTTCCCTTTCCCAGGAAGCTGATATCTATCTTTTCGACGAGCCCACTGCTTATCTTGATGTTGAGCAGCGCCTGAGGGCATCCAGGGCAATACGTCGAGTGGTTGAAAGTCGCAATGCCGCTTCAATTATTGTTGACCACGACATCGTATTCATTGACTATATTTCCAGCCGGGCCATGGTTTTCACTGGACAGTCTGGTGTGGAGGGCCATGCCACCAGTCCCATGGACCTGCGTTCTGCTATGAACACATTCCTGTCTGAAGTTGGTGTTACATTCCGCCGTGATAAAGAAACACGAAGACCCAGGGTCAACAAAGAGAACAGTTACCTGGATCGGGAGCAAAAAGAGAAGGGAGAATATTACTACCTAAAAAGTTGAATATGTCCCTTATTTTTTTAATTTTTAAAATTCACCTTAAAAAAAACCGTTTAACCTATTAACTTCTTTAAATTTAATCTATAAAACTCTTTAATCTACTTTTTTACCTGTCCTAGCATCGATATAAATGTTGTTTATAAACTTATGGTCCCTAGTATAAACCGGGACTTGCCAGACATGTATCCTTTTATAGGTGGTTTTTACTGGTTTTCCCAGCATGGTACCAGGCCCTACATATTTTTTTGCTAATTCTCTGGCCTTTTCTGGTGATATATCATGAGGTGGAGGGTGTGAATTATTGTCTTTGGACTGGTTGGAAACTGTAGTGTTATTTACAGTGGTACCATTGGCTGTGGTAACATTAACATTGCCATTAGTGATATTAGTTGTGTTGTTAGCTGGAGATAGTTCTAAAGTAAATAAAAAGCCCACAATGGCAATAATCACTACCACAATGGCGATAATTACCACAATGCTCGTCTTCAATAATTCACTCCCCAATTTATAATTTCATTCGAATAAGTTATGGTTCATACTATTTATGATTTTAACTATTGTGAATTAAAAACATGATCTTGAAAAAATAGAAACTGAACTTATTTTAAAAAAGTGACTGAAATAAAAAAAAATAAATTATTTAGAAGCCTTCAAGGCTCCCATTCCTTCCAGGAAACATTCAGCGAAGTATTCCACCTGGTTGGTGGGTATGGAGAAGCTCACTCTGAGGTAGCGGTGGCCGAATTCTTTGCTGGTGTAAGATCCTTCCCTGGTGAATATTTTACGCTCTATGAGATAGTCTGCCATTTCTCGGGGTGTGACACCAGTATCGATCATGTCAATGGCTAACATGTTCCCGTCTGAAGGGTAGACTGGTATGAAGGCTCCTTCCACCTGGTCCACGACCTGTTTAATGATGTCCTGGTTCTGGCGGGTGATTCTTTTGACTCTGTCCAGCCATTGTGGTTTGGATTCTATGGCTGCCATGGCACCATTCTGGGCTACCAGGTTGGTTCCCAAGTCATTGATGACAATGGAGCGTATGGAGTTGATTATTTCTGGTACCCCTACCACTGCACCGATTCTCATGCCAGCCATTCCATATATCTTGGAGAAACTGTACACTGTGGCAGTGTGTTCTGGACATATTTTTGCCATGAGTTGATGTTCGCGTGCAAAATCACGATAGGTGATGTCATGTAAAAGGTAGATGTCATGATCTTCAGCAATATCCTTGAAGTCTTTTCTCTCCTGTTTGGTGTAAGATGATCCCAGTGGATTTAATGGATCAACCAGGGATATCAGTTTGGTATTTTTATCCAGATTCTCCCTAACCAGTTCAGGGGTGAGTTTATAACCGCATTCCGGGTTGTATATGGGTACTGATTTGACATGATCCCCAAAACGACTGGCGAAATTATCAATGATCAGGTATCCTGGGTCGCAGGTGATGGTGTTATTTTCCGGTTCTAAAATGTCATTTGCACACAGATACAGTGACTCTGTGGCCCCGGCAGTCACCAGGATATCATATTCGCTGCCCAGTCCCAGATCTTCCATGATCAGTTCCCTGAGACGGGGAAAACCTTCTGGTGGTGGATATTTGCAGTAGTCATTATCCCGGATGCTGGCCATCATAGCTTCCATGACCCCGTTCTGGCCATGGAGATGGTTGGTGTTTTGACCCATCCAGATCATGTCCGGGTCATTGTAAACATAGTTAAAGAATTCATTGGCTGTTTTGAATCCTTTAGGCAGTACTTTTGCTGCTTTAGCGTACTTTTTGGGTGAAATCATATCTCTCAACACACAGCTATCTTCACTATTTCTTTTTATATGTGTAAAATTAGGATTACCATGAGAGAAATTAAAAGCCCCTCTAAATTATGGTAATCGCCAAAATACCATTGATGAAGGTGAATTACGATTCTATTTTATCTTATCCTAATTTATATTATCACTTAATTTAAAACTATCCCTTACCTGAGTCCACTATCAACAATATGAAAGCGAGTACGCAGCCCTTCAGGTCGACTGCGATGCCGTTTTAAAATGGCGTATCTCTCCCCACTAACATCTCCCCTTTCCAGTTCAACCATGATCTTGCTGCGGTACTTGAGAATAGTACCTCCCACTGGTTCTACCATCCCTTCACCCTCAAAACTGGCGTAAACCTGGTTGGTGATCACCACTGCAATGTTGTGTTTTCGGGCCAGTTTAGTGAGGAGGCCCATCTGCTTTCCCAGCTCCCGTTTTATTTGGGACGCATCACCATCAAGAACCCTGTAAAGGGCCACCGCAGAGTCTAAAATAATCAATTCCGGATTTTCCCCTGATAAAATCATCTGCTCGATTCTGCGCAGGACAGCATCCTGCTCAGTGAAAGTAGATGGTTCGAATACAATTATATTAGAGGCTAATTCACTGAAATCTGTTCCTGAAATCTGTTTAACTCTTTCAATGGACAAACCACCCTCAGTGTCTATGAATATTCCATTGCCCCCATTTTTGGCGTTCTGAACCAGGAGGTTCAGGGCTATGTTAGTTTTACCAGAACCTGGCGGACCATAGAATTGGGTGATAACTCCCTTCTCCACCCCACCTCCAATAAGGGAGTCTATAGGTGAGGATGTGAGTATCTTACCCTTCTGTTTCATGTTAGATAGAATTTCTGACATTTAACCCCTTTACAGATTATATCTTTATTATTTTAATTAAATTTCTATTATTTTATTAAATAATATAAAATTGTTTATTAGATTTTAATTTGCAATTAATCCCCTTGTAACCGGAGTAGTTTTTCCATTCCTGCACCTTCCCTTAAAATACGTGGAGTGGTAACTGTGAGATCCAGCACAGTAGAGGAAACTCCAGGACATGGCCCAGAATCAATGATCATGTCAGGATAGTCATCCAACTCTTCCTGTGCCTCTTGGGCGGATTTAGGAGATGGGTGCCCAGATATATTGGCACTGGTGGTGGTTATAGGGGATTCCATGGAAAGTTCCCTGCAGATGACGTTGTCCGGGATTCTGATCCCGATTTTATCTGTTCCAAGAGTGATCCAGAACGGAATATCATCCCTCCTGTTGAGTATAAGGGTGTAAGGTCCAGGGAGGATGTTATGAATAAATTCTTCGGTCTGCTGATCTATTTGTGCCACCATTTTGATGTCTTCTGTTTTTGAGAGGCAAATAGAGATGGGCTTATTTTGAGACCTTTGTTTCATCCGGTAAACATCATAAACTGCTTTTTCCTGGTATATATTGGCTCCTAAACCATAAACAGTGTCTGTGGGGTAGACTACTGTCCCGCCGTTTCGGAGTACATCCAGAGCCTCTCCTATTTTTTTCTTCTCTGGACTTTTTCCATTGATTCTAATTACTTTCATCAAATCTTCCTTAAATTAGTGATAATTTCAACTGCATCCAACTTTATATCTGCAAGGATATTTTTACTGCAAAATATTTATTTCAAGATATGTATTTAATTATTCAAGTTAATGTAGTATAAACGGGATATGTATAGACTTTGTAGGGAAAGTATCATTCTGTACTTTTATATTTGCGTGTAAAACATCTAAAAAGTTGTTGGCGGGATGGATGATGGAACAAATTGCAGAAACTTTTAACAATCGTTTTGACCACTGGAATATCATGTTACCTGAGGAGGATATTAAAGATAGGTGCAGTGGACACATCCAGGAATCTGGCTGGCTCATCCAGTACTGTTTTGGAGAAGACGAATATGGTGAATATCTGGATTACTATGCAGCCCATAGAATGACAGATGACGAGCATGTGCGCATCTATTCAGATGGCGAGGTGGAGGACCTACCTGCTCTAAGCAGCATGTTCCTGGTTAGTGAGGATCCAGAAGAAAATAAGCGACTGGAAGAGGAGTATTACCGTGAAAATCAACGGGTTGCAATAATGCTGGTTGAGAAGGGTTTCGATAAATTCACCATCAACATGTTTCTGCATACTGGGCTGGATAAGAAAACAGAAGAGTAATAAGTGCAGGGGAAGGGATTCGAACCCTTGAAGGCCTACGCCAGAGGATCTTGAGTCCACCCCCGTTGACCGCTTGGGTACCCCTGCACCCATATAGGTATGGATCGAACCAGTATATCTAAGTTTTTTAGATCCATGGTAGATGCGGCAGGACTATCGGTGTAGTCTGATATATTCTGTGATGGCATCTTCAAGTCCTTTTCTTCTGGAAGTGTATCCATTTTTCTTTAAAACCCTATCAAACTCGTTTATTAATTCTTTTGGTAGTGTGCTGCTTATCCTGTACATTATATGTTACCCTCCTGCTGCCCTTTGTTATTACTATAGTCAATTATGGTATTAATACATTTGGTAGGAATAATAATCAGTATCGAGATTGCTTTTCTTGTGCTCTCTAACTCGAATTCTCTGACTTTCCAAGGGAAGAGTTCATACTGGCAAGGAAATAGTTCAGACTGACTTATAATAGTATACGTTGATATTTAAATGATATTTTTTCAATGACTCATCTGTAGACAAGATGATACCATGAGTTCAATAGTATTAATAATCTGGATTTAATGGAAAGGATCCACATTATATCCACATAATAAATCAGAAATGGACTCTTTACTCATGGAACAAACATCCCCTCAGATACATATCTGTACCGTACAGTTGATGTAGCTGAGGAGGAATGGCAGAATACTTAAACAAAATAATTACACATTTACTAAATTAAATTTAATTTTCCCATTTCTCCTAAAATGAAAATAAAATTAAATTGAGTGCAGGGGAAGGGATTCGAACCCTTGAAGGCCTACACCAATAGGCCCTGAACCTATCCCCTTTGACCGCTCGGGAACCCCTGCATATAAACATATTTTGTGAATGGTTGTGAAAAAAGTATTGGTAGTTAGAAAATTGATGCTGAATATATAAATAGTTTGGTTTCACACCTTGAATTCTCAAACTTCATTTTTAATTTCTGTACCCATCAAACCTTTTTATTGAATCTTCCACACTCCTCAAATTTGATAACCAGGAACAAATATGGTTTTGTAAACTTAATAATAGATCCATTGCCATCTACAAAAAAAAGGAAAAATAAATTGTGGGAAAAAATCCTTTACAAAATAAAAAAAGGGAATCCCATCCAAGCTTTCTAAAGGAATTTCACTCAAGGCGGTTCATTTATGGTCTGACCAGTAGTAATATCCTGTACTTCTACCCCTAAAACTTCACCAGTAGCAGCATCAACCTTAACATAGCCCACAACTGTTCCTTTGGCAGATTGAGCATCATCACTGGTCACAACCATTGGAACATAATACACATCCCCTTTCAGGGTAGGACTGCCTGCTCCGAAATTCGAATACTGGGAACTGGAACTCAAATAATTTGAAGCAATGGCTTGGGCCTTGGATGCGGATATAATATCAGACTGAGAGCTCTGATCCTGCTGACTACCATCATTCTGACTATCAGAGGTGCCAACGTTGTTATCACCATCTGAAACGGTGATTGTGTCATTGGTATCATTGGAAGTATCATTACCTGATGACTGTATCAAAAGGTATCCAACAGCAACTACTGCAATAAGAAGCACAACCACTACTAAAATAAGAATATTCCTCGTCCTCATCTAATAAAACCCCCTAAATTTTCATATGCCCCTGTGGGATAAGGATATTAATCCACCGAAAAGATTAAAGATATTAATTATAATTTCACTAAAGGATGCTAATTATAATTAGAGACAATATTATAATTAGAAATTTCTAAACAGAATTCAACGTTTTTAAAAGGATTCTGTGCAGTTTAGTGGAATTATATATCCATCCCCCCATCCCCAATATCATTATTAATGAATTATGTATATACACTTTATTATACTCATTAAAATCAAAACTGTTATAGTACTAAAAAATTTTCCCTCAAAAATTTAAATAGGTTATCATTTTTGGCAAAAAATATCATTTCTTCGATTTTTAGGATATCATCCCCCTAGAAAGCATTATCATCTAAGAGCAACCCTTCATGGTATCCCCTTTTGCATATCATCCCCATAGTAGATGTATCATCACGAGGGTAGAATTATTCTTTTCAAATACCAGGACCATTTCTCACATCCTGTTTCATGACCATTTCCAATGCAAGCTTCAACTCACCATCATTAAATGGTTTAACAAAGTAGGCAAGTGGAGAAGTCTCATGCGCTCTTTCCATCATATAATCCGTTGAATGAGCAGTAATGTATATTAGAGAGACCTCCATTTCATCCAAGATTTTCCAAGCAACTTCAACTCCATCTTCATCTCCCCTGAGTCTTATGTCCATAATCAATATATCTGGTTTTAGCTCCCTAGCCATCTCCAGGGCTTGTTCCCCTGAAACAGCAATCCCCACTGGAGTGTAACCCCAGCTACTGAGTTTATTTTCCAGTTCAAGTGAGGTTATACATTCATCTTCCACGATCAATACTTTCTTATCCATAAATATATCTCCTAACTGCTCTTAAACCATTTTTTAATTATCTTTTCCTTTTTTTGATTGTTAGTGGAAATTTTATAATGAATTCCGTTCCTTTCCCCTCTCCTAATTCTATAACTCCATCTATTTGACCAACTAACCTGTTTACAATTTGTAATCCAAGTGTTTCAGTCCGATCCAACTGGAAATCATCAGGTAAACCTATTCCATTATCTGCAACCGTCAAATGATAATAATCACCAACTAAACAGACATTTAAAATTATTTCACCCTTACCATCAGGAAAAGCATATTTTAAAGAGTTGGTGATAAGTTCATTAACAATAAGTCCTAAAGGTGAGGCTGTTTTAACATCTATTTCAGCTTTTTCTGCATGTATAACTGTTTTTATCTGGTGAAATTCCATCTTATAATTGTCAAGAAGGTATCGCATGATCTGGCGTAGATATCCTCCTAAATCAACACTGGAAAGGTCTCTACTTTGATAAAGCTTCTCATGAATCATTGCCATGGATTGTACCCTGTTTTGACTTTCCTGGAGGGCGTTTTTCACTTTTTCATCATCCAAATACATGGATTGAAGTCTTAGTAAACTGGATATTACCTGCATGTTGTTTTTTACCCGATGGTGGACCTCCTGGACCATGACCTCTTTTTCAGCAAGAGATTTTTTTAAAGTTTTTTCATATTCTTTTCTGTGTGTGATGTCTCTTGCCACTGCCACCACCACATTCTGACCGAAATAGGTTCCCTTATTGATTTTGATCTCCTTAGGGAATATTTCACCAGTTTTACGCATCCCCCAAAACTCAAAGGTCTGGGTTTCCCCATCCAATGCCAGGTAACCTGCATTCACAACTTCAGTCATGTCATTTTTCCCAGGAGCCGAGAGCATGTCCAAAGATTTCCCCAATATTTCCTGTCTACTATAACCATACATGTCCAGAGCTCCCTGATTAACCTCTAAAAACTTTATTTCAGGATTTATTACATAAACTGCATCGTTTATTGTGTTTAAGATACATTGATAGGTCCTTTTACTTTCCTCAAGTTTTGCGTAGGATTTCCGAACTTCCTTACTGCTAATCGCCGCCCTTATAAGTGCCAAACCAACTAAAAGTCCCCCTCCAAATAATAAAATTTCAAAAACGCCTTCAAAACTAAAATATGCCCATATAAGTAGAATGTATGCCACTCCCCCCAGTAGTAAAGCAACGTTGGTTTCAAAGGGGATCTTGAATCGCCAATATTCAATGGAGAGATCCTTAAGTACTTCTGGAGGATGGCAGCGGATCTGTACCAGACTTGCCAGGGCTATGCACAGACAGGCAGCAATCCAGAACAGGTTTTCCATCCCCACAATAGAGTATAATCCCAGAATGTACCCATAGGCAAAGGTTATAGCAGCTAAAACCTGAAATGCAACACTGGCGATAATATAGGGTATTGGTCCTTTTTTAAGGTTGCCAGCGTATGAAACAAGTAAGTAAATGCTGAAAAACATCAGAGCGAAAATTAACATGATATTCAACCCTATGACCATTAAATCAACAGAATCGATCTGGTCTAGTCCAATAAACGGTAATATCAGGAAGGACCAGAAGAACATGGTGAGGGTAACCAGCACCATACCTATTTCAACCATCCTTCGGTACCAGTTCAGGATGTCTGTATGTGGTTTTGGCATTGCATTCAGACTCATACACATAAAAACAATTCTAAGACCGAAGCAAACATAATCATAGGTCAAAAACGATGCATCTGCTAGTTTGAAATCCCATATTGACCAGGAAATATCACCCATAACCCAAAATGCCTGAGCTATCAATAAGAACAGCCATGCATGATAATAACTCTTTCCATAGGTTTTAGAACGTTTCACAGCATAAAATACCATGATCAAAGTCACTGCACTGATGATGGGAAGTAAATAATTACTTATACCCTCGAAAACATTTGAATTATTGATGAATAATAGGGTAAAGAAAGCATAACCTATAATAATAAGAATAAATAATAAAATTGCTTTTTTGAAGGCATTATTTGATATTTTGCCCGTGGAAATGTTTTCTATAAATCCCATATAAATACTGAATTCCGCAGTTGTTACAATCTCATGAATTAATTTGATCTTATTAACTAATAAAATTGTTGGTAACAAACAATTTTTAGTTTGGACAATAATGGAAACATACAGAAATAATTAATTAATAAAATTTCAAACAAATAAAACGTAAAAATCATCTTAAATTACAATGTTTTGTTTATTATAAGTTTATTTAGAGTTAAACTATTTAATATAATTCATTGTAGAATAACATAACTTTACAGTCTTTTTACAATTAAAATCCGCAAATTAGGGTCAGCCCACCAAACTTTAGAATTTTTTTATATCCGTCTAAGCAAGGTTTTAATAACATCAGCTTTTAATTGGATAATGTTGTTAATATTAGATCACAGAATTAATTATGAATTTAAACTTAAAGAAACCTGTAAATAAGTATGATATTCGGTGCTAAACTATGCTAAACAAACTAAGGCCCCAACTACAAAGACTAGTCAACCCCCTGGCCAGTAAAATCAGATTACACCCTAACATCCTCACCATCATAGGTCTACTAGTAAGCCTCCTGGCAGCTTACGCCTTCTCCCAGAAAAACCTTCTGGCAGGGGCACTCCTAATACTCTTAAGCGGCTTTTTCGACGTGATTGACGGGGCAGTGGCCCGGAACAATAACACTAAAAGCAAATTCGGAGGGTTACTGGACTCCACCTCCGACCGTTTTGCAGATGCTTTCATAATCATTGGAATCATATATGGAGGATATGTAAACTGGTTCTGGGGAATCCTGGCACTCATAGCCGCATTCAATGTTAGTTACGTGCGTGCCCGGGCTGAAGTGGAAGGAATAAGGTGTGATGTGGGAATAGCAGAACGAGCAGAGCGCCTAGTCATAATCATAGCCGGTGCATTCTTGGGATACTTCATCAACCCCAACTTTTTCATGTCAATGGCCATTCTCCTGGTAATAATACTGGGATATATAACAGTACTGCAACGAATTTATCACTCCTGGAAGGAACTTAAAGAACTTTGAAGTGTTAAGTGATAATATGGATGCAATAAAAAGAATCAAAAAGGATTTAGACCTTTTTGCAAAAAATATAAAAGAAATAGAATCTATAAAAGTCCATGATGAAGAGGAAAAAATAGTCCAGATGGCCAAAAACTACCGGGATGACACCAAGTACTACTTGAAACAAGAAGATTACCTAACTTCATTTGGTTGCATAACCTATGCACATGGACTTCTAGATGCAGTTAGACTTCTGCATGACTTAATTGTTGAAGAATGATGTTTTAATCTTTCTATTAACTGTAAATCCTCTTTGAATCAAATAAATCTAACAATAATAAATTATTCCAGATAATAATTAGGGATTAAATGAATATTCAAGATCAGGCATTATTAGAAGCTAAAAAGGATTTCAGATACCTTTTAAATCGTGGTTTTCCCAGAACTGGTGCTTTAAAGTTTGTGGGTGATCATTACCTCCTGGACGAGATGCAGAGAAACTATCTCAACCGCACTGTTTTCTCCCACCAAAAAATGGAAACCCGAAAAAGCAAACTAATCCTCTTATCAGAGATAAAAAACAAATGCGTCCTGGTGGATGGTTATAATGTCCTCATCACCACTGAGAGTGTGTGTAAAGGGGAGGAAAAATTTCTGGTATACTGTGATGATGGTGTTACCCGGGATGTTAAAGCGGTTTTCGGGAAATACAAAGAAAACGAAGCCACCAAAGAAGCTTTAAATTCCATTATATCACTTCTGAAAATTTTCAAACCAAGAAAGGTGCTCTTTTTTTATGATAGTCCGGTGAGTTTAAGTGGAGAGCTTGCCAGGACTACCCAGGAAATCCTAAAATTTCATAACGTTCCAGGGGATGCTCAAACTGCAACCAATGTAGATAGGGAAATCATCCAGTTATCCCAGGATATGGATGGTGTGGTGGCCACCAGTGATGGTATAATAATTGATAAAGTGAACCATGTTTTGGATATACCTAGTTATGTTTCAAGAGTCCCTAAAAAATAACTAAGGACCCCCATTTTGCATTTAACATTGTGCATGTAATAGTACATGTAATATATTAATAGACTGTATGCCCCCACATTAATGATTTTTATAATACTCACATTAATAATTTAAACCACACCACTTAACCTTTTTACAAGGTATTCATAGGCAAAAATAGCAATTATTACAAAAATGACATCAATACCATTTCGAATAATGAAATCCAAATAAGTTTGGAGGCTGAAACTCACAATCAAAGCATAAGCAAAGTTCAGCATGAATAGATAAACTCCAAATATTATTCCAAAGAGTAGTGATGTATGAAGCGGTGAATCTGTTTTTATAGCTGGCCTCAATATGTAGTAGTACAGTATACCTATTCCCAATCCAACACCCATTACCCATATTATTGTATTTAATGGCAGAGTTTGAAAGTTGGAGTAAACCTGAAATACATTATAGCTTATTAATCTACCCAAAAGGAAAATTATGGGTATAACCAGAATCAATAACTTGTTTGAACTTTTTTCTATGTTTTCATCGAGTTTGGTGTCAGTTGCTAAGATCCCTCCTAACAAGAGACCCAGTATGATAAATTGACCACCATCAACCAGCATCCACACCAAGTTAGTGAATGAAAAAGTTGCAGTGGAAGGCATGGGTTCTAAGTAAAGTAAGAAGGTTAAAATACAGAAAAAAAGACCATATATAAATCCTTTAACAAGTTTAGTTCCTGTGAGTCTTTCCTGGATAATTACAAATATACATCCGAGTAAAGCAAAGTAAACAAAGACATAGATGAGAAATGCTAAAGGCAATAATCCTTGCTGCACAATCACACTTGGTTGCATTACTGATTCTCCTGAAGGGAGTATTCCATGCAACAAAACATTGAATAATGATCCTAAAAAAGCCGCAACCAATATTTTCCACCATTGTCTCTTTAACTTGTCGATGCTACTATCCCTGCTATCTGAAATCATTGACCATCTCCTCCATTGAAAAATCATTGATTATACTGGTGTTATACTTTAACAATATTAAATATAATGCCATTAAACCTTGAAAAACATTATAAAAAATCATATTTCAAAAGAAGAGCACTGTATTTTAATTGTCAGAAAGCTCTTGATATGGCATCTTTTAATGATCATGTTTATGGGTTTGTTGACAACAAGAACATCTTTTTTGTAGTTACTGATTTATTTAAATAGGTTTTTGATGAAAACTGTCCGAAATATTATTGGAGAGTTATAAAGACCCGGTATTTATTTGATAACTTCCACATCACTCAATTCAGATATAACTAAATGTTGGTTAAGATCAGATCTGGATTTAAGCGTCCGACATGTTGAATTGTTTCTTCCCCACTGAAATGAAAGTTACACCAATTATGATATCCTAAATTTTCTAAAATAGATTCTAACTCTAAGATAGTTCTTTTATCATCTTCAACTATCAAAAAAATTTGCATAACACATCAGAAATTTATTCTTTATATGATATAGATTTAAAAAAATAAGAATTTAAAAAAAATAAGGATTTTGAGCTTCATAAGGCATATTATGAAGCTCGTAGAATAATCAACTACTTTTCAGTGGAGATATTATTCAATATCTTCAAATCTGTTGCCTAATTTTTCCATTACACCAGGAAGTGTGGTGTATTCCATTTCATCAGCTGGTAATCTGTGGGGTTCGAATGGTCCATGTCTTCTCATGTAATCAGCAATATCAGATGCCAGTACTCTGGATCTGTCATAGGCTGGGTCATCAAACATGTCGGCTGGTCCCACGAGTTCACCATCAGCTACCTGGAATCCCAGTGCCATGACCCTTGGAGGTCCATCGAATCTTACGGGGTAGGCATTCCTCTGGGCTACTGGCATTAAAGGTCCGTTGTGTGATCCTCTCATCCATCCACCAACCAGGTGGGGGAATGCGAATGGTTCCACAACTTCTCCTGCTGCTGGGAATCCAGATTGTGCTCTTACAACGGCCACCGGGTCATCTTTACCCACGTATTTTCCTGCCATGAGGTTTAATCGTTCGGTGCTGACGGATGCAGCTATCTCGTTGTCATCTTTTCTTCTGATACGTTTTATTACATATCTGCTGATGGTTCCCAAAAGTGCCAGTAAATCGTACATTTCATCAGGACAGGTCATTTTAACTTTTTTGTGTTCCATAACGTCATACACTTCAAATTCAAATCCGTTGTGCATGGATGGGTCGATTACAAGACCTGCAGTGGTGAATGGGTCTGCAAACATTTTATATAGGGGCATGTTAAATGCACCTGGTTCGGTTTTGTCACAGCAGAAAACCACTACTGGGTCACTGGGTCTTTCTTTAAACTCCATCTCTGCTACACCAGGACCCATTCCTTTAATGTTTCCTGAGAATGTGTCTGATAGAAGGTCCTGACCTGCACCGTAGAGTTTTAGTTCTTTTGCAATAGCGGTTCCTTCTAAAAAGGCATGCCATGCCAGTTTGTGGATTTCTTCGTTTTCTTCACCCTGTTGGTGAGTCATGATGAGTTCAGTGTCATCCCCACAATTGGTCACATAATAATCAATGAGAAGCTCTTCTTCCTTGGCTTTGGCGAGAATATCTTCGCATTTTTTTAATATTGCGGGGTGAGCTAATCCATGACCTGCTATACTACCAACGTCTGCTTTTATCACACTAATGGTGGTTTTCATACTTTTACACCTCTAAAATAATCATGAACTTCTAAAACAGCATTATTCTAAATGCTGTAAAAGGGCCGTTCGAGATAATGAATATAAACCAGTCATCTTAAGGAAAACTAGCTTAGAAACAGATTTAAACTGTTTAACAAACCCTTTCTTATTGATGAATTATGATGAAGTAGACATATAAAATTTACTACTATCTTTTTCCCATCCCCCTGATTTTTGACAATCATACCGGTTAACTTTCTTCGAAATATTCTCTGACTAACTGGGCCATTTCCATGGTGGTAGCTGTTCCTCCCATATCCGGCGTGGTGGATACTCTTCCCTTTAGAACCCTTATAAGTGCCTGTTCCATTTTAAATGCATCCTGGTGTTCTCCCAGAAACTGTAACATTAAACATGAAGATAGGATCATGGCAGCAGGATTGGCAACACCTTTACCTGCAATATCCGGGGCAGATCCATGCACCGGCTCAAATAAACCATTATCATCTCCAATGTTGGCTGATGGTGCCATTCCCAAACCCCCTACTAGTCCTGCACCTTCATCAGACAGTATATCTCCAAAAAGGTTGGTGGTGACCATTACTTGAAAGCGATGTGGATTGGTAACAAGAAACATGGCAGCAGCGTCCACATAAACTTCATCGGCAATTATATTCTTATAATCATCCACATTTTTGTATTCCTCTGCAACCTTCCAGAAGGTTTTTCTGAATACTCCATCAGTTTTTTTAAGCACATTAGCCTTATGTACTGCAGTAACTCTGGTTTTACCTTGTTTAATTGCCTGTTGGAATGCAACTTTTGTTATTCTTTCTGATGCTTTCTTAGTGATGACCCGTAGGGCGGTTGCCCCATATTCAGTGTATTCTTCAATTCCAGAGTAAAGTCCTTCTGTGTTCTCCCTAACAATGAGCAAATCCAGATCATCATACATTGATTTTACTCCCGTGTATGATTTGATGGGTCTCAAATTGGCATAAAGATTCAACTCCTTCCTGAGGGTGATTATCGCACTTTTTTGACTTGGAACAGTGGTTACTGCACCGAAAAGTGTTGCATCAGAATTTTTAGCCATTTTGATGGTTTCATCAGGCAAGGTGGTCCCTGTATCATTATAACATGCGTTACCTGCCCTGGCTTCATGAAACTTGAATTGCATAGAAGTTGCTTCTAAAACATAGAGGGCTGCTTCGGTTACCTCCGGCCCTATCCCATCCCCAGGAATTACAGTTACATCGTACATAAAAAGAAATAGGTTGATTAAAGTATAAATCATTAATTATCAACAAAATTAATTAAGTAAAAAATGAAAATAGAATGATTAAACCCCCTTTAAACATCATATACTCAGTTGATCACTGAATAAAGCAAGTTTTACTTGTGATTGTTTATAAAAACTGGATTATGGAGTTAGTATCTTTTTAGGCATATTACAATGTTATACATTATACTATCAAAAACAAGTGCCCTTCCTGATCACCTTGTGTGTCGCACAAATTTTATGTAAAAATTATAATTACATAAAAAAATGTGATGGAATTGATTACAGCATAGGAAAAATATATGGACCTTTAAAAACATAATATTATTTTTAATCCATATTATGTGGAACACACCTTAAAAAACCGCAATTTACATTAATTTTTCTAGGGGAGATAATATTATGGAAATTGAAAAAAACGTTGCAAGACTGATTGAAACTTTAAAGGATAATGATGAGCATGTACAGGTTCAGGCTACAGAAATGTTGGAGGAGATCGGAGAACCTGCAGTGCCTCAGCTCATAGATGCCCTGGATGATGAAGATAAAAATGTTAGAAAGGGATCTGCAAGAGTTTTGGGGCTTATTGGCGATGTACGTAGTATTAAACCCCTTATTGAGGCCATGAAGGATGATAATAAGTGGGTGCGTAGGGCTGCCTCAGGAGCCCTGAGTAATATGGACAAACGTGCAGTAGAACCCCTGATCCAAACTCTTAAAGACGATGACTGGAGAGTGAGGGGAGGCGCTGCCTGGGCACTGGGAAATATCAAAGCCCCAGAATCATTAGAACCTCTGATTGGGGTAATGAGTGACGATAGCAGTTTTGTTAGAGCTGGTGCTACTATGGCAGTTGGGAACATTGGAGGAGATGCTGCCCAAAAGGCACTCGAAGGAGCGCTTAATGATAAAAGCAGTTACGTCCGCAGAGTTGCTGAAAGTTTCCTAAACAAGGAATAACAATCATTATTTTTTTGGCATTACGAGCATTAAGAAAGATGAACACCACAGATACATTAATGTAAAAATTAGGATCACTTTGGATGATTAAAGAGAGATATAATCATAGATGGATTAAAATCCTGTAAAACAAGATAATCCGGGGCTAAATCTGCTGTTATATCCCTAGAAGGTGTCAATATGAAAGTTAGTGTTATTGGAGCATCAGGTCGGGTGGGTAAAGCTGCTGCATTTTGCCTGGCCGAAGAAAGTGTTGTAAGTGATATGGTGCTTTTATCACGAGAAAAAAGTCTGGATCAGATCCAGGGAGAAGCCCTGGACATGAAAGATGCACTTGCCGCTAAGGATATTGGAGTGTCCATAACTCCTTCTTCTAATTTTGAGGATATGGCAGGTTCTAAGATTGTGGTAATTACTGCCGGGGTCCCTCGCACCCCCGACATGACACGCATGGATCTGGCCATTCCCAATGCAAAAATTGTAGCCCAGTATTCAAAGTTAGTGGCTAAATACGCTCCTGAATCCATAATTCTGGTCATAACCAATCCAGTTGATGTGATGACTTATGTTGCCTATAAAGCTTCTGGATTTCCCCGGAATAGAGTTATTGGACTGGGAAATCACCTTGATTCATTGAGGCTGAAAAACCTTTTTGCCAAACAATTCAACATTCATGTCAGTGAGGTACACACCCGAATAATTGGTGAACATGGAGAGCACATGGTCCTGCTTTTGAGTTCCACTTCCATTGGGGGGATACTGTTTAAAGACTTCTCCCAGTACCAGTCATTGGATGTGGATGCAATCATAGAGAAAGTTAAAAATGCAGGGAGTTACGTCATTGATAAGAAAGGAGCAACTGAATATGGACCTGCTTTTGCTGTTTCTAACATCGTGAAAACTATACTTAACGATGAAAAGAGGATACTGACTCTCACCACATATCTGGATGGAGAAATTTATGGTACCAATGATGTTTGCCTGGGAGTGCCTGTTAAGTTAGGGAAAAACGGTGTTGAAAGGATAATCAAAGTTAATATGAGTGATGATGAATTAAAAGCTTTCAAGGTAGCTGCAGAGGTTGTTAAAAGTTCCACTCAAGAGTTAATGTCAAAACTCCCTGAAGAATTAATTAATTAATAACTTCTTTTTTTTAAAAACTTATTTTTCATTAAAATGGGAAATAATCCAATTATTTAGTAATAAAAACTAACAATATCAGGATCACATCAGCTACAAAATAAAAAAAAAGTTTTAGGGCCCCACATTTAACCCTTTAAAAAAATCAATCTTAATTAGTGGTATTCGTTTCTGTATCGGTAGCTGTGTTCTTTTTAGGTGTATCCGTTGATGTCTGTGTGTTAGTAGTTGTTGTTTTTGTAGGAGTATTATCTTCTACTGCTGTATCCTGAGTGTTCCTGTAATAGGTGTAGCCACCATCCTCATAATCATTACTACCTGAATCATCTGAACTGTTAGTTATGTTAAGTGTAAGATTCCCGGCAGAGTTTAGAATACCAGTGAAATAACCACCAACAAAGGCTAATACAACTAGCACCGCAATTAATGCGATTGGTATTTTATCCATAATAATGCACTCCCTAATTTTATATGATAAATTTGTAGATCATCCTATATTTCGAAATTTCAAAAATGACATTTATGCATCTACATTAGATGTATCTTCTTATTATATTTCCCTATATAATAAGATTCCCCCTATTATCCTAATAAGATTTGGTTATAATATTATTATTAACACCGCCACAAAAGAAATATTTATATGAATGTTCATTATAATTAATATTAAAATCTATATTTTAAACATTGTATAAAAAAATTACCTGATTAAGAATTTTATTTCAAAAATATTGCAGATCGGAAAAGAATTTCCGGTAAGTTTATATTCTAGGTATGGCAAATATAATTGCTTATCAATGATAACGAAAACTATACAAAAACAATAATAATAAAGGCAGTAAAATGATTAAAATCGGGATTTTAGACTTGCAGGGAGATGTTTCCGAGCATCTGGAAATGACCAAAAAAACCACAAGAAAAATGAACCTGGAATCAGAGGTTTCAACAGTCAAAACATCAGCCGAAGTTGCAAAATGCCAGGGAATCATTATCTCCGGAGGAGAAAGCACTGTAATCGGCAGACTCATCCAGGAAAATGGCATTGACCAAGTGATTAAAGAAAACAAAATACCTGTAATGGGAACCTGTGCAGGAATGGTGATATTAGGACAGGAAACTGATTATGATCAACCATTACTGGGTTTAATACCAATGAAAGTTAAAAGAAACGGTTTCGGAAGGCAAAAAGCCTCATTTGAAGCAGAATTAGAATTAAAAATAACAGAAAATCATTATCCTGGAGTTTTCATCCGAGCTCCCTATGCCTTAACCGTTTCCAAAGAAGCAGTTCCCCTGGGAAAAATCCATGATAAAATCATCGCTGTGGCCTACAAAAACCATATTGCCACAGCATTTCATCCCGAACTTACTCACGATACCAAAATTCATGAATATTTTATAAAGGAGGTATTAAATTGTGTGGAATAGCCGGAGTGGTATTTAAAGATAAAAAACTTCATCCAGTTGGCAAGTTCATGACCCGCATGCTCAACGCCCTGCAACATAGAGGCCCAGATTCAGCAGGTTTCGCCCTTTATGGTGGTCTTGGACTTGAAGAACACGAATATCTACTAAACATAGAAGTTAAAGAAAAGCCAGGACTCTTAGAAGAAGTTAAAACCAAAGTGGAAACAGCTTTCCCAATTGAAAGTGAAGAAATCATTCCTTCCGTGGAAAACTACATCATATACCGTTGTAAAGTTAACCTGGACTCATTCTCACAACTCAAACCACTGATTATGGACGTGGACAAGATTGATAATGTTATGGTCTTGAACGGAGCTCATTCCTTCGAGATGATCAAAGACGTGGGACTGGTAAAGGATATAGCTGCCCGTTACAACACTGAAGACAAAATGGGCACCCATGCCATTGGCCACACCCGTTTCTCCACGGAAAGTATAGTGGACAGGTACCATGCCCACCCCTTCCAGAGTTACATCATACCCGATATCACCGTGGTTCACAATGGCCAGATCACCAATTACTGGAAAATAAGAGACCCCTTAGAACGTAAAGGCCATATCTTTGAAACCAATAACGACACAGAGTGTATTGTGCATTACATTGCCGATAAACTAGCCCAGGATTACAGCCTGGAAGAAGCCCTGGAACAGTCTGTGAAGGACATGGATGGTCCTTTCTCTTATATTGTAGGCACACCCAACGGAGTGGGAATTGCCAAAGACCAGTTAGGCCTCAGGCCGGGGGTTATGGCTGAAAACGATGAAGTGTTTGCAGTTGCATCTGAAGAAGTGGCCCTCCGGGAAGTTATGGACACCTCAGACATTGACCAGATATCACCAGGAGAAAGCCGTGCTTACACCATTTAGGATGTGAGAAAATGAAGGAATTAAAAATTAACGCTCAAGAAAAATCACCCCGGGAAATTAACCGGGCAGTTAAGCAGGCAGCCAAAGAAAATGATCGTATTGTGATTGAAAACCCCAACGCCATGCATTACCTCCTAGCCGGACTAACCGAACCAGTTGATGTGGTGATAGATGGATCTGCAGGTTATTTCGCAGCAACCATGATACACGGAGCCAGAGTACATATCAATGGAAATGCTGGCTGGTTCCCTGGAGACAACATGACCAAAGGAGAAGTCATCATTGACGGTTCAGCTGGAGACGGTGTTGGCCAAGGAATCTACGGTGGAACTGTTGTTGTGCATAAAGATGTAGGTTCCCGTACCGGAGAAATCATGAAAAACGGAACCATCATTGTGGGAGGAAACTCAGGATTCATGAGCGGGCTGTTTATGATGGGTGGCCGAATAATAGTCCTGGGAGACATCTCAGATGATGCAGGAGAATCCATAATCCGAGGAACCATCTACGTAGGTGGCGAGATCAAAAGCCTAGGAAAAAACGCCAAAATAGAAGAACTGGAAGAAGAAGAAAGATCCGAGTTAAAAGAACTCCTGGAAAACTACGACTTCCCCCTTGAAGAATCAAAATATCAGAAATTCCGTAAAATCGTGCCACGCAGTGCCAGGCCATTCTATGGTCAGGAATCAGAGGAGGGATGAAAATGACCCAAACCCATAAAGACCAAAAGAGTGTGGCTCTGGTGGGAACTCCCTGCCACATCATAGCTGCAGAAAAAATGGACCACTACCCCAATATCATTGGTGATGTTCCAGTGGATTTCAAGTTAGGACTCTTCTGTATGGAAAACTTCTCCCACACCTACCTTAAAAATTTCTTATCTCAAAATAACATTGAAATGGATGATGTGAAAGAGTTCAGAGTGGAAAAAGGCCAGTTCTGGGCCTACCTGGAAAATGGTGAGGTTTTTAAAACACCCTTATCCAAAGCCAAAACTTGTATGAGGAAAAACTGTCAGGTATGTATGGATTACACCTCAGAACTAGCTGACCTTTCAGTGGGAAGTGTGGGTTCAGCTCCAGGATGGTCCACAGTCATCGCCAGGACCGAAAAAGGGCTTAAAACATTGCAAAAAGCTGAAAATGAAGGTTACATAGAAACCAAACCAATCCCTGATTCAGGAATTGTTTTATTAGAGAAATTGGCTAATAAAAAGAAGAAAGAAAACCGGGAAGAGATTAAAAATAGGGAGTCTGTTGCTCGACCTGTACTCTACCGTAGATACATTAATGACGAGGAATTCACTGAAGAAGTAGCATCCTGCCAGTTTACTGACCTTAAATCCGACGTTATTGATGTGGGTAGCTGTGTGCTCTGCGGTGCCTGTTATTATGCCTGTCCTGAAAACATAATAGCCATTGAAGATCGAAAACCACAACTAAAAGGAGATTGCCCCCCTGAATGTAACCTGTGTTACGTGGCCTGTCCCCGCACCTACCTATCACAGGAAATTTTAAACCGGGAACTGGACCAGAAACCCCTTGGAAACTACATAAAAATATTATCTGCCCGTGCAACCCGCGTTGAGGGTCAGGATGGAGGAGTGGTTACTGCTCTTCTAAATTACCTCCTAAAAGAGAACATAACCAAACAGGCCATTGTAGTAGATAAGATGGATGATAATCCCTGGAAACCAGAGGCCATACTAACCTCCGATGTGGATGATGTGAAAAAGGCTGCTGGTACCAAATACTCTGCCTGTCCTGTTTTCAAAGTACTTAAAGATAACACTGAAAAGAATTCTAAAAATGATTCTGCAAAGGAGGTGTCCTAGATGCCTTTTAAAATAGAAAGAAACCGGGACCTGTGTCTTAACAATTTTGGCCGTCCTGGTTGTTGCTGGTATTTATGTGATAACCGAGATGAAAATCTCTGTAAAAACTGCTATTCCTGTTACAACAACTGCCCGCATGATGTTTATGAGATAGTGGATGATGAACCATACCCCCTGCACCATGAAAACTGTGTAGGTTGCCGTATCTGTGAGGAAATGTGTCCTAATAATGCTATAGAAGTCAGGGCCGTACCTGAAGATGTGCGAAATGTGTGGAGCTTCAACGATCTGGTGGAAATCAATCGTAAATCCACCGAAGGATCCTACAAGGTCCGAGGATGCGGTGCCACTAGGCCCATTCCCACCTTTGATGATCTGGTAATTGTACCTGCCCAGGTTTCCCGACCACCCATTGACAAGTACAGGGAACCTTGTAACACCAGAGTAGTTCTAGGAAGTCGTTATGCCGAAAATCCACTGGTTCTGGACACCCCTATCATGATCGCTGCCATGAGTTTCGGAGCTTTATCCAAGGAAGCCAAGATTGCACTGGCCATGGGTGCCACCCTGGCTGGTACTGCCACCAACACTGGTGAAGGTGGAATGCTCCCTGAAGAACGTAGATATGCCAATAAACTCATTGCCCAGTATGCATCTGGTCGTTTCGGTGTCAGTGCCGATTATCTGAACAATTCAGATGCAGTAGAGATTAAAATAGGTCAGGGTGCCAAGTCCGGAATGGGAGGCCACCTCCTGGGTGAGAAAGTCACTGCTGAGGTCTCCAAAATACGGATGATACCCGAAGGTACCGACGCCCTAAGCCCGGCCCGGCACATGGATATTGTGGGACCCGAAGACTTGAGCATGAAGATCAGCCAGCTTAGGGAGATCACCGACTGGAAAGTGCCCATAATGGTGAAATTCACCAGTGGAAGGGTCAGTGATGACGTGAAGATCGCTGCCAAAGCAGGAGCTGATATCGTGGTAGTGGACGGTATGCAGGGAGGAACCGGAGCCGGACCTGACGTGGTAACTGAACACAGTGGAGTACCAACCATAGCTGCCATTGTCGAGGCAGATGAAGCCCTTAAACACATCAACCTAAGGGAAGAAGTGAGTCTGGTTGCTGCCGGTGGAATAAGAAACGGTGCCGATGTTGCCAAAGCCATTGCCCTGGGAGCTGATGCCTGTTACATTGCCACCAGCGCCCTGGTAAGTATAGGTTGCCGTGTCTGCCAGATGTGTTATGCTGGAACCTGCAAAAAAGGAATAGCCACCCAGAACCCACAACTCAGACGTAGACTGGATTACATGGAAGGTGGTAAGCGTGTGGCCCGTTACATTGAAGCCATGACTGAAGAAGCAGTGATGCTAACCCAGCAAGCAGGGAACACCGATCTATTAAAATTAGAGAAGGATGACCTCAGGGCTCTTACTGTGGAGTCATCAGCCATGACTGGAGTGAAAATGGCTGGGTTAGAAGCACCGATAAAAAGTTAAACAGAATTTTTGGGATTTAATTTTTTTCCCATTATTACATTTTAATTAATTTTTTTCTATTTTAGTTAAATAATAAATAAATTGTACTAAATTTTCTATCATCCATAGTTATTCATTTTATCATGATTTATATTAATCGATGGTAAGTTATACCTTTTTTCAAAATGGGAAAAGTTATATATTAAAAAATTTATAATCGGAAATATGTTTCCCCCAGCCTATTGCCACTCATTACTCAATTTTTTTAAAAAGCTAAAATGAGTCAGATGCCCGGAAAACATCTATACAAATTTTTGAGAATTTCAATCAAATGTAATGACTAAAATTTAAAGGAAATTGAAAATGTAAATTAAGTTATTTCATTTAAAGGAGGAAAAATTAATGGATCCTATTCTTAGTAGTGGTGACACGGCATGGATGTTAATTTCCACTGCCCTTGTAATTTTAATGACCATACCTGGATTAGCCCTTTTCTACGGTGGACTAATCCGGAGAGAAAACGTTTTAAACACATTGTTTCTTTCATTCATAACTTTCTCCATCGTAAGTGTACTCTGGTTCATATATGGATATGACCTGGCCTTCGGTGCAGACGTGTGGGGTGTGTTAGGCAACCTGACCAATCCCTTCTTCAGTGGAGTGTTAGAGTCAGGAACTCTTTCCAGTTACGCTCCCACAATACCGACAGCCCTTTATGCTGTATTCCAGATGACATTTGCAGCTATCACCGTAGCACTAATTAGTGGAGCTGTTGTAGAACGTATGAAGTTCTCTGCATGGCTGGCTTTTATACCATTATGGTTAACATTGGTATACATTCCCATAGCCCATTGGGTGTGGGGAGGAGGATGGCTGGCACAAATGGGCGTTTTGGACTTTGCTGGAGGGATCGTAGTACATTTAAGCTCAGGTATAGCTGCTCTGGCCCTGGTTTTATTAGTAGGAATTCGTAAAAATGCTAAACTACTTCCCCACCACCTTGGGTACTCCGTTATTGGTACTGGACTTTTATGGTTCGGTTGGTTTGGATTTAATGCAGGATCAGCACTGGGTGCAAGTAATCTGGCGGTTTCAGCCATGATCGTTACCAACACCTCGGCAGCCATGGGAATGTTGACCTGGGTACTAATGGACAAACTGAACACAGGCAAACCAACCCTTTTAGGCGCTTTATCTGGAGCAGTAGCTGGTTTAGCTACAATAACTCCCGCTGCAGGTTATGTAAATGTTACTGCTGCAATAATCATTGGTTTTGTATCGGCGATTATCTGTTACTATGCAGTAAGTCATCTCAAACCATTAATTGGTTACGATGATGCCCTGGATGTATTCGGAATCCATGGAATGTCAGGTATTGTAGGAACTCTGGCTGCAGGTATATTTGCCACACCCCTCATAAATAGTGCAATAACCGGTGGAGTTATAGCTGGTAACCCTGCTCAACTAGGAATTCAATTTTTAGCAGTTGTTTCAGTGGGACTTTACTCATTCGTAGTCACCTACCTCCTAGGTTGGGTTATTAACAAAACCATTGGTCTGAGAGTAGAAGAAGATCATGAAGTGCAAGGTCTGGACATTAACCTACACGAGGAATCCGGTTACAGACTATCATAGACAGTTATAAAAGTGTGACTGCCAATTAATCCTTAAGGATAAATAGATTGTAGATAAATCATTCCTTAAAGAATCATATGATTGAGGTGATAATATGAAAAGAATAATAACCATCATCAGGCCGGATAAACTTGAAGATGTTAAACAGGCCCTGGAAGACATTGGCTGCCATGGGATGACTGTTAAAGATGTTAAAGGAAGAGGAATACAGTTAGGAATAACTGAAAGTTACCGTGGTACTGATTACAAAGTTGATCTATTACCTAAAACTCAGATTGAAATTGTGGCTAAAACTGAGGATGTGGATAAAATTGTGGATACCATTACCAAAAACGCCCAAACAGGTTGCATTGGTGATGGAAAGATTTTCATATCACCTGTAGAAGAAGTTATACGTATCCGTACAGGTGAAAGAGGAAACAAAGCCGTGTAATCCAATATATTATAATGATTTTAAATTTATTTTCTCTTCCTATTTTTTATTTTTAATGACAGTATTATAATACATTGAAATTTATTCATAAAAAAATGCAGTTCTATGTTTATTGTTGTAATATTTATCTAAAAATTCCAAAAATAATCAGATAAATTATTCGATCTATTACTTTTTTTATAACCACCTAAGCGAAACATTTATAAGAGATTAAAAATAATAATCAGTTGTCGGAAGTATGTTTCCGATATCCGGCAAATTGGGGTGAAATCTTTATGGAATAAAAAAAGATATAAAAAATGCTTTAGGCCCCTTGACCTAAGCTAAAAATAGCTGAAATAACTTTAATAAGCAAAAAATAATGTTTGTATCTTTGTTTACAGATATACACAAATATACTAGATAAAATTCAATTTTTTAAAAAAAACCAAAAAATACAATCTATAATTAGGAGGAAAAATCAATGGATGTTTTAAGTTCTGGTGACACCGCCTGGATGCTCGTCTCCACTGCACTGGTACTGTTAATGACCGTGCCTGGAGTAGCACTTTTCTATGGAGGTCTCACCAAGAAAGCAAATGTATTAAACACCATGTTCATGTCCCTTATTGCATTCTCCATTACCAGTATCATCTGGGTATTATATGGTTATCAGTTCGCATTCGGGGCAGACATGTTGGGAGGAATAATAGGAAACCCTGCAAATCTATTGTTTAGCGGAATAGGAGTAGATCAATTATCTGGAACCATACCTGAAACTGTATTCATAGCGTTCCAGTTGACATTTGCCGCTATAACTGTAGCTCTGATTTCTGGAGCTGTGGTAGAAAGGATGAAGTTCTCTTCATGGATGGTATTCGTTATTGCCTGGGTATCCCTTGTATATGTACCCATTGCCCACTGGGTATGGGGCGGAGGATTCCTAAGTGCCTTAGGTGCTCTGGACTTTGCAGGAGGTACTGTAGTACACATCAACTGTGGTGTAGCTGCCTTAGCCCTGGCAATATTATTAGGTAGTCGTAAAGAAGCTAAACTATTACCACACAACCTTGGATACTCCGTTATTGGTGCAGCTCTACTATGGTTCGGTTGGTTCGGATTCAACGCAGGATCAGCCCTAGCTGCAAATGGACTGGCTGGTCAAGCTTTCATTAACACTAACACCGCCACTGCCGCAGCCATGATCTCATGGGTCATAATTGATTACGTAAAAACTGGTAAACCAACTGTCCTAGGTGCAATAACCGGTGCAGTAGCTGGACTAGTCGCAATCACACCAGCAGCAGGTTTCGTGACTGTACAGGGTGCAATAATCATCGGTCTAGTGACCAGTGTAATTTCATACCTCTCCATAAGCTACCTGAAACCTAAATTCGGCTACGACGATGCCCTGGACGTATTCGGTGTCCACGGTATGTCTGGTTTATGGGGTGCTCTGGCCACAGGTTTATTCGCCGCACCATTCATCAATGAGTCAGCCGGCCTGTTCTATGGTAACCCTGAACAATTACTAATCCAGATAATAGCCATAGTTGTAGTATTTGTTTACAGCTTCGTGGTCACCCTGATAATAGGTAAAATCATTGACATGGTCATGGGATTACGCGTGGAAGAAAAAGAAGAAATCGAAGGACTGGATATTTCTTTACACGAGGAAACCGGTTACCGTATTTAATCAATATGCGCGAGCCATGAGGTGATATCATGAAAGAAATTGTGGCCATAATCAGACCAAATAAACTGGATGAAGTTAAAGATGCCCTTGAAGAAATCGGATGTCATGGAGTAACCGTGACCGAAGTTAAAGGACGTGGAAGACAGTTAGGAATAACTGAAAGCTACAGAGGAAGTGATTACAGAATAGACATGCTACCCAAAACTCGTCTGGAAATTGTGGTAGAAGACGAGGATCTAGAGAATGTAATTAAAACCATTGTAGAAACAGCACAAACCGGGGATATTGGAGATGGAAAAATATTCATCTCACCCGTGGAAGACGTTGTCCGTATCCGAACAGGAGAAAGGGGAGGAGAAGCCGTTTAACTACCCTCCAAATCCTACTTTCATCTCCCTTTTCCCTTTTTTTATTTTTTAAGGTTAAACTAATTTTCTTTTTAAATGAATAAACTAAATAATTAAATTTATATAATCACAAGTTCTCTTTGTTAATCAAAGTATAGCAAATGGGAAAGCATAATCATGTACCAAGAAATAATCCCAAAAATATATTTGATTAAAACAGGTAAACCCAGTTGCCAGTCCTATCTCATCATTGGAGATAAAATGAATGTTCTTATTGATCCTGGCATAAATCAGAATTTTAAAATCTTAAAAAAAGATCTGAAGGATATAGGGATAGATATAAACTCGTTAAATATGGTTATAAACACCCATGAACATGTGGATCACTTTGGAGCCAACATTTACCTGCAGGATAAGTTGCCAATTATAGCTCACCGCTATGCAGCCACTAAAATAGCATCTGCTGATGATGAGGTACTGCTCTGCCGGGCACATGGACATGACCCCCATGGTTATCATGTGCACTTATGGTTAGAGAATATGAATGTGATTGACATGGGAAACTGGTTTTTAAAGATTTTCCACACTCCTGGACATACCTCAGGATCACTATGTATCTATGAACCCCGTGAAAGAATACTGATCTCTGGTGATACCGTGTTTGCTCGTGGCACCATATCGAACATATCCAGCTCAGGTAGCTACGGTGAGTATATAAACTCCCTGGCCCGGCTGAATACCATGAAAATAGACTTATTACTACCTGGTCATGGTAAAATATCCACCAATGTAGAGGAAGACATTGAAAAGGCTATTACCAATGCCACTCAAAAGCATGAAGAATTTTTAAACCAAAATAAATTACCAGGAACTTCAGAATAAATAAGCATAATTAATCAAACACCCATAAATGCATTTAAATTACGTAAACATCCCGAATGTATCCTAAATGTAATATTCTGAGTGAATAAAATGCCTGAACTTCCCAGTGTTGAGATCTTCAAAAACTATTTTGATGAAACTTCCTTACATCAATCCATAAAAGATGTGAAAGTTTTAAGTCCAGAGATTCTGATAGACACCAGTATCAAAAAGATGAAAGCAGTCTTAAAAGGGCACGAATTCAGTGATAGCCAGCGTTATGGGAAATACCTTTTCGGAAAACTGGATAATGGCTTATTTTTGATAATACACTTTGGAATGACCGGATATTTGGATTACATTTCTAAGCACACCAACAAACAACATCACCAACTACTTTACAGTGCTAAAAGTTCCAAATATCCTCGGTTGTTAATAGAGTTTTCAAATGGTAATTCTCTGGTCTTTGATGATGCCCGTAAATTAGGTAAACTGGGCATAACCAGTGCCCCAGATGAATTTATTAATTTGAAAAAATTAGGTCCTGATGCCCTGGAAGTGGATTTCAAAGATTTTCAGGAAATAGTTAAAGGAAGAAAGGGGATGATCAAACCACTTTTGATGAACCAGAATGTGATAGCTGGTATCGGTAATCTTTACGCCGATGAAATCCTCTACCAGAGCAGTGTGCATCCCATGACCCCTGCAGACAACTTAGATACCTCCGACTGGGAGAACCTTTTTCAGAATATGAAAAAAGTACTGGAGAAAGCCATAGAATACCAGGACAAACCAGGATCTCTTCCCACGTCATATCTGCTTCCACAACGCCATAGAGGAGGATGCTGCCCTGAAGGGGGAGATCTGAAGATAATTAAAGTTAGTGGACGCACCACCTTTCTCTGTCCTCTTCGGCAAAAAATGAAGTAGTTTTGATAAAGAATAATTTGATAAAAATTGATAAACATAAAAATTCAATTTTTCCATCGGAAGGATTGATATCTCCATATCCATTGTATCATCCCAAAATTTTATAGGATCAAAGGTGCTTTATTAAATATCAACAATTATTAGTTTACAGGCAAGAGGAGATCAAAATGATTAAAAAATCAACACTGGCAATGTTGGCTTTACTGGTTATGGTAGTGGTGGTTTCAGGATGTACAGATAACACAAACAACACCACCACAAACTCGCAGAACATTTCCAATCAGACCAATAATACCACCAATAACACAACAAACAACACAAACAGCACTAAACTGATTTCAGCAGCAGAAGCTAAAGCTATAGCCCTGAAATATGTTGAAGAATCCGGTGTGACAGCAGGAACCCCTGAACTTAAAACCATTGATGGAGAACAGATCTACATAGTACCCCTTTATCAGAACGGAGAAGCAGTCGGTGAGATAGATATTGATGCTGTGACTGGGGAGAACCTGGGAGGAGCTGGTGGGGCTCCTTAAACCGATAACCACGAGAAATGGTCAAAACTTATTAAAAGCAGTTGGAATTACACTATACTGAACACCAAATCAAATATAGTTTTAAAATAATTTAGCTGCTTAACTTATTCATTTTGAACAATATTTTATAAAAAAAATCTTATTTAGAATTTAGAACTAATAAAAAATTTAAATCTAATAAAAAATAAAATAAAGAGGTTTTACCAACCTCTATCCTGCAGTCTTTCTTCTTCTGGTATCTGACTTATTTCTAACCCTGGCATGGCTTTACCCAGGTCTCTGCTGACCTCTGCGATGATTTTTGCATCCTCGTAGTGGGCTGTTGCCTCGGCTATGGCTTTGGCCACTATTTCTGGGTTTTCTGATTTGAATATTCCGCTTCCCACGAACACTCCGTCTGCTCCCAGTTGCATCATGAGGGCAGCATCAGCTGGTGTGGCCACTCCTCCGGCAGCGAAGTTAACCACAGGTAAGCGTCCCTGTTTCTGGGTTTCTTTAACCAGGTAGAATTGTGCTTCTTCTTCCCGGGCAACTGTCCATAATTCTTCTTCGGTTTTGTCCTTGAGTTCCCTGATGGTTCCCTGGATCATGCGCATGTGTCGGACTGCTTCAACCACGTTACCTGTGCCTGCTTCTCCTTTGGTCCTGATCATTGCAGCACCTTCATCTATTCGGCGGAGAGCTTCACCCAGATTCCTTGCACCACAAACAAAGGGTATGGTGAATTGTTTTTTGTCGATATGGTATTTTTCATCGGCAGGGGTGAGTACTTCGCTTTCGTCGATCATGTCAACTCCCAGTGATTCCAGGACCTGAGCTTCTACAAAGTGGCCGATACGTACTTTGGCCATTACAGGGATGCTGACTGCATCCATGATCTCGGTGACCTTGCTGGGATCTGCCATTCTGGCCACTCCCCCAGAGGCTCTTATGTCTGCTGGGACTTTTTCCAGGGCCATTACGGACACAGCTCCTGCTTCTTCGGCTATAGTTGCCTGTTCTGCGTTGACCACGTCCATAATCACTCCGCCCTTAGTCATCTTGGCGAAACCCTTCTTCAATAGTTCAGTTCCATGTAGCATTTGTTATTCCTCCATTAGGGATTATACATTAATTAGAGGTATTTTCTAAAAATTTAACCCATTGAATTCCCGGTGAACATTCCACAACCTTTATATCGATTTGAATGGGATATGTAGGGAATTATGTTTTTATCCAAATTTTTAGTATACACTATTTCCATTTTTCCCTATGAGTTATTAAAATTTTGTACATTCATGAAACTGAATTAAGTGCCACCTGGAAAATGATAAGTGGAGATTCTTAAATAATGATGGATACATAAATTGATTAGGTAAATATCATTTTAATCCTGCTCTTAATGGGGGTCTGGAAACGGGAGATTTAGATGAAAGAATCCTGATCATTGAAAAACTCACCAAGTACAAGCTGTATCTGGAAAAAAACGGGCCAAAATTAGTTGATGAGCTTTACAATTATTATCATCAGGAAAAGGATGATGATCCCTCTTTGAGGATTGATGATCCATCTGGTAGTGAAGGTCCCAAAGAAGTGGATTATATACGTTATGACAACCCCTATGAGGCTTATCTTAATGCTCAGATCAGGGTGGATGATGCTCTTATACCCCTCCTAGACGAACATATTGCCTTTCTGGAAGATGACGAGGACATTGATCTAGTTCTAGAATCCTTTGAGCATAATGTTTATCGGGTTAAAAAACAGATCTATACTGATGTTGAAGACTGGGAGCAGCTCATTGATCATTTGCCTGAAGACAGATTAGAGGAGATCAAGAATAATCCCAAGGGACAGGGGGATCTATTAATTAAAGAACTCATCTGGATCAGGAACTATGAGAATAAATGGATGAAAAAGTAAAATTTAACAAAGTTACTTTAACTGGTGCTTTTTTAGACCATCCCTCATTGAATTTAACATGACGAATTCTCTCACACGATTAATTTTCTATATAATTCTCTAATTAAAGATAACACTACCCATCAAGAAACCTACAAATTCTTTAGTATTGTATATAATTGTATCTAAATGTAATGGATAGTAATCAGATACATTACATTATAATTTGTATTGACAAAAAATTTCCATTACAAATTTGTAAACCCAGAAAGAATTTTTTTTGTAAATCCTGATTAAAATTAGGTTTAAATGACAGATTTTTGACCATACATATTACAACTTCAATTAACAGCAAGTTAGTAATACTTTTTAGTGTAATCTTATTCACAAAATAATGAGTTATTTAGAATAAGAATTTATTAATAGACACCAAAGATAAATTCAAGAGAGATTTAAGTTAACTAAAAAACTAATAAATAATTATCAACAATGCAAGGAGTGATTTAATGGCCACTAAAGAAGCTGAAATGTTTTATAAACAAGCTATGTCATTTTTAGACCAGGGAAAGATTGGGAAATCATTAGAATTTTTTGAAAATGCATTGAATGTTGATAAAGATTATGTTTCTGCCTGGAATGATAAGGGAGTTGCCCTAATGGAACTGGGAAAATATCCAGAGGCACTTGAATGTTTTGAGCAGGTTATCAGACTGGAGCCTGGTGATAACATGGCCTGGTACAACCGGGGATACGTGCTCATGATCTTAGAAGAATACCAGGAAGCTGTAAACACCTTTGACCTGTTTCTGGCAAGATATTCTAAAAAGGATGATTTCTATAAATACGCTTTGTACATGAAGGCCAAAGGATTATATTCTCTTAAAAAGTATGACGAATCTTTAAAATTAACTAAAAAGGCTCTTAAAAAGGATAAAAAATTCAAAGAAGCCAGAGAACTTATGAATCTCATTGGAGAAGAAAAGACAAAGTAAAAAATAAATTACCAACCATATCATACTTTAATGCATGAGGTTAATGCAGGAACACGATTAAAATAATTAAAAATAAATAAAGATAAGTGGTTTTATGACCGCACCAGAGCTTTTAAGTCCAGAAAAGATAAAAAATAGAGCATCTGACCTTGAAAACTGGTCAGTTTTGGAAGACCATTCACTGGTAGCTGTTTTCGAATTTCCTGACTTTGCAAATGCCCTTGAATTCACAATTAAAGTAGGTTTAATATCAGAAGAGATGCAACACCACCCTGAAATCAATTTATCATGGGGAAAGGTGGCCTTGGAAATAACTACCAATGATCGTGGCGGTTTAACAGAACTAGATTTTTTGTTCGCCCAACGAATCAATGAATTGATTAAAGCGAATGAATTAAGAGTATGAAGATCTCCCTTTAAATTTTAGTATCTTTTTTTGATCAGTTACACTTGAAATGTATGTCTACAGGATGATCTGATCACTTCCAACTGGGTCAAATTTAATCAAATCTAAAACCGTGCTTATAACAAAATGTGAAATTTGACAAATCACATTAATTATTAATTATAATTATCAAAAAAAAATGTTGCATTGAATGGTTAAAATTAATTGTTATATTAATTGTTATCCGGACCAATCAGGTTTTCTAAACGTTTGATTGCCTGATAACGATCCTTTTTTTCCAGTCGAGCCTGTTCCAGTGCATCCTTCAGGGTCATGATAGAGTGATCATACACTTCCCGGTCCACTGGGTAGGGGAAACCATCCTTACCACCATGTGTGAAGCTGTATTTAACTGGGTCATCCCAGCTTGGCCTGTCTCCATATACCAGGTCAGATATCAAGGCCAGTGCACGTATCTTCTTAGGCCCCATACCTTTTAATGATACAAGTTCTTCATAACTTTCAGGTTGTAGTTCCCATGCCTTTTTTAGAACTTCAAATTCTCGAGGAGATATATCTGTGTCCAAAACTGGATGGTGGCTGGGTAAAGTGAGTTCCGGGCAGAATTTATCAAGATTGGCCTGTTTTACCTCAATTTGAGGTTTTTTCTGGAAATACTTTTTCAGATGTTCAGGATTATCCAGAATCAGATCCAGACTGGTCTGTCTTGAATCATAACTCAGATCAGATGTCATATCCAGGCTTTTTTTCTCCTGCAGGTCACAGCAGATCCCGGTATGGGGTTCATTAATGTAGTTTTTCACAGAATCAGAGAGCCAATGATAACGACGGGCATACTTATTGGATTCATTCATACCCTGCTGCACTATAGCCCATTTACCCTTTTCAGTTAGGAAAAAAACATGATGATAAAGTTGGTAGCCATCCTGTATACATGAATTATCGATCTTGGCGGAGATCTTACTAGAATATACCAGTTCATCCAGTTTCTTTTCAGAAAGTGAGAATAATTCACCTGCATCCTTGATTTCATGGGGTGTTTGGCGTGATGCGCGACCTTTACCTCCTGCAATCAGAATACCATGTTTTTCAGGGTTTATGGAGGTTTTCAAAGCGCCACAGGTTGTGGTGGTTGTGCCGGAACTGTGCCAGTCAAATCCCAGGACACAGGAAAATGCCTGGAACCAGTGGGGATCCGAAATCCTGCATAAGAACTCATCGGCTCCATATTCATATATCACAGCTTCGGTAACAGCCCCTGCCAGTTTCACCATACGCTGAAAAAGCCACCTTGGTGCCTTCCCACCATGCAGGGGTAAGTTAGCTATTCCACTCCGTGAACTCATAGTAATTAATCTTTTCTTTAAAGGGTATAATCTTTAGCCTAAGAGCGCAAGAGAAGTATTAATTTAACTGAAACCCCATTTAATTGAAAATAAATCAATAACAATCAAATGCAAATGGAATAATTCCATTTTAATTAGATTCTAATGTTTTAATGGGTGCATTTGTTAATTATTCTGTCCAGTTCTTCTAGGATTGCCTGATTGTGGTCATGATAGAAATAGTTCTTGATGTTTTTCCGGTATTCACCGGATCGGGAGAAGAATCGTTGGATATCTTCCCTTTCCACTTCTTCATGGAATTCTCCATAGCCCAACCGGCCCAGGTAAATGGCATTTAAAATCTGTTCGAACTGTTTTTTCACTGGAATACTTAAAACGGGTTTTCCAAGATATAAAGCCTCACTTATAAGGGTAAATCCTCCATTGGATATTACAGCTCGAGCTTGAGCCATGTCCTGGAAAAATTCATCCTCATTAAAAGTTTTAAACACTAAATTTTCATCCCTTCCATCATGGTGGAACCCATAAACCACAAATTCATCATCAAACTCTTTTAGGATATCCAGCAATTTGAGGTTAGAATCACTGGTCTGGTAAACCAATACCTGTTCTCCATTATAGGGTTTAAGATTCATTATCTCATCACGTAGAACTGGAGGGAAATATTTAGCCTTTTTAGGATTTTTAAGGGGAGGATAAAAATAGCTGGTTATAAGGTACCGGGTAGGGTGTTGAATAAATGATCTGACCACACTTTCAGCAGCTATTCTTTCTGTACGGTACTTTCGAGGTATTTCTAACTCTGCCTGAGTGAGAACGTGCATATTATCCAGGCTGATTAAGGGGAGGCGCAGGATTTTGGATAAAAGATTAGAATAGAATTCAAAGTCCGAGATGATGAGGTGAGGTTTCACCGCCTTTGCAACACTGTACATGAGACGTATGCTACTTTTTAAGTCTCCAGGGAGATCTTTCATTCCTTTAATGAAGGTTTTGGTGTTCTGGACTGTGTTATCCTCGTATACGGTGTTAAATCCGCCAATTTCATAAACATTGTCAAAGCGGGCAGAAAGGTAACTGTAAGCACGGTCTGATGCGAATATATGGACTTCATGATCTTTTGTGAGATGATTAAGAAGAACTCTGGCCCTTATAGCATGGCCCATTCCCTCTCCACATACTGAGTAAAGTATCCTCTTCTGGTCAGGGTGGCCAAATGTGTAGTCCAAGTCCTCAGCAGTTATCTGCTTGCCTCTGAACTGGTAGAACGTGCTTTTTGCATACTTGAAGGCCACGTTGCGCAGTCCTTCTTCTTGAACTCGGCGGGTTGAAACAAGAAGTTTTGGGCTTCTGAGGACTTTGAACTGACTTAATGCTCCTATGCGTTCTATGTAGTCGGTGTCCTCCCCAAAGTCCAGGTCTTCATCAAATCCTTCCACTTCTTCATGTAATCTTTTGGTGGTGATTATTCCGTAACACCCTGCACCATGAGGTTTGATGTTTTCCACCCTTTTCATAAAAAAATTAGCAAAATCATGGGTGATCTTATTTAAAAAACTGTCACTTAAAGGTGCAATCTGGGTGATGGCAATTCCCAGTTCTCTCTGTTGAAATTCATCCAGGCATAATTTCAGGTAATCCCTGGTCAGTATCACATCTGAATCAAGAAATAGTAAGAATTCCCCCTGAGCTGCTTCAGCTCCACGGTTACGTCCGGTTGCTGGCATTCCTCCTTCAACAACTTTACATCCCCATTTTTCGGCAATTTCTCTGGTACGATCCTCAGATCCTGCATCAGCCACTATGATCTCATAGTCATTGAAATCCTGCCTTTTTATACTCTCCAAGAGAGGGGGAAGGTAGTATTCCTCATTGAAGGTAGGTATAATAATTGAAAGTTTCATTATTCTCCCAATATGTTAGATTTTTTTTGATTAAGATATTTTCGGATTCCTAGAAGTAGGAAAAGAAATCCCATGTCATGAAAAATCCATCGGCACGGCCCTGATAGGTTACAAAAAGGCTTTCCAGAGTTTGTTTATCACTGACACTGGTGTCCATTCTGATCACAGTCCGATTACCCTCTTTTTGGGTACTTAAAATATTATAATCACTCAGATCAACGGGTTCATACTGATTTATAACCGTTATCTCACGATATGAACTGTTATTTCCAGCTAATTCCAATCCCACTCCAGATAACACTATCAGACCCATGACTACAATGGGTATGATGAGTTGTTTAAACTGGAAAGGCATTCGCACAAAGTAAATAAGTATCAATAGACCCAGACCAAAGACTAATGGTTGACTATAAAGACCACCATCCACCATTCCAATGAGGGCACTAGTCAATGCCAAAGCCATTAAGACTCTTTGAACAGGTTTTCTCTCATCTAAAGAAAAGAGTCCAGTGACACATGCCAGTGGCAGGGTGATTAGAATGAAATAAGCCCATGGGATAACATCAGGATACAGACTACCTCCAGTGTGTACATGCTCTGGTACCAGTCCTCCCATACTATCAGCTAGGTGTCCGAAAACTGATTTGAAGACATGGGTATGCATAGGGCTGGTTGAGGTAGAAGTGGGATTAGTGGAGACAAAAATAGTTAAAGGAGACACCCCATATTTCAGACGAATATAAAACTCAATTAGAACACCCACCACGCAGGTTAAGAGAATGATGATCATGGTCCATTTGAAGAATTTTTTACCATCAGGACTGTAAGTGGTAATATTCTCCTTTATAGGTGTTAAAACTCCCCAAGTATTAATTAAAGAGTTCAACAGGAGAAAACTACCCATTAATACCATAAGAAGGACGGCTTTGCCCTCTGATGAGCCAGATAAAAGTGGCCAGGTGATCATCATCACCACCTGATCCAATGGTGATGTTACATAGACAAAGAGTCCTAAAATTATCAGGATAAATCCAAGTAGTCCTATTTTATCTATTTTCAATCCATATCACCTTAAATAATTAGTATTTTCCAATGGTTTCTCATAGTACTATTAACTGACTTCCAGCATCCTTTCAACTGCACTGCGAGCCTTATCTCCAATTTCCTGTGAGACAGTGACCAGGAATTTTTCCTCTATCAGGGAGTTTTTAACCTTTTCCAGGGTATGTAGTTTCATGGTTTCACAAATAGCCTCATCCAATAAAGGATATATTAATTTATCAGGAAATTCTCGGCGGAGTCTAGTTATCATGTCCACTTCAGTACCAATAAGAAAAGTTTTTTTGGATGATTCTGCCACATGTCGGATCATTCCTCCTGTGCTTAGCACATAGTCTGCCAGTTTCTGCACTTCACCATCACACTCTGGGTGGACCAGTACCTCTGCATCAGGATAATTTTCACGTGAAAATGCAATATCTGCAGGGTTAAACATTTTATGCACATAACAGTGCCCTTCTTCTGGTATGGGTATTATTTCTTTATCAGTCTGCTGTTGAACATGCCATGCAAGGTTCATATCTGGACCGAAAAGTATCTGGTCCTCATCCAGGCTTTTAACTACTTGAACTGCGTTGGCTGATGTGCAGAGGATATCTGCCTCAGCTTTGGCCTCGGCCATGGTGTTAACATAGAGCACCACAGCAGCATCTGGATATTTCTTTTTGTATTTGCGTAATTCTTCTGCAGGGAGCATATGTGCCATTGGACACTCTGCCTTGGGATCTGGAATCAATATCTTTTTTGATGGATTTAAAATGGCTGCAGTTTCCGCCATGAAATCTACTCCACAAAAAACAACCAGATCGGCATCTTCAATTTCAGAAACCTTAATACACAACTCCAGAGAGTCCCCCATGAAATCTGCAATCTCCTGTATCTCGGCAGGTTGATAATTATGAGCCAAAATTATGGCATTTTTCTCTTTTTTAAGTTTCAGAATCTCTTCCTGGTCAAGGTTCAACGTAATCTCTCCTTCATATCATCTTCCCTGTGTAAAATCCCTTTTAATGATAAGTTTATGGGAAAAAATGGTAAAAAAATTGGATTATTAGTAATCAGCTAAAATCATTTTGTCTTTCCCAACTAAAAAATATTTCCATCTCATAACAAATATCCATTAAATCCTGCTTATTAATATTTAATTATGAACTGATTTTTCTTATATGGTATCAAGATTCCATATGACATCCAGATTATTCTATTTTTTTAGATTAGTCTATTTCTGCACCTTCTAGTGCATGGCTGCATGGGCATTCTCTATTATCTGAAATGTTAAGTATGGAGTTGTGAATGAGTCTGGTTAATTCTTTCTTCCTCTCTTCTGCAACTTCAAATACCTCATCTATGGTAACTTTCTCTGAGGATACAGATGCAGCATAGTTAGAGACCATGCATATGCTGGCGTAGCACATTTCAAGTTCTCTGGCCAGTACAACTTCTGGAAGACCAGTCATCCCCACCACTGCTCCTCCTATCTTACGGAACATTTGGATCTCCGCTGGAGTTTCAAATCTGGGGCCCTCAGTACAAACATATACTCCACTTTCAACTACCCTTCCATCCACTTTCTTTCCATTTGATATTAAGGTTTGCCTCAGTTGTGGACAGTATGGTTGGGTGACATCCACATGAACTGCCCTATCATCATAAAACGTGAAGGGCCTACTACGTGTGAAGTCCAGGAAATCATCTGGTATTAGGAATTCTCCGGGTTTTAAAGATTCATTAAGAGATCCAACGGCATTGGTTGCCAGGATCCTATCTATTCCCAACATTTTAAGAGCATAAACATTGGCTCGATAATTTATCATGTGAGGTGGAAGATCATGACCCTCTTTATGGCGTGGTAAGAAAGCAACCTCCTGATCTTCAAGCATAAAAATTGATACTGGTGGTGATTCACCGAAAGGAGTGTTTAAAACCTTTTTTTCCTTTAAATCTCCCCTTTCAACTAACTGGTATACTCCTGTTCCTCCGATTATTCCTACCATGGGCATACAAATAACTCCATTTTATACTTAAAATATTGCGTACAACTGTATTATATTCTATTATGGACTTTCTAATCCAACAAATATTGACAAGGATATCTCTCTAACCCATGTTTAAACGGTTTTTTCATATAAAATAGTCTAAGATCCGTCCATATAAAATATTATTGGTGAATATTATTGAGTAACCCAAGTTTAAATAATTACTGCAATGGGTTAATTCTGCCTTCATTTTTTTGTCTTAGGGAAATATACAGTATTAAAGCGGGTAATATTCCTCCAAACACCCAACATAGAGGGGAATGAAGTGATATTCCTAAAATAGCACTAAAAATAATTGTCAGTAGAACCCACATCCCCACCACTAACACTAAAATAATTCCACAGATTAAAACGCCGAAAAAAATAACTCCACCTAATTTAAAACCCTTAATTAGTCTGTTCTTATCAATTTCAGACTTTTTTGTAGGAGTTGGAATAGTATTCCCACATTTAACACAGAATTCTACTCCCTCCTCATTTTCAGTACCACATTCATGACGTTTCATTTTTATATCTCAATATTCACTTTTAGGTAGTCAATGCAGGAATTTTCTTTATTACAAGGCTGTTTAATATTTGATCAAATGCGTATTTGTATTCTGAGTTGAAATTCACTTCTAAAACCTTGACATTCGTAGTTCCAGAGGATAATATAATATAAACGTATGGCCCCTTAGTGTTATCTCCTTCCCATGTACTGTAACCCGAAAATTCACCGGAATAACCTTCAGTATAAATTCTGTTCTCTATATTCGTTAAATTAGTGTTGGAAAAACGGATATTACCAATATAACTCTCAAAATTTGTGTCGCTTGAATTGTAGAAATCCACTACGGTATAATTCTCAAATGTGTACTTCACTGCAAAAATAGAAGTAGGGTAACTAAACTCTACATATTGATCCTCAAATGTTCCATTGTTACTTATTATCTCTGTAGAGGTGCCATTACTCCAGTACGAGAGAATCATCCCTAAAAATACCACAATAAACAACCCTAAAACTAGGAATTTAATTTTTTTTAGTGATCGCGCTTTTTTTCTGGATATTCTACTATTTTTTTCAACAGTGTTTTTTCTAATCTAATCATCTCCACTGTGAGAAATTGCTTCTGTTATAATAAAACATGCCTTATCATGGCAAAAATGAATATATGCTGATTTTTTTTCTTATTTTCAAAGAGATTATAATATCACTATCATTGATAACTAAAGTATTATATAAAAATATTTACCCAACTTAGGCCCAATTTTAACCAATTTAGACCCTTAAACCCATGAGATATGATTAAAATAATTTAAAAACATGGAAAATCAGTTTTTAAAATCAGTACTCAATGTAATAAATCCATATGCCGTCAGAACCAAGTTACAAATCCAAATGACCCTATTAACTAACGGCTAATCTAAAATTAAATACCATAAAACAATTTATTTTTTAAAAATTATGTGTTTTGTGAACAATATTCCATTTAAAACTTATAGATCATTGCTTTTTAAAATAAAAATAGAAAATAAAAAAAAACAATTTAACGTTACAAATTAAATACAAGCGTATTATCCCTTTGCAACACCCAAAGGTATCATCTTTCCCACTAATCTGGAAATGCCAGATTTATGTACAGTCTGAACCACCTGATCAACGTTTTTATAGGCGCCAGGTGCTTCTTCAGCCACTACTGGCATGGAATTGGCTCTCAAATATATTCCTTTATTTTCGAGGATTTTCAAAACCTCTTCACCCTGGTAAGTGCGTTTGGCACCAGCCCTACTCATCTGGCGACCCGCACCATGGGCAGTTGAACCGAATGTTTCTTCCATTGCAACCTCAGTTCCGTGCAAGATATAGGAAGATGTGCCCATTGTTCCTGGGAGCAATACTGGTTGGCCTAATTTCCGATAAGCTGCGGGTAACTCCTTTCTACCCGGTCCAAATGCCCGGGTGGCTCCTTTACGGTGAACATAAAGTTGGGTGTCTTTTCCCTTAATGTTGTGGGTTTCTTTCTTGGCAATGTTATGGGCCACATCATAGACAATTTCCATACCCATGTCCTCTGCATCAGCATGGAAGATTTGTTCAAATGATTCCCGCACCCAGTGAACTATCATCTGCCTGTTGGTCCATGCATAGTTAGCTGCAGCAGCCATCGCAGTGAAATAATTCTGTGCTTCTTCTGATTCTGCAGGGGCACAGGCAAGTTGCCGGTCCGGGAGTTCTATCTGGTAACGTTTGGTTGCTTTGTCCATGATGCGCAGATAGTCACTGCAAATCTGATGCCCGCATCCTCGACTGCCGGAGTGGATCAGTACTGTTACCTGATCCTCTTTCAGTCCAAATGTTGTGGCTGCATCTTCATCGAATATCTCATCAACTTTCTGAACTTCCAAGAAGTGATTACCAGAACCTAAACTACCCAATTGAGGTATTCCCCTTTTTTTGGCCTTATCACTCACCTTAGAAGAATCCGCATCATCCATACAACCATTTTCTTCCAGGTACTCCAGGTCTTCTTCCCAGCCATAACCATTTTCAACAGCCCATCGTGCCCCATTATCAAGGACATCATCAATTTCGCCCTCACGAAGCCTTATTTTTCCTTTACTCCCTAAACCTGAGGGCACATTTTTAAACATTACATCAACCAATTCTTTGATCTTGGGTTGAACTTCTTCAAATGTGAGGTTTGTGCGTAAGAGCCGTACCCCACAGTTTATATCAAAACCAACACCTCCAGGGCTTATTACACCTGTACGGGTGCTGAAAGCTCCTACTCCGCCGATGCTAAACCCGTAACCGAAATGAATATCTGGGAGTCCAATAGAGAATTTCTGTATTCCTGGTAGGCAGGCCACGTTGGCCACCTGGTCTACTGCTCCTTTTTCCAGTGTTTTAATAGCATCATCATCCAGATATATCCTGCCAGGAACCCTCATTTCTTTCTTATAATCTCCTGGAACTTCCCAAACGCAATCTCGTACCTTTTTTAGAGTTTCTTCTGTGACCATAAAATCAATCTCCTTAATTAATCCTTAATTAAGCTAATGACTCCTTATTAATTCTTTTTGAGTCTATTCATCTATTTTAAAATCATTAATTACATAATTTGATACTGGTTAAATACAAAGTCTTTAGTTATTAGATTAGTTATTATATGTATCTCCTATACCAAGATTTCTATTTTTACATAATTTGACGGCACCATGAATTAGACCAGAAATCATGAACTAAGTGTTTTCAAATAAAATCAGGTATAGATTAGGAAAAGTTTAAAACATGAAGAGGATTTTAATTGTTTAACAGGAATTAAGGGGATCTATTCAATGGAGTCAAAAAAAGAAGTTGAGATAAACAAGAAAGATATTATGGGTGTGATGCATGTTTTTACTCGTGTCCCTCCCCTTATGTTGAAGATGATTGTGAAAGGAAATAAAAACGTGGTTAGATCATTCGAATCACAAATAAAAGATTATTATGGCAAATTAACTCATGAAGAAATTGTTAAGATAGAAAAAGTTATGGAAACGCCAGTGCCTCAACTTCAAGGAATATTGAATGAGGTTTACATAGAAACTGGGCAGAAACAGTTGAAAATACTTGCTGATCCTAAAGCAAAGGACTTTATTAAAATGAATTTGAGAGAACTTGAACTTGTACTATCATCAATGAATGAATAATTCCATGAAAAGACTAATAATTCTAATAATAACACTAAACCCACATACCAACAAAAAGATTATGTTGTAAACTTAAAAAATGTTGTAAACCTAAAAAAAGTTTTTTCTGGAATTATTCAAAATAGTTTCCACTTCACTTCTGGACATGTTAGGCAATATATCATTACGATAAAGCATTCTCATTAGTGTTTTGTCTAAAGCAGAATATTCAGTGATGTCTGGGCCACCAGGACATAACGCACTATTTTGATTCTGATTATGATGCAATCCAAGACTATGGGCCAGTTCATGGATGATGACATGGGAACGCCGTTTTTGGCTCAGTTGGTCTGTACCAATGAATACTTTGGCTTTGTAAATTTCCCCAGCAGAGTTACCTCCATAAATACCACTAGTACTCACCAACCAGAGGGTGAAGCCATCAGCTTCAGAGGGGTTGACGGAATACTGGGCAAATTGTGAGTGAGGAATAAAATATATCTCAATGTCTGGTTCCATTTCATTTTTATCATCGATTACGAGTTTTAAGTCTCCAACATTTGCATTAATATCATTAATAGCTTTTTTAAGAGTATTTATATCTTCCTGGGTGGGAGAACCCATGATTCGAACTCTTACAACATTAATATTCCATTTACCCACTCTATCATATTTATTACCATAATCATCAGGACTGAAAGCTGTTTCCATAAAAGAGTCGATCTGTTCCTGACTGTATTTTTCATTTTCATTGGAAGAATCAACACCATAACTTCCATTTTTATAAAAAACACCTGCAGATATGATTAACATACCCACTACCGCTACGATAATGCAAATTTTGAAGATGTTCTGGGACAAGAATTTTCTAGATTGTTTTTTTATCCCTTCAGAGTTTGGAATTTCCTGTGCATCATCAATTTCTTCATAAATTTTAGATCCTTCAAAATCACCTAAAGATTCAACCACCCTCAATCTACCGCCACAATCACATTTAAGAAGAAAATCTTCGGGTGATTCACCTTCCTGAAGTTCATAATACCCCCCACATTCATCACAGACCAGATAAGGCATGGTAAATCACTGTTAACCCTAATTAAAGCTAGAACAAACCAATTTGGATGTTATCTAAAGTATTTCATGAAAATTGTAACATAATCTAAAGGTATTTCATGTAAAGTTGTAATGTAATCTAAAGATTTTTCATATAAAGTTTTTTTTTCGTGCCCTAAACGCGTTTTATGTATCTAAAATTACCTGCAACATGTAACCGTTTTCTTTCTTTATTTCCATTTGATGGAAGGTGACTGCTTTAACTTCATCTCTTACTTCATGGTTAGATTGCTCGAATTTTTCCCCCCAAATCTTGGAATAAAGAACAAAACCATTTGAATCTCCTGGAGTTATCTTAACACCGAATTGGGAGAAAACCAGGCCTTCATAGTCATGGATGAAAAGTAATTCACTTAACCAATCATAAAGAAGGGCATGTTCATCTTCTGATTCCAACTGGATATCCCGCTTAATCAGTGGCTTAATACGAGAGGTGTCAGTCATGACTTCAAACATTGCCAGAGCTGCATTCCCGAAAGCCTCATCCAAAGTCTCACCATATGCTCTAAAGCCAATATCCGCAGTTACATCAAAATATTCATATTTAACTGCATTTCCTTTTTTATCCACTTGATTAAACCTCTTTAATTAGACTAAATTTAGGCTACTTCTCTAGGGAACTCTTCCCGCACCTTTTTAGGTTCCAATCCTCTGCCAAGCTTCTGAGCTATTTGCTCATAATATTCCGTGGTTTTAGGAGTGGTTGAGGGGTTGATTTTCTTTAAAGCTGCTTTAAAGTGCCTGTAAGATACTTTCTGAATATTCATATCTTCATGAAGTGCGATCATACCTGCTTTACGACATAAAACCTCAATATCAGCTCCAGAGTACCCTTCTGTCTTTTTGGCAAGTGTTTCAAGTTTAACATCATCATCTAGGGCCATGTGTTCAACATGGACTCGGAGAATTTCTTTTCGCGCATTTTCATCTGGAGGTGGTACCAGTACAACTTCGTCAAAGCGCCCTGGTCTCAGTAGTGCGGGATCCATCAGGTCTGGCCGGTTGGTTGCCCCTATAACCACCACTCCTCTCAGTTCTTCCAGACCATCCATTTCTGACAAGATGGTGTTAACCATACGCTCGGTAACTCGGGGTTCACCGGCTGCAGATCCTCTGATGGGCGCAATTGCATCGATTTCATCAAAGAATATGATGCAAGGAGATGCCTGCTTGGCTTTTTTGAAGATTTCAGCTATTTTTCGTTCTGATTCACCGAACCATTTACTCAGTATTTCAGATCCTTTAACTGAAATGAAGTTGGCCTTGGATTCAGTAGCCACTGCCTTTGTGAGCATGGTTTTCCCGGTTCCAGGAGGTCCAAATAGCAAGATACCCTTGGAGGGTTGTATTCCAATACGTTGGAAAGAGGAGACATTACTCAATGGCCATTCAACCACTTCTTTCAAGTTTTCTTTGAGTTCACCTAATCCTCCTATATCCTCCCAGTGGACATTGGGAACTTCAATGAACACTTCCCTCAGTGCGGAGGGACTTATGGATTTCATAGAGTCTATAAAATCATTTTTGGTAACGAAAAGTTTGTCCAGAACTTCGGAGGGTATTTTCTGGTCTTCCAGATCAATATCTGGTAGTACTCTTCTCAGGGCGTTCATAGCAGCTTCTCTGCAGAGTGCTGCTAGATCTGCACCTACAAATCCATGAGTGGCTTCTGCCAGCCTATTAACATCCACATCATCAGCTAAGGGCATTGCACGAGTATGTATTTCCAGTATTTCAGCCCTACCATCCCTGTCAGGAACACGTAATTCAATTTCTCGGTCAAAACGACCAGGTCTGCGCAGGGCAGGATCAAGGGCATCAGGACGGTTGGTAGCTCCAATAACAATTACTTTCCCTCTTTCTTTCAATCCATCCATAAGGGCCAGTATCTGGGCTACCACTCTGCGTTCAACTTCACCAGTAACTTCTTCCCTTTTAGGGGCAATGGCGTCAATTTCATCAATGAATATCACTGTAGGAGCATTTTGAGATGCTTCTTCAAATATTTCGCGGATTTTCTTTTCAGCCTCTCCCACAAATTTACTCATAACTTCAGGCCCGTTAATGGCCACAAAATTTGATCCACTCTCACTAGATACAGCTTTCGCCAGAAGTGTCTTCCCAGTACCTGGTGCTCCGTGTAAGAGCACTCCTTTAGGAGGGTCTATTCCCAAGCGATCAAATATTTCTGGATGACGGAGTGGAAGTTCGATCATCTCCCTAACCTTTGATAACTCCTGTTTAAGTCCCCCAACATCATCATAAGTTACATCTGGGACTTTCTTCTCCATTACTTCCACTGCCTCAGGCCGGACTTCCACTTGGGTGGTGTCATTGATACGCACCAGTCCTGCAGGGTTGGTTGAAACCACCGTGAATTTGATTTCTCCCAGTGAAAAAGGTGTGGTTGCTTCAAAGAATTCTCGGAAGATGTCTTCAGATCCTGGGAATTCTCTTAAAGTTTCTTTGGATCTTCTTGGGGACACCAGAGCCAGTACATCACCCCTGGTGACTGCTCGTCCCATGAGGTTTCTTTTGATAATATCTCCTGAGGCCATGATGCGCATTCCCTTGGCTGCAGGGGCAATAACTACTTTGTTCGCCATCCTGGGCTGTGCTTTGCGGATTGTGGTTGTTTCTCCTATGGATGTTCCTGCATTGGAGCGGGTGAGCCCATCCATACGAACGATTTCTAACCCCACATCTGCAGGATATGAATTTCCAGCAATAGCACCTGTGGTTCTTTTACCGATTATTTCAACAATATCACCGGGAGATGCTCCAATCTTGGCCATTAATTCTGGGTCGATTCGCACCATTCCTTTACCTACATCCTGTTGCAGTGCTTCAGCAACTCTTAGCTCTGTTTCGCCTTCAGGCAATATAATCCCTCCAAGAGTATTAAAATGAATTTTTTTCTACTTTTTATGAAAACTTATTACCTTTCTTGTGAAGTTTAATCTATGTGGAAGATGATTTAAATTTTTGTTGATTTTCACCCGACACATGATTACTTCTCATGCGCTCTTTTTCTCTTCCCTTAAATATGTTGAATACCTCATTCCTTAATAAAAGAGGGATAACATGCAAAAAAGTTATGGGAAAAATTCGATTCCGGATTTAAGGAGAAAAAATCGACATATGGCTGAAATAGACCTTCAATACCTTAGTATGCGTTACTTTGTTCCAGCAGTGATCATGATTACCATACTCATGATTGGGGTGATGATGGTGTCTGCCACTCCCAACTCCAACTTCCCGGCAAGTATGTGAATATTTGAACCTAAATTTGAAAAAATCCTGAAAATGTGTATGGATCCATAATGAGGGGTTGAAATAACATTTTATGAAAATATTAAGGGATATGATATTCAATGGATTTACTAAATGAATTCAAAAGTGCATTCCTATCATGATTTATGTTTAAAATTGGGCACAGAATTGTTACTGGCAAATTAAATCCTTTCTTTATATTCCAATTCATTGAATTTGATGATAAATTTCGCTCCATGACTCCTATCCAGTTCAATTACACCATCAAGTTGTTTTACTAGATTATAGACTAACTGCAGGCCCAGAGATTTAGCATTTTTATAGTCCAGATTTTCCGGTAATCCCACTCCATTGTCACTGACCGTTAAAATGTATCCATGATCATCTGCTTGAAGCAGTACCTGTACTTCTCCCTTTCCACCTGAGGGGAATGCATGCTTCAGGCTGTTGGAGACCAGTTCACTGATTATAAGTCCACATGGTAATGCAGTCTCAATATTTAATTTGACATCTACCACGTCTATTACTGGTTTAATCTGTTCATGAACATCATATGAGTAAAACAAATCTGAAACCAACCTCTTTATGTAATCATCGAATTTGATGTGAATTAAATCCGTGGACTGGTAAAGTTTTTCATGGAGCATGGCCATGGATTTAACCCGGTTCTGGCTCTCCTTTAGAACATTTTGAGTCTCCTCACCCTCCACATATTGAGTCTGCAAATTCAGTAGACTGGATACAATCTGCATATTATTTTTTACCCTGTGATGAATTTCCCTGAGTAAAACTTCTTTCTCTTTTAGAGACTCCTTAATAGCTTCTTCAGCACGGGAACGTCGGATGGCTATGGATGCCTGATGAACAATTGTTTCTATGACTTCTTTATGTTCTATGGGCTGATTTTTCAGGAGAGCTATGGATACTCCTCCAAAATGGCGGCCTTCAAATGAAAATCGGATGCTGTAAACTTCTACCACATGGAATATTTTCTCTATCATCCTACAAATTGGTTTAGGAATCTTTTTAAGAGTTAGATCATATAATCCTCCTTTATATTCAGTTAATACTTCGCTTCGATGCTTTTTAAGGTCTTCGATACTAATATCTTCCACTGTGAATTCCATTTTGTAAGGATCTATCCCCAGAATAGTGGTGAGTTTATTTAAGAAATGATTCGGACCTAATATCTCCATTATACGCACATTTTTCTCGTCCGGTGAAATTCCACTGACTATCACATAAGAATCTGGTAAAAGTTCTTTTATAGCATTTCCAGTGACCATATATATTTCACGAGTGCTGGTTACTCCCACCAACTTCATAGCCACCTGGCTGGTTATTTCTTTCTCCAGTATTGATGCTTGAAGATCCCTTAGAGTCCTTTTACGTTGGGTGATGTCTGCTATGATATGAACTGCTCCGGTTAACTCACCAGATTCATCAAAAATAGGGTCTGCAATTAACTTATACCATTTATCATCAATTGAAATTTCTAATGACTCTCTCTTCCTGCTTTTCCACATTCTAACCACAGGACAATCCTCAACTGGTTCTGATACACCATGAACCACTTCCCAGCACTTTTTTCCTAAAAATTCCTGAGAAGATTTTCCAAGAAATGATTCCATTGCCAAATTACACTGTTTTAATGTTCCATCTGCATCAACAAAACACATACACTCCCCAATAGCGTTAAAAGTAGTTTTCAAACTTTTATATGATTTTTCAAGCTCTAATTTATAATAATGTGTTTTTGTAATATCAAGAATAACTCCATCAATATACAAAGGTTTTCCATCATCCCCATATACTGGTTGACCGCGTTCCTGGAAGTATCTGACACTCCCATTCTTATGTTTTATTCTGTATTCCACTTCAAACGATTCTCTAGATTCAATGGAATTTTCAACAGTTTTTACTACATATTCCCTGTCTTTGGGAATTATTAATGGATCTATAGAACATACTTCACCATGTTTAAGTTCTTCAGGAAGATAACCAGTCATTTCCATTACCATATCATTAAAAAAGTGCATCTCCCAGTTTCTCCTTAAAAACACTCGATAAACAATTCCCGGCAAATTTTCTGAAAGTGTTCGGTAAGATTTTTCACTTTCACGTAACTTTTTATTGGTTTCATGCTTGAATAGAGCCAGTTCAACTGTAAATCTGAGTTCAATCACATCAAATGGTTTTAAAAGATAGGCATAAGGCTCAGTGAGTAATGCCTTCTTAACCGTGGATTCATCAGAAAGGGAAGTTAAATATATAACTGGTATATCAAGTTCTTTAATGTCAGAAGCTACTTCAATCCCTGTGATTTCTCCTTTAAGAGCTATGTCCATTAAAATAAGATCGGGTTTATGTTCTATTGCCTTTTTTATAACTTCTTCACCACTAGACATAACGCAGGGAACATTATAACCAAAAGATTCCAGGGTGCGCTTAATATCCATGGCCTCTATTCCTTCATCTTCCACCACAAAGATTCGAACAGTTGACATAAAATCTACTCTTAATAAAATTATAGTGTATAATATGTTATGTATTTGATGGAATATTCGAAGCAAAACCAGGTCTACACTTGAAATAAACCTTCGATACATTAGTATGCATTACTATTGTTTTAGTAGTGATCAGGACTACATTGATCATGATTAGGGTGATGATGATATCTGCTACTCCTAATTTTAACTTCATGACCACCATTTAAACCATTCTTAGATGATTAACAGTTTTTAGATCACAAGATAATCCAAAAAGAAATATAAAAAAGATAAAAATAGTCTTAAATTAGGTTCATGGAGTTACTTCAACTGGAGAACCTGTTGTTGGTTCATTATCGTCAGATTCTGTTGATCCAGTGTTAGATCCTGTTGATCCAGTGTTAGATCCTGTTGATCCAGTGTTAGATCCTGTTGATCCAGTGCTAGATCCCGTATTTGATCCAACATTAGACCCAGTGCTAGATCCAGTTGTATATGAACTTGTCCCACTATATTGATTATCAGTAGTCTGATCCGAATTTTCACTGTCAGATTGTTCATCTGTCAAATTAGATGTAGTATCACTCGCCTCATCGGTAGAGTTTCCGTCATAGCTTACATCTGTTATCAATGAATTTGAATCTGATTCTGAGCCCAAAGCCCCTGGTATCATATAGAAACCAATACATAACATCAAAATGACTGGGACCATTATGCTCATTAATTTATGATCTTTATTCATCACAACACCCTATTTTATATTATTTTTATTATGGCAAATAAAGTTTTCTTATTCATACACCATTAAATATAAAATTCATCAATGAATTTTAGGCGTTTTTATACTAAATTTTATGTAGTTTGAAACAAACGTTAATTACGTTTATTAATATATTACCTATAAGACTGAAATAAAAGATTTAATTATCCCCAAACTTTATAAATAGTGGAGGATCATAATGAAAGGAACATCATCAAAGGATCTAATGTTAATTTTTGTATTAGCATCAATCATTGCAATATTTACATCAACCCAACCATTCAATATCTTCATTCTCGATACTTTTCTATTTATATCGATTATTGTACTTTCAGGATATTCATTGATGTCCTTAATTTATCCTGAAGAGGATTCTGCTGGTCTTTTAAGAAAACCGTTTTTAATTGTGATGTTAAGTATTTTTTTAGTCATTTTAATTAGTGTATTGCTGAAAGTTTCACCATTAGGCCTGCATTTTAGAGATTTAACATGGTTTATATCGATAATTACCGCATTAGTCGCTATTACGGCTTATATCATGCGAATAAACTATCTTAGGCCGAAAATAGAAGAATCTGCCGAAGAATTAATTCCATTAAAATCACATAAGTTATGGGATAAAAATCTGGTAATTTACACTCTACTGAGTTTGCTGATGATAATTACTGTTTTAATTCCTCCTTTAAATAAAACACCCGTCTGGATGGTTCCAGGTAGTCTTTTTGTATGTTTAATACCAGGATACTTGTTACTGGCGGTGATGTTTCCTAAAAATGACGATCTAGAATTAATTGAACGTTTAGCACTGAGTTTCGGTTCAAGTTTAATCTTAACTTCCATAATTGGTTTAATCTTTAGTTATACACGATGGGGCATTCACCTAGAACTCATACTCATTGTTCTGGCTGTTTTCAGTCTATTGTTATGTTTCATAACCGTTTTAAAAATGAGAAAATTACCTGTGAACAGAAGAATCAGTATTCCCAAACTGGAAAAATTGCTGGGTATATTTCTTATTATCTGTATCCTCCTGACCATTGGCACCGCTGCTTACACCCTAATAAATTCAGAAGCTTTTAACACAAATGATGGTACAACAAATGCCACTAGTTTTTATATCAAAGATCTGGATTCAAATGTTGGTGGTTATACTCTCAACCTTGTCTCTGGAGAACAAACTAGTTTAACCATGGTTTTGGTGAACCAAGAAGGATCCGCAGTTAACTACAGCATAATAGTGAGAACAAATAACACCATCCTAAAACAGGATAATATTTCCCTTGAAAATAATCAAAAAATGGAGATTCCAGTTAATCTCACAGCAGGAATACCAGGGGAAAGAAATATAGAATTCCTTCTTTACAAACTTCCAAACCAGAACCCCTATCAAACACGAATTGTGCAGCTTAATGTGAGCTGAAACAATTCTTATTTTTTAATATGTTTGCTAATATGCATTTTTATCCCGGAATAAATTGGCTAGAGTTCTTAAAAATATTACAATATCAAGGGACAATTTCCAGTTTTCCACATAGTAAATGTCATGTTCGATCCTTTTGAAAAGGGATGTATTGCCACGATAACCGTTCACCTGGGCCCAACCAGTCATCCCCGGACGGACATGGTGTTTGATCATGTATTTTGGAACTTCATCTTTGAACTTCTCTACTAAAGGAGGACGTTCTGGTCTGGGGCCGATTAAACTCATCTCCCCTTTGAGTATATTGAAAAACTGTGGTAACTCATCAATACTGGTTCTTCTAATAAATGAACCAAACCTTGTTTTACGATGGTCATCTTTCGTGGTCCACTGAAATTTCTCCCCTTCGGTGTCCTGAACCTTCATACTGCGAAATTTGTACATGTAAAAACTTTCCTTGTTAAGTCCCAACCTTTCCTGTTTGTAGATTATCGGTCCAGTGGAAGTTATCTTTACCAGTATGGCAGTTATAATAAGGAGGGGAGACAGGATTATAATAGCTGGAACCACCATGACTATGTCAAAAAGTCTCTTTACAAACTTGTTAAATAAGTTGTCCAAGGGCACCTGACGGATCTGGATGATAGGGATCCCTTCTATTATGTCAATATGTGGTGTGGCTGGTATGTACCTGTAATAATCTGGCACGATCTCTGCCCGTACTCCACATTTCTCACATGTTTCCACTATCGATTCCAAAAGGTCATAATGCCTGGGGGCTACGGTTATGATCACTCGGTCAATTAAGTTATTGGAAATAACATTCTCCAGGTCTTTAACTGACCCTATAACCTTTGAACCATTAACTTTCTCATTTTTTTCTAAATTATCATCTAAAAATCCAACAATATTATACCCCATGTATTCATTCTGGCCGATTGTACGTGAAACTTTCCTGCCCAGTTCTCCGGCCCCTATAATCATGATATATTTGATGTTGTGTCCTCTGCTGCGTATAAACTTTAACGATTTTCTGACTCCGAATCTCTCAAGTATTGAAAAAGTGGTGCTGAATAGGCCAAACATCGCCAGTAAATATCTTGAATACTCTGTTACTTCGAATGCAAATAACATGGTTGTGATGAAAAACAATCCAATAATATTAGCATTAAGGATCCTTAATGCTTCGGATAATATGTTCTTTTGGGTTCTTTGGGGGGTGTATAGACCAAAAACATAATAAATGAAAATATAAGAAGGTATAATGAAGATAAGGGGCATCATGTAATGATTAAATCCCCAAACACCCTTACCAAAACCCAGTAAATCTGTTTCAAATCTGATGTACCATGCTAAAAACAGAGAGAAACTAATGACTAATATGTCAATAATAACTAAGAGTAAGTTGAATAATCTTTGATTCTCTCTGATCAACTGATCCACCGCATAATGTATCTATTAACTCTAATCAACTTAAAAGAATTTTAGATTTAATTATTATTAAAGTTATCATTTACTATAATCTACTTATTAAAAGAATCATGCTCTATAAACGATAAAATAGATTTTTCATTAATAAATATATAAACTTATATGTTAACATATTTGGATTAAACTAAAATTTTCATCCTGGTTCGTTTGGCAGGAAATTTTAGCCTAAATAGTATGGTCCATAGTATCTTACAATATGAGACTAGTTTCCACAATGAATCTTTTATGTAAAAGATCATTGATATTAAAAACATGAATGAGTTTATTTAGATGGTTAAGAAAAAAATATTCATAACAATCATACTGTTGATCCTGGTATCTGGATTTATTTTCACTACCTATGAATACCTGCAAGCTAAAGAGGTTAACACAAGCGCCGGGGAAATGAACATATTAATCCTATGTGTGGATCCATCAGAATTCAAGACAGGTGTGGGTGGAGTTGATGCTCTTGTTATGTTAGAGATTAAAAACTGGCATGTAGACAGTTTTGAACCTCTGTTCCCTGGGCATATATATCACCCAACAGCCACACCTCCACAGGACCTCCAGGAACACCTTATGCAATATAAAATCGATCCTAGTCATTATTATTTGCATGATTGTTTTTGGGAGGGTGATACTCAGGCAGGGGCTAAATTGGCAACTGAAACACTGGAATATGATACTGGAATAAAGACAAATTTAGTGATAACCATCAATCCTGATGCTGTAGATGCCATTATCCAAGCAGTTGGCCCAGTTTACGTTACAGGACAGGGATATGCTAATGGCAACTCCATAGAACTTATACGGGATGAAATGGATAATCAAAGTGTTTCTCGCCGTGAATCAGTTAATTCCCTATTTCATGGTATTTTAAAGGGATCAGAGAATAAATCTAACTATCCTGCCCTTATTTACGCAATTATAACACAATACATAAAAGGGAATATAATTGTTGTGCTTTAGAACATCCTAGCATCAACTAAGCTATCAGGAAAATGTTTTAAACTAGTTAAAACAATTTAAATTCATAAAGAATATTAAATTAATGAGGAATATTAAAATAATTAAGCAATTATCTTTCTAAAATATTTTTTAAAATATTCAGTCTGTAGATTACAGCTATTCCACTGTAGGTTATACAGGTTATGATCCAGGGGTATGTGTCCTTGTAATGTTTATTATAAAAAAGATACATTGCCCGGTAAAATTCATGGGTGAGTTTCGATTTCTCTGGGCCATGTTTGCTTCCCCCCTTGTAATGTACTATTTCCGCATCAGCATAGTACATCACCTTCCAACCCTCTGCTTTTATACGATAGCACCAGTCAATATCCTCACCATACATGAAAAATTTCTCATCCAGAAGGCCCACCGAGTGTATGGCTTTAGATCTAACCAGCATAAATGCACCAGTTAAACAATCCACCTCATAAGTTTGGTTCTCGTCAAGGTAGGTAAGGTTGTACTTACCAAAGCGTTTACTTTCAGGGAAAAGGTGTGACAAACCCAGCATACGATAGGCAGAAACACTGAATGTGGGAAAACTCCTTCTACAAGCTTTATCCAGGTTACCATCAGGTAAAAGCACTTTGCAGCCTAAAGCACCAATACTCTCATCTTTTTCAATGAAGTTCAAGCATTTGGCAAGGCAGTCATTAAGGATCACTGTATCTGAGTTTAAAAGTAGCACGTATCTGGCTTTGGTTTGTTTAAGGGATAAGTTGTTGGCATGCGCAAATCCCTTGTTTTCCGGGCTGGCAATGAATTTGATTAAACCATCTACACTCTGCTCTTTAAAATCTTCCTGTAATTTTTCCAGACTTCCATCCTGTGAGGCATCATCAACCAGGTAGATTTCATAGGTGAATGGATGGTTCCTGTTTATTACAGATTCTATGGTCTCTTTGGTAAGATCATAGGTCTGGTAGTTTACAATAATAATCGATAAATCCATGTGAACCCCTTTTTGCAGGATAACTGAGTTTTGAATTCTTTAATAATTTTTTGATGAACAGAACAAACATACCAAAGCATGGTGATGAAAGATTTTGTATGTGACTTTGTTTGGTGATTTTATCTGTGAATTGATGTTATCTGATTAAAATTTTAATTGAAACCATTCAAAGAGATATAATGGTTTATTCTGTTCTAACTTTAATAAGTTATGTAGAAATTTCAGTGGATGAATACCAAGAAAGAAATCCACCAGTTATTAGCCAGTGATTTTCATGAGAACTCTCATTTTAACATATCCCTGTGATAACATGGTTGAACCTGTACTCAATAAATGGAATTTTGATTAATAATGGGATTAATGATGATTTTAAAGTTTTGATGGTTCTGAATGTTATTTTTCCAGTAGGAAATATATTCAATTGACAAAAAATTTATATTAAGTAAAAAATAACAACAAATCATACCTTTTAGGATTTTGAGGGATGGATCATGAAAGTCCAATGTTCAGAATGTGGGAAAAAATATCAACTACACCCAGATGAAGAACCTTCAGACTTTCAGTGCACATGTGGAGGAGAATTAGAATTAAAAATTGAAAAACAACCAACATTTCCTAATGAAACATCGGATAAAAAGCGTGATGAGTCCAAAAAACCCGAAAAAGATGATAAAATTGGTAAACCTTCCAAATCTTCTTCTGGATCGTTTTCGGGAAGTATCCTTGATAGTTGGAAAAAACAGTCTTTAATTCTGATAATCGCATTTATACTGGTTTTTTTAATAATAGCCTTTAATGGCACTGGTTTGTTTAAAGATTTAGTCATCACCAATGTAACCGCCCCCTCAAGTGGTGTGAGAGGTAATGAAGTAACCATAGATACCACCTTAAAAAACAATGGAATTTTATCTACCGGTGGTTTCAATGTCACCTTCCAGTTAACACCTGAAAAGAGTTCCAAGAACAGTATATTCCTTGGAAAAATACGGGTTACTAATCTTGGAGGTGGTGAAAACATGCATCCAGATCCCAAATTCACAATACCCACCAACATTACCCCTGGGAATTACTACATAAGAGTAATTATAGACTCTGATAAGGAGATAGCCGAATCAGATGAAAATAACAATGAAATGTACAGTTCTAAACAGATCACTATAACATAGAAATAGAACCACAATTTCATCTTATTTTTCCTTCCCCATTTTCAATCCTTGAAAACCCTATTAAAAAAAAAATTAGCAATTGTAATTTGTACGATGACCTTATTTTCCCATAAACTTTACCTAAAGACCAAACAAAACCAGAGATGGGGTTCCAAAGATTAACTCTCCTCATTTATCCATTTATCATATAAATCACATACTTCCTCAGCAGAGCCTTCTGCAATCAGCTCGCCTTGATGTAACCATATTGCCTTATTACATATGGTTTTGACCTGATAAGTAGAATGAGATACAAAAAGTACCGTGGCATCCTCATTTAGTAGTGAATTCATTTTTTCACGGCTTTTTTGCTGGAATTTAGCGTCTCCCACCGATAGGACTTCGTCAAGTATTAATATTTCTGGTTCAACCATTGTGGCAATGGAAAAAGCCAGCCTGGCTTTCATTCCTGAGGAGTAATTCTTCAGTGGAACATCAATAAATTCTTCTAACTCAGAAAATTCCACTATCTCGTCGAATTTTTCTTCTAGAAATCGCCGGTTGTACCCTAAAAGGGCGCCCTTAAGAAAAATGTTTTCTCGACCTGTGTAATCTGGATCAAACCCGGCACCCATCTCCAGTAAAGGCACCATACTACCTTTTACTTGGATATTTCCTTCTGTTGGTTTCATAACCCCGGAGATAATTTTTAAAATTGTACTCTTCCCGGCACCATTCAATCCGACTATTCCAAACTTATCTCCCCTTTCAACTTCAAAAGAAACACCTTTCAAGGCCCAGAATGGGTCGTAATGCAGTTCTCTTTTTATGAACTTGATAACATATTCTTTAAGGTTGTCTGTTTTTTCCTTACTTAAGTTGAATTTCATTTTAACATTTTCAACATTAATAACAGTGTTTTCCAATGTTTCACCTGCAATCGATTGAACTTATACTTTTAGTACGAATTTATCCTGATATTTATAGAACAGTGCTAAACCTATAATCATGGCTACAACAGCCGATACTAATGCAAATAATAATTGGTAAGGGTCATAAATCTTACCATAAAGAAAAACACTTCTACAACATTCTATAACTGCGTATATCGGATTATAATCTTGGATGAATCTGAAACTTTCAGGGACAATGTCTGCAGGATAGAATATTGGTGTGGCGTACATTAAAAGAGTCATCAGGACTCCATATAAATGTTCAAGATCCCGGAAGAAAACATTCACCGTGGCCACTATCAGCCCCACTCCAATGGTAAAGAAGAGAAGTGCAAGGATAGGTAAACTGGTAAAAATTATGTAAATGGTAAATGGTGCATTTGTGGCGGTCATGACTAAAAATAGCACCACCAGTGATAATAGGAATGTTACAAAGTTTGATAATATTGCTGAAAGGGGATAGATATATTTTGGCACATAAACTGTTTTAAAGATTCCTGCACTACCCCTTATAGATTTCATAGCAGCCGTAGTCGCTCCTGAAAAAAAGGTGAAAATCAAACGTCCTGTTAATAGATAAATAGGATAGTTTTCAACCCCAAAACGTGCAAAAAGAGTAGAAAAAACGATAGTGAGAACTATCATAGTTAAAAGAGGTTCCAGAAAACTCCAAAATATCCCTAAAACTGATTTTCGGTATTTTATTTTTATGTCCCTACTTACTAACTGGTACAATAGGAATTTATATTTCCTAAAATTGTATAGAAATCTGTGCCCAGTGATGTTCCCTGCCATTTTTAACTTCCTTTATTACCATTGCCAATTTGATGATATTCAAAGCCAATTTCTCTGAGAATTTCCTTATTATACTGGTTTCTGCCGTCAAAAATTATCCTGTTAATCATTCTCTTGCTCATTTCGTCAAAATCTGGACTTCTGAATTCTTTCCACTCAGTTAACAGTAGTAGCGCATGGGATTTATCCAGAGCATCATACTTATTTTCAGCGTATTCTACCTGTTGGTTACCTTTAAAATAATATTTTTTGGCAAATTTCATAGCTTGCGGATCATAAGCCCTTACTTTAGCTCCTAATTGGCATAATTTGTTTACTGTAACCACTGAAGGTGCTTCTCGCATATCATCAGTTTCTGGCTTGAATGAAAGCCCCCATATTCCAAAAGTAAACCCTGAAAGGTTCTCCCCAAATTTATCTACTACTTTACGTACTAAAGTAAGTTTCTGTTGATTGTTAAGTACTTCAACTTCTTTTAAAATCTTAGCATCATACCGCCTATTAGCAGCGAGACTGATCAAAGCTTTAACATCTTTAGGGAAGCAACTACCCCCATATCCACAGCCAGCGTACAAAAAATTGTATCCAATCCGTTTATCACTACCTATACCCTTGCGAACATTGTTAATATCCGCGCCTACTTTTTCACAGATATTAGCTATTTCATTCATGAAGGATATTCTGGTGGCAAGCATGGCGTTGGCTGCGTATTTTGTCATTTCCGCACTGCGAACATCCATGGTAATGAATCTCTCATGGTTAGAGGTGAATGGGGAGTATAATTCTTTCAAGGTTTCAATTACATTTTCATTACTGGATCCAATTACTACTCTATCTGGTCGCATGAAATCTTCCACTGCAGAGCCTTCTTTTAAGAATTCTGGGTTTGAAACTACTTCAATGTTGAGTTTGAGATTTCTTTGTTCTAACTCTTCTAGGATGGTTGCTTTAACCTTATCTGCAGTTCCCACGGGAACCGTGGATTTGTTAACCACAATCAAGTCATGGTTTATCAACTGACCTATATCCTTAGCAGCATTTAACACATACTGCATGTTAGCACTGCCATCCTCACCCATGGGGGTGCCCACAGCGATGAAACAAATCTTAGAATTATCAAGACCCTCTTTAAGATTATTGGTGAATATAAGATCGCCTTTAGACTGGTTATTAAGCACTAATTCTTCCAATCCAGGTTCGTATATGGGTACGATACCTTTTTTCAGACCTTCTATCTTACCATCATCAATATCTATACAATAAACCTTATTTCCCATCTCTGAAAAACAGGTCCCTGTGACTAACCCCACATAACCTGTTCCGATAACTGTTATTTTCATTTTATCACCAAAAAAAAATTTAATCAGTACTTATTTAGTGATATATATTTCTTTTTAATAATATGATTTAGTTTTATTATTAGTATTTAATATAGTACAAAATATCATTATATTTCTATTATTATGATTAATCATCTTTTTAAATTCACTGCAAAAATTCCATACATTTATTCTGCATTATCCATTGACGTCATTAATAAAAATAATCCAACCTCTAGGCACAAGCAATTTATCAACAAGAAAAAAAGCAACCCCAGTTACCAATCATTGGCTCAGTCAAAATGACATAAATCAGAAAGATTTATTATTTTGTCAATTTATCATTATCTCCAATTACGAGCGTGGTTTTATGATAGGTATAATCATATGCGGATAATCCTAATTTAGTCAAGATGGATTCAATATTTGGCGTTTTTTGTACGATTTGTAGATCTATTCTTGAAAAATGATCAGTTGAGAGTTCAGCCAATAATACTCAAACATAAATGAAATCCAAGTTTCTTAATACAACCGTTGAATTTGTTGTTATGATCTAAAAAGAAATTAAAAGTTGCGAAAATCTTCAAAATTGACAATTTCACTGATTCATTCGATTTATTTGTCATGTTCATTTTTGTGGAATTTAATTATGCTTCATATATGTTTTGTACATAAATATATTTTATCAGACAAACGACCATAATCATATGTTTCATCTGTTACTAAAGTATTAGGATCAATTACTTCAACATCAAACCCAACAAGTTCTAAACGATTTTTAAAGTCCATTCCATATTTTCGTGAGTGATCGTGCTGCCCATAGTATTTTGATCTCAATTCAGGAGTGTGATATTCTTCTTTTTCTAAGGTTTCACTTAAGTTTTCAAATACTGGTACCATAATTACACACATGCCTCCAACTGATGTGGGTTTAACAACACGATACAATTCTTTCATGGCTTTAATATCATTTGGAACATGTTCTAAAACATGACAGTTGTAGATAAGGTCAAAAGTGCTTTCTTCATAAGGAATATTTTGCATATCTACTTTTTCTTTTATGTTATATAGTTCAGGGTTAATATCTACTGGATTATAATCAATATTTTCAGACTCGCTGAACATTTTGAAAAAGAATGGTTCTGGAACGAAATGCAGTAATTTAATTTTTCTATTTAAAATTTCAGGATTCTTGTTTAAAAATAAGAAAAACCCCCTATGTCTTTCTAAAGAACCACAATTAGGACATTGCGCCCCAGGCCAGGGTTTTCACCAAAGATAAAAATGCTAAAAATGTTTTTTGGCAAATGGGACAATATTTCTTTTTATTAGAACAGTCTATTATATCGTGTAAAACAGATTTTGTTAAGTTTAATTTTTTCTCAAAGTTTTCAATTTCCTTTTTGTGTAACTGATTATTCTCTTCAACCTCCGTTTTTATATTTTGAAGATAATTATTCGATTGAGAAAGGGATTTTTCTAGGTTTTTTATAATGTCCTGAAATTTCTTATTTATATACTGTGGTGAGTTCATTTCAGCATGATGATTTGGAAATCTTCCTTCCTCTTCTCCATGAAGCAAATAGTGAACAAGTGGATTTACTTTAGACTCTTTTACATCAGGGTATCTTTTTAAGTAATAGTTTCCATCGAACTTTTTAGATGGTTTTTTTTCTTTCCATCCATGATAGAGGTAGTGGTTTAATAGTTCAATATTGGAGTTTGTGAGATAGGAATAGTTTGTTAAATAATACTTTTCATCAAAAAGATTTAAAGATTCAATTTGTCCCCTAGCTTTAAAAATTCTATAAATATTCTTTGGATTTAGTTTCTCTTTCTTTAAAATATATAGAAAAGATAATAATTTATCAAATTTCTTTTTTTTTATAAATTAAACTATTTGCAGAATCTTTATCTGCAGAAGCTTTTCTATAAACTTTTTTAAAATCACTTTCTTTAATACTTGCAGGGTCTTTGATTATCGGCTGTAAAGGATCCAGTTATTTCTTTGAGAAAAGTTCTTCTTCTAATTCAGTATTTTCTGTCGTTAGAACAAGATCTTCATGAATTGTCTTTTTTGCTTCTTCTAGCCAAGGCCATTGCTTTATTTCGTTTAGAAGCTCTTTTTTACTCGTTATATACATCATTTTTTTCATATTTTCAAAGTTATCGTCGGTTTTTACTTTCAGACGGTCATGGTATAGATGATATAAAATATCGTCTATTCTGATCTGCTTAAGTTGGAATATGTTTGCTCTAAATATTATTTCATTATCTTCACTGCCCCAACCAGTGATATGCTCATTTTTCATACCTATATCAATGAAAGAACGTTTATTCCAGAAAACAATTCCTCCATCAGCCCAATCTCTTTGTTGCGTGGGTGATTTTACTTTCTCAAAATCATAATCCTCTATAAAACTTTTTTTATCCACTATATCCTTTACTAATCTGTCATGCGGATGTACTAATTCAAATCCTTTATCTAATAAATAAATAGCCTGATATATGTTTTCATTTCTAGTTAACGCATCGACATCAAATATAGCGATGTATGGTGTTTTGGATTTAATAACCCCCTGATTAATGGCACGGGACTTATTAAATAACTTTCCATCTGCATAACTGAAGTAAACCCTGAAATAATCAAATAAATTTCCATATTTCTCAATTAAAAGTGGTTTAGCTGATTCATCGGAATGCTGAGATATAATCAAATTTTTAATTCCTAACTTACTAAGGTAATTCAAATTTATATCTAAATTTTCTTCCCTTTGGAGGTCATCGGTTTTGCGATAAGGTATAATTACAGTAAGTTTACCATAATCCTGCGAAGAAACATTTTTTTCCAAGTAAATTTGCTTAATACTTCTAGATTCCGCTTTAAAATTCTTTATTAACTGTTTATGAGTTTCCATAGTCCATTTTAAGGCATTAATTTCACGATTTTTTTGGTCAACCTCACCTTCGAGATTTTTAATTTGATTTTTTAATTTTTTTATTTTATTTTGTGGCGTGTTTAACTCAGCATGATGCTTCTGAAAAATTCCTTCCTTTTTCTCATGAGGAGCGCGATGAACAATTGGATTTGTATTAACCTTTCTAACATCCTGATATTCTTGTGAATATTCATTAATTGCTAATTTGATGTCAGAAATATTGGGTGGGTCTCTAAATGGAGACATTCGGAAATAACTGAACCACTGTTTTGAATAAACACCATCAACAAATTTCCATGGCTTATCTCGAGAAGAAAAATGAATTATATGGGATTTTTCCTCTACATCCTCTAAATTTTTATAAGATGAGTTGAAAAGAGCATTAATCTGTTCAAATTTATATTTATCCTTTGCCCTATGTAAATTTAAAAGAAGAAAATTGTATTTTATATCGATGTGTTTGACCCCACATTGTAACACGATGTTGAACACATCTTGATCCATTAAGGTGGTTTCTTGTCTTTTTTTGGTTTCAATGAGCGATTCTGGAATTTTATTTTCCCTTAATCTCTTTAAATTTAACAACATGACACCAGAGTTAAAGTAAGAGGGTATTTCTTTTATTATTGGGCGTTTGAAATATAACTTCCCAGTATCATGGGCTGCTGCCACATAAAAATTTTCAATATTTATGTTAAATAATTCCTTTAAATCCTTTCTTACCAATATATCCCCATCTAAATAAAGAATTTTATCTTCTAAAGGAAGTATATTTGGTATTTCAAATTTGAATAGTGCAGATAAAGATGCTACACATATGCTTTTTTCCCCCTCATGAATTCCTTCAAATTTTTCTGAAGAAATATGAATTAGTTGTATGTTGACATCATCCTTTTTTAATGAAAACAGTTTATTTTCTGTTTCTATTGATATTCTATCTGCAATAATAAAAATATAGTAAAAAGTATCTTTATCCTTATTTTTAATTAGGGAAATAATGGCCACACAAGTTGGTATTGCAAAATTTTCATCGGTGATAAAAACAACTGGAACTCTGTTATTTCCGTCAAATTCAAGTTTTTCATTATATTTCAATATAATACCTCTCCATCTGTCAAAATGATCTAATATAAGTTGTTGAATGATGGGACACTAAGACATTTTTCATAACCTATGGTATTGAATAATTTTTAGATAATTTTGCAATGCAAATTTTTTTGATTAATGAATGATTTCATGGTATTTTCTAAAAAACGATTCATTTCTATGTCGTTACTTCTTTTATAAAATTTAAATCATTAATTTTGTTTCATCAAGAATCCTAATTTAATAGAGATTAACACATATAGCAAGCCTATAGCAATTTTTAAGAATTAATTAATGAGAACGGCCATTTCAAACCCATACATCATCATTAAATTATGTTTAACTTTTATGTAATTTTTTTAGTTTCCTTTTTATTTTTCAATTCTTTCTTATATATTTTCAGATCTTGTTCATATCGATTTAATTTTTCAGAATAATGATTTAAAATTTCTTGCTGTTCTATAATTTTATTGTAAGCATTTATTAACTTTTTATTAGTGTCAATACTCTTCAGTTCACTTATTTCATGACTGGGAAATTTATCTTTCCCCCCATGATTAACGTAATGTAATAATGGATTTGCACCGTTATTCCTTAGATCAGGGTGTGTTTGCAGATAATAGTTAGCATTAAATTTTTCACTCGGCTCTTTCCCCTCTTTGTATCCATGATAAAGGTAATGACATAAAAGAGGCATTTTTGCATTTTTTAGAAAAGGATATTTCCATAGATAAAATTCTTCATCAAAAAGATTAAATTTATTTATTGTTCTACACGCTTTAAAAATTTTATACATCTTCATAAGATTAAACTTCTCTTTTATAGCGACGTACAGTGTAAACGAAACCATATGAAACTTCCTATTAATCCTTGTTCATTATTTTGTATCTCTTTTGAATTTCCTATTTTCTTCGTTTTTTTAGGTTTTATATTTGTATTTTTTTATAAAATCCAAGAATATAAATCCTCTAAAATTTCATATTAATATTAATATTAATAACCTTCATATAAATTTTTGAATATTTAAATCTTATTATGTATCTTAAATATTGCAGTTAATAACTTCACTTGACTTTTTACTTTTGATTTCGAAGATTATGTAGTTTAGTATCAGAATTATTATATTATTGAAATGTTGGATTCATCCCTTGATTTATAGTAGTTAATTTAGTAGAGATTATAGTAAGTGCTGATTTTTCCATGTTTTCTGTAATTTTTTTTCTTTTTTAACTTGAATATATAAGAATTTTGTTTTGGATTTATGTTTTATTTGTTCTATATAACTATTTTGTCTGAGGTAATTTAATTATTATCAACAAAAGGAATATGCTCACTTCCTGAAGATACATAATTCATCATATGTTTGTCAGTACCTAACTTCACATAATCATCTACTAATGGATCCAGTCCTATCCTTTCTTTTGCTTTATCAGCCCATTCTAAACTTCCTCTAGGACCACAACCAATATCAAGTATTTTTTTACCATTATAATAATCGTTATCTAAACCAAAAAAATTGTATAAAAATACTCATAATGATCATTACTAAGATTAACTCCATTTAATTTGGTTTTAAGCCAATATTGAAGTTCACTTTCTGCTTTAATTGAATTATGATCATCATTTTCAACTTATTCATCTTTACTAAAAATTTCCTTTAACTCAATAATTTGGCTTGAAATGCCATCCTTTTTTTGTGCATATCCCCAATCTCCTTTTTCTATAAAATTATGATAATTTGGATGAGTTTTCACTAATAATTCATAAATTTTCCTTACTTGAGCTGTATTCCGTTCATCAGAAGGCATTTTTTGAACTGTTTCAGAATTTTTAAAGCATGGACTTTCATTATATGTCCAGTTAATATCATCAAAAATTATCCAACCACCTGGAACAAGTAATTTATCAACAAGAAAAAACGCAAACCCATCAGTAAACCAATTATGTGCTCCATCAATATAACATAAATCAAACATAGGGGTAGGAGTTTGTTCAATTAACTTCATTAATCTCCAAGTATAGCAAGTAGGTTCATAATAAATTGTAACATAGGAGGATAATTTTAATTTTGACAAAAGGGATTCGATGTTTGGTTTTCTATTTCGTGCAGATTCTCGATCTATTGTTGTCAGATGGCCTGTTTGCATTTCATCCAAAATACCCGCAATATAACAAGAAGAAACCCCATGGGCAAACCCTAATTCTAAAATATTATTCAATTTCTGTCTTTTAATAAAACTGGTTAATTCTGCCGCTTGATCAAAACTCATTACAGGAATACCTTTAATTACACCATGTACTTGCTCAAGTTCCATACAAATCAAACCTCATTCCAATTATTAAAAATTTATTTATCTTATTATTTTTGGCTTAAAGTAGTTATTCATATTGATGTGCGTGTTTTTTAATTTTATGCTTAAACCACATTAAGATGTGAAAAACTTTTCAGTATATCTACAAAATTACGACATTTTGTCTACCTTAATTCAAATCATCTTGTATACTAATCTCAAATTGGGAGTTGAATAAATACGGTATTTAATGATCTTAAGATGAAATTATATCTTTTGATCGATTCATGTTGAATTAATGTTCCTCGATTTTCTTATTCCAAAATCAACAAAACATTTCTAAAATAATAGATCTTGTAAGTAAACATTATATTAAAGTAAAGAGTTACTATTTTGTATTAGTTCAATAAATATTAAAAAAGTTAATGAAAAATTACATTTTGAGGTAGTACTATGGTATCTTTAAGGAGTCCTTTGAACTTTATCAAAAAAGCAAATAGAACCTTTAATGTATATCTGGGAAATTATAAGAGAATAGATTCTTTTTTAAATTCATATGAAAAAAATCAAGAAAAAAACGAAACTTTCATAAAAGCCTTCTTGGACATATACGGAGAAAACCAAGAAAAAACAAACAACTTCATAAAAAAATACGAACAAAACCAAGAAAAAACAGAAACCAACCTAAACAACTTAGTGAACATATACGACAAAAACCAAGAAAAAACAAACAACTTCATAAAAAAATACGAACAAAACCAAGAAAAAACAGAAACCTTCCTAAACGGACTCTCCGATACATACGAACAAAACCAAGAAAAAACAAACAACTTCATAAAAAAATACGAACAAAACCAAGAAAAAACAGAAACCTTCCTAAACGGACTCTCCGATACATACGAACAAAACCAAGAAAAAACAAACAACTTCATAAAAAAATACGAACAAAACCAAGAAAAAACAGAAACCTTCCTAAACGGACTCTCCGATACATACGAACAAAACCAAGAAAAAACAAACAACTTCATAAAAAAATACGAACAAAACCAAGAAAAAATAAATGCATTCATGGATTCTTATATTTCTATAAAAGAAAATTTGAAAACAGCTATTGATATTTTCAATAAAAATTATGACATTTGCAAGGAATATTTCTTTAACGGTGACGAAGATTCATATGAAATGATAAACACTGATCAGTTCTTCCAAATGTGCTTTTTTAATAATATCAAACTTCTATCTTATTCCCCATCGGAAAATAGAATATACATAGAAACTGAAGACGGAATCAAACTAGTGACAAATAACCGTTTTTATACTCTTAATGAAATTTATGCTCGGGATGGATACTCAGTACCACAATTATATCAGTTTAAAGAATTTGTTGTTTTTGATGTAGGAATGAATAGGGGATATGCTGCACTGAAATTCGCTAATTATGATTCTTGTAAAGCCGTGTACGGTTTTGAAATAAATGAAGAAACTTATAATTTTGCTTTAGAGAACCTTGATCTCAACCCTAACTTAGCTCAGAAAATAAAAGCACACAAATATGGACTTTCTGATGAAGATGGTTATATCGACATATACTGTCTTCCAGGTTCCGATGGAATCACAACCACTGAATTAGAGTTTACGAATCTCCAATCAGAATGGTTAAAAGGGAAAAAACAAATGAAAATTAAAAAAGCGAAGATCAAAGAAGCCAGTACAATTATATCAGATATTATTCAAAAAGATAACATCAACTCAAATATCGTCTTAAAAATTGACACTGAAGGTTCAGAACATAAAATTATTGATAATTTAATAAATAATGACGTGTTGAATAAGGTAGATTTAATTATAGGTGAAAACCACTTATTAGGAGAAGATTTGGACGAGAAACTAGTTGGATTTAAAAATATTAGCAAAACGTTTCATACAGACACTATCTACAGTTTTTGCTATGTAAAAGATATATATTTTAAACCATTACCACTGGCAAAATTTTCTTAAATCACCGAATTTATTTCAAGAAAATATAAATAATTATGGAAAATGGTATTTTTTTCTTATTTAAATCCATTAATCCTTATATTCTTTCCAATAATTCCACAATAACACAACAGATTAATCTATTAACTCTAGTATTAATTCTATATTTTTTTCAAATATAAAATTTGACAAATCAGTTATATCTAACGATTTTTCTTTTCTCTTATGATTATTGACTAAATAATAATTAATAAGTGATTGAAAGTCATCAGGATTATCATAAGTTACCACCGCATCTTCAAAAACATCTTCAATACCCTTAACCTTGTCGGATATTATAAAAGTCCCACAGGCAGATGCATCGAACAATCGGTTGGATAGAAAACCTTTATCCCTCATATCATCCCAGTGATCACAGAGTAATATTTTACAGGATGAATATGCTTTCCTCAGTTCCTTATTAGGTATGTGTTCTCCCTTGATATACTTTTTATCTATCAGTCCTTCCCATCCTGCACCGTACACAGCCAGGTCCTTATCCGTAGGTAATAAATCCCTTAGTATCTTTCTATGCACTCCCCTGGAGTTTCCCACAAACAAGAGGTCGTGTTTGTATTTATCGTCAGGGTCCGGGTAGAAGAGTTCTGGGTCAGTACACTGCAACATAGCTTCCACTGGTACATCCACTTTATGGGCTATTTCATCTGCCCAGAACTGGGAGGCTATGAACACGTGCTGGTACTGGTTGTACTCATCAATTGTTACTTCATCAGGGTGGGATATGTTCCACATGATATTGAAGTGCTGTGGTTTCGGTTGGTACCGGCTTAAACCCCTTAAAACCAGGACCACGTCACAACGGGCATCACCATCACCATCCCATTCTGGAAGAACCTGCAGAACCACATCACAACCCTTTCTCTCCAGTTCTTTCTTAAGACCCAGAGCCATATAGTAATCACCCCATTCCAGAGCTTCATCCCAGCTTGGTGCCGGTATCTTAATTGCCATCTTCCTTTTCAGAATGTAGGCTTCCAGAATTTCTTTTATCTTCTGGGCCCGGTGATCAAAAGTGTGGTTGGACAGCACAAACTCCTCCAGTTCCCTGATCTTAGCCAGTCTCTCCTTTTCGTTAGACAGATAATAACTTAGAAGATCGTTAAGTTCCTTTGTAGATCTATAAACCGGTAATATTCCTTTAAAGGTTTCTTCTGCACCGATATCTCCATTGGTAACCACCAGAACCCCACTGGCAACAGCATCAAACACTCGAGTGTTCACAGAACCATATTCCTTGGTAACCCGGTTGGCATCATCCACCACTACCTTGGTGGATCTGTAAATTTCAGGCATTTTCTGATGAGGAACAAACCCCTCATAGTATGGTTTAAATTTTTCAAACTCTTCCCAGTTTTTACCATACAACTTAAAAGTATAAGGCAAACTCTCCGGATCCAGTGTGTCCACAATTTCACGCGGATCATTCCAGAAACTCCCTGTAAAACAGTAGTCACATTTCCATCTGGCATCTTTCTCCACCTGGCTGTTAAAAATTTCTGGATCAGTAGCCAGGGGTAGGAGGAATGTATCCCTTCCTGTTTTATCTTCTATGTACCTGCAGGCAGTTTCACTGGTGGCCATCACCAAATCAAAATCCGCAAAATCAGGATAGTAAAATATCCACCTATCAAGCCAGTTACGTGGCCATGCCATTTTAATGAGTAAATTATTCTTACATCGGACTTTACGAACATCATAGGCATCAAGTAAAGATATTAAAACATCAACATCCCTTTCAACAAAGTACCAGTCATCAGCCTCAACCCGTGACAGATAACTTATCTCCCAACCAAATTTCTGGAAACCCTTTCCCAGGGATCTGGCAGTGAAGTAATCCCCTGCAGAAGAGTCATCACCAGTCTCGGTAACCACAAAAGCCACTTTTAAAGGTTTATCCGAGAATAGATAATTAGAGTTTAACTTATCCAATAAAAGTTCTCTGCGCAGCCACTTATTCCATCTTTCCCTGAATAATCTTCGATTATTTAAACGCCATTTTTTTATTTCTTTTTTCTTATTTTTCTCCTGTGTCCCAAATTCATAGTGGAATAAAACTGCGTTAGGACAATAAATATTGTTATATCCTTCCTTCAGTAATTTTAAACAAAAATCAACATCC
>MVPY01000095.1 GCA_002067065.1 Methanobacterium sp. PtaB.Bin024
CGCAATTCTACCTATGCCCATCTCGCAGAGGTTTTCATCACTACCATGGATTTCCCGGTAGTGACTTCCTCCAAAAACTTCCAGGAGGTCGTGGGTAAGGTTAGCTCCGCTGGTGATCAGCAGGTCTATCTGTTCCTTTTCAATCAGATCTCTGATGATCTTTCGAAGTCCCCCAGGCACCATTGGACCGGCGATACTTAAAAATAAAGCAGTATCTTCATCTGCTATTACCTGGGCCAGTAGTTTGGTGGCGCGGGATAGTCTTCCCGCTCCTAATACTCCTGATTTTCCCATTTCTTCTATGATTTCCAGGACGCTCATCTTCTCCTGGATTTCCATGTGATTGATTTTCAAGATCTTAAGTCTCCTAAGCAAATAAAATTATTTATAAAATTGAATGGGGGTTGTTAAATAAATTATGAATTGATACGAAAAGGAATATGGAATTTGAAAATTTAAAAAGAAATTTCTATATTATCCTTCAGGTAAGGGCGGCGATCTTGTTTAAGAGATCGGTACGGGTGATGATGCCAATGGGACGTCCTTTTTCATCAAGGACTATCAATCTTCCGATGTTGTTCTGGTTCATGACTTCTACTGCATCGGCGATCATCATGTCAGATTCAACTGTGATGATTTTATCGGACATTATATTCTTTACTTTCAGGTGTTCTTTGTTCTGGGCAATGGCTTTGGTGATGTCGCTGAGGGTTAAAATTCCAACAACCTCCTCACCATCCAGTACTGGTGCTCCCTCGATTTCTTCTTTTGTAAGAACACTAGCAGCTTCTTTAATAGAGAGATCCGGATCTAGAGTTATCAGATCCCTGCTGGCTACTTCGATAACCTTCTTTTTGGGTATGCTGCGTATACCTGTGGTGTCTAATAGTAGGATGTTGTCCATATCATCCCGGCCAACCACCACACCATTAACCACCAGTTTATTTACCGGTGTGGGGCCAACTCTTACTCTATCTCCAAGGTCAATGCTTTTTATGTTGCCTATGGCCTTTATAGCCGCTTCACACTCCCCAGGATGGGGTATGCTGGTGAACTCAATTCTGGCAACGGTCAGATCCTTCAACAGTTTTCCGTCCTTGTAAAGCGGTACCTGGGTCTCCTTGTTTGCATCAGAAATATTTAGATTATGGTAAGCTTCTATGGTAGGTTTATAACCTCCACGGGGACCGGGAACTCCCTTGACAAGACCCAGACTCCTTAGGGACTGCATTTGATTCCGTATAGTCCCAGGATTCCGGTTCATCATCTCGGCAATTTCCTCGCCCTTAATGGACTTACCTTCTGACTGGCGATATAGATTTATAAGACTCTGCAATATTTCTTTCTGTACAGACGTGAGCAAAGAGACACCCCAAAAAATTTTTTTAAATATTTATACCTATTTCTTAATTATTTATAATTATAATTATTTGTAATACATGATTATATATAAGTTTTTGCTTTCATGCCTTATTTTTTAATTCTTCAAGTTCTGATTGCACGTTCTGGAGTAATACTTTCATCTCTCCCATCTGATTCTGGTATAACTCATTATCAGACAACATTTCATGGAGAACTTTCTTATAATTTTATAATTTCATCTTAATTTCTGGTTCCAAAATTATTGAAGATAAAATAGGGTAATTAACTAAAGTAATGAAAAATACAATCGAAGCATTAAACCACACATTCAAAATGAATATACTAACCCTAATAAATTTGGATTGCTATAAAAGATTAACAAAAATTTATTATCAATAAAATCTCCAAATTAAATATAAAAAAATGGATTGGGTTAATGAATTTTATGAAAAATTCTAAAGAAAAAAACAATACTGATTATGAGTTAGCCGCCTTACTTCTCATGTCTCAACTAATTACAGGCAAATGGAAAATCCCCATTTTATGGTACTTAGGTCAAGGTCCTAAAGGGTTTAATGAGTTACATAGATTATTTATTCATACTTCTAGTAGTATATTTACCCGACAAATTCAAGATTTACAGAAGGAAGGGTTAATAAAAAGAGAAATATGCAATGAAGCCCCATTTAGAGTAAGATATTCTTTAACAGAAATTGGTGAAAAACTGATCTCGGTTTTCTATTCGATGATAGAATGGTCTGATGAATATATTAAAAATCAAAAAGAAGATGGAGTTTCAAATATTTATTTTATTAAACATTCATTTATTACAGACAAATACAAGGCATATGAAGGCTTTACTATAAGGCCTAAAAATAAACAACTCAAATATAACTGAATCAATATAGCCATATTATCCTATTTTTTTAATTTAATGATTCTATTTTTAGAAGTAACTACTAAAAAAGTATCTTACTATTTTAAATTATGTTATGTCCTATTCAGTTCTGTCTGAGATTGATGCAAATATGTTATCTCACAGTAAAGGGTCAAAATTCAGTGCTAAAGATATTAAATTGAGTTAAAAGGAGTATTAAAACTTAATTTAAATATTACTTCGATATACGTGTAAATTCATACTGATATTATGATGATTAATATCAGTTTAGAAACCCATAATTTAGGAATATTGGAGGTTTTGATAAAATGAAAATGGCAATAATTGGAGGAACCGGCGGACAGGGATTAGGAATCGCCATACGCTTTGTACAAGCAGGAGAAAATGTCATAATAGGATCAAGAACAGTTGAAAAAGCCCAAGCAGCAGTTGATAAAATCAAAGAACTTCTAAAAAAAGACGAAATACCAAATCTCAAAGCAGCAGAAAACCCTGACGCTGCAAAAGAATCAGACATATTGGTTTTAACTGTACCACTGGCCGCCCAAAGAGCAACCCTATTATCAATTAAGGAAGGGGCAGCCGGGAAAATCTTAATGGATGCCACTGGGCCACTAGAAACTGCAATTGGTGGATCACCCACCAGATGTCTATACTTACCTGAAGGAGCAGCCTCAGAGAGAGCCCAAAAAATCGTGCCAGAAACCAGCGTAATCTGTGCTTTCAATAATATAAGCAGCGGAGCCTTAATGAACTTCACAGAACCCATAGACTGTGACTGTCTAATCTCCGGAGACAATCAGGAAGCCAAAATAACAGCCGCCAAAATAATCGAACAGATACCAGGAGTACAAGTAGTAGACTGCGGACCACTAGAAAGAGCCCAAATCATCGAAAAAATAACCCCACTACTCATCGGCCTGAACATCAAAAAAACCTGCAAAGACGCAGGAATACGAATAACAGGCATAGACCCAGAATGTAGAATATACTGACCCCAAAGACACCCCTAAAAGTTTAGTGGATCTTTAATTTGGTGAGTTAAAGAAGAATAGGGCATCAAAAATTAACTATTCGCTCAAAACACCTCTGGATGTCCATCTTTTTTAACCCAGAACTTTTATGAACAGATTAGTCCAAGGATATTGAAAATATGGATAAAACAGTTAAGGATGAACTTCTGGAATTAAAAGGGAATGAATATAATTCTCTTTTAATTAATGCTGCGAATTTAGTCGGTGAACATAAACATCCAGTCAATATAGTGGGTATCATAGGCTGCGGTGCCATAGCCAAAATAATCACTGATTATGCAGTGGCGGGGAATTTGGGTGTTGAAACGAATTTTTTTTATGATCAGAACCTGAAAAAAGCGAAGAAACTGGCAGCACAGGTAGATGGTGTGGCTGTCAGGGATGTTAAAGACATGCTGGGCCACGTAGATCTGGTGGTCGAAGCAGCATCACCCCCTGCAGTGGTAGATTTAGTCCCCACCGTTTTACAAGCGGGGAAAGATGTTATGATCATGAGTTTAGGTGCCTTAATGGATTTCCATCTTAAAGATTATCTGGAAGATTTGGCTCGACAAAATAATGCCCATGTATACTTACCTTCAGGGGCTCTTGCCGGTTTAGATGGTGTAAGATCCGCAGCTGTAGGAGAAATTATGGAAGTGAGCCTGGTCACCAGGAAAAACCCCCTGTCATTCGGAATTAAAACAGACCAGGAAACCGTATTATTTGAGGGAAAAGCAGGAGATGCTGTTCGGAAATTTCCGGCAAATATCAATGTGGCCGCTGCATTAAGCATAGCCTGTGGCAGGGAAGCAGAAGTGAAGATCATAGCAGATCCCTCAGTGGACTACAACTGTCACCAGGTGCATGTAGTGGGGGATTTTGGTGAGATCAAAACGACTACCCAGAACCGTAGCTGCGTCACCAATCCCAAAACCAGCGTTTTAGCAGCTTACTCAGCCATAAAGCTTCTTAAAAGATTTAATCAGACTTTGAAGGTAGGAACCTAAACTATAACCATATCTAGTCAGTAAGTATTGGATTATTCGGAAAACCCATTAGTATTTGAAGAGAATTTTGGGATAAAGAATCAAATAATGGTTTAAAAATTAATAATCGGTTTTAAAACCCTTAATCCAACTTTTACTAAAAAATAGTGAGAATTTAATCTCATTTAATAATTTAAAATTAAATGATAAAAAAAATGGAGATGAAATAAATATGGCTAAATTAGAAGGAAAAGTGGCAATTATAACTGGCGGAACCTCTGGTATTGGCACAGCTTCTGCAGAACTATTTGCCACTGAAGGCGCTAAAGTTGTAGTTGTTGGAAGAAACCAAGAACGTGGTCAAAAAGTTGTTGATGAAATTAAAGAAAAAGGGGGAGAAGCGATCTTTTTCCAGGCTGATATGAACAATTCAGAGGATTTAGATGCACTGCTGAAAACAACCATTGACACCTATGGAAAACTTGATATTCTTTTCAATAATGCAGGAGTGGTGATTTCAGGACCATTAGAAAGCTTTAAAGATGAAGATTGGGATTTTGTATTGAAGACCAATTTGAGAGCACCATACATAATGAGCAAAAAAGCAATTCCTTATCTGAGAGAAACAAAAGGAAATATACTCAATACCGCTTCAATGGCAGGACTGAGATCACATTCAAATGGTTATGCATATAACACTTCAAAAAGTGGCTTAATTATGCTTACACAAGTCATAGCCCGAGATTTTGCACCAGAAGGCATTCGATGCAATGCAATTTGTCCAGGAATCACTCAAACACCTATTCTAGGTACAGTAAAAGAAAACGAAGTGGCTGCTATATGCTCTACCATACCTTTACAAAGAATGTGTGACCCAATGGAAATTGCGAAAGCCGCAGTATTTTTGGTCTCTGACGATGCTTCCTATATCACAGGAGCAGCCTTACCTGTAGATGGTGGAGTAACCATTTAGAACTCAATAGCAACAGAATATATCATATGAGGTGAAAAAATGAAATTAGAAAATAAAGTAGCATTGGTTACTGGTGCTAGTGCGGGGATGGGAAATTCAATTGGTAAACTTTTTGCAAAAGAAGGAGCATCTGTAGTTTTAATTGCAAGGAGAAAAGAAAAATTAGAAGAGTTGGTCAAGCAGATAAAAGATGACGGTGGAAAAGCCATTGCTGTAGCTGGAGATGTTACTAATGAAGAAGATGTTCAAAATGCTGTAAAAACCGCTGTAGATGAATATGGTAAATTGGACATAGTAATAAACAACGCAGGAATGTTAGATAAAATGGATCCAGTTGCAGATATGTCTGATGATATTTGGGATGCAGTTATCAATGTTAACTTAACAGGACCAATGCGAGTATTCAGAAGTGCTATTCCTGTAATGGAAAAAAATGGAGGGGGTTCATTTGTAACAATAGCCTCTGTTGCAGGTTTGTTTGCAGCTAGAGGTGGACCAGCTTACACAGCATCAAAACATGGTGTTTTAGGATTGGCAAAAAATGTTGCATTCATGTATGCCAAAAAGAACATAAGATCTAATGTTATAGCACCAGGAACCGTTGTTACCGATATGGTTGTTAATGTAGAAAAAACTTGTAACACAGAAGGACTTGGTATCTGCTCATCAGGCACTGTTAATATTCCAAGACCAGGCGAACCTGATGAAGTAGCCAATATAGCTCTGTTTTTAGCTTCAGACGATGCTAGTATAATTAACGGTGCGGTTGTTACAGCTGACACAGGATGGACTGCGTATTAATTAAGGATTTCAGCGATTAGGGCATCTAAAATGATTATCGCTCAAATGTATCATGATGCCCTATATCACATTAAATAATGTAGTATCATTAATTAAAAAACGTTACTATAAGATTAGACGGAGTTGAAGAAAATCAATATTTTAGAAGATCTGCAAGAAATTGAGCGACTTAGGAAGAAGAAAATGCATGATATTGAATCACAAATAGGGGATATGCAGGAAATTGCAGATTTATTGGTATAGTATTTGTCTTGTTTTTTTATTTGCTATATAAAGATACGAAGAATTCTTTATAATTACTCTTTATCTAAATTATAAATTTTAACTGAAAATAAAAAAAATCAAAGATCACGGAAAAAACCCGATCAAACTGTAAAATGAAGGTGAACAATGATGAAAGTTGCCCATACCATCTGCCCATCCTGCAGTGTAGGATGTGGTGTGAATCTGATTATTAAAGACAACGAAGCAGTGGGGACCTACCCCTATAAAAGACATCCCCTAAATGAAGGAAAAACATGTAGAAAAGGAAGAGAATGCTTTAAAATAGTGATGGAAAACCGTTTGAAAGAACCATTATTGAGAGGAAATGGTCTTAAACAGTCAAGCTGGGACGCTGCCTTAGATGCTGTAGTTTCCCAGATAAAATTACACCCCGCCCCTGAAGTAGGGATCATCATCTCTGGAAAGTGCACCAATGAGGAATATGAAACCTTGAAAAAATTCTCAAAAAATTTGGGAGTAGAGAATATAGGATGCCACACAGGAAGTGTTCCCTCAGTTGACCTGGGAACAGCCACCCTTGATGATGTGGAAAACTCTGAATTTATACTGATTATAGGTGATGTCATAAAAGAAACACCTCTTCTAGGTAGATGGATTATTTTGGCCAAGGAAAATGGTGCAGAAATATTTGCAATTGATAAACCAGATGAAACCCTAACCGGAGTCAATTCTCACCAATATCAGCAGGTTGAATCAATATCATCCATCATAGATGAAATTGATAGTACAGTCCTGGAAAAACTAAGTTCACAGTCAACAGTTATCATCAGCAATTTAGAAAATGGTGATAATTTTGAAAAACTTTTAACGTTCTTCAACCAGTATGATACAAAGATTATCCCTGTTTTTCAGGATTGTAACAGCAGGGGAGCCATGAACATCCTCCCCATTTTAAGTGATGATGATTTGAGTGATCTATTGGAAAAGATAAAGGTATTATATGTCGTGGGAGATGACCCTGCTTCCATCATGATAGAATCCATGAAAAACCTTGATTTTATAATTAGTCAGGGATGTATGGTTAATGAAACCACTTCAATCTCTGATGTGGTTCTTCCTGGTTCCTGCTGGGCTGAAAAAACAGGATCCCTTACTAACACCACTGGAGAGACTCAGGAAATTTCGAAAATCTTGGAACCACCGGGCAATGCCCTAGATGATCAAAACATAATTACTAAGATTGCAGAGAAGATGGGACTGGAGTTATGAGGTGATAGAAGATGGAATCACAATTTTTACTTGCCAAGGCAAAAGATGACGAATTAGCAGTAAGAGGCGAATGTGGGGGTGCTGTAAGCGCCTTATTTAAATATCTATTGGATCAGGATCTGGTTGATGGTGTACTGACCCTAACTAGGGGAGAGGACATATATGACGGGATCCCTACACTGGTTGAAGATTCAGAGGACATAATTTCAACCTGCGGTTCTCTACACTGTGCACCGACCATGTTCGGTGATCTGATAAGTAAACATTTAAGTGATATGCGATTAGCGGTTAGTGTGAAACCATGTGATGCAATGGCCATAAAAGAACTGGAAAAAAGGCATCAAATCAATGAAAACCTCATCTATAAGGTAGGTCTTAACTGTGGGGGGTCTTTAATGCCAATAACCGCCCAAAAAATGATAGAAGTGTTCTATGATGTAGATCCATCTGAGGTGGTGAAAGAAGAAATAGATAAGGGCAAATTCATCATAGAACTTGCGGATGGTACCCATAAATCCATAGAAATAGATGAATTAGAAGAGAAAGGATTCGGAAGACGGATTAACTGCCAGAGATGTGAGCTCAAAATACCTCGAAATGCGGATCTGGCCAGTGGTAACTGGGGCGCTGAGCCAGGATGGACTTTCATAGAAGTGATTACAGAGAAGGGAAAAAAACTCCTAGATGGTGCTAAAAAAGGCGGATATATAGAAGTTAAGACCCCCTCTGAAAAAGCAATTATTATAAGGGGAAAGATTGAAAATGCCATGATAAAATTGGCCCAAAAATATCAAGAGAAATATCTGGAGGAAAATTATCCTAATATTGAAAACTGGGATGAGTACTGGAACCATTGCATCAAGTGTTATGCTTGCCGGGATGCTTGTTCATTATGTTATTGTAAGGAGTGTGATCTGGAAAAAGAATTTTACAATGATGAAGATGGTGTTGTACCGGATCCCCTCACTTTCCAGGGAGTGAGAATGTCCCATGTGTATTTCAGCTGTATCAACTGTGGACAATGTGAAGATGTATGTCCCATGGAAATTCCATTGGCTGTTATTTTCCATAGAATGCAGAAAAAATACCGGGATAAAACCGGATTCATACCGGGGGTTAGTGAAGAGTTACCCCCACTTTTCAGTCCAGAAAAGGAATGAAATAGTAAATAGAAGGAGTTTAATGAAATTTCTAGAAATTTTAGGTGTGATGAAATATGTTTAGTGAACCAAAGATATTGGGATTCTGTTGTAACTGGTGTTGCTATGGAGGTGCGGACACTGCAGGTACTGCCCGGATGCAGTATCCTCCAAATGTTAGAGTTTTGCGGGTGATGTGTTCTGGTAGAATCAACCCCGCGATGGTACTTAAAGCCTTTAAAGAAGGGGCTGATGGTGTTTTCGTCGGCGGCTGCCATATGGGGGACTGTCATTATGATGCCGGAAACTACAAATGGAACCGGCGGGCCAAACTAATCGAAGATCTTCTACCTGAATTCGGAATCCCTAAAAAGAGGTTTAGATTCGAATGGATCTCAGCCTCTGAGGGTGAAAAATTCCAGAAAACCATGGAGGAATTCACAGATACCATAAAATCCTTAGGTCCACTTCACAGGTCCTTTCCGAAAATGTCTAATAAAAGCCCAATGTGCTAATTAAACAAGACAATCCATAATTTCAACCATCCACAGGTAAAAAAAATGAACATCACAGTTTACGGCGCAGGAAATCAAGACCTTTATGTGAACCACCTCTAGTTACCAGAAAAATATGGTGGAACCTCCATATGGTGGCTCTAGAATGGCCATAGAATTTGCCCAGGCAGGGCACGATGTCCATCTGGCAGAACCATTACATGAAAACCTCACAGAGGACCATTGGGAGACTGTGGAGGATGCAAGCGTAGCGGTTACATCAAATGATGTAGAAGCCGCTCTAAAATGCTGAAGTAGTTGTTTTGTTTACCCCTTTGGTAAGAAAACCTTTAACATTGCTAAAGAAGTTATCCATCACCTCCCAGGAGAAGGAATAATCGCCAACACATATAGAGTATCACCTCTCGTTTTGTACTATGTACTGGAGAAGAAATTAGAAAGGACAGGAAAGACGTAGGTATTGCTTCCTTACACCCGGCAGCAGTTCCTGGAACCCCTCAACACGGACATCACGTTATAGGGGGATGTTCCAGTAATGATAAGGATATCGCCCAACAAAGGAACAAATTCAAAAATGTGTAGAAGTAGTGGGAAAAGTGCAGGATCCTGGATTACATCCCCTGCTACTTCATCGGCATGGCCATCAGAGCGTAAATCTCCTCCTTGTAGTACCTCAAGAAGATAGTTCATTGTATATTGCCTGCATAGTCTATAAAACCTATAATATTTCACCAGTCACAGCGTCTACTTTCACGGTGGATGTTTGACTGATTTCTTCTCCTCTTTCGTTGTATATTTTTCCACCCACCAGGTAATAGGGAATATCAGCATCTGTGTTTAATTCTGCGTAATATTTTATATGGGGATCGTCGCCTAACACTGTTTTT
>MVPY01000096.1 GCA_002067065.1 Methanobacterium sp. PtaB.Bin024
TGCTAAAATACTTGTTTTTGGGTTAGTTGCACAGCTCATGTTTTTGGTTGTGGTTTTAAACTCACCAAAATCACCTACGACCTGGATGTTATGGACGTTTTGATCCAAATTAGGATCGGCTATGATTTTCACATCTGCTTCTTTGTTGCAGGCGATGCTCAAGGTTGCAGCTACGTTCATGTTCACTGGGAATTTACGCACAGCAGCACTGGCTTTTCCTTCATACAATACTGTTTCTTTATCCACGGAAATTCCCAGTGATTTAGGGGGTTTTCGTGTTATCAGGCTCACTTCGGTGATTTTGCCCATGGAAGCAGCTTTAATACCATCTAAACCTACAATGGCTCCAGAAGGTGTATATATTTTGGATTTATTTTCCATTGCAATAGTCTCAAGATGGTTTTTAAATTCTGGATCTATTAAAGCACCCACACTCATGATTACAACATTTTTTCCCTTATTAAGGATTCGAGGAATAATTTCCACCACTGCTTGGGGGGATGCAGCCTCTATCACCAGATCCACTTGGTTTAACATGTCATTAATCTCATGGACAGCCATACCTTCTGTTTTGGATGCTAATTTTTTAGCCCTTTTGATATCCCAATCATAAAAAAATTTTAGATCAACGTTTAATTTTCCTTCCACTGCAAAATCCGTAATTATGTTAGCTATGGCACCGCATCCTATGATCCCAACTGTCATAGCACCCTGTTTATGGTTATTTGCTAGCTTTTCAGAATTACTGTTAGGCCATGCATTCTCACTCTTTTCTATTTCTAAGATTTCATCCAGCATTGATTCATCCATTTTCCACAGCCTCCTTTATTGATTTATTCATTTTATTCTGATTTTTAGAAACGTCCATCATCCTTTTTATGGCCCTTTTTGCAGCATTTTTTGTATTTTCATTGGTTTTGACTATGAATTCTTCATTTAAGAGACAGTTTTTAACTTTTTCAAGTGTGTGCAGTTTCATATTCTTGCAGATTGCCTCATTTAAGGCAGGGATGAAAGTTTTATCAGGATGGTCACGTTCAAGACGGGTGGTCATGTCCACCTCGGTTGCAATAATAAATGTTTTGTGGAGTGATTGAGTCACGTGGTGGATCATACCCCCCGTACTTAACACTTTGTCTGCAAATTTTTGTACACTTGGTTCACACTCAGGATGCACCAGGATCTCTGCATCCAGATTTTTTTCACTTAAAAAATACAAATCTCCTAAATTGAACATTTTATGAACATAGCAGTGCCCCTGCTCTGGGAGAGGGATGATTTCTTTGTTTGTCTGTTGGGAGACATGCCATGCCAGATTTCGGTCTGGTCCGAAAAGTATTTGCTCATGGGGGAGGCTTTCTGCTACTTCAACGGCATTGGCAGAAGTACAGAGAATGTCTGCTTTGGATTTAGCTTCAGCTGTAGTATTAATGTAGAGTACAACAGCAGCATCAGGATATGCCTGTTTAGCCTTTTTAATATCTTCTGCACTGAGCATGTGGGCCATGGGGCATTCTGCATTTAGATCGGGTATTAATATTTTTTTATGGGGGTTGAGTAATGCGGCAGTTTCTGCCATGAAATCCACGCCACAGAAAACCACAATGTCTGCTTTTTTTATTTTTGAGGCTTTTATACATAGTTCAAGTGAGTCTCCTGTAAAATCTGCGATTTCCTGTATAGCGCGGGTTTGGTAGTTGTGAGCTAATATTACTGCATTTTTTTCTTTTTTTAGGCGCTCAATTTCCTGCAGATTATTCGTCATGAATAAAACCCTATTTAAACTCATTGATAAATAAAAATTAATTTAGTCCCATTTTTTCACATAATTTCGGTTGAATCGTTTTTTCTGAATAAAAAGAATAGGGCACCTTGTGATACATTTGAGCGAAAAATGAATTAGATGCCCTATTAACGTTAAGCCATAATTAACCCATCGGTTAGGGGGCCGTAACAAGCATTCAATGAATGAGGATTTCTGGCTGGATGGGTTATATTGGCTATCTCATATGGGTTCCTTTCTAAAGCAGGATGTACCCTATGAACAATAGGTCTTTAATTACCAAGGACCACCTCTTAAATGGTTCCTGTCAAATCAACTTTAAGATCTACTTCCCAAATGCCTTCCCCTATATCAGCAACTGGAGCTAATATATCTGCTATTCCAACACTGTTGATGACTATATCCAGTTTCCCAAACTCTTTTATAGCAGCAGAGGTAGCACTGTGGATATCTTCGTCGGGTTTAACATTTCCAGTGACAGCGAGGGCTTTTCCACCATTAGATTTTATTTGATTGACAAGATTTTCTAGGTTCTCTTTCTTCTTGGCAAGTACTACAACCGATGCACCTTCTTTTGCAAGGACTTTAGCAATTTCTTTTTTTATCCCAGAACTTGCACCTGTAATTAACACAACCTTGTTTTCTAATTTCATTGTGTTACCCCCTCAGGTATTAATTGTGGATTAATTACGGTTTATTTATCTAATCCTGTGATTCTTATTCCTCCGAATTGGGTTTTGTTTCGTATATTTAGCCCAATTAGGAGTGGGGTGATTTTTTCTATGATTTTGGCCCTTTTTAATGGTCCACAGTCAACAACCTTCACTCCGGGGATTTTTTCGATTAATTCGGTAGCTGCAACTTTAGAATCTACATCATCACCGGAAATGAGACAATCACAGTCAATCGGTTCTTCAAAATTCATTAAGGCTGCTGAACTGATGTTGTTGAATGCACAGATAACTTTGGTGTCTTTTAAGATTTTTGATGCTCTTTCTGCTGCTGCACCTTCCCATAGGTCGACGTACTCTATGGGTGATCCACCTATAGCTGATTCTAATGGTCCTGTCGCATCTAATAATGCTTTTCCTTTGGCTCCTTCTTTGATTGAGAGCAATGTTGATTTTTGGGCGGCTAGTGGCACAGTTAGGACTAGTAGTTCGGCTTCTTCTGCAGCATCAGCATTTTCAGCGGCTTTAACATTTTTTACATTGCCTAAAAGGTCTTTAACTTTGTCTACTGCTGTTTGAGCTTTTTCAGTGGTTCTTGACCCGATTATAACTTCTTCTCCGGCTTGTACGAATCGTATTGCGATTCCTAATCCCTGTCCTCCAGTTCCACCAATTATTGCTATTTTCATTTCATCACACCTCTTTTAACTCCCTTCAAATTTCCCTTGACTCCTTTTATTTTGAAAATAAAAAAAATTGAATTAAATAATTTAATCTACGAGAACGACTGGTTTGATTAGATCTCGAGGTTTGTCTTTCATTAGTAAAAGAGCTTCTTCGATATGATCAAAGCCTTTGAAGGTGTGTGTGACCATTAATGTTGGGTCTACACGTCCGTAGGTTACAAGGTCTGCCAGTCTTTCCATTCTGGTCCTTCCACCAGGACATAGTCCTGTCATCAGGTCTTTGTCGGCCATACCGAATCCCCAATCTATACGAGGTATTGGTATTGTGTCCTTTTCACCTTGTCCTTTACCATAGTAGTTTATGTTGGAAATTTTGGATCCTGCTTTGGCCATTTTGAATGCGTCTAATAAAATTTCAGGGTGACCACCAGCTACTATTACTGCGTCAACACCTACCCCGCCGGTTGCCTCTAGAATTTGATCTGCGGTGTCTCCATCTTTGTAACTGATTATATCAGTTGCACCATATTGTTTGGCCACTTCAACTGATATTGGTCGGGTTCCGACTGCGAATATTCTTCCTGCACCTTCTAATCTTGCACCGGCTACAGCACTTAGTCCTACTGCTCCGATACCAAGGACAGCCACAGTGGCTCCCAGTTCTATTGCAGCGTTTTCAGCACCCATGAATCCAGTACTTAACATATCGACGATCATGACCGCTGCTTCATCAGACATTCCCTCTGGTTGGTGTGCTAGGTTGTTGTCTGCCAGGTTGACGTGGAAGTATTCACCGAATACACCGTCTTTGAAGTTGGAGTATTTCCATCCTCCGCAAGCTCCTCCGGTTTGTGATGGGAAACCTCGTTGACATGCTTCTGAATCCCAGTCAGGAGTGATTGCTGGTACAATTACTTTGTCACCAACTTTGAAGTCTTGGACTTCACTACCTACTTCATCTACTATTCCTACACCTTCGTGCCCTAAAATCATGTTGTGTCGTTCACCTATTGCTCCTTCCCAAACGGTGTGCACATCAGATGTACATGGTGCTAAGGCTGTTGGTCTTACAATAGCATCTCTTGGTCCGCATTTTGGTCTATCTTTTTCTATCCATCCTACTTCACCAATCTTTAACATTGCAAATCCTTTCATTTTTTTCACCTCTTAGTTTTTAACTTCTTGGGATTTACCTACTAATGGGGTATTGTTCCTCTATTTAACATACCGATGAGTCTGTTTGGCATGATTAATCTTGTTAGATCATACAGACTTATCTGTCTAGACAGACTCATCTGTCTGGTATGTTATTGTATATCTCTAATATTGGTCCTCCTATATAAACATACCGAATGCTCTGTTTGGCATGATTAATCTTGTTAAATCATACCGAATCATCTGTATGTGATGTTAGTATATTCCTGTTTATTCAATTGAAATTGGTTTTAATAAGCCTTCAAACATTTTTATTCAGATTTAACTTTTATGTGGAATATTTATCCAGAAATAAGTTTTATTGGATTTTTGTTCAGGAATAAAATATTGTTAAATCTTTAAATCACCGAAAAGATGATAACGGAAGTAAATACTTCCGAATCACCATCATGTCGCATTTTTTTTAGAGGCGGTAAGTGACATGATCATTTGTGTGGATATTTTTAAGTTGGTAGATCTGTTCCACATATTTCATTTACAACTTGGGCTAATCCCTCGTACATTGCTAATAAGCCAACAATTATCCCTAAGTAGCCGCCGATTATGTTTATAATACCGCTTCCTGTTAATGCGCCTGCACCTAATATGAAGAACAGTAATGTTATTAAAAGGAAGATTGCCTGTAATCCATGACTTATTTTAAGGGTTATTATAAACATTACTGCACCCCAAATCCCCCACATAAACAAATATGCGGCGAGTGATGCTGGATTAGCTGCGGGTGCCAGATTCAATACGGGTAATATAGATAATATCGCAAATGAGAACCAGAAACCTCCAAATGCGCCAAATGCGAGTGTTCCAAAAGTATTCCCATTACTATTTTCCATTACACCAACAATTAGGCATCCAGTTCCACCGAAAGCCAGTACCATAGCCAGTATCATGCTATTTACTGGGAAAAATCCAGTGTAAGTGAAGCTTAGTAGAACTAATGTTAGTCCAGTGGCTACCAATCCTAATGGGGCTGGGTTTGATGGAGTATGTTCTAAAAGCTTTTTTCCATCTATGGTTATTGTGGCAATTTCTTCTTCAACCATTTTTATTCCTCCCTATTTGAGTTATTGAATTTTACAATTAAAACTTCAAATTATTTTATCACCTGATTTGAAATCTTAATTTCTTTGTTTTTTTACTTAGTCATCTATCATCATTTGGTGTCCAAAAATCATCTTAAGTGATCCGTTTGAGTTCCTTTCAATATCCTATGGAAGTTAGAAGTACAATTTACTATGATTGTCTTAATAGTATCATTTTTTGGACTTAATTTTGCTTTATTTTTATCTTAACGCTTCTATTTGCCCCATTTTTGACATTATTGGCATCATTCTATCTTTTTTTCATACCTCCTCACATTCAATTAATTCTATAAGGGCTAGTTAGAAGTTATTCTATATAAACATACCGACTGCTCGGTTTGCAATGATTAATATAATGAAATAATACCGACTGCTCGGTTTGCAATAATTAAAGGTAGCGGGAAATTTTAAATGATTCACTTAAAAAGAATTCCACAAGGGATTTGTTTAACTATAAGTTCACTTGAACAATATTTATGGGATTATAGAAGAATATTGCCTTGGATTAGTCTTGAAAACATTCAAATGTTACATAACATCATCAAACATTCTAAAAAGAGAATTATACGGATGTTAAAAAAAGTTAATGATTTGGAAATCGAATTCGATCTTTAAGATTAATATTTAAGAATATTAAGATGAGTTTTAAAGAAAAATTCAACACAATCCACTTTCTTTTAATTCACTTTCAACCTGAAACGGTTTAAAAAAGATCTGGAACAAATATTGGATAATGATCAACATTAAATTGAGTCGTCTTTTTTAATGAAATTCCATAAATTATGCATATTATCTTCCATTCTTTCTTCCATTGGCATTGCAGGCATTCCTATCCACATTATGACTGTTCCCACCATGACGGTTTGAACCAATAATGCAAGTTCAGTCATGTCAATATCATCTCTTATAACGCCTTGAGCAATACCTTCATTGATTACATCCTTATTGAAGTCTAACAGATTATAATAAAATTCTGTGTAATGTTCAGCTATTATACCATATTTTTGGACACCTTCAAACAATAACAAATGCAAAACTCTGTAATCTATTTTTTCAGCACTTTCCACCAGTTGAGTGGTCTCATTGATGGTGGAATCATCACCTACAATATTTAATATCACAGTTCTAAACTTTTCTTCAGGAGTGCCTTCAAAATCTCTAATCTGTTCTATAACTGAACTAAAATAGTTAAATATGTACCTTTTAATAACTTCGACAAGTAGAGTATCCTTACTATCAAAGTGATAGTAAAATCCCCCTGTAGTAATGTCTGATTCTCTTATTATTTCGTTCAAGGAAACATCGGCAAAACCCTTTTTTAAAAAAAGTTTGAAGGCTGTTTCTAAGATTCTAGATTTTGTGTCCATAATCTCATCTAATTTAATGTTTTTGACAGATATAAGTTATATGTGAAGGAATTAAATGTGAATGTAATATTACAAGCTGGAGTTAAGCGGATCAGAAAGCTGATTACTACTAACATTATTTGTAGACGCAGTTTATAAACTTTTACTTTTTTTAGGGTAGTAAATTTATTGGAGTTGTGGATTTTTTTGTTTTTTGGTCCAATATTGCACTTTTAGGTTTGTATAGTTGAGAAATTTTTATGCTGTTTGTCTATTTTTTTCTTTTTCGGGGGCGGTTTGTTTATAGCAGTTTTTGTCTGGGTTACCATTTACTTGACTAAAAGTCATTTGTAAGAAAAGTTTTTAACTTCCAAAATCATTAATTTATCATCAGATTGTTAGTGACTTATTATATTTCATGTTCAGAAATATATTGTGAGGTATAATTACAAGATTTTGTACGAACCAACTAATATGATAAATCTCTTAAATCATCATATTAATTAGGTTAATAAATTAAATATTATTTATAGTCTTAGAGAAAAATTAGAGAAGTTGAAATAATGAGTACGAAAGATAGAATCATGAAAACTACTTTTAAATTATTTTTAAAAAAGGGAATTGTTGATGTTTCATTAAGTGATATTATAAAAGCAGCAGACATTACTACAGGAGGATTTTACTATCACTTTGATAGTAAAGATACTTTACTAGTTGCAGTTCTTAAGAAATATGTATTTGATTATTTTAATTCCACCATAGAATATGCTAGAAATTCTGAAGGCACACCTAGAGAAAAAATAGAATCTGCGATGTTAACTATGTGGGGAGAATGTGTACCTATTGCCGAAGCTACAACCTCAGGTGAAAGTTCTGAGAAGGCAGATTATAGGAAGATACACCTTCTATTGATGGAAGGTATACAGAAATATGATGTAATAATGGAATACTACACGAAGTACCATCATAACTTGTTAAATTTCATTAAAGAAACAATTGATGAAGGTGTAGCTCGAGGTATCATAAGGTCGGATATTGATTCTGCTGAACTTGCAGCGATTATTCACTCTTCTATGGTTGGATCAGTCATCATGTGGGTAGCTATGCCTGAAATACCATTAGAAAAGAGAATAATATCTAATATGGATTATTATTGGGAATGTACTGCAAAATAAATTCCACATGCGCTCGGAATGTAACTTTTTTTTTTAGTTGTTTTCATTTTTAATTAAAGAATAATTTGATGATACTTTTTGGTTTTTTAATTTTACATAGTTATTTTTTGCACTAACCAAATTCAACAAACACACAGATTATAATTTGTGCTGTTTTTAAGCAATAATTCATTAAAAGCAATAGTTTAATAAGCTCTGAAATTGGAATTATAATAATTAATAATTACAAACAGAACACTCGGTATGTTTATATATGATGACTTACATGTTTAGATTCAAAAGCATTCAAAAGCAGGAATGGGCTCTTGAACAGTGAGCTAGGGGCAAACATACGGAGGTATTATCAATATGAGTGTAAGTAATAAGAATGTGAATCTACATGTGAATAAAATCAAAATGGTTCGGCCCGATAAAAATCCTAAGAACTGTGATTTAGATTTGAATGTGAATTGGAGAATTGATTTCATTAAAATTGATGAAAAAATCTTGAAATATGTCTGTGTTCTGACAACTATTGATGAAATGCCCCTTAATTTCGCAATTCAGGGTTTAATTGAATGTGAAGATCATAAAGTAGATCTGGAAAAAAGGTCCGATGAATTATCTCCTTTGATTTTAGATAAAGGCATGGAGGCCATGATAAGTATGGTAAATGCAACTAAAGACATCAGCGTTCAGATCAAACCCATACCCGAAGCTTATCTGGCCGATACTCCAAAAATAAACTCCCTGAAAGGTATTAAAATCATAGAAAATATGCAATAATCCCGAATTAAATGGAAATACAATAATTCAAACTAGGTGTTAAAATTGATGAAATTAACCCACACAATATGTCCTTCCTGTAGTGTAGGTTGTGGAATAAATCTCATAACCCAAAAACAGGAAGCAGTAGGCACTTACCCCTACAAAAGGCACCCAATAAACGAAGGTAAGAATTGTAAAAAAGGAAGAGAATGTTATGAACTGTTAAATGAGGAGAAACGGTTGTTAAATCCTCATATAAAAAAAAGCAATCTGGTGAAGTCGGATTGGGAGGAATCTTTAAATCTGGCTGTTTCTGAGATGAAGTCTTGTGAACCTGGAGAAATTGGGATCATTGGCTCTGGAAATTGCACCAATGAAGAATGTGAAATCCTTAAAAAATTCGCCACTTCATTAGGTGTGGAAAACATAGGATTTCCTGCAGGAAACTTTCCCTACTTTGATTTTGAAACAGCAAGTCTCAACGACGTGGAAAACTCCCAGTTCATTCTGATAATAGGAAATATCTTAAAAGAATATCCTTTAATTGGAAGAAAGGTCATCCAAGCCAAAGAAAATGGTGCTGAGATAATTACCATTGACTACCTTGAGAAGACAAATACCGGCATGATCTCGGATCAATACATTCAAACTAAATCAATCAGGGACTTTTTGGACAAGCAAGCCAAAGAAATTCAGGCTAAATTAACTGAATCATCTGTAATAATCGTAGGCAAATTGGACCATAAAGAGGAACTCGAAGAGTTCCAGCAAATAGCGGCCAAATCAAATTCTAAAATAATTCCTGTGATGAAAGAATGCAACTCCAGGGGAGCTATGAAAACCCTTTCCCCTCTAAGTGAAGAGAAATTGAAGGCCATGATAGATAAAGTGAAATTATTGTATGTGGTGGAGGATGATATTGTATCTCACATGGGTGAAGCAGTAAAAAAACTGGATTTTCTCATCACACAGAGTACCACTCTTAATAGAACTGCATTAGTATCTGATGTTGTTTTTCCCGCTGCTTGTTGGGCAGAGAAGACTGGATCTTTTACCAATGTAACCGGTAACACTCAAAATGTCCAGCAAATAGTTCCTCCACCTGGTGAAGCCATGGATGATGCTGCAATCATTATGAAAATTGCAGAAAAAATGGAAATAGACTGGGAGTAGGTGATTTTTATGGATTCTAATTATTTACTGGCACGAGCCAAAGATAAGGATTTGTTGGAGAAAGGAGAATGTGGTGGAGCTGTAAGTTCCATTTTCCAGTACCTCCTTGACTGCAACCTGGTTGAGGGAGTTTTAAACCTGAGCCATGGAGAAGATATATACGACGGGATCCCCACTCTGATCGAAGATTCAAATGATTTAATAGAGACCTGTGGATCTCTACACTGTGCTCCCACCATGTTCGGGGAATTAATAAGTAAATATCTACAGGATATAAGATTAGCGGTGGCTGTTAAACCCTGTGATGCCATGGCTATCAAAGAGCTGGAAAATAGACACCAAATTGACAGTGATAAAATTTATAAGGTAGGTCTCAACTGTGGAGGTACGGTACTACCCATTACCGCACGTAAAATGATAGAACTATTTTACGAAATCGATCCAGCAGATGTGGTGAAAGAAGAGATTGACAAGGGCAAATTCATCATTGAACTTACCGATGGTAGTCATAAAGACCTGAAAATTGATGATCTGGAAGATGAAGGATATGGAAGACGGGTGAACTGTCAAAGATGTGAACAGATGGTTCCCCGAAATGCAGATATTGCCTGTGGAAACTGGGGAACAGAACCAGGATGGACATTCATAGAAATAATCACTCCCAAAGGGAAAGAACTGGTCGAAGGAGCCAGACAAAATGGATACATAGAAGTCAAAGCACCATCTGAAAAGGCTGTAGCTATACGGGAAAAAGTGGAAAGTGTAATGATAAAAATGGCCAGAAAATTCCAGGACAAATATCTGGAAGAAAATTATCCCTCATTGGAGGAGTGGGATGAATACTGGAACCGGTGTATCAAATGTTACGCCTGCAGAGACGCCTGCCCCCTATGTTACTGTCGGGAATGTGAACTGGAAAAAGAGTTCTACCAAGATTCAGAAAACACCCCACCGGATCCTCTTACCTTTCAGGGAGTTAGATTGTCGCATGTATGCTACAGTTGCATTAACTGTGGGCAGTGTGAAGATGTGTGTCCCATGGAAATTCCAGTGGCCCGTATCTTCCATAGAATGCAGAAAAAATACCGGGATCAAACTGGATACATAGCAGGTATGGATGAAGAATTACCACCACTCTACAGCCCGGAAAAGGAATGAATATTCAAACAATCGTGTTACAAAATAATCAGGTGATAAAATGTCTGAAAATGAGCCTAAAATTATTGGATTTTGTTGTAACTGGTGTTGCTACGGAGGAGCAGACACTGCTGGAACTGCACGAATGCAGTACCCTCCCAATGTAAGAATCGTACGGGTCATGTGTTCGGGGAGAATCAACCCATCTATGGTATTAAAAGCATTCAAAGAAGGAGCTGACGGAGTTTTCGTGGGCGGATGCCATATGGGTGACTGTCATTATGATGCCGGGAATTATAAATGGCGAAGGAGGGCTAAATTTGTTGAAGATCTGCTCCCTGAGTTTGGAATTGATAAAGAAAGGTTCAGATTCGAATGGATATCTGCGTCTGAGGGTGAAAAATTCCAGAAAACCATGGAAGAGTTCCGTAACAGCTTAAAAAAGCATGGATCCCTTCAAAGATCATTTTCAAAATGATCTGACTCTTTCCATTTTTTTATTTATTTGATATATTCGTGGAATGATATTCGAAATGATCTAAAATTTTTTTTATTGTAATTATAGTAAAAATTTGCAGGCATGATCATATGATAAAAACAACCCTTAGAACTGAACCAGGCCAGAAAGATACAATAATTGAAAAACCGCAGGATATAATTGGCGCTACTCGTTTAGAACCATTGTGTATCAATTTTCGTCTATATACAAACACAAAAAATGAAGATGTTCTATTGGTTATTGAACATTGGAAAAATCCTGAGATCTTAGAGGAAAATATGCCAACTGAACATTTAAATGTATTTGATGCGGCTATTGAAGATATTTTAGCTAAAGAATTGGAAATTTGTATTTCTTCGTTTGATAAAATAATTTTTTAATCACCTTTAAATTGAATTGTGGGGAAATACTTTTTTTGAGATTTCACCAGAAGATAAATATTTTTATTCTTTAATCAATCATTAAAACGTGTTTAAACTGTATAAAAGATATATTCACTTGTTTTAGTTATGATACGAAATAAACTTTCATTATTAAAGAAAATTACATAATTTGATTAATCATATATTAAAATTAAGCATAGTTGTTATTTTTTTTAATAAAAAAAGAGAATATTCTCTACTAATATCAATTATTAATCATTGCAAACAGAACAATCGCTATGTTTATATGGGATAAATTTTTTATAACTGTATAACTTGAACAAACTAACTTGAGATAACAGGTTTTGTATGATGTTTAAAAGAATTTTTATTTCAGGATGATGATAATCAAATAAGAATTGTCTAATTGAAGCTTAAAAAGAAAAAAATTCACAAAATGGTTAGATAGTCCTTAATTAAATCATAGAAGATGAATCATAGGAAGAAATTAAAGGAGGAATGAAATGATAATTGTAGCAGCTGCCATAACAGGCAAACCAGGTAAAAGGGACGAACTTATCTCTAAATCTCAAGATGTGATTAAATCCACCCGCCAGGAACAGGGAAACATAAGTTACGAATTGTTGGCCAGCACTGAAGATGAGAATGTCCTGCTGATGTTCGAAAAATGGGAAAGTAAGGAAGCTCTTGATACTCATATGCAAACCGAACATTTCAAAGCATTCGGAGCCGCAATTGAAGATCTGGTGGCAAAAGAGTTAGAAATAACTATTTTCTCTGCTGAAGAAGTATAAAAAGGAGAGAATTTTTAGGAGAGAAATTAGTTAGGATTCCACCAGGAAAGAAGTTCCCTCTTCTTTTTCAATCCTTAGAATGTTGTCAGCAGCGTCCTCCAGGTCAGTGTCATGAGTGACAATGATCATCTGGGGGATTATGGACATCTTCTTAAGTAAATCAATAAGTTCCTGTCTGCGATAGGCGTCAAGGTGAATTGTGGGTTCATCCAGCATAATAAGCTCTAAACTACCTCCGGAAAGTACCTGGGTTATTCCCAACCTCAAAGCAAGGGCCACTGCTATTTTCTCACCACCACTTATCATGTCCAGACTGCTTTCACCAGTGGGACCATAGATGGTCACATCATAATCATCATCCAGTTTAATGTCAGAGTATTCAAAATTGAATTTTTCAAATAAATCCCGTGTTTTTTCTTCTATTAGTGGTCTTGAGATGTTCCGTAAATCTTTTTGAACACCATCTTTTCCGTAAAGATCCCTAATGAAATTTAATAGTTTTAAAAAGTCTTTAAGGTGTTTTAAATCAGTTTCATATTTTTGGAATGATTTGATTTTACTTTCCAATTCTTTAATGGAGATGGAAAGTTGATCCATCTGTCCAGTTAACATCTGTTTTTTCCCAGTTAACTGGTTTAATTCTTCATTTTTCAATTCCCATTCCTTTTTAACCCTTTCATGAGATTTTTCATTGTAGTTTAAATCTTCAATATCCTTACTAATATCTTTCAGTTCTTTTAATGTCTTATTGATAAGGGTTTCATTTTCATTTTGTCTTTCTAAGAGAGTATCCTTCTGGCTAACTTCACCCATTAGATGTTGATATTTTTTATTCATTTCCTCTAGATATGATATCTCTTCAGGAAGATTCTCCACACTGTCACCTGCAATTTCCATAAGTACGCTGATTTTCTTTTTTAAATCTCTTATGGACGTTTTTATTTCATCTAAATCAGATGAATGTTCTTCGATATTCCCCAGGGATTCTAGGGAACCTTTTGCAGCGATGTAATTCTCGTATTTTCCTTTGATATTCTCGATCTGGGCTTTTTTATTTTTGATATCCTTTTCAACGCCCTCTAGGATGTTTATTTTGTCCTGAAGCTCCTTAAAGTTTGAATTAATGTCTTCAATCTCTTTATTATCTTCTTCCACTGATTTTAAATATTCTTTCAAAATACCTAGATTTATACTTTGAATTTTAGATTGTTGGGAGTCTAAATTTTCTTTTTGGGCTTCAATCTCTGCTAATTTTTCTTTCAAATCTTTTGACTTTAAAATATTAGCTTCAATATCGGATTGATAATCGTTGATTAGTTCATCCCTCTTTTGAGGTGTTATTGTTGATTTACAGATCGGACAAACATTTTCAACCTGTTTTAACTCTCTTATGGGTTTTTCAAGGTCCTGATTTTTCATTTTAATGTTAGATAGTTCTTTTTGTATATCATGGATATGCTCAGAAGTCTCCTGTATTTCTACCTCTAATTGGGTTTTGAATGTTGATAGATAATTTTCAAATTCTTCAACTGAATCAAACTGAGTATTTAAGATTTGATTGGATTTTTCAAGGATATTCTTAACTTTTTCCAGAGATTGGTTCATTTTAGCTTCAATTTTTGACTTTCTTGTTGTATACTGCTCGGATAATACTCTACTTCCCTCAAACTGATCCTTAACGTACTGTAAACTGTTGATGTCACTATTTAAAAGAGAATAATCATTGTAATGGGGTTCATTCTCGATCAAAACCTTTTCAAAACGTTTTATATCATTCAACGCCTTAGTTAATCTTTCTTTGTCTTTGTTAAAATTTTTCAGTTCTTTAATTTTTTCTTCAAGACTTTTCAAAACATCTAATTTATTTAACTTAAGTTTTAGTTTACTAATTTCCTCTTCTTTGCCGGTTATTTCAGTTAACTGCCAGTTGAGATCTTTTTTGGTTTTTTCCAGTTGTTCCATGAAATGTTCTTTGGAATTTAGTAGAGTCTGGTTTTTTTCAGATTCTAAACTCCTTTTATCCAGTATTTCCTTCTTTTCCCTGGTTAAATTGGTGTCAATTATTTTTTCTTCTATTTCACGGTTGAGGTCTTTAATCTTGATTTTGAATTGTTCTTCCTGTTCTTTTTTAGAATCCAATTCTACATTTGCATCTTCAAAAGATTCTAATTTGCCTTCTAACCTTAATTTTTGTCCGTTATATTTGTCTAATATAATCTTAATGTTCTTCCAGGCCTTTTCAAGAGAATCAATACCCAAAAGCCTTCCAATCATCTGTTTTTTCTCAGAAGATGTTTTCTCGATTAAGTCTGATATTTCTCCCTGGCGCACATAAACTGCATTAAGGAACAGGTCTCCATCCATCTCCAGAAGGTTCTGAACTTCCATTGTGACATGTTTATCTCCTGATACTAGTGATTGGAATCTTTCACCTTCTTTTATGCTCATGATGGCTTTGGAAGATGTTTTTGTACGTTCTCTTAAAACTCGGTAGGTCCGACCATGAGCAGTAAACTGGATTGCAACAGACATCCTTTTTTGGCCGATGGTTATGAGCTGTTGGATCTTTTTACTGGTATGTTGTTTGAAAAGTGCAAAGCTCACTGCTTCAAGAATGCTGGATTTGCCTGCCCCATTTCCCCCTATTATGAGGGATATTCCAGTATTAAAGTCGATGCGAGTATCCCTATGGGATTTAAAGTTCTTCATATGGAGATTTTTAATGATCATATAACTCCTCGTAGAAATCCTGAACCATGGTTTCAGCCATCTTGAAATCTCCATCAGAAAGCTCTTTTAAAAGACCAGTTGCTAGTCTGTTAACTTTTTCATTGTTAAAATCTTTAAGACTGTGTTCAATCATTTTTTTAATATCTAAACCTTCTTTTCCGTTTTCAAAAAGATTTTTCTCATCTTCAACTGTTATTGGTTTGTAGTTTGACCTCACTGCAAGACAAAATTCAGATAAGGAATGGTTTAAAGTTTCATACACCTCAGAACGGCTGAAATTCCCACCTTCTACAGTAACCATGAGTATGGGTTTTGTATGTAGGCTGCTTACATGCTGTCTGATCCTTGATAACTCTTCTTGGAGTTTGTTGAATGGAATGGTCTCTTTTATGAATTCCCTGGGAAGTTTAAGGTTGATGTTTTCAATTTCAGGCACCTCACCACTAATATCAACCAGATAAAATCCTTTACCATTCTTTTTATATCCTTCAACTTCATTGGAACGCCAGATTTCTGTGGAACCGGGATATGCAAGTTTGCCTTCCCCAAAATCATCAATTACCCTCTCATGAACATGGCCAAATGCACAGTAATTAAAACTCTGAGGAACATCCCCTATTTTAATCTCGTATTCATAGGGAATATAACGGTCTATACCTTGGTGAAGGACTAAAATTCTTTTTTTATAGTCATGTGATGATTTTTCAATGTTTTGAAGACGTTCTATTAATTGTTTTGAATGATATTTGGATGTGTAAGGTGCTCCACCTATGAAAACATCACCCTCCAAATAGAATGGCTTTTTTGGGCTTATAAGTTTCAGACCAAAATCTCTGTATAAAATTTGTGGAGGCAGAGCGTTTTTACGCATTACAATATCATGATTACCGGCTATGGCATAAATTGGAATTTTTTCTTCTTTCAATCTTAAAATAGCCTTTTGTACTGTTAATAACGCCCTGGTGGGTGGTCTTGAATATTCAAACAGATCTCCAGAGTGAATAACAAAATCTGGCCTTTCCCTAATTACCTCGTCAATAGCCTCATCAAAAACCTGGAAAAAGTCGTTTTCCCGTTCAACAAGCCCATACTGGCGGTAACCCAGGTGAGTGTCAGCCAGATGAACAAACTGCATCAGTAATCTCCTCCCAAATCCTCATACTCTTTTTTTTGTTCATCTAATAATTTTTTCTGATTTTGGTGGGATTTCGACCATTCATCCACAATGTTCAAGTCTCCACCTGTGATCTTCCCTTTGAATTCATCTATCTTAACCAGGGTGGGAATTCGGGTCATTAAACCCAGTACGATAGCTTCACCAATATTCAAAGAGGGGAGTTGGGCAATGAGATCATCACTCAAGCTTTCACTGGCACGTTGTACATGACTCTGATCAGTTGGTTCAACCAAACGAAGAATGATCATGTTATTGGCCTGTGAAAGAGCATCCGAGTCCAATGATTTTGGACTTTGACTAACCAGGCATAATCCTACTGAAAACTTACGCCCTTCCCTGGCAATTCGACTTATCCACAGTTTAGATTCGGTTTTCCTGTTTTGAGGTGCTAGAATATGGGCTTCTTCCAGGATCAGGAATATAGGGAATTCCAACCCATCTCCTGTTCTTAAAAATTCTTTCCTGCTGGCTAAAACATTGCGAAGGATATGGCTTACCACCACATCTGATGCGAATTCATCAACTGAACCCAGATCCAGAATATTTGCTTTTCCCACTTTCAAATTGTCAATAATGTCCTTTGCTTCCAGACTGAGTATATTCCCATATTTATCCCTCATGTGCTCCAGTTTGTTTAAAACATCAGCTATGGATTTCTTATCCGCTGTATTAGCTGATTTTAAATCAGGATCCTCTGCTTCCTGTAACCAACCTTCCAGCTTGCTCTGGATTAATGCAATAAAATCTTTCCCAGTGGCAGAACCCTGCATTAAACTTTTACGAGCCAATTTATAGGCTTTTAAGAAGTATCTTTCCTGGACATAAGCATTGGGAGGGATATTTGATAATTTTTTAATTTCACCAAATGACAGGTAGAGAGGATTGATCTGAGGTCTCATCACATTGACTTTGTCTTCCCCAAAATCAGTGTTCACATATTCAGAGTGCATGTCAAATATTAAAACACTGCCATTAACATCTAAAAGACCATCCACAATGATAGATACGGTATTGGATTTCCCGGCACCGGTCATGGCCAGAACTGCCAGGTGTCTTGAAACCATTTTATTGATATCAACTTCCAGGGCTACATCTTCTTGAGTTATCAGGTGTCCAAGCTTCAGACCATATTTATCAACTTTAAATATTTCTTTTAGAACTTCAGAATCAGCAACTCGTATTTCTGTTCCAGGAGGTGCTGGTGTTCGGGGGATGCGAAGATCATCATCAATATCACCAAGTATCTTAACAGTCCCTTTCACGTAGTGGTCGTCACCTTCAATTGCTTTGAGTTTTTCTATGGTGAGAGGGTCGTATATTTGATCATTAATGGAAACACTCCCTCTTACCAGGGATTCAATCATTCCTAGGACTTTTTTCCCATCATATTCCATTGAAACATATTCCCCCACCCTGGGCATTTCCTTTGAGATGAAACTCACATCAACCAGTGATGTTTCTCCTATGCATCTTCCAATAACTTCACTCATTTAACATTTCCCTCCCACTCTTCTCCAGGAACCCGATTATCTTGGAAAGATTTTCCAAATCAGTTTTACGTATTACAACATCATTATGTGCTTTTTTTAATAGTAAGGGGTATCCTTCTGCACTTATTCTTTTTATATCCTTAAGTAAATTTTTAATATCCTTTTCTTCAGCATGGTAAGGTAATTCAAACTTTAAAATATTTTTATGGTCTTCTAATCTGGCATAGAAGATGGTGAAGGTCAAACTCTTTAGAAAATCATTTCTAACCGGAAAGTCTCTTTTCACGTCAGAAACATTTGAGTATCTTGGCTTAGAATACCCTTGTTTTTTACTGTACATATCAAATATAGCCATGTCAGGCACTTTTGAATCGAAGTATTCAGTACTGGTGGATGTTTTGGAGATAGCCACTATTTTTTTATTTTGTTCCATTAATTCGCTTATGGCAAGAAGGTTTTCTAAGTTTTCTAAGTAGATCATTGGTTCAGTATTGTCATTAAATTCATCTGCAATGTCACCAGCAAATTTGGATGATGTTATTTTAATGTTCGAACTTTTTAGCTCTTCTTCGAGGAGAGGCAGATATTTTTCCCTTATCTTTTCTTTTATCTGCTCTTTGAGTTCTTTTTCGATGGGAAAAGGTCGTATAAGGTTTCCCAAAATAGACCCATCAAAGAGGAATAAATCAACATCATGTTCTTTAAACATTGTCAGAGCATTTTTAATTTCGAATATTCCCATATAACTCCTTAAACGATCTTCAACATATTTATGGTGGGATATGATGTCGATTTCAGAGCTTTCAACCCTTTTAATTCCTGTGGATGTGTGGACTATGCCTTCTGCATCGATAGCATAAAATATGAATGGTAAAAACTTACGTTTATTGATACTTCCATCACCTGCGGCAATATTTGCATCTAATACGCTTTCTTCTATAGGATAATCTACCCATTGTCCAGAAGCATCGACTTGGGATAATTCAATTTCCTCTAATTTTTCATTGATCCTGTCTTTCTTTTTCAAGGCCTTTTCATAAAGTGAATCCAGCATATGATCCCTCAAAACTAATATAAAATCCATTAAACCGGCTTTTAGGATAAATAAGCCAATATGAGTAATTGAACTTTACAAGTATATTTTACTCTCATTAATTTAAAACTTTATTTATTAATAGAGCTGTAACCAATCTATGATTATGACCGCCCTCACACCCCAACAAAAAAGGGTCTTAAATAGCATCAGAGTATTTCAAGCAGAATACCCGGAAGGAGTTCCATACAACATCTTTAAACTGGATTTGAACATTCCTGAAGAAGACCTCACCTCAATTTTAGGATACCTTGGGGAAGAATGGCACATTTCCCGTTAAGATGGGGTTATAATTCTAAAAAAGGAGTCTAAAATGGATCAAGAAGCCAACATCCCTGAAACACAATCAGAAGAAAATGCCAAAGTGACAGATGAACATGGAAGTTCTAATTTATCGATTGATGATAGTGAGGGAAAAGTAGATGAAGCTGGACATAAAAACCAGCTTTCTGAAAAAGAGCAAAGATCTCTGGAAATAATCAGAGAAGTAGTTGATGGTTCAGGAAACATTTCCAGGACATTCCTGGAGGGAACTCTTCTTTACGGGGAATTAAAGTTAAACAACATCAGTATGTACAATTTGGTAACTTCTTTGGAAAATAAAGGCATTTTAAAGAAGATTCAGCTTACTGATGGGGAATATTATCATTTCACTCCATGAATTGCCATTATAGAAATAAATAATGAATAAGGAGTTATAACCAGCGGTATGGGTTAAATTCCGAGGGTGGAATATACAACACCTCAGCATAGCCCTCCTTCAAAAGCTCCTGATTCAGGTTCACACCATCCACATAGACCACGGCCAGTGTGCGGCCGTATTTATCCGTATTTTTAGCATCATCAATGTCCAAACCCACGGTTTTGCCTAGACACATCTTTTTAACAAAATTTTTAGCTTCTTTATATCCAGATTCTCCTCTTTCAGGAGTGTCAACCCCAACAAAACGTATTCTACCCACCCCTTCCACATCTATGGTGTCTCCATCCACCACATTGTAACAGGTACCACTCACCTCAACATTCTGACTTTCAGAACTGGTAGTGGTGACGGTACTTGTGTTTGTGGATTCTGTTATGTTATTTATTGTGTTGGATGAGTCATTGTATTGATCTGTCTGATCTGATTCATTATAGGTGCAACCGGAAACAGCCAGGACCATGATCAGGGTTATAATCAAAAAATATTGTAATCTCATTACATCGCCTTTATATTATTCCACACAATCTCTATTATCCCATTATAATCATTTTTCTCTTATTATAAAGGTTGTTGGTGAAAATATATCTATTCATCTACTATTTATCTACTTCATCTGATTCTATTCATTTAACATATCGGACTGGTTTTATCCTTACGATGGGGTTAAATGTAATAAAATCCAAGAGATAAGCATGATACTGATAACTGGAGGAGCAGGATACATAGGGGCACATGCCAATAAAGAGCTTAACCTTGCAGGATACGACACACTGGTCCTAGATAACATGAGCTATGGTCATGAAGATTTCCTGAAATGGGGAGACTATGAAAATGTTGATTTAGGCGATCTGGATTCCCTACGGGATGTTTTCAGGGAATACGACATCGATGCGGTTATGCATTTTGCAGCATTCACCTATGTAGGAGAATCAGTGGAAGATCCCCAAAAATATTACATAAACAACCTGAAAAACACCCTCAACCTTCTCCAGGTAATGAATGAATTTAAGGTAACAAAAATGGTTTTCTCCTCAACCTGTGCAACCTACGGAAACCCCCAGGAAATCCCCATAACCGAAACCCACCCTCAAAACCCCATAAGCCCTTATGGTAAAGCTAAACTCATGGTGGAACAGGTTTTAGCAGATTACAGTTCTGCCTATGGTCTTTGTTATGTTTCTCTCCGTTATTTCAACGCTGCTGGTGCAGATCCAGAAGACGAGATAGGAGAAAGACACGACCCGGAAACCCACCTCATACCACTCATCTTAGACGCAGCTATAGGGAAAAGAGAGGATATAAAGATATTCGGCACAGACTACCCCACCCCAGACGGAACATGCATCAGGGATTACATACACGTCACAGACCTGGCAGATGCCCATATAAAATCCCTAAAATATCTAGAAAATGATGGTAAAAGTGATGTTTTCAACCTGGGAAATGGAAACGGATTCTCGGTGAGGGAAGTAATAGAGGAAGCCATAAAAGTCACCGGCAAAAAAATTAAAGCCACCGAAACTGACAGAAGACCTGGTGATCCTCCTATACTTGTGGGAAGTGCTGATAAAGCTCGCGAAATCCTGAAATGGCAACCAAAATATGATGATCTAAGTAGAATCATCAGCACGGCCTGGGAATGGCATAAAAAAGATAATCAAAACTAATTAAAAAAATTTTATATTTTTTGAAGGAATTTTTATACTTTTAGAATTATTCTTTGTTTTGTTATTTCAAAATATTCTTCAAATACTCCCTTAACTCACCATTAACATCAGGATCCTGCAGAGCGATTTCCAGGGAGCTTTTAAGCCATTCCACATTGTTTCCAATGTCATAAATTTTACCATCAAATATATGACCATAAATACTATCCAATTGTCTCATGGCATCAGTTAATTGTATCTCTCCACCCACACCTGGTGGCACATCCTCAATATGGTCAAATATCTCAGAATCCAGCACGTAACGTCCAGTGATTGCCAGGTCAGATGGTGCTTCCTCTGGTCGTGGTTTTTCCACCATATCTTCAATTTTATAAACAGAATCTTCAACCTGTTGACCTTTTATTATACCGTAACGTTCAATCTTGTCACGGGGAACTCTTTCAATAGCAATAGCAGACGAATCATATTTCTCATGAACATCAAGTAATTGCTGGGTACAGGGAACTGAGGACTGGCTTATGGTATCTCCTAAAAGCACTGCAAAGGGCTGACCATCTATATGTTTTTTAGCACAGAGTATAGCATCTCCCAATCCCTTCTGTTTTTTCTGCCGGACGTAATAAATGTCTGCCATCTCGGAGATAGCCTCTACTTCCACCAGATAATCCATTTTTCCACAGTTTCGTAGGGAGTATTCCAGTTCAAAGGAACGGTCGAAATGGTCCTCAATGGATCTTTTTCCCTTACCAGTGATGATCAATATGTCATCGATTCCAGAGGCCACTGCCTCCTCCACCACGTACTGAATGGTTGGTTTATTGTAAACTGGTAACATTTCTTTTGGCTGGGCCTTGGTTGCTGGCAAAAATCGGGTTCCAAGTCCTGCGGCAGGTATAACAGCTTTCATAATCTTGCCTCTCTCATGTATTTTAAACCTTCTAATAATGTATTAAGAATATTGATTTTAAGATTTTTATGGACTTATCAAGGTTGCATCATCTTCACTGTAGTTTCCCTTACAACCATCATAGACAAATCACTGGAAACATAGATCAACTTGGATCCAGTCCTCCTACAGGTTTGGATTATGTTTTTTTTGGTTCCATGAACATTCAGGCCAAACCTCAGTAGGATATTTTCGCAATAATTTACATTGGTAAGGGCAGCAGATATAATTTACATTGGTAAGAGCAGCAGATGTATGACCACATCTGGATGCAGATGACATATTTTGTCTTTAACATCCTTTTGGTTAGTTACATCCAGGGAATGGTGTCTTTATCAGGATTCTGGTGGTGGGTAGGGATAATTTTGTAGTCTCGACTTGCCACGTCCTGGAAGCTGGAGCCTAACAATTCACTTCCTCCAGTTACCAAAAGACGATCCATGGTAATGGTTAATAAGAGCGAGATATATAAAACTTTCCAAGAAGAATAAACGGTGTATTTATGATTGAAGGAGTAAAACTGAAGAAGCTTAAGGTAGTCCCTGATGAGAGGGGATGGTTAATGGAAATATTAAGATGTGATGATGATATTTATCAAGAATTCGGACAGGTTTACATGACCACAGCCTATCCTGGAGTGGTGAAGGCATGGCATCTGCATAAGAAGCAGACTGATAACTTCACTTGCATCCACGGCATGATGAAGGTTGCCTTATATGATAGCCGGGAAGATTCCCCTACGTATGGTGAGGTCAACGAATTTTTTGTTGGAGACAAAAATCCAATACTGATAAGTGTCCCTCCCTATGTTTATCATGGTTTTAAAGCTGTGGGTGATGAAACAGCCTACTTTGTAAGTGTACCTACCTTACCATTTAACTATGATGAACCTGATGAATACCGCCTTGATCCAGACACCGATGAGATTCCTTATGACTGGATACTTGATCCGAGCAAGAAACATGGATAAAAAAAGGATTGCTGGTGCTCTAAATGAAGATAATGATTACCGGTGGTGCAGGATTCATTGGATCCAACTTCGTACACCACCTGAGTAACAATGAGGATTATGACTTGGTTGTCTTGGACAAGTTAACCTACGCTGGTGACATGGAAAACCTCAAAGAGATCCGTGATAAAATTGAATTTGTTAAAGGTGACATTGCAGATGAGGAAGCGGTTTCCAGTGCCATGAAAGACTGTGACATGGTGGTTAACTTCGCTGCTGAAACCCACGTGGACCGATCCATAGAAGATCCAGGGGTGTTCGTAAAAACTGATGTTATAGGAACCTACAATCTCTTAGAATGCGTGCGAAAGTACGATGTGGAACGTTACCTGCAAATCTCCACTGATGAAGTTTATGGAAGTATTGAAAATGGTTCATTCACTGAAGAAAGCAACGTAGATCCTTCCAGCCCTTACTCAGCCAGTAAAGCTGGTGGAGACCTACTGGTAAGTGCATACTGGAAAACCTATGATACTCCAGTGATCACCACCCGTAGCAGTAACAACTTCGGACCCCGCCAGTACCCTGAAAAATTAATACCTCTATTCATCATGAACGCCATGCAGGATAAGCCATTACCAGTTTACGGTGACGGGAAGAATGTTAGGGACTGGATATATGTTATGGACAACTGTAAAGGAATAGAAATGGCTTTAATGGATGGTAAACTTGGAGAAATATACAATATCGGTGGAGGAAATGAAAGAAACAATCTGGAAATAACCCACCTCATACTGGAAATACTGGGAAAACCAGAAAGCCTGATAACCTTTGTTGAAGACCGATTAGGTCATGACCGACGCTACTCCCTTGATTCATCCAAGATCATGAAGTTAGGATGGAAACCAGAAACCACTTTCGAAGAATCCATGCAGATAACTGTTGACTGGTACCAAAATAACTTTTCGAGGTTTAAATAAAACCTCATCCCCATTATTTTTATATTTATTCTAAGCTTTCACTGTAAAACCATTTTTTAATATAAACATAAACTATAAATCTATTTCAATTTTTTTTAAAATATCAAAAAAAGTTTTCTCACCAATTCCACTTATTTTAAGCGTCTTTTGACGACTTTTATGTCCGGATAGGATCTCTGTGTGGTGACCGGTTAATTTGGAGAATTCTTTCATTATCTCCTTGTTGGCCTTCCCCTTGGTGGGTGGTGCTTTTATTTTAACCTCCAGAGTCTGCCTCCACTGGTTGTACCCGGTGATCTGAAATTGGCCAGAGTTAGGAGATACCTCTATCTGCACGGTTATTCCATCAGGAGTGGTTCTAACTGCCTCCACTTTCAACATCCCTTTATTCTAAATAAATATCTCTTCAGTCTAATTAGATAATACATTATGTGTTATAATTTATTTTTTCATGAATTAAATGGTTTTTTATCCATTTAAATAGTGGGCTGGTCATTAGAGGTAACCTTTAAATAGTGAAAACCCTGTTTAATCTTACCTTTTCACCCCATTTTTAATAGTTATCACATGCACTCTTAATACTAAACATTATACTTCCCAACATATAAAAAAATAATTCTATGAACGTTGTCGATGATCCTATCTTCCAACAATTAATACAAGACCGTGGATTAAAAACAGCCACAATCAAATCATACCAATATGCACTATCAAAATTCTGTAAAATAACCAATCACACGCCTACCAATTTAATAGAAGAAGCAGAGGATGAAGAAGACCAAAACATCAGACTAAGAAGACGAAAAATAACACAATATTTCCATGCGTTCCTGAAATACTTACAAGAATTAGATCATAGTTATGAAAGCATTGATAAACAAATAAGCATCATAAGAACATTTTATTTCCATTATGACATTGAATTACCCAAAAAACTAAAGTTAAAAAATGAACAATCATCTGAACTAAAAATACCAAGCATAGATGAGATTAAATTTGCATTAAAAAATAGTAATCCCTGTTTTGAAGCAATCATAGTCCTTATGTGCAGCAGTGCCATGGGCAGATCTGAAATAATTAACCTCACTATCCAGGATATGATCAATAGTGTTTCCAAGTATCAGAAAATCAGCCTAGATGACCTGCAAGATGTGGGTGGAATGAGGAAGGAATTACTCAAAAATGTTGAAGGACCCCTCACATGGAAAATACGTCGCATTAAAACTAGTTTTGATTATGTTACTTTCAGCACACCAGAGAGCCTTGAATACATTTTACTTTACCTGGAGAGCAAAAAACCAGTGCAATCATTTGATGATCAATTGTTCATGAACAAATGGGGAAACCCTCTCACCTACAAAACATTCAGCCAATACTTCAGAGACCTTAACATCCGGTGCGGGTTTGGCATACAGGGTCGCTCAATCTATTTCAGAAGTCACAACCTCCGGAAATGGTTTGCCCAACAACTAGAAAACACTACACTGGGATATATGAATACACGTAGGCTTATGGGACACCAGGTCTATGACCAGACTAGCAGACGATATTTTAAAACAAATGAAGAAGTTTTGTACAACTTGTATTTAGATAATATGAATGTTGTGTCTATTTTCAGCAATCTCCAAGTGTTCAACCACACTTCTGAGGAAGTTAAGGGGTTGCAGGAAGAACTTAAACGACGTGATGAACGTGACCAGGCCCGGGATGAAGAACTAAGACAAATGCGCAAGGATCTAGATCGAGCAATGCAGATTAAAATAATGGAAGAAAACCTAACAAAAGAATAACCATTATTTGACATGTTATTTGGCCACCATGATTAAAGAATTCCCTAAATCATTAAAGAACATAACAACAAAAGCCAAAGACCGAGAAATCCAACAACTACGCCGAGACGTAGACAGAGCACTGCAAATTCAAAAAATGGAAGAAAACCTAACAAAAAAAATGAACCAAATTTAAATAAGGAATAGAATCATTTTAAAAAATAAAAAGAGAGAAATGTTAACGTGACCTTCTCATTTCTCTCTTAATATCCCTTTCAATTTCTCTTTCAGCCTTTTTTATTTCTCGTTTGAGTTCTCGCTCAAACTTGGCTTTGTCGAATTTAAATTCAATTCGCATATATTCAACCTCCTTTTTCTTTGTTGGCAAATAAGAGGTTTAAAGAAAAATAAGGTGTCTTTTTACGAGAAAAACAAGAAATAGTTACTCCAAAACAAAAATGAGATAAGGCATATAGCAAATGTTATATACTATTAATTTTTTATATACCTACTATACTCATTTGCTTGGGTTGTTTTGTTTTGCTCTTGATCAACTTGGTTTGGTCGCTCGGTTGATCAATGAGACACTTTTTCTTTAATTCTCACATTATTTGCTAAAACCTTCTATCTACTTGAGGCTATATAAAGGTATTGAAATTATTCTATTTTGGGCATATCCTATGGGTGATTTATTCTATTTTTTCATGATCTTTGCATTATATTGATAGTTCGAGATCAGAAAAGTATAAATAATAAAATTAAATTGATCTGATGGTTGGTAATTAGTAGAAACGACTAGTTTTACAGAAAGTAAAATTTGAATTAAATTAACTTTTACTATTTTTAATAGATAAAAAAGTAAATTAACTACAAGCTATTCGAACGTTTTTTAATCTAATTCTAATTTTAAGTGCTCTAAATAATTTTTCAATTATCAAATATTGGTATAAACTTAAATTTATTTCTTTTATTAAAGAATTATTTTTCGGTTCAAAATAGATATAACTTCTTACATGATCTACCCCCAACCATAATAATAAGAGAGTGAATATAATTAAAATACAAGGTTAAAAGACTTGAAAGTTAGATAAACAAAAAGATGAAGAAATAACGTGCAAATGTTGACCGAACATTGCATTTGCAAAAGATAAATCAAAATTTGAATGAATAATGAAAAATTATATAATTTTTATTAAGTCAGAAGAATATTCATGAACTTAAAGAGGAGTAATTAATGCCTGAGTTAATTGATAATTTTGCAAAGTTTTGCTCGATACGTTCCGAACATAATAAAAGAAAAAATCCAAATATACTAGATCTTACAAGTTATAACTTCTTTTATCCAACCACGTTATTGCCAACATTAGAATTTAGGGAAAAAAATTCTTTAAAAGTTTCATTAAATCCTAATACTTATGGTTATGTTGAGAAAATTCTCAACCCTTCACCATGGTCAAAAAAAACATATTTACCTGTTAGAGAGCTAAGTCCACGAGATAGAGTAGGAAGAGAAAAAATAATTGATCAAATATTTGATTTAATGGATCATACTTACGGGGGAAAAACAGCCCTGGGTTTGTTGCTATATGAATTCACTGATAACATATATCAACATTCAAAGTTTAGTAGGGCTTTTATAATGGCTCAACAGTACCCAAAAAAAGAATTTACTGAAATATGTTTTTATGACAATGGAATATCAATTCCAGGAAATTTTTCAGAATATAATATTGATTACAAAGATGACAAAGATGCTGTGATGCAAGCTATTGATGGAACTTCTACAAAAGATGAATTTGCTGAAAGAGGGTGGGGAATTAACAGACTAGTTGAAATGTTCATTGAAGAAGCAAATGGAGAAATTTTCATAGCATCCAGAAATGGAGGGGTATATGTTGACAAAAATAAACCCAGATTATATAACTTAGGAAAAACTTATAAGATAAATGGTACATTGGTGTCACTCAGAATATCAAAAAGTGATATTGATATTTACCAATACATGAAAAGCAGGAAAAGTGGTTGATATGCATAAAAACAAAACAATTTCTAAAATAAAAATAGCTGATACTATATCACCTAAACTTGGTTTTAGAGATTCTGCTGCTGATTTCTTCCACAGAATAGAACAATCTAACTCAGATATCATTAAAATAGATTTTGAAAATGTTGTATTTATAAGCAGATCTTTCGCCCATGAATACTTAAAACAATCAAAAAAATCTAAAAAAGAAATCATTCCTATTAACCAACCCGAAAATGTAAATAGTATGTTTGAAGCTATTATTGAATCTACTAAGAACCCTAAAAAGTTCAAAGTAAAACCTGTTGAAACAATATCATTAACATAACGATATTGTATTTTTTTATTTTTTAGGCTTTGTAGAAACCCTAATTTTTTTTATTTGAAGACAGTTTTTTTTGGATTTTTTTTGTAATAAAAAAAAATTTGTAAGATTTAAGTTGTGTTTTCCTGTTTTCACTTGAAATTACACTTGCATGTTTTTAAATACGGTTGATAAAGTATTT
>MVPY01000097.1 GCA_002067065.1 Methanobacterium sp. PtaB.Bin024
AAATCTAAATAATTGTTTGTGTGTGAAATTAAAGCCATATAACTGGTGAATTTTCACACTAGATCAGACACCCTGTAAAGTAATGGAGAAGTTGATTGATCAATTTATTGCATATATCCAAAATTAGACATGGGTTGCAAGTGTAACTTTTTCTAAATCCACTGGTGAAAAAATAAACAAATCCCTGAAATATGTAAAAAAATTGAAAATACTTCATTTATACTGGTTTTTTAGAAATTCTATAAAGTTGAGTTGCATAGATAACCACTGCAATGAAGGCAACTGCATAGAACAAGTAAACAACACTGTCGGTAGGTCCTGTTTCAACCCATATCATAGTATGGGCCAGGATAATCGCATATAATGCTGTTAATGCCCCGTCAGCTTTTACTTGAGCAGCGTAGACTATCCTCAAAGCTAGGCCAATTAGGAACATCTGTATGGCCATGGCCCAGAATCCGAAGTCAAGTACTGCTGGTCCAAAGATGGTGGAAGTGATGCTGGTGGTAGGTTCGCTTCCTCCCACTGGATATCCAAGGACCACTTGTCCCACTGTAACCCTGGGGTGTCCGGTGGAAAATGCCTGACGGAATAGGTCTCCCCCAGTAGCACCGGCCATGTGCACGATCTTGTCAAACACCATCATTGTAAAACCTGCACGGTAGGCAATAAGTTCCAATGGATTTAACGCCCATTGCTGCCATTGGATAGATTTAACTGCAATATAACCCGCCGCTATTCCAATTAAAGCTATCAGTAAAATAGAAATTAGAACATAGCTTGTTTTCATTTTTCTTGTATAATAAAAGGTTATAAAGCCACTGATAAGTATGGCCATGGTTGTGGTTCGATAGCCGTTGATGGCAAAGACTGCGAGCCCTATGATGAAAAGAAGATAATGCCATTTACGTGGATATTTAGCCAGTAATATAGTAATTGCCAGGAGAAATAGGGGATAAGCTACTCTCCATAAATCTGTGGTGGCTTTGAACTTTAAATAGCCACTTAAAATAGGTATTCCGCCAAGAAGGTATAGATTCACTACTTGTAGGAGTATGCCGATTATGACAGCGGCCAGTAAAATTCTTTCATCCAGCAGTAATCTGAGTTTATCATACCATGGTGCTGAATTTTCCGTGGTAACATTGCCACCGAACAGAGATTTGAGTTTTTCATTATGATTGTAAATGACTTTAGGAAGGAATACTCCTGCAATAAAAAATAGTGTTCCCATTAAGACATAGAGAAAGGTTGTACTTGAAATCCACTGTAGATTTCGCAGATGTTCCTGGTAGGCAATTGCTGCCAGTGCAACGTACAATGCAATGATAACGACCATTATGTATGGTGAGAATAGATCCACCTTTTCAAACTTCATCTTATTTCTCCTAAATATGTAAAACGTATTTATAATTGTCAAATATGATTTGCTTTAATACTAAATATAGACATGTTTTGTTAAGATAAAAAGTTTTGTTAAATTGTAATGTCTTCTAATCTGATGATTGTAAACTCATTAAATAATGATTGTAAACTCAGTTAAAATTTCCAAAAAAATAAAGTGTACTTTTTTTAAGATCGACCAACAATACGTGAAAATTCTTGTGATCCATAGATTCCTGAATTCTACAGTAGAATTAATGTGGAAGTTATTGTGATGAATTATGAGTTAAAATGAACAATTGTATTCTACTGTAGAAAATATTTTCTACAGCATGTCTTGAATTTACCCAAACCAATCTACAGTAGAATTAATTTTTTAGTCCTATATAGATTCTTATGAAGTTAAACAAAATCGTTAATAAAACTTAAATAATCTGATCAACGTTTAATGCGCTTTCAACGAATTTACTAGCGAAACTGGGGCAAGCAGCCACATGAGTATGCACATAACTTGCCAGAGCATTCTTACTCATAAGACCATCCATGGAACCATCAACACCATGACCCCGCAAAATCTCGAATGCAAACTTTGGATTGGCACCCTCCAGTTCCAGTTTGGAATAGTGGAACTCATGACCATGGAAGGTCTCTCCTTCTGGTATGATAATGTTATCATACGCTGCCCGAGCAATGACATAACTTAAGGCCTGGGGTTTTTTGGTCATATGTGAATTGTAACCGAACACATCACACATCTGATGCTGGTTAATAGAACGGGTTAAATACATCAAGCCTCCGCATTCTGCATAGATGGGTCGTTCATCCTGATGGAATTTCTTAATGGACGTGCGCATGGACTGGTTGGCCTCCAGTTCCCTGCTAAATATCTCAGGGTAACCCCCACCAATGTAAATCCCATCCACATCTGGCACCTTTTCATCATGTAAAGGACTGAAATAAACCAGATCCGCATGGTTAGCCTCAAATGCCTCAAGATTATCCTGATAGTAAAAGGTGAAAACTTCGTCCCGGGCAATTCCTATTTTAACCTTTTTTTTGTTTTCCTGCTGGAAAAGTGGTTCTCTGCCTGCGGGTAATTTTCCAGCCCCTTTCATTATGGAGGTAAGTGCGTCCAGGTCAATGTTTTCCTCCATGACCCGGCCCCAATCTTCGATGTTGCACATAATGCTCTCGCGTTCCACAGCAGGTACCAGGCCAAGATGTCTTTGTTCCACACTGATGGCATCATCTCGGGGTATTCCTCCAATCACCGGAGTATCCGCCAGTTTTTCCACGGCTTCCTTGGTTTTGAGGTAGTGTTTTCTGTTTTTAACCAGGTTCAGGATAACTCCCTCGATCCGGATGGTGGGATCCAGGGTTTTAAACCCGATAACCACTGCTGCTGCACTTTTAACCAGACTTCTGGAGTTTAAAATTAGAATAACCGGAGAGTTAAGTGCTTTGGCAATGGAAGCTGTGTTTCCAACATCTTCAATGGGACTTATACCTTCATAAAGCCCCCGTACACCTTCAATCACCCCAATTTTGGAATCAGAAATCTTCAACCCCCTTTCAAATGCTTCTCTGATCTGACCGTCACTCATGAAAAATGAGTCCAGATTTCGGCTGGTATTGCCTGTGGCCATGGTGTGATACGTAGTATCAATGTAATCAGGGCCTGCTTTGAATGGTTGGACATTCTGTTCCTCTGATAGGGCCTTCATTATTCCGGTGGAGATGGTGGTCTTTCCCACCGCACTGCCTGTGCCTGCTAAAACAACTCTCATAGTGTTTTAATAATCTGTGATGTTATTTAAAAGCTTTTAATCAAAAAAGTATTAAAAACAGACCAAGGTTAAGCAAAAAAGTATTAAAAAAATAGGAGAAAATGATTAAACAAGACCTGATGAGGGAGTTAAAAGGCTCCTCCACCCCCTCCACCAGATCCACCGCCAACACCGCCAACACCGCCAACTCCACCTGCTCCTCCGCTAGTGGCTGTGGTCATGCCAGCGTCAAGGCTGGAAGATAGTATTACGTAACCACCATAGTAGTGGAAGAGATAGATATCACTTCTGTCCAGTTCTTCGGCAGGTACAGACATTTCCATAGATTTTCTGACCTCGTCAGCTATTCCCAGGGCGGTGGCGTAGACCAGATACTTGTTCCATACCTTTACTGACTCAGGAGGGTACTCTTTTATCAGGCTGAAATCCTTAATGTACTTCTTAAAATTCTGCCATTTGGCATCATACTCTTCACCATGGGTGGTCCATTGGCCAGCGATTTTCTGGGGCATGACAAGAGAAATTATGGCCACTACCCCTAAGAATATAGATGCATAACTGGCATAGACTGACTGGGGCAGAGGATCAAAAAGGCTCAGCATCAGGATGATGAAGGCTGCAAATAGACCCATCCCTCCATAAATTTTAAGGTAAGTATCTCCCTTTTTGAGGAAAAACGTTTTAAGAACATTATCAGATAAAAAATCTCTTTTCAAATCGTCCTTCCATAAGTTGAAAGAATCCCTGAATTCTTCTGCAGTGCTACGGTCTTTAAGATCCTCCTTAATGGTCTCCAAGTAGATTACCCCATCTTCCTCAAAATAGAGGAGGAAATTGATCACATCACGTTCAAAGTAATTAAGTTGAGACAGATCCTTTTTTTCGTTAATTTGAAGGGAAAGAGAGCTTTCATCAAATTCATCCGCTCTGGATGGGATGTTTTTAATCAAAAGGTATTTTCGGTTTATTAAATCCATTATAGTGGCTCTGAATCCATCCATATCCGGTACTCCTATCCTTTTACCAAAGCCTGATCCACAGATGGCATTGACCACGGCAGGAGGATCATCGGTAGGGATATCTCGCTCATATTCCGCCCGATAATCTATTTTAGGTTCTCTTCCATATTTGTAGTAGATGATTACCGGAATTATAGTGCTTAAAACCATCAAAACTGCCAATATAGAATATAAAATTCCTTTGAAATCCAGTTCATTGGCATAATCATTCTGAATTCTTTCCATCTCAGCCAAACCTTCCATATCCACCTGCTGGGCATAGGGAGGGTTGGTTTGGAACTGATCCTTGGGTATGGCCATTCTCACTTCAAACCAGTTCCCAGAAGGAATGGAAGTGGTTGTAATATGGAGCGTAGAGTTCTGCCAGGAACTACCAGCAGCAAAATACGGCGGATTAAGCCAGTATTTCACTCCCTGCTCTGATTTGAGATGAATGTTGGCAGTGAGTTTTCCCACATCCACATCCCATTCATCACCCCATAATTTGAAATGTAAACCAGCCACATCATTATAGATCTTAACCACGTTGACAAAATCGTATTCAATGTAGACATCCACATCCTGATCAGTGATGGGGGTGGTTTTCTCGGCATCAGAGTAAAGATATATCTTTAAATATTGTTTATCACTGGAATTAGTTAATTCAACTCTTGAATAAGCTCCAGAAGTGGAAACTTTAACATTTTCTATTTGTTCACCACTTTTTATGGAAATATTCCTGTACACGCCATTATAAGTCCCTGAAAAGGAGTAATGGAGATGTTCCTTTACATGGAGCATACCATCCTCCTGAGGGTAAAGGTCAATACTGGCATAGGGAATAGAGAAACTCCTATCATCATCATCTGCATAGGAAACTGCAGGAACTAAAGATAAGGTAAACAGAAACAAAACAGTTAACGAAACAAAATATGTTTTTTTATTCATTTTAACACCACACACCACCAAACAAATAATTCTACTTTATTTAAACCATATATCCCTATTTAAACCATTATTCCCCTATGCATAAAAATGCTATGGAGCCTTCCCTGTGTTTAAACTTGACAAGATAAGGTGATTTTTATAGATATATGTTTATGTTTACAAAAATTAATAAGTTATACTGAATTTACTTTGCATGTGCTCTTTCGGGGTTGTAAAGTTTTTGGGTGTTGGCGTGATTTAATGAAAAAATTCTAAAACCCCTAAATTCAGAGTTAATTTA
>MVPY01000098.1 GCA_002067065.1 Methanobacterium sp. PtaB.Bin024
TAGTCGTTTAACTAACCAGGAGTATAGTTTGAACAATGTGGATTGGTTTGTGTGGAGTAGTCCGTTTGAATATGTTTTTGATCGGGTTAATGCATTGCAGGCTGTGTATTTGTATTTGCGTGGTTGGGTGCCGTCTGATGCGTTGGGTTTGATTAATAATACGGTTTATGTGTCTAGTAATGAGACTAATTTGACTGGTAATTTGACGGATAATACGACTACTGTGGTTAACACTAGTAGTGAGTTGAATGTGGTTAAGTTTGCTCCTGCGGAGGTTATTGCAGGGCAGGATGAGCCTGTTGTGTTCACTATTAGTGTGACTAATTCAGGGCCTTCTGATGCTTTGAATGTTAAAGTTAGTGATGTGTTGGATAGTCGTTTAACTAACCAGGAGTATAGTTTGGATAATGTGGTGTGGAGGGCTTGGGTTAGTCCGTATGAGTATGTGTTTAGTCGTGTGGATGCATTGCAGACTGTGTATTTTTATCTGCGCGGTTTGGTACCGTCCAATGCAACAGGTTTGATTAATAACACAGTATATGTGTCCAGTAACACCACTAATCTAACTGGTAACCTGACAGATAACACCACCACAGTGATAGATACCCTGGCCATCCTGAACATTACAAAAACTTCCCAGACTGAGGGATCAGATGTCAACCACATCGTCCCTGGTTACTCAATCCATTACACCATAGTTGTAACTAATGAAGGCCCTTCCGATGCGTTAAATGTTACATTTGATGATTATTACACTCCAGACTTGCTGGAAAATACCTACTACTCCACATCAAATGGAATTCCCTGGACAGCCTATAACAACCCACTGAACTTAACCTACCTAATCGACAGACTGGCACCTGGACAGAATGTAACTATATGGATTAATGGAACTGTGATCTCCAATGCCACACAGGGCTTGAACAACACTGCAGGAACCTCATCAGAAACCGATCCTGAGGGAAGAAAAACAGCATCTGTCTACACTGATATCCAAACATCCCATGTAACCATTGAAAAAACAGTGAGCAATCCACAACCATACCTCCATGAAACAATCTACTTCACATTAATAGTTCAAAATTGGGGACCTGACACTGCTATAAATGTTTACGTAGTTGACAAACTTCCAGATGGAGTGAAATATGTAAGTTCTGCTGCCAATTACGGTTCTTACAATCCAACAACAGGAATATGGACTATCGGAAACCTTCCGTATGGTTCAATTGCCCAACTGGTTATAACTGTAGTAGTGGAAAAATTAGGATCTATTGAAAACCATGCCCATGTCCACACAGACTCTTATGACCCAATACTATCTGGTCACAATGCTTCGGCTTCCATCTATGTTCGAGAACAACCACAATCCGGAAAAAATTCAATCGGAATGCAAAATACAGGTGTACCTTTACCTTCACTGGTATTGGTTTTATTCCTTGTTTTAACTGGTCTTTCAATGGTCTTTACTAGAAAAAAATAAGGGATTCCTTTTTTCATTTCCCTTAATTTCCATTTTTACTTTTTTAAACTGAGTTAAATTAAGTACAAAATTATAAAATTAGACAATAAAGATTAAAAGAATAAAAATTAGAATAATAAAATAAAAAAAACATTAAATCAAAAGATTTTAATTAACCAATCCTTCTTCATCCACTTCTATAAATATACTATGCTTTTCCAGGTCTAATTCAATTATTTGACCTTCAACGGTCTTTCCCTGGTTAAGTATGTCCACCATTTCTATTCTGTCACCATAAACTTTGATGTGGATCACGTCATCCATGAGTTTAACCCCTTTAGTGTTGTAAACTGTTGATTCGCACATTTTTTTCACCGTTTACTAATATTTTCGTAATAAATGATATCATAAAAACATTTTATCTAATAAACAAACTGTCCATTATTCTTAAATATGTTATCATATTCCATAACTAAGTTACCCCTTACCATAGTTATAACTGGCATCCCCTTAACATTGAATCCTTCAAAAGGAGAATATCTAGCTTTAGAATGGAAATTATCCGGGTCAATTACACCTTCTTTCTTAAGGTCCACCCCCACTAGATCAGCATTCATCCCTTCTGATATGAAACCTTTATTTGGAATATTGAATATTTTTGCAGGATTCTCACACAACAATCTTTTTATATCCTTAAGATTTAATTGACCACGATTTACCTGGGTTAAAAGTAGGGGGAGTATGGTTTCCAGGCCGGGAACTCCAGGAGGGGCATCCCAAACATTTTTTTCCTTCTCTTCAAGAGTGTGAGGGGCATGATCCGTTCCTATAACATCAATTTCAGGTAAATATTGGATTCCCAGTTGATTTTCCTTATCACGTAGGGGAGGATTGGTTTTAGCCAGGTTTCCGAATAGATTAAGGTAATTGGAATCAAGGAAGAGATGATGAGGAGTTATTTCTGAAGTAACTGGGCAACCTGCGGTCCGAGCATTGTGAATAAGTTGGAGTGATTTTTTGGTGCTCACATGACAGAAGTGTACTTTTTGATTATATTTTCCAGCCAAAGAAATGGCTGATTCCACGGCCTCAATTTCAGCCTGAGGAGGACGTGCTAAGGAGTATAGTTCTGGATCATTCCCTTCTTTTTTCATCATTTCCGTGTACTGTTGAACCAATTTACTGTCTTCAGCATGTAATGAAATAACGTGATCAGGAGCAACGCTATTTATCTTGCTGAAAGCCTCCATTAAAAAGTCATCATCAACCAGATCCATAAAGATCTTGAAAGATGCTGGCCTTAATGCGACAAGTTCTTTAATATATGATAGATCAGAGACTCCGGCATGTATTCCAAAATCAACCAAACTCTTCTTTGCACCGATCTTCAGTTTTTCTTTAAACGCTTGTGGGGTGTTGGTGGGAGGTAAGGTGTTAGGCATGTCCAGTACGGTGGTAAACCCCCCGGCAACGGCAGCAGCACTCCCAGTATGGAAATCTTCCTTAAAAGTAAGTCCAGGGTCTCTGAAATGGACATGAACGTCAATCAGGCCAGGAAGAACAATTTTACCCTTTAAATCAATGGTTTCATCTGCATTTGAAGGTAGTTTTTTAATGGAAACTATGATTTCGTCTTTAATTCCCAAACAAACTTCTTTAGCATTGATATCCAGTTTACAGTTAACAAGACACAAGTCCAACATGTTACACCTTAAATTGAACAATTAAACTTCACAAACTTACCAGACTTAGATTGAAGTATGATTATAAATAGTCTGTAAAAATAATCATATAACCTTGCATGATGATAAAACTAGTGTGGGGTACCATGTCTTCTGAAGAATTTGTGAAATCTATCATGTCCTGTGATAAGAAAATATTTCTGAAGGATTTGAGGACCAGGCCTCGGTTTAAAGAGCCAGAATCTGATATTGAAATACTGGCAGATTTCACAGAATACAACCCACTCCATAAAGGCCATTTGCACTGCCTTTTAGAGGCAAAAAAGATCGTTCCTAATGGATTATTTGTGGCAATTGTTCCAGGCCCATTTGAACGTAGTGGCAGGGGAATACCCTACATAATGACCCGCCACGCACGTGCAGAGGCAGCAATAGCTGTGGGTGCAGATGTGGTGGTGGAAGGACCACCCATGGGAGTGATGGGATCAGGACAATACTCATTGTGTCTGGCACGCATGTTCCAAGCACTGGACGCAGATTACATACCTCGAGGATATAAGGTAGAACCTGACTTTCAAATCCTACTGGAAAAAATAAGAAAAGGAGTAGGAGTGGCCCCTAAACCATACCGCATGGTTGATATGGAAACAGGTGAAGTTCTCTTAAAAGGGAAGCTTAACGAGGATAATTATGTTATTGTATCCTTTTCAAAATCTTTAACCAAGATTGGCTTTGATTTTAAGGATAAATTCATATTCATACCTCGGTTGGAAGGAGTTAGTGGAACTATAATCCGAGAATCAGTGGTTTCAGGAGTTTTAGAATCTGCTAAGGATATGTTACCTGAAGAAACCATTAAAATATTAAAAAATGAAATGGAAAATGGTAGAGCACCCCTTAACATGGTCCGGGATGTAAATAGTATTATCCGGACGGCTAATAACTCATCAGTGCCTGATCTCAAATCTTTCAGCATCATTGATGAACGTACCATTGAAAATATGATTCAGAAAAGGCCTTTTAGCAGTATAAAGGAAATTGAATCTTGTATTGCCAGGGGATTCAGTAGGCATCATCGTCAGAGGGTTTTATCATCGTTAGAAGTGTGTGTTGATCGGGATGATCTTTCCAGATACATTGATAATTACCCTTCAACCATACGCATATTAAACTATAAAAATAAAGAAGTGCTAAGAGAATTTAAAAAGAGAATAGTACATAGGAGGCTAGAGATATGCCAGTGAAGAATGGAGACTTTATAAAGCTTGAATACACCGGAAAAGTTATAGAAACCGGTGATATCTTTGATACAACTGATGAAGAATTAGCAGAGGAAAAAGGAGTACATTCAGATAAGAAAACTTATGGGCCCATCTCAGTAATTGTGGGTGGAGGTCACCTGCTCAAAGGTATGGAAGATGCAATAGTGGGCATGGGAGAAGGTGAAGAAAAAACCATCCAATTATCACCTGAAGAAGCTTTTGGTGAACGTGACCCTAAATTAGTGCAATTAGTGCCCATGTCTGAGTTCAAAAAACAGGACATAAACCCCCAGGTGGGAATGGCCATAACTTCAGAAGGAAACACCGGTATAATCCGTAGTGTCAGTGGAGGTCGAGTCAGACTGGATTTCAACCACGAACTGGCCGGTAAAAACCTGGAATACCAGATGAAAGTGGATTCCGTAATTGAAGATGATGTGGAAAAAGTTAAAAGTTTAATCGACCTTCATTACCGCACCCCTAACTTGGATGCGGAAAAACACCAAGTGGACTTTGAAGATGATAAAGTGATCATTGCCATGGATGAAATGGCCAAATTCGACCAGAGGCCACACATGGAAATAACCATGGATCGGTTCCGAATAGCAAGGGACATTCAGGACAATATGGATATTAAAACAGTAGAATTCGTGGAATCTTTCACTAAAAAAGAGGAAGTAGAAGAGTCTACTGAAGAAGCTTCTGCTGAGGAAGTTTCTACTGAGGAAGTTCCTGAAGCGGCCTCTACAGAGGAAGTTTCTACTGAGGAAGTTCCAGAAAAACTGCCTGAAGATGAAGTTAAAAAAGAATAGATTTTTTATCTTCAATTTTCTTCTTTTTTAAAACATTTTCTTTTACATTATCTTTTTTGAATTATCTAACGATTTTTGGATTATTTGGTGATCTTATCTAACCATCACAAACCAATTTTTTTCTTGGGTATATCTTCATCAGTAGAAATACTATTATTGCATTTCACGGCCAGGTCAGAACCCTAGGCGCACGGACAGTTTTTACCCTATCTCGCACCATATCTGGCCAGTTGGATTCATCAAAACCCTTCTGGGCCAGGAAACCAAAAAGCCATCTGGTGGTTCCAATACCAGTACAACCAGTCCATAAAGTGTGGTTATGGGTTTCTTTAATTGAAAAACCTTCAGTAAAGTGAGTACCATGGACATTGGCAGAAACTGCAGCCACACCCTTATCAGCGCCAGGTACAACCAGTCTCATCTCATATTTGGGCACATCAGGGAATTCAATACCTCTTTCCTCTACTTTACGACCTTCCAAGTAAAAGGGATCATCACCGATTTCAGTGTACCATTCCAGTTCCATCTGGTTGGCTAAATCCTGTGATATATCTAGAGTCGCATCACGAATCTCCTCAACCTGCTCAGGCAGACCTAACCAGACCAGCTCAGTCCTCTGGAACTCATGCACACGGTCAAGTCCTTTAGCTCCACCAGCTTCCCAACGATAGGTCCAACCACTCTTATCAAAGAGTTTAATAGGCAAATCTTTTTCATCCAGGACTTCGTGACTGAAAAATTCGTAGAATGGTTCACACTGGGCTGGTGCCAGAACATAGGAAGGATCCTTCAAACCATCTTTCAAACGGTCTATTGGAACTTCTTTTTTTATCAAAAGCTCAGTTTTAAATTTTTTAAACACTTCAGGGTCACGACGAGGGGCACTACAATAATACATCCCCTCTGGAAGGCCTTCCAAGTATCTCATCTTGTTCATCACGGGGATAGGTATGAGTTTGGGCCACATGCACTCATAAAATTCCAACTGTTCTGCCAGAACCTCCAGGAATATATCTTCAATGGCACGCTGCAGAGTAATAAATTGAGGTCCATAGAACCATTGACCTTTACCAGGGAATTTTTTCACCCATCCCTGTTTTACTGCTTTTTCAGTGGGATCTCCTTCGGAAAATACTGGAAATTTAGGACTGCGACCTATGATAGTTCCAGGTTCAATTTTAGTCACTTTACGGGTTAAAATATCATCAGCATCCTCATCGGATTCTTTTTGTGAAGCAGTTTTCTCAGATTCAGCTAGTACCTGCTTAATTACTCGATCCACCACATGGTTTCGAAGGTCTCCTTCTTTTAGTTTTTTAAATTTAATGACCATTTTATCATCATGGAACAGGGCCTCATCCACATAGGGCATTTGGGAAACATCAACCATTTCAGGAGATGGGATTTCAATATGGTAATTTTTAACACTCATTTTACGGACACCAACATGATATTTTGGTCCTAAAAGTTGAGTTAATGGTTTTTTAATCCTTAAAAGTGCATCGTGTGCTCTTCCTCTTCTGCCTGATACTATTTTGAGATGTAGATTTTTACCGGAAAGATTCCACTCCACAATATGTGAAGCATCACTTTCCTGGTCCTTTGGTATTCCTTTAAGGAATAGTTCATTGTTTGCTTCTTCAACAAATCCAGCAATATCATCTAAAGCATCATCAGCATCTTTACTGAGTAAAATTTCTCCTTCAAGTGTAAATTTCATTTTAATACATCCTTCTGATTACAATGAATGGGTTAAATATTTCATTTAAAGTTTTAATGAGGGGTTAAGAGATTCAAAGTATTATTATATTCTATTTGGAGTTTTAATACTCTTATTCAGAGTTCTAACATTTTTTCAATTAACATTTCTGAAAATATAAGATCATCAACCGTGGAAAGAATGGTTTTAAGCGATTCTCCGTTTAGATTACACACCACAGCGCCATGGTCCTGGAATGATTCTAAAAAACCAATATTATCTGGTTGCAAGGATTCAAAGGCAATTTTCGCCTGTTCTTCGTTATGATAACAGAAAGTGATGCTGGTTTTAACATTCATGGTATAACTTTCCCTATTTTAATCAGATAGGCTATGATTTAAGAGATTTCCTGCTATTTTCTCAACAGCCTGTCGGGCAGCTGATTCAGGGTAATCAACCAGGGGACGGCCCTCCATATCTGCCAGCACAACCAGATCATCACGGGGGATGCTACCTAACACGTCCACATCCATCTCTGCCAACTTTTCTGTAACGAATTTTTCTTCCACATCACTGGAGACCTTGTTGATCACAGCTACCACATTATGAATGCCTATATCTGTAGCCAGTTTTTTAATACGGCTGGCGGTTTCCAAGGACTTGAGTCCAGGTTCGGCTACAATGATCATAACATCCACTGCTTCAGCGGTGCGCCTTCCCAAATGTTCTATACCTGCTTCCATGTCTAAAATAACCATTTCATCTTTTTTAACGATTAAATTCTTTAAAATGGCTTTTAACATTACTGAAGCAGGGCACACACATCCATCTCCGCCTTTATCCACAGTACCCATAACCAGAATCTTCAAGTTACCTTCAGGATCGTAATCGGTTGAAAGAGACTCTGGAAGGTCGGATATGGTGGGATTCATCTTAAAAACTTCTCCAAATGATGATCCTGGCTCGGCCCCTGTTCTTTCCCTTATCAGATCCTTCATCTTTGATATGGGGGTTACTGGTTGGTGGATGCCCAGACTTCCTAACAGGTTCATATCTGGATCAGCATCAATAGCATATACCTTATATTTCTCGGACAAAATAACAGCCAATGTACCTGCTAGGGTGGTTTTACCCACTCCTCCTTTTCCAGTTACCGCGATCTTCATGGTTATTGCACCGTTTGTTTAAATTTTCATTTCTATTAATTAAGTTTTAATATAATGATGATCAATTGGGAGTATTATGTAATTCATTTGTTTCAAATTCCCATAAATTTAGCTAGAGTCTATTGATCATTTTATATAATATAATTCTCCAAACTAATTGTACTATTGATTTCTACCTAGTTTAACTACATATTGTATTTACCTTTTAAGGTAGAGAAATAACGTTTATAGCTTCAATAATCACGTTTAAGCTTTAAATAACATTTATACAAGGAGGAATATTAGATGGTAAGAGCATACACTAGAAAAGATTACATACGCAAAATTCCTGGTTCCAGGATTGTTCAATATGATATGGGGAACCTATCCGGAGAATTCCCTTTAACAGTGAGTCTGGCTCTTAAGGAAAAAGCTCAACTATCCCACAATGCACTGGAGGCCGCAAGGATCGCCACCAATAGATACATGCAGAGAAAATCCGGTAGAATGGGTTACCACTTAAAGATAAGGGTTTACCCTCATCACATAGTTCGAGAAAACCCCATGGCTACTGGTGCTGGTGCAGACCGTGTGCAGGATGGTATGAGAAAGGCTTTTGGAAAGCCAGTCAGCTCAGTAGCAATGGTAAAGGCTAATCAGAGGGTTTTAACCATTAAAACCAATAAAAAGAACTTCAATGATGCTAAAGAAGCATTAAGAAGGGCTTCAATGAAGTTTCCAGTGCCCTGTCGAATAGTAATTGATGAAGGGGCAGAATTGGTTAAATAAACGCTAAAGATCATTAGTAATTACCATAAATTCTATGAATAAATCCTAAGTGGTGTATAAGCATGGAGTATGTCGAATTTTTCGAGGAGCTTAAAAAGGAAGATGTGGACATAGCTGGTGGAAAGGGAGCTAACCTGGGAGAGCTAACCCAAGCAGGGATACCAGTCCCCCCGGGATTTGTAATAACTTCTGCCACCTACCAGAAGTTCATGGATGAAACTGGAATCACCCAGGAGATAATGGACATTCTTAATGCCCTGGATGTTAACAACAACAAAGAACTTCAGGAATCTGCCCGGGAAATTAAAAAAATCATCAAGGAAACAGAGATACCTGATGAAATCAGCAATCTGATTATAGAAGCATACAATGCACTATGTCACCGCATAGGAAAAGAAAACGCTTTCGTGGCTGTACGATCCTCAGCCACCGCAGAGGACCTGCCAGAAGCATCATTTGCTGGTCAGCAAGACACCTACCTTAATGTAAAGGGACCGGAAGATCTGATAAAATACGTCAGAAAATGCTGGGCCTCATTATTTGAAGCAAGAGCCATATTTTATAGGGAAGAAAACAATTTCGACCACTCCAAAGTATACATAGCAGTAGTGGTTCAGGAAATGGTTGATGCCCAGAAAGCTGGAGTAATGTTCACGGTACACCCATCCACAGGTGAGGAAAAAATCCTCATTGAAGGAGCATGGGGTTTGGGAGAAGGAGTTGTATCGGGAACAGTCACCCCTGACACCTACTGGATGGATAAAGCCACTGGAAAAATTCTGGAGAAACAGGTGAGTGAGAAAAAAACCATGTTCCAGAAAAAATCCGAAAATGGCCAGACTGTACAGGTACCAGTCTCTGATGAGTTAAAAAACAAACAAGTTTTGGATGAAACTGAATTAACTCAACTGGTTGAACTGGGAAAGAATATCCAGGAACATTACAAGTTCCCTCAGGATACTGAATGGGCCATTGAAGATGGTGAAATTTTCATGCTGCAATCAAGACCAGTAACAACCCTGGACATGGGAACTGCTGAAGGAAAAGCAGTAAAAGAAGGTGAACGGACCGTAATCACCAAAGGATTAGGTGCAAGCCCTGGAATGGCTGCAGGACCCGTTAAAATCATTAACAGCACTGATGAACTGGACAAAGTCCAGCAGGGAGACATCCTGGTCACGGTCATGACCACACCAGACATGGTGCCAGCCATGAAACGTGCCAATGGAATAATCACAGATGAAGGTGGTGTAACCTGCCACGCAGCCATTGTATCCCGTGAACTGGGCATACCCTGTGTAGTGGGGACCGGAGATGCCACATCCATACTTCCAGAAAACAGTCAGGTAACCCTGGATGGGAATAAAGGAATAGTATGGGAAGGTAAACTGGTGGAAACCGCGAAGAAAGAAGAAATTGCTGAAGAATCTGCTGTAATAGTACAGGCTCCTTTGACAGTAACTGAAGTTAAAGTAAATGTGAGTATGGCAGAAGCAGCTAAAAAAGCCGCAGCAACCGGTGCTGATGGAGTAGGACTCCTCAGAACAGAACATATGATGCTCACCACTGGAGTACACCCCAAAAAATACATCATGGAAGGCAACGAAGACGAATTGGTTAAGGTACTGGTGGAAAACATCCTGAAAGTAGCAGACACTTTCTATCCTAAGACAGTATGGTACCGAACCCTGGATGCCCCTACTGATGAATTCCAATCACTTGATGGTGGTGAAGACGAACCCTACGAACACAACCCCATGCTGGGATGGAGGGGAATACGCCGGGAACTGGATGAACCAGAAATACTTCTGGCAGAATTTAAGGCCATCAAAAAACTACACGAACAGGGATATACCAACATTGGAATCATGCTACCCCTGGTACAACACCCCGATGAGTTAAAAGAAGCCAAAAAAATCGCTAGAAAAGCAGGACTCAAACCCCAGAAAAACATTGAATTCGGGATCATGGTAGAAACACCTGCAGCAGCACTGACCATTGAAGACTTCATTGCCGAAGGACTGGACTTTGTAAGCTTCGGAACCAACGATCTAACCCAGTACACCCTGGCCATTGACCGAAACAATGAAAACGTAGCAGATCTCTACACTGAAAGCCACCCTGCAGTCCTGAAACTCATTGAAAGAGTCATAATCGAATGTAACAAGGCCGGAGTCAAAACCAGTATCTGTGGACAGGCTGGAAGCATACCCTCAATTGTGGAAAAACTGGTGGAACTGGGAATCACATCAGTATCTGCCAACACCGATGCAGTGGCTGCAGTACGTGAAACCGTAGCCCGTGTGGAACAAAAACTCCTCTTAAAAGCTGCCAGGAAGTTAATGCAGGAATAAAACACATAAAAACAACATTTTTTTCTTTTTTAAACCATTTATCTTATTTTAAAAATTCATATTCATTTTTAAGGGATGGAAATGGAAGACAACAGAATACCCGAAGAGCAAATATACCAGATGCTCCGAAAATACAAAGAAAAAGACCTCACCCATCGTTCAGGCAGAATATTAGGATCTATGTGCACCTGTCCTGATCCAGTGGGAATTAAAGCATATATGATGTTTTTAGAGTCAAACCTGGGAGACCCAGGACTATTCCCCGGAACCAAAGCCCTGGAAGATGAAGTAATCGCTATGCTGGGCGAATTACTGGGGAAAAGAGATGTTCATGGTCATATTATAACTGGAGGTACTGAGGCCAACCTCATGGCCATGCGAGCTGCCCGGAACATTAGTAAAGTAACAGATCCTGAGATAATCGTACCTAAATCTGCCCACTTCTCCTTCGAAAAGGCTGCAGATATGTTAAAGCTTGATCTGAAAATGGCGGATCTGGATGATGATTACAGGATGGATACCTCTTCAGTGGAGGATCTCATCTCAGATAACACTGTTGCCATTGTAGGAGTTGCTGGAACCACTGAACTGGGAAAAATAGACCCCATTGAAGAACTATCAAGGATATGTCTGGAAAAAGAGATCTATTTGCATGTGGATGCAGCTTTTGGGGGTTACAGCATCCCCTTCCTAAAGGATGTAGGTTATGATCTTCCTGATTTTGATTTCTCTCTTCCAGGAGTTTCATCCATAACCATAGATCCTCATAAGATGGGTCTTGCCCCCATACCCACTGGTGGAATACTTTTCAGGGAACGTAAGTACCTGGAGGTTATGGCAATTGAAACACCCTACCTTACCGAGGATTTACAGTCCACAGTGGTGGGCACCCGTACCGGAGCAGCCACAGCAGCCACATGGGCCCTCCTGAAGCACCTTGGCAGGGAAGGATACCAGGAAATATCCAGAAAATGCATGGAGATCACATCATATCTGGCCGAAGGTGTGGAAAAAGCAGGATTTGAACTTGTAACACACCCTGAACTTAATATAGTGGCTTTCCGTTCGTCACAAATTTCAGTAGAAGAAATAGCCCGCAGACTTGAAAATAGGGGATGGGCTGTTTCCCTGGCATCCTACCCACGAGCAATCAGGATCATAGTCATGCCTCATTTGAAGCTCGAGCATGTTAAGGCATTCCTGGCGGATCTTGAACTAATTAAAGAAGATTAGATAATTGCATGGATATTGAGATAATTAAAGAGGATCAATCAATAATGATGAATATTAAGGAAGTAAGGACCCCCCTCCAAGAAATGGATGTTGATGATTTGGCTGTGGGAGATCGCATTGTCATTAGTGGAGAAATTCTCACAGGCAGAGATGCTGCCCTCCCTCGCCTGGTAAAACTCCTAGAAAATGGTGAAAGTCCTGCAGATCTTACAGGTGCGGTGATTATGCACACTGCAGTAAGCCCTGCTGGAATAGCACCAACCAGCAGCAATAAAACCGAAATAGAAAATAGCATAGCTCCATTATCTGAGAGTGGTGTGAAAATGCATATTGGGAAAGGAGCTCTTGGTGATGAAACTATTTATGCACTTAAAAAATATAACTCTGTTTTTGTGGTCACACCCCCTGCAGCAGCCCTCCTCACCAGCAAAGTCATATCATCCGAAGTCCTGGCGTTTCCTGAAGAAGGTATGGAAGCCATGCATCGCCTTGAAGTCAGAGATTTTCCAGGTATAGTGGTAGTTGCCCATGGTGGGTCTATTTACTAAAATTCATGATGATAATAATCTGTTTTTCATAAGTAATTTATTTAGGGTCCTGGTTTTCCAAAAGCTTTATCTCCAGCATCTCCTAAACCTGGTACAATATAACCATCTTCATTGAGTTTTTCATCCACGGCACAGGTGTATATTTCAACTTGGGGATGTTCATCCTCCACACATTTAATGCCCTGTTTAGAGGCTATGACATTGAGCACCACTAACCTACGTGGAGTTCCCTTCTCCTGGATCCGGTCTAAAATAGCGTTCATGGTGTTTCCAGTGGCCAGCATAGGATCAGCAACCACCACTATCTTATCATCCACAGAGGGTAGTTTAAAGTAACCCACCTCCACTGGGAAGGGTGGTTCATCCTTTCTCCAGGCTCCTACCACACCGTATTGTGCCTCCTTGAATACTCGCATAATCCCTTCAACTAAGGGTATAGCAGCTCTTAAGACACTCACCACTACTAAATCCTTTTCACATTTAATTTCCACTCCTGCAGCAGTTCCTAAAGGAGTTTGAACAGTCACATCTTCTTTTTCAAGCGTGTTTGCCAGTTCATATGCTAACCAACGGCCTATATCAATTATCCCTGCTCGGAAGTTGGTTCTATCTATGTTTTCCTCCCTGATCAGAGTGAGCTTTTCCTGCACCAGTAAATGGTCAATTATTTTGATCATGATTTTACACCTGGATTAAGTGTGTAACATTTCATTATTAGATAAATTTTATAATCTCGTTTTAATTTTTTTCTAATTTTAGTTTTTTAAAACATTGTCTTTTTTGAGATTGTTTAAATGTAATTACATATCAATTCAAATTTCCAAAAATTCATACTACTTAAATTACATACCAAAAAGTAAGGGGTGGGAAAATGCAAAAGAAAGCAATGGTTATATTTGCAGTTCCAATAATTTTAATAGCTATTTTGGCAATTTTCTTTTTGGCAGTTCCTGAAGGTGTTAACAAAACTGGTTCTAATTACAGTACCGAAATCTTGGCAGAAAACC
>MVPY01000099.1 GCA_002067065.1 Methanobacterium sp. PtaB.Bin024
TTTTAACATAATAATACGTTCTTTCGATGAATTTCACCAGTTTATTTTCTTTTAATTCACTATTCTTGTTTAAAACACTTTTTAAACATTGTATATTAGAATTTTTAAAACTAAAATCCAAAAGATTTAACTGCTTTGAAACTCCACTATAAACAGGGGAATAATAGATTTCGCTAATCATAATAATATTATTCCCCTTTCTAATTATAAATACTTTAGCAACCTGTTTTAAAAATATGTAGCTGTAATTTCAATTGAAAACAGGAAAAAACGAAACTTAAAACTAAAAAAATTTTTTTTACAAAAAATCTACAAAAAACTTCAACTTCAAATAAAAAAATAAGGGTTTCTACAAAGCCATTTATATTTTAAAATAACTCTTTGCAGGAGTTGACAGGAGTATAATCACTTCTTGATGTATAGAATTTTAATCTACGTTTTTATTTATTTGATAGACTTCCGTATTTTTCACATTCTTAACTGAGCTTATTAGTTTGTAGTTTATTAGTGAAAGAACAGATTATAGTATAGGTATATTGTCTGATAGATTCAGTAAATGAATAAGCCCATCTAATTATTAAAGCGATATTTCGGTAGATAGAATGAAAAAATCAAAACAATCCAGTTTTACCCAGAAACCACCTGAAGATAATAAACCTAATTATGGGCTTGAAATCACTGCAGAAGATAAAAATAAGATTCAAAAACTAAGTAAAAATCCTGAAATCTTCAATTTAATCACAGATTCAATTGTCCCATCCATATATGATCATTCTAATCTAAAAGAAGCTATAGCGTTTCAATTGTTTGGCGGAATAACCAAAGAAGTTGAAGATGGAATCTACATCCCTGGCGGAATTAACATTTTAATCGTGGGTGATCCTGGAGTTGGCAAGACACACCTCCTGAAAGGTGCATTGAACCTGACACAAAACGCAATTTATATTGATTCCAATAAATCTTACGCAAATGGTATTTATAAACATTTAAGTGATGAACATGACCTTCAAAATCTTGATGAAACAATTTTTAACCAGGAAAATTATTTAGTTTGTATTGACTCGTTGAAGGTTAAATCAAATGAAGTTATGTTTTTAAAGGAGGCACTGGGCAAAAACACCAGCTTCAACACTAAAGAGGAATTACTGAACATTCTAAATTCTAAATGTTCTGTCCTAGCAGCCACTAATCCAAAATTCGGGAGATTTGACCGATATAAAGCTATAGCTGAGCAGATAAATATTCCTCCAACTATACTGTCCTATTTTGATCTTATTTTTTTAGTTGAGGACAAAAGTGTGGTGGAAGAAGATGCAAAACTGGCATTTCACCTGCTAAAATTACATCAGGAAAGAAAAATTTGTATGGAAATTGATTCCATTCTCATGAAAAAGTATATTGCCTATGCACGGAAAGAGATAAACCCCAAACTAACTGATAAAGCCGTTACACTACTCCATGAATTTTATTTAAGAATAAGGCAATCATCAGAAGATGATTTTATGCCCATTCCAATAACTGTCCGTCAATTAGAATCTCTCATAAAACTATCAGAAGCATGTGCCAGGATTCGTTTAAGTGAGGAGGTAACAGGTTCTGATGTTAAAAGAGTTATTAAGATTTATGAAAAACTTTTAAGACTAATGGGATTTGATATTGAACAGAAAGTTATTAGTAGTGATACTCAGCTAGTTATTGAAGTTATAAAAGAAATTGAAAATCTCCACGGTGGTCAAGCTCCAATTGCAGTTTTCATAAATGAAATATCTACTAGATATAATTTGGACAAGAACAATGTTCGAAACATAATTAAAACCATCAAAAGTTTGGGATTAGTATATGAGCCTCAGAAGGGTTTTTTAAAAACAGTTTAATTAATTGAAAAGAATTATTATAGGGATCTTGAGCTTTTTAAGCTATTATTTCATTATAGTTATACTAATTTAATCATATCAGTTTTGATACAATAACGTCCCCCGTAATATTACCAAAAACAAAATAGTCATTTTGAGTTGTATTTAATGCAAGAACATCACTTTCTTCTTTACTAACACAGATCATTTCAGCAGTTTCTAGATCCCAAACTCTAATTGTCCTATCCCAACTCCCACTTATAATCTTTTTACCATCAGGGGTGAGAGCCAAACTTACAACTCTATCGGTATGACCTTCCAATGTATTTAACATTTTTCCGGTTTTTAAATCCCACAATTTAATAGTCCTGTCACCACTGCATGTAATTGCTGTTTTACCATCTTCTGTTATAACTATGTCATATACAAATCCTTTATGATCGTTCAGTTTTTTTAACTGTTTCCCAGCCTTAAGGTCCCACAAATAAATTACTCTATAGCTTCCAGCTAAAAGGTATTTACCATCTGGCGTAACTGCCAATGATCCTACCCAGTTATCATGACCCTTTAATATTTGAAGCTCTTTACCATTTGAAAGATCCCAAAATTGTAGCGAGGTATCACTATTTCCAGTTATCCCTGTTTTGGCGTTGGGTGTTATTGCTACGGAGTATACTGATCCTCGGTGGCCTTCTAGTGTTTTTATTGTTTTTCCGGTTTGGAGGTCCCATATTTTTGCTGTGTTGTCGTTGCTTCCGGTTATTGCTGTTTTGGCGTTGGGTGTTATTATTATGGAGTTTATGGATCCTCGGTGGCCTTCTAGTGTTTTTATTGTTTTTCCGGTTTGGAGGTCCCATATTTTTGCTGTGTTGTCGCTGCTTCCGGTTATTGCTGTTTTCCCATTATTTTCCACCACCAAATCATATACCGCTCCTTGGTGTCTTTCTTTTGGTTTTAACGAATCACCAGTTTCAACATCCCACAAACAAATAGTCCTATCTTCACTAACTGTAATTGCTATACTCCCATCAGCTGATAATGCGACTCCCACTACATTGTTCACATGACCGAACAGTTTTTTTAGAAGTTCACCAGTTCCTACATCCCATAAACAAACCTCTTTATAACTTCCTGTTATCGCCATTTTTGCGTCAGGTGTAATGTTTACTGAGTAAATTGATCTTTGATGATCTTTGAGTGTTTTTATTGTTTTTCCGGTTTGGAGGTCCCATATTTTTGCTGTGTTGTCGCTGCTTCCGGTTATTGCTATTTTTGCGTCAGGTGTAATGTTTACTGAGTAAATTGATCTTTGATGATCTTTGAGTGTTTTTATTGTTTTTCCGGTTTGGAGGTCCCATATTTTTGCTGTGTTGTCGCTGCTTCCGGTTATTGCTATTTTTGCGTCAGGTGTAATGTTTACTGAGTAAATTGATCTTTGATGATCTTTGAGTGTTTTTATTGTTTTTCCGGTTTGGAGGTCCCATATTTTTGCTGTGTTGTCGTTGCTTCCGGTTATTGCTGTTTTGGCGTTGGGTGTTATTGCTACTGAGTTTATGGGTCCTTGGTGGTTTTGGAGTGTTTTTATTGTTTTTCCGGTTTGGAGGTCCCATATTTTTGCTGTGTTGTCGTTGCTTCCGGTTATTGCTGTTTTGGCGTTGGGTGTTATTGCTACTGAGTTTATGGGTCCTTGGTGGTTTTGGAGTGTTTTTATTGTTTTTCCGGTTTGGAGGTCCCATATTTTTGCTGTGTTGTCGTTGCTTCCGGTTATTGCTGTTTTACCATCAGGTGTGATATCCACTGATAATACGCTGTCACCATGCCCTAATAACGTTTTTATTTTTGCAGAGTGCGGATTATATTGTGAAAGCCACTTTTTATTCTTTAAAATAATTGAGTTGCGATTTTCTTCACTAATTATTTTCGCAGCTGAATCTGCAACTGGACCTGCATTTGCAGAGTTAAAAGCCTGTTGTATGCAAAAAGAGGGTAATGATCCAAATTCTATTAATGCATGGCCTTCTGCATTAACAAATTGTGAATATGATTTCAAAATATCTAATCTAGTTGGATTATTCGTAATTCTTTCATTATCTTTCCTTATCCTTTCTTTGCTCCATGGTTTTATTGAGGGGGGTATCCTGATAGCATGTATCTCTCCATTGGAATAAGCAATAAGATCTTCTGAATATTTCTTCAAACGTTTTTCATGTTTTATTTTTTCAATTTTTTCTTCTTGTGCTGCAGGCAAGACATTTAATGTTTTATTATAGTCTTCAAAAAGTTTATAAGTCATTCCTGCCTCACATTTTCTTTCTATATACTTTAAATCTGTGAGAAGATCCGTTAAATGATCCCAATCTTCAGCCGGTATTAGATGATCAGGCAGATTAGATATCATATATCCAGACATTTGTCTAGTACCTTTTTGGTATTCCCTCCATCCTTCATAGCTTAATTTTTTGTTACCTTCTTTTAAATCAATGGCATAAGATCCAGCCTTAAATAGACCAGTATTTTCATCAACATCTACTAACCAGTCAATCACTGACTTGTGAAATGGTTTAATGGTTTCATTTAACCTTTTTTTTGTCCCTTTCTTATTTATTGGAAATAGAGAACTCAAATATCCTAATCTTATCCTCCCTTCAGCATCATCAACATCAATAGCATCAAATAGAATATTTAGAGGTAAAGGTTGCTTTTGGGCACATATACATTCGATAATCGGCTTAATTTCACTCCTGTAAACGTCTATGTCACTAAATTGACGTTTGAAAAATTTTTGATAAATACCAGATAGTCCTTGCGGAAATTCATCTAAATTATCCAGAAATAATCGTTTAGCATCTATTTCTTCCAATACTTTCTCTAAATAAAGAAAAAGACCTTCACTTTTTGATAAAAGTATCTCTGTATCATTTTCATCTACATCAATATCTCTTTTTTTCAGTTCATAATCCAGAAATTCCCTCAGATCCTTTAAATTTTCCTCACTTTTTGCATTAAGAATATGAGGTTTCAGATCACTCAAAGTAGTTTTTAGATCGGGTTCAGGTCTGCTGGTTATCATCAACTTAAGCCAGGAAGGTGTTCTACTCCACTGATCACGTATGAACTCAGCTATTTCATTTCTTTCATCTTTGCTAGCTTCATCCAAGGCATCTATCAAAACAAAAAAAGTTTTTTCTGGGTTTTTTATATCACTAAGGGGTTGAATAATTATGTTATCAAAAATAGTCTGCGTATTTTTAAGTACTTCATTTTCAAGCTCTAGATTCTGTATTTTCTTTTGGTATTCGGGTATATGTTGTGCAATGTAATATGCTATAGATAGAATAGCTCTCTGTGGATTGGCTTTATCTTCATGTTTATAAATGCAAAGATGATGTGCTATAAGTTTACCATGATTATGACACAGATAAGAAGAGATAGCAGTTTTACCGATACCAGGACCACCTTCTAACCAGAAAACTCGAGAATCATTTTCTTCATCTAACCATTGGTTTAGTTCATTAATGAACCAGTCACGTCCTTGAAAACGGGAAATATGTTCTCCAATTTCCTCTTCAAATTTCAAAGGTTTTAATAATTTTTCTAAACGAACCTGCCCTCCCTCAAAATCTAGATCATTATGTTCAATTGCCATAGCTAATCGATCAAGACCAGTAGAATACTTTTCTTCATTCTCTATAATGGGGACAGCATCACGCATATCTAAATATTGAATGCGACAAATTGAAGTGGGCGCTCCATCTTCAACTTCAACAAGTAACACAGGAATGATCAGTTTATTTTTCTCCAATGCCTTGGCAATCTCATTTAAACAAAAACCATCCGTTGATTCAGGATCATTAAAATCCCTACGACGTACAGAATAAGGAGTCATTAATAAAACAACTTTATCGCACCACTTTAAACCATCTTCAATATAGCGATCCCAGTCCCGACCCTCAATTATCTTCTCTAAATCAAACCAAACCTTGTGACCCCTTTTTTCAAGGTCTTTTTTGATTCTGCAAGCATCTTTAGAATGTTTATCATGCCCATAACTTAGAAAAATCCGTAATGGTTTGAATTTATCCTCTTTTTCAAATTCAGGATTACATTCCCTACAGATGTAAGCCAATTTACTTTCATCAAAAAATAAGTCACTAGAACCACATTCAGGACATTTAAGGTTATTTTTCAACCAAACACCCCCTCATAACATTATTTGTTAAAGCATTTTAAGATTTTTTCAAATGATGTAAAGTATATGATTTTTTTCTTCATCATCTTATTTGATCTAATCAAATAAATTCTATACGTATTCTTTAGGGACTGAAAAATAATTTTTTTAATTAATCTATTTTATTCCAATAATCTGATTAATTTAGTAAGATTACTCATTTTTTCGAGTTTTATTTCCAGATCTAACTCCAAGTAAGCTTTACGTCCCCTACTGTAACTAGAAGAGAGAATAAGCTGTTTATCATAACTAACCTTAAAACCATCTACTGGAGAGTGCCCCACCACATGGAACCGGGATTGGTTATGTTCCAGGAAGAGTTCCAGTTCATCTTCAGTGTATTGGAACTCCCGCCTCCACAATAGGCCTGTGAGTTTTTCATTGAAAATATAATCATCTTCAGTGACACATTCCAGCTCTTCTAAACTGGTAAAATCCTGTGGAGGTCCTCCATGGCTGATGATAACACCATTACATGTCTTAACCGCGAAAGGTAGAGTTTTAAAGAATTCAACGTATTCATCTAATTTTTCAACCCAACGGTAGCCGAATTTTATTTTTAACTGTTCTTCAAAGTCTTCTTTTTGGTTGGACAGCCCTTTGTAGATGTGTTTACCAATTATATGGCAGCATTCATGGTTACCTAGCAAAAAATGGAAATTTTCACACTGACAGTAGTCCATAACTGATTCCAGCATATCTACTGATCCATCTTTTTCTGGACTGGTACTGTGAATCAGATCCCCGGTTAAAACAATATTATGACCTTCCTCCAAGTAATGATCCCATAATTTTTGGTATTTTTGGTAATCCTCCAGATTCCCATGAAGATCAGTGATGATTAGGGCTTTTCCCTGTGGTGGAAGGTTTATAATTCTCCTCATTTTTCGTATTCCTCCAGCAAATAGTTTTAGAATTCTGATAAAATGAATTGGTCATTCTGGAAATTTCAAATCAGGAACCTGAAATATTAATGAGTGAACCATAAGGTTAGATGATTGAACTAGGCGTTATATGAATCGAACCCTCAATGGGCTTCCAAATCTTCAACAAAAAACCACATAATTCATGTTTGATCCGGTGTCCTGATTTTAGGGATGAGGGGGATAAAACAGGGTGCCGATCTTTTTATTCACAGGGAGGGATGTTACAATGGTATCAGATGCTGCTAGAAAAGCCATGCGAATTGCGGTTTTAGAGGCCCATGATGCTCAATTCCATGAATTAAGGGATGAACACATATTTATAGGATTATTAAGTATTGATAAAATTATAAGCAGAGGATATGGGAGGTTCAAAGCCAGAAAAGAAGTAGGAACTATCTCTACTGAACACTGGTGGTCATTTAATGCAGAAAATAACAATCTAAATGATATTTTCATAAAGTTTGGGATGGATCCCATAAAACTCAGGAAGTCTTTCCGAATGTATTTGCTTTCGCAGACGTTTCATGGAACAGAAAAACTTCCTGAAAATCTGGAAAAACCCATTGCAGACCATCACTGGGATAACCATAATATAATAAAACATGCTAGGGGCATAGCCCTCATAAAGGAACATTCACAGCTTAACACCCTCCACTTGCTCATTGCTCTAATGGAAAAACCGAGTACAGGTATACTAGAAGTTTTAAGAGATGTGGATTTAAATAAAGTCCGTCGTGAGGCTGTTTTAATGTTGGATAATTGGTTAAGCCATATTGAAAAACCAGCATCCCCTCCAAATGAACCAAAAGAACAGGCACAACATCATACATTACCTCTAACTCCACCTAATGCCAATCTTCACAGGGACGATGTTGACACTCCTTATCTGGCAGAAATAGGCACGGAACTTACACGTTTGGCCATTGAAAGCAGAATAGAGCCATTAATAGGTAGAAAAAATGAACTATTGCAACTTATACAAATCTTGAGCCGGAAGAAGAAGAATAACCCTCTTTTAGTGGGTGAGGCAGGGGTAGGGAAAACTGCCCTGGTAAGAGCTCTGGCCCAGAAGATAGTAGATGGTCAAGTGCCACAGAAACTCATGAACACCAGAATTTATGAAATAGATATGAACTCCGTAGTTTCAGGAACCAGATATCGAGGTGACATGGAACACAAAATGCAGATTATACTCAAAGAGGCCAAGAAACCCAATGTTATACTTTTCATTGATGAATTTCACACGGTTATGGGTGCCGGAGTTTCAGAGGGTACAATTCTAGATGTTTCCAACATCATTAAACCTGCACTGGAAAAAGGAGAGTTAAACTGCATCGCTGCCACCACTATTACTGAGTATCGGCGATATGTGGAACGAGACCATGCTCTGGTAAGACGATTCCAGAAGGTTAGAGTGGAGGAACCCTCATCTGAAGAAACCCTTAACATCCTCAGAGGTCTTCGTATGGATTACCAGAAACATTATAACGCACAGATCTCTGATGAAGCCCTTAAAAGTGCTGTAAATCTTTCAACACGTTATTTACACTCTAAAAAACTGCCAGATAAAGCTCTGGATGTTTTGGATGACGCCTGTGCTACTAAAAGCATCCATAAAAATGATCATAACTCTCAAAACAATTCATTGGTGGATGTAACTGTAAATGATGTTGTGAAAGTTGTAGAACAGAAAAGTGGAGTTCCTGTTAAATTAGACTCACATGAGAGAAACCAGATACTTCAACTGGATGAAAGACTCCGAGAACTGGTGGTGGGTCAGGATGAAGCCATTAAATCCATATCAAAACGTTTGAAGATTGCCCGAGCTGGATTGAAAGATCCAAAACGCCCCTTCGGAGTTTTCCTTTTTTTAGGCCCAACTGGGGTGGGCAAAACCCTCCTTGCCAAATCACTGGCCCGGGTAATCTTCGGTAAGGAAGAAGAGCTCATAAGGCTGGACATGTCCGAGTACATGGATCCGGGTTCACTTTCCAAACTCATAGGAGCACCTCCAGGTTTTATTGGAACAGAGGAGGGTCAGTTATCTGGAGCCCTGCGTACCAAACCATACTCTGTGGTGCTCCTGGATGAAATGGAAAAAGCACACCCATTAATATTTGACTTATTTCTCCAGGTTTTTGATGAAGGATGTTTTAAAGATGGTAAAGGTATCAGAATCGATGCCCGCAACACCATTTTTATAATGACCTCCAATTTAACCATGAACAGTAATGATTATGAGGCTGCCTATGGAATTCCTTCTAATCAGGATTCTCCTGAGGATAAGGCACGTCAGAGTCTTTTGCAGAGTCTTCGACCAGAACTTGTGAATCGTATTGATGAAGTGATCACCTTCAACAACCTCAAAATAAGGGATATGAAAAAAATTGCCAGAAACATGCTAAAGGAGATATCTGGCCAGATTGGTGAGTTGGGGCTTGAAATAGAGGTGGATGATGATGCCCTTGAATATTTGTCCAGGGAAGGGTATCACCAACAGTTTGGTGCTCGACCGTTACGCCGTAAAATAGAAGATAAGGTGAAATATCCATTATCTGAGATGATTTTAAGTGGTGAAATTAGTGAAGGTGATAAGGTAATAATAAAAATGGAAAAAAATGTGATTGAAGTTAAAATAATGGATTTAAATATAATGGGAGCCGGTTGATCCCTCCTTTATATTATTTAAATTTTTAGTATGAATACATGGATTTTGATCGGTTTATTGAATCATATGTGATTTGAATGAATTTTAGATCTAAAAGAAAAAGAAGTCTTAAACCTCCTAAAAAAGAGTTTAAACATGACAAATTACTAAAAATTTTCTACCGAATACTGGTGAGGGGGTTAGAAAAGTTAGATGAACTCTTAGAGATGTAATATTTTAAAATATCCATATCTTTAATAAATATCTTCAGAATTAAGATTAGGTTGATTTAAAAGATTAAAGAGTATGAATGATAATTATCATACTGCTTTACGAACTTTAAATCCAACTTCAAATAATAAATTGGGAATATTACGGACCGGTCGCCGGTCTAAATCCTTTGCATTTTCGCTTAATTCATCCCATGGAACAATATACTGGTTAATTTTTTTATCATCATCAGTTAGCTTGCCATAGGCATATCCCTGATCTATCTTTTGTTCCATCCATCGGGCGTGTTCCATTTCAGCTAACCTTTCAACATCATCATCTTCAAATGTCACTTTTAGAGATTCGTCTGGTTCCTTATCAATGAATGGTTCAAAGTCATAATTTATTGCTTTTAACTTTTTAGGCATATTTCTGACCTGTTCGATGCTTAATTTTTTATCATCTGGTTCTAATTCTTCCCAAGGTCTCAGAGTCTTTTTATTCTCTTTAACTTTTGGTAATTCAGCATCTAAATGGGCTTTAAGAGTACTTTTTCTAACATCTGATTCCAATGCAACTTCAGTTAAGAATTCATCTATATCCTTTATCCCCAACCATTTATCTTCCGATTCAGGCTTAATTTCTATCTTGTTATCCTTCAGATAGTTCATGATTACTTCTTTGGGCAGAATAATCTCTTGCTCTTCTAAATATTCTTTATGACTCATTTTAGCCAGCCTTATCACGGCATTTTCAAATAAAACTGCTCTTTCAACTATGTTGAGGAATTTTTCAGAGTCTACGTGCATTTCAAGCTGACTTGCAGATGGAAGTGCAGACTGTTCAAATTTCTTCTGGTCAGTTAGCATGCTCATCTCAATGATTGCCTCCATTGATCTAACCCCGTGTTTGTAATCGGGACATAAGAGGAATGCTCTTAAAACTTCTTTATCGATCTTAGCAACGTTATTTGAATCAAATATCTTCTCGACGTTACGCTCCAATATAGAACGTAATAAAATTGCCCTTCTTATGATATACAGAGAATCATCAATTTTCCCTGGATTGGGTCCAATTATATTAACATAACCACGCAGCCTGCTTACGAAATCAGTACCTTTAGAAGCACTGAAGTAATCAATTTTCCTTTGGATTTTTTCTTTTTCATCTTTTTCAAGATTTTCATTTTTTAATTTTGTTTTTAGTGTTTCTCTGGAAAACTCTTCATAACTGGAACTTGTTCCACCAGCAAAAACAAAAATCGATTTACCTATGGGGTGCATTGATTCTCCTGATTTAAATTCACAGTCCTGCATTGGTGCTAAGAAATATTTAAGCCATCCCAACTCATTATCCCCAAATTTAGCGTCAAATTCATCGAAAAATACTAAAGGTATGTATCCTTTTAGAACGTCATCCCGGACCTTGTGCAGTGCATCTATCAGGTCTTGCTGGGATTTAAATTGGGCAACATTAAATCCAATTTTTTTAATTTTTGCATCAGGAATGCTTTGGGCCAGTTGATTAACTCCAAAAGATTTTCCAGAACCTGGAGGGCCAAAAACAGCCATGCAAAGTGGTGTTTTTGGATTTTCTTTTGCAATATATTCCTTCATGAGATTTCTGATGCTTTGGTAGCTTTCAATTTCAGATCTGTCTACTGTTCTAAGACCTTTAAATTTACCCACAGGAATGCCAAAATTAGATTCTTTTAGGGAGTCGAAACCATACTTAACAAAACTCTGTGCAATGTCTTCTAATTTCAACTTATTTTTTGATTTCAGAATTGTCCAGTATGAATCCTTTTTTATATCTGTTGGAATACTTATACGGGCAATACTTTTATTATCTGTGCATTTACACTTTTTTTCATTTTTGTTTTCTTTATAATCTTCTTTCTTGTTATCAAAAATTTCATGGCACGGATAATCAGGCTCTAATAATGTCCCATTTTCTGATGTTTTTCCAAAACCGTAATCAAGGAGCTTCCTTGCACTAATAATGGCATTTATTATACCATCTTCAATACAATCAAAACCTTCATTAATAATTTCCTCTGCAAGGGCACTGACAAATGCATTTCCATATCCCTGCATATCTCCTTCTGTATTATCTTTGTAACCATCTTCCATGCATTTGGGGTCATAGTAAAGATCAGCTGTGATTTTTCCATCTTGGTTCCTATAATAAATTGCACCATCAGTACCCAGTCTTACCAGAAGATGATTACAATCCTTAAGATCATTTAATAAACAGTTATTTGCCATTTGCCATACGAAGTCTTCAGCTGTACGTTCCCATGAGAGTTTTTTGCTGATAGTAACCCCCCTTTCTCTGAGATCATTGACACTTACAACTACAAATAAATTTTCAGATTTTTTATTTTTTAGTTTATTCCAAAGTTCACCTTTAACTAATGGTCTGCTCATTTTATAAACAATCAAAGGATCATGATTCTCATTGAGTGCAGCAGGCCAGGCTGAAGGTTTATCACGAAAGCCATTACCTGCATCATCAATAATGACCATATCGACGTCAGGATCATCACTTTTTATGTCTAATATTTTTGGAGATTTACCTAAAGGTCCAGAAAAACCGCAAAATTCTTTAACTCGATAAACAGTATTTTTATCGCATTCATCGTTTTTTTGGTCAAATTCACCTAAGATGCTAATGGAATGGATGATTTCTTTAGGAGGTATCTTTTCAATAGGTTCATCAAGCTGATCTTCAAGATTGTAAGAAATAATTTGGTAATTTCTTTTAGGGTGGGATGTTAAAGCACCTACAACCATATCTGCGAGTAAACAGGCACCACCTGGTTTGGCTGTTAATAAATAACCAGGATATAGCTTCCAATTATAAGAAAAGTTTTTTTGGGAAATTGTTTTATTAGTGGAATTTGTAGAATTGTTTTCAGGTTTATTTTTATTTGATTCAACCTTTATTTCTGATTCTTTTTCAGGTTTTATTTCCCATTGTAACATATCTATTGTGATATCCCCCACTACAACAATTTTTTTGGTTTCCCCAGTCATTTAAAGTTCCCCATTATTAATCTAGCACGTTCTATAAATATATTGAGTTATATTTCTTCAATGATTTGTATATTCATTTAATTTATTAATTGTTCCTATAAATTTTGATATTCTAAGAAATATTTATATTAAAAATAGTAGTTAAAGGACTCTTATGTATTTTTTACACTAATTACACACTTTATGGATTTTAAAACCCACGAATATTTTGACTTATATAATTTTATTCAATAAACTTTCTCATCTCAATCAGGTTTAAGGTCATAAAATGTCATCTTCCAGATATAATTCAATGTAAGCTTTACGGCCTCTGTTGTAGCTGGATGAAAGAATCAACTGTTTATCAAAATTAGTCTGGAACCAGTCTACAAGAGCATGACCCACTACATGGAACTGGGATTGATTGTGTTTCAAAAAGAGTTCTAGTTCAAATTAGTGTAGTTTAAATCTCTTCTCCACATAGGCTTTTTAATTTTTCTTTGAGAATGTAATCAGCATCAGAAACACTTTCCATCACTTCTAAGCTATTGAAATCATGGGGAGGCCCACCATGCTGATTATAATTCCATTTTGGGTTCTTGAAAATAAAGAGGCACAGAATAACAGGGTTGCTGCTTTTGTTACAAGTTACACTGAAATCAGAAGGCATCGAATTAGGGAATAAACTTAAGAAATAAACTCAATAGATATTTTATGGTGAAAAAAAGAATTTGATATGATTTTTGGATGATTGAGTTTGGAGTGCTTGAAAAATTTGTATTGTGCAGTTCAAAGTCCAAAAAAAGTCAAAAAAATTATTTGACAAGTTTAAGGAAAGCAACTACTTGAGACTCAAATGACAATTTTACAAGATTCAACGTTTTTTTTGCATCATGACTCCGCAAGATTTACATAAATACATATCAGAATCATAAGAAAGAGGAGTTTTTGATTTACTCATGGTTTTTCCACATTTAGGACACTTTGGCCCCCCTCCAAACAAACGATCCATAATACCCATTTAATCCCTCCTTGTTTTTAATATTGAATTATTTAAGATATTTTAAGAATTAAAATTTTCCAACTTATTTAATATGTTTTATTTCATCTTTATTTAATATATCAATAAAAATTGTATGTAATCTATTATTTCTCAAATGTTTATCCATACGAATCTTTTAAAATATCGACTGATATAATCTTTAAAGAATTGTTATCATACATTTAATGCATTTTTTAGTATTTGGATCTTTAAAGAAAGAACTACAAATTCGTGATTAAACATAGGAGAAATTAGGATGTATCTATATAATAATTATTGCTTATCCTATTAATCACTCTACGAAGTAATCTGCTTGAGGGGTTGCAATTGTTTCTAGAAAGTAAATTAATGTAATCTGAAGGTTCCTCCATTAATTCAAAGCGTTTTAACATTTTTTCAGCTTGAACTATTTCTTGACTTGTGATAGGATTTTGATTAGTTATTAATTCATTTAGACCAACTTGTCCTAATCTATTAATTTCGCTGGAGATTATGGTGTTTAATTTAGAAAAATCACCCTCTGAAGCTGCTGAAGGGGCTAATATAAGTTCGCGGTATATACTTTTAATGATATTTAGATTTTTTGCAGCTAATATTGACATTAAAATAAATTTTGTAGTGTCAGTTCTTTGAATTCCAGTACTATATGTTGCAATGAATAAAGAAGATATGAGACATTTTTCATGGATTTCTACGTTTTTATTATCAAAAATTTTTAAGTTAACTCGAAAAACTATTTCAGGAGGGAACGCAGACAAAACTTCGGCCATGACATTAATATAATCACTGGTTGAACTTTTTTTATCAAGTTTATTTAATATAAATGCAGATATTTTTTTCTCTTTTAGATTCCACTGTGTTAAAAACTTTTCAGAAAAATTACGGACGTCTTCCATATACAGATTTGTATAAAGTTCAAAATTATATGTTTGAAAACCTGTTTCTATTCTGGGAAGATCCTTTATAAAAGATTCCGCCATTTTGATGTCTAATCCCGAATCAGCTGCTTTAGCTTCAGAAACTGATTTTGCAGCGAATTTGTAAGACTCATCAAATTTCTTTAATTTACTGTAAGCAAGAGCAAGATTGTAATATGGTTTAGGATAGTTTTGAATCCCAAGCTCTATGGATTTTTCCGCATAATCTATAGCATTCTCAGGTTTACCTAATAGAATTGCCCATGCTGATTTCAAATTCCATAATTCAGGGTCATATTCATCTGATTGAATAGCTTTTTCAAGTTCATAAAATGCTTCCTGAAGAACCAAACGTTCATTTGGAGGGATACGTTGAACAGAAATATTTCTTCTTCCTTCTAATTCTTTATCAAGCGTTCGGAGACTTTCAGCCCTTGTTCGTCTCATCATGGGTAATTCTGTTCCTAAAGACTGTTCGTAATTAGTTAAAACAATCTCTAATGTTGCAGCACCAGATCCATGATTTCCATGATTTATATCAAATATGGATCTTTCCATTAAATATTCTTTGTAGTCAAGTCCAGAATCTAGTTTATTTAACCAATATTTGGCTTTTTTTATATCTTCACGCGTTATATCTTCATTATCTGAAGAATTTAAAATTTTTTGAGCCCATTTACGAAAGTTATCTTCATTTACGGATAATGCTAAAATATTATGTAATGCGAAAACATGATTATTATCTAAATTATATGCCTTTTCAAAAAGTTCTCTAGCCCTGTTTCCCTGTCCTAAAAAATCTCTCCGCAAAACACCCTCCGCATAATAAACCTTAGAATCATGGAATTCCTGCCCTAGATCTTTTATCCTTTCCATGGCTTCAAATAGATATCCATGGTCGGTTTCAAAAAAACAGCGATTTATACAATCAATCTTCTCTTCTTGAGTTTTACTATAAAATCTCATTAATCAACCCCCTTTTTTATCTTAAAGCTAACAGTCATCAATTCACCTGAACCGAAACCCATAACTATTTTATTCTCGTGAGAATTTATAGAGGACACGCTTCCTGGTAATCTTATGGATGCCACGGTAGGAAGGTCTTTTTTCACTTCCCATATCTCTAAATAAGGTGAATTTTGTATTATGACCCCTATATAATCTCCTTCATTTAAAAAAACACATTTTTTCACGGGTGTACTCTTTTTATATAATAAATTTGGCAGGTTTCTATTTCTTAATAAATGAATTTTCAATATCTGTACTGATTGACCTGCAAGACATAATATATTATCCTTAGGATTTATTTGAACATCATTGATTGATTTTTTAGTTTTATAGATAATTTTTTCACTTTTGTTAATTATAAGAGATAGAAAAGAATAATCTGCACTTATATAAAAACTAAGAAAAAAATCTCCACCAATTTTGAGCAATTTAATCTGATTTTGAAACTCTCCTTTAATCTTTTTAATGAATTGGTGTTTACTGGGTTTCCATTCCACTTCTCCATTAGATAGGGGTATTTTTACAACACCCCCAAATTGGCCTGCTGCAATTATTTCTTTATCCTGGTTTATTAATGATACAACAGGCTCATTTAACTTGTTTATGTTGTTATGGTTAACATCTTCTGATTCATGGGATTCTAATCCAATCCAAACATTTCCATGTTCATCACCCATAATTATATTGTCTTTTTTTCCATATTTTGTAATGGAAGTTATTCCTTCACAATATTGTCGTTTTATTGAATTCAAACCAGTAAAAGAAAACCATTGAATAGATTTATCTAATTTGCTGAATGATACTACGTGATTGTTATCATTGATAATACATTCAGTTATTTCTGCAGAATGAAATTTTGAAGTTTTTAATGAATTTTCAATAGTTCTACTTATTTCTGTCGTAGAAATGAACAAATTCTTAAAACGGGGAATATAATTGAAAATAATAACTGGCTGCTTTAGATCCTGCAATTTATTGAGACTGTTACTCTGCCAATTCCAGGAGGCAATGATCCCTTGATTGGTAAAGAAAAATGCTCTGGATTCAGTATCAAGAGAGCATTTAAGTGGCATTCCTCTTATTTTAGTTTGGTAATATATTTTAGCGAATGTATTACAGTTATTTAAATCAATTAATCGCAAATAACGATCTTTAGTGATTAATAAAAGATGATGTTCATTTAGATCTGTATCCACTACAGGAGCCCCTTGATAGGGTATTATTTCCTTTTCCCAATAACCATTTATCTTTTGCAGTTGTACTATTTTTTGATCATCTAGTCCTGCAATGTAAATTATCTTTTTATTATTTGGAGAAATTTCTAAACTTATTAAAGGAAACGGTACTTGAATATCTATTATTTCGGACTCTTGTTTGTCCAAATCATAATAAGTTAATGAATTATGGTCTGTGGCAATAATTATTCCATTTTTAAATTTTTTAGGAAGAATTTCTTCATTTTCACGAGTGAGTATTGGAATTTCTCTCATATTATAAAATATTCTACCTTTTTTAGTTGTGTAAATCAGCTTATGGTCTATTCCCATTAAAATTCCTTTAACTATGCCTTTATCAAATTTTTCTTTGTAGATGACTTCACCACTTTGCAGAGAATATACTTCGGTTTCACCTTGTGGAGATGAAATAGCAATACAATTATGTTCAGAGGACAAAGATTGTATTTCTGAAGGATTTATAAAATTAATATATATATTTGAAGATGTTTCAGACTTTGGTAATGGTGCTTCTGTTTTAATCCAATACATTTGTTCATCTAATTTTTTGTGTGCTTTTTTTAATTTTGTTCTTATTTTTGGTTCCACCTCTTCTGCCCAATATAGAAAGTTGTACAGAGTTTGTTTGGTTAAATTAGGACGATCGAGTATTGTAGGAGTATTAAATTTGAGAGCTTTGCTCATTTGCAACAGAGATGGTAAATTTTTAATGGCAATGGACTCATTTAAATCTTCAATTAACCCAAATATCATACCATGATTACATTTGATGTCGATGAACTCTAAATCTGTGAGAGTATCCTCTATATCACCCCACAACTCAGCTTCTATTTGATGATGGGGAAGTTCGGAGAAGGAACGTGGATTTTTCCCATTCCAAGATAGGTTATCATGAGGATCTGCTTTTTTATGGAAATAATCAGCTAGTTTTCTATTATAATCTAATTTATTCTTATAATCTAAATACCGATTATCAACCGCTTCTTTGAGTTGTCCGTGGTAAAAGTAGATTAATTCATCTTTATACATTAAATAAGGTCTTAAAAGCCTTTGTAGTGCAGCGATATTTCCTCTAGGATCATCGGGATCTATAAGTTCAGTCAATTCTTTTAGGGATAATCCGTGTCTGCTTACGGCTATCAATGATGTAAATTCAGGTACAATTTCGGATCCAATCAAACTTCCTTTTTTGCCAATGAATCCCTGATCATTTTCTAAACGTTTCAATATCCATTGAAATAGTGGTTGCACTGTTTCAGGCAGATTTATAATGCAGTCAGTTATCTCTTCATATGTTCCCAATGTTCTAAGTTCTTCTAAAGCAGTTTTAAGATAAAGGGGATTATTAGAATCTTTTTTATGAATTAAGGCCTTGATTTGGTAGTTATCGAATTTTTTACGGTATTTGCTAAGGAATTTATTAATGATTAATTTACTATCTGAAGATTTTAGTGGAGTTAAAGTTATTTCTTCAGGAGGAATCCTTAATTTTTTTAATGATTCTAATTCTGGTCCGGATAAGGTAGAAATAAAAAAATGGACATTTTTTGGTATTTCATCAGGAAACCAGTTATTATCCCCTCGATCTATTTGGTTAAAAGCATCTATTAAAAAGAGTATTGGTTTAATCAGGGAAGCTTCTTTTAAAAGAGAATTAAATTTTTTAATAAGATTTTCATAGTCTTCAGGTACTTCTTCAGGGTTATTTGTGATTTTTAATAGTTCATAACAAAATCTACGTAAAATTTTCCGAAGATCTGTTGATCTGACTGTTGCTCCTACAAAAAGGGGGATGACTACTTCTTTGGACATATCTTGGTTCTTCGTATACTCATGGTAAAATCTAGCCATCAGTGCGGTTTTTCCACTTCCAGGTTTTCCATGTAGACATAAAAAACTAGTATTTTCATCGTCTATAACAAATTTATACATAGAATCCAGAATTTGTCTACGACTCCCAACCACATAATTTTCAATTTTTTCATTTATGAAGGTATCCATGGCTGCTTTTTCTTCATCAAACTCGTTTAAAACTTCTGTTTTTTCTTCACCTAATTCTGCATCTATACTATTCATTAAATCATTGTAAACTATGTTTCCGAAGGATTCCAAATTAACAATCCGATTTAATTTGTTATCCCACTTACAGGGGTATATATAAAAAGGTAAACTTTTTCGCTCTGATTTACCGGGTTCAATTAATATCTTTCCCTTAGTTTCATGATCCATTATATGATCTTTTAGAGATTCCAGAAGTTTTTCACTTTCACTTCCCGATGGTTCTCGAAAATCTTTAGCGAAGTCTTTTGGAATAGATGCAGTAACGTTGGGGTCTCTAAAATAGAAATATCTAAAGACAGGTTCCTCCAGTTTATCCAATGCACCATAATTAATTTCAGAAGCAGTTATTGAAATATCACTTTTTGGAGGAATCCATCCGTATCTACCTCCTAACAAACATATAAATCGAGGATGGCAGTTGTCAATCTCTTCCATGCAAACATCATATGCATTCTGCTCACTGGTAACACCCCATCGTAAATCTACATCCACTAAATAAATATGTCGTCTAAATAGCTCTTCACGCATACGTGGGAATACAAAACGAACTAAGTGATCTCGTTCAGCTTGCATATCCTTAAATGTTGATGAAATGAATACACGTACTGTTCTCCAACTCTCTCTCATTATAATCCCCTCTTCGAGGATTTACTATTCATTATAAATAAAAACCAACTCAGCCCCACCTTCACCTAATGCAAGTTTAATCTTATCCCCATTTTTTAGTTTAATTTTATCCTGGGCCTTTTCATCATTGTTAAGGAACATTCCACACTTACTGTCACTATCTTCAAGGTACCAATTGTCTTTACTATGAGTTATGGTGGCATGTGGATGAGTAACCCTGGTAACACTCTTATAATCATTAGATAGTACCACATCGCCCATGTATTCCTGATTGTCGAGATCAAGCTCTCCTTGGCGTCCCACACGGGTCACTTCCTTCACCAGGGGGAACACCATCCCATCGTCATCTCCGCCCATAACCTTGATCAGTGGATGGGAGTAGTTAGTTTCTGATATTTCATCTTTAACATTGGATATGGTTCTGGATAGTTTCTTAATATCTGTGATAATTGATTCCAGTGCTCCAACAACTGGAACATAGTTTATTACTGCCCTTTCCCCCCTCATGGATCGTTCTGCAAATCCAGGTTCTTTTTTAACAAGCCCTGCTTTCATAAGCACGTCTAGATGTTTTTTAACACCGTTCTGTGTAAGGGGTATACCATATTTATGATTGAGAATGGTGGTTAACTCCCTGATATCAGTTAAGTATTCTTTTCTATTGCGGGTCTCAGCACCAATAATAATCATTAATCGCAGTCTACGATCATTACTAAGTGCATCTATTTTCCTGGCCAAGTCTTTCAGAGTATCTAAGTCACCTTCCATGGTTGAAGTTAAAAACATTTCATCTGACATTCATCTCCCCTCTTAAACTTATTTATGCCTTATACTTAAGTTCCATGATTTTTTTTAATCACGTTTAAATCTCTTAATCGGTTTCAAATACCTCTGAATCTTTTGAATCTTCAGGAGGACATATTTCAAGGAACATGTCACGATATCTTTCGTACTCATCATCAGAAAGCTGTTGGAATGCATTCCGAGCCTCAGAATATCTCCCCATAAGATACAATGTAACTCCTTTTTGATAGATAATCTCCTGGCACCAAGGATGGATAGAAAGAGCTTGGTTGAAACAGGATAAAGCTTCCTCTCTTTTACCAGACAGATTAAGCAAGCAACCCTTATGCATCAGCACCCCTGCATCACGAGGATTTATGTTTAAGTACTGGTCAAAGTTCTGGCTTGCCTCCTGATATTTACCCAGCCCAGTGAGGGCCAGGGCCTTGCGATAGTAGGTGTCAATGTATTTGGGTTCCATTTCCAGGGCCAGGTCAAAGAAAGGCAGGGCTTCATCGTAACGTCCCAGGGTAATGAGACTGGTCCCCTTGTTGGCCAAATATTGGGCTTCAAAAGCCTTAACCTTTTCTTCTGGACGTTTCATATCCCCCAAATCTGTTTCTAGATCAGGGTAAATCTCCAGTATGGATTTTTTCAGCTCCCTGAAATTTTTAAACCTGTCTTCTGATTTTTTCTCCAGACACTTCATTACCACTTTATTTAATTCTGCAGGAATCTCGGATTCAAGTAACATGGCATCTTTTGGTGTTTTGTTAACATGAAAACGGATGTATTCATATTTATCTCTGGCTAAAAATGGTAATTTACCAGTTAACAATTCATAGAAGACTATTCCAAATGAATATATGTCAGAGCGGGTGTCCATCACCCCCAGACCCAGGCACTGTTCTGGTGACATGTACGGGAAGGTTCCCACCACATTACGGGCCTCTTGAAGGCTTAAATACACCCTGGTCAACCCGAAATCAGTGATCTTCAGTACCCCCTGGGGATTGATCAATATATTTTCTGGTTTTATATCCCGATGAATAAGTCCTGGGATCTTATCAGTGGCATGTATCATCCCGTTACAGAACTGGATGGCCAGATCTATTACAGATTCTAAGCCAAGTCTCCCCTCTTTAAGAAAGTTTCGAAGGGTTGGATCCTTATCATTATGGGTTTCTACATACTCCAGGAAAATATGTGGTTTATGATCCACATCCAGGACATACTTGGCCTCAACCAGGTTTGGATGTTTACCTAGTTTCACCCAGGTCAGGGCCTCAGAACGGAACTGGTCAACGGTCTCCACAGAGTCTACATCTTTATAAGTTTTGATCGTAATTGGCTCCCGGGCCTTATGATCATAGCAGAAATACAGTATACCCATCCCGCCCTCTCTTATGTGAAAAATTTCATAACGTCCAGCGATCTTATCTCCCACTTTCCAATCCCTGGATTTTATCTCTCTGGGTGGGGCAGCCTGGGTTAAAAACTGGGTTAAAAACAGACTATCATATTCTCCTTCCATACCAAATCCCCCATAACTCTCTCATTTTATTTCTGAATTCAACTGATTAATAGTTTTTTATTCCAAGCTCCTGTTTGATAATCCTGTTTTAGATTATTATAATAGAGCCATTTATTGCAATGATCATGAGTACATAGTTATTTATTCCTTTTTTTGACCTTAAAAAAAACAATACAACCTTCTGGTTGGAAGGATCAACCTTTTGGTTACATCACTCCACAATTTACACATTTTTTCAGGGTTTTTAGTTAATCCATTATAAATCTTCTAAAGATAGATCTAAGACAGGTTTAGATAAAATCATCCCGATTGATGGGGGTTATTAATTAACATGATTCAGTGTCATGGGAAACTATTAGAAATCATAGGAACTGGTAAGATTCTGGTTATAACTGATTTGCATGGTAATTTAACAGATTTAGAGAAATATCAACGTTTTTGGAGGGAATATATTTATGAAGGCCATTATGTGGTATTAACAGGGGATGTGATCCACCCTGTTCCGGGTCAGAAGGATAATTCATTGGAAGTTCTGGAAATTGTGAAACAGTGGGATGAAGAACACGCAAATTTCAATCTTCTTATGGGTAATCATGAGTTTTCCCATCTTTCGGGAATGAAATTATATAAAGGGGGCATGGAACAGAGAGAAGAATTTGAAAGGCAGATCCAAGAGAGGTATCGTAACATCAGAGATTACTGGGGTCGGTTGAAGATGAAGGAATACTGTGAGTACTTCCAGAATCTTCCAGTGGCAGTGAAAACCAGTAACCAAGTTTTCATTAGTCATGCTGGACCATCTAAACTCATCAATAGTATGGTGGATATTGAGCGTATTGTAGAGCATGGTTTTAACTATAACTCTCCCTTAATAGAGATGCTTTTCAACCGCCCTGGAGATTATGATTGTGCAAGTATAAGTTCATTTTTGGAGAAAATGGAGTGTAAAGCCATGGTAGTGGGACACACACCTGTAAAGGGTTATGAATTATTCTGCCAGAAACAGATGATATTGTCATCTAGTGATGGCCTGTATAGAAAGGCTTACCTGGAGTTAGATCTGGAAACAGATATTGACGATGCCCGAGATCTGGAGGATATGGTTAAATTTTTGTAGAAATCAAGTTGCTAATTAATTTAGATTTATACTTTGAATCATTTTTATTGTATTGAAATTTAGTTAAGAATAGTTCAAGGTGATTTTCTTTGCAAAAAAGGGAAGATCATAATTTACCACAGAAAAAATCCACGAAAAATATTCAATTGATTGGTTGTGGGGAGTTTTATCATGATATTCTCCAATCAGAAGTACTTGATGATGTTAACCTCCTGAAAGTACTCTTAACTGCTGATACGGGACTAACATCTTTAAAGCAGATGGTTCCCAATTTCTTGAACTTCCTCGTGTTTTAGGAAATCTTTCTCCTGAACATGCTGAAGAAGCTGTGCTTAAAAAGTTTTCTGAAACAAATTATTTTGCTGATGTTGAACTGTTGTTTTTGACATGTGAGATGGGACTTAACCCTTGCATGGAGTATGTGTCTGCTTTAGCTTATATTGCCCGTAATAAGGGAGTTTTTGTCATTGCAGTGCTTCCCAGTAACTGGGAATTAACTTCATGGGGTGAAAATGAGAAATCATGGATTTCGAAATTGGAGAAAAACACAGATATATTGATATATATCCCTTTCAACAGACTAACAGAAGTCAATCTAAATTCCCGAGTTAAAGAGAGTTACCACACCTTAGTTCGCATAGTGGCCATGGTTATTAAAGATATAACCTGCCATGTTCAGGATGAAGGTTCTGTGCAAGGCATAGGCATACTAAAAAATCCCAGCCTTCTAAATAATAGTGACCTTCGAAAACTTATGAAAGAATGCACTAGTGCTAGGGTAGGTTTAGGCATGGGCCAAGGTAAAGAAGCCATTTTTGAGTCTGTGGAAAACGCCATGAAATGCCCACTATTAACTTTTGATTTGAAAGAGGCTCGAATGGTCATCGTCACTGTATCGGGGGATGTGTGTTTATATGAAGCTGAAAAAATAACTCAAAACGTGGCATTTGCAGCAAACTTCGAGACATCGATTTTATGGGATGTATTTCCTGAAAAACAAGATGCTGTTAGAGTGCAGACTTTGATTGTGGTTTTAAAATAAACAGATGTTATGTTCTTAAGTTTAGAATAAAGGAAAACTTAGTAATCATATTTTCCAATTATCTTTTACTAGATAAATAGACGAATCGTAAGGAGGATTGCCTCTTTTTTCCAATTCTTTGGCAGCAGTTTCTCTTTGTTTGATGAAATTAAGCGTTTTGAAGTATTTTTTATAATTATCTAAAGGATCTTTGCCAGTAATAACTTTTTCGTCCTTTTTATTGGAAATTTTGTGCAATAAATTACTTGAAATTGGAGTTTTCAGCTCTAATAGAGTTTCTAAAGCTTTTTCAGACAGTTTAAGATCATATTTGTAATCAATTTTAACAGTCATGTAACCATCCCACCATTCAGATACATCACATCCATTATAAACTGAGTCAAAAATTATCTTATTGTAAGCCCCAAACAGTTCCTGGAAATGTTTGTCAAACCTATTTTGGAGTGGATTCCTTTGTGGTTTAAACTCAAAAATATAATCAATTAAAACAGGGGTTGCATTGATATTGTTCAATTGGGCTAAAGCTATGAAAGCAGAGAAATTGGGAGATTCATTACAGATAATATTCATCAACTCCTGGAAAGTCCGATCATCACCAATCCTCAATAATGAATCTGCACAAGCTTCTTTTACCTGGGAATCTTTATCTAGTCGCAGACAATCTACCAATGCTTGGAAAACTCGGTCATCATGAAATTTAGCCAAACTCCATGCTGTATACATTCTTACTTCGTCGTCTTTATCATTCTTTAATGACATTAATAGCGCAGGTATAGTTCTTGCATCTTCAAATTGAGATATGGCTGCAGGAATTTTTTTCCGGACTAATGAATCATCATCGTCCTTTAAACTTTTTAGCAACTGATCTAATGCATTAATATCTCCGATTTTTTCCAATGCATCCAATGCGAGAATTTTATGTTTACGATAGCTTGAATAAAAAGTATCAATCATATGTTCTTCCAGTACGCTAGTTAAGTAACGAACAGAATCATAATCACCTATTTTTGCAGCTAATCTAATGGGTTGTTTTCCACCTTTTTCTATTAAAGGTTTTAAACCTCTTTTGTCCCCTATTTTACAGAGGGCAATAGCAGCAGCATTTTTCACGAAATATTCCTCATCTTCAAGTGCTTTAATTAATGGTTCTACTGCTGCTCTATCACCTAAATCACCCAGGGCCTTTGCACTTTGCGATCTTACATATGGTTCACATTTACCCAATGATTCAATTAAGGGTTCAACTGCCAGTTTATTACCAGCGCTTCCCAATGCTGAGGCAGCAGCAGCTTGCACAACGTAATCTGGATCACCTTTAAGACAATCAATGAGAACATCCACAGCATCATCATTCCCTATTTCACCTAATGCGCGTGCAACAGATTCCCTAACTCCCTTTTCGTCAGTTTGCAATGTTTTTTGAAGTGGTTTCACTGCTCGAGCATCACCCATTTTCCCTAAATAAAATGCAGCATCTTTACGGACAATCTTGTCTTTTTTATATTGCAATGCTTTGACTAAACCCTCAAGATCTTTTTTCTTTGCCATTTTTTTAGGTTTAGGTTTGAAGAGTCCAAAAAGGTCCATTTACATCTCCCTCTATTTATTCGAGTTTCAATCTTTAGAATTTAGTAATAGATTAAATTTTTTAATACAAATTATCTTGATACTTAATGGTTGGATATGTATTTATGTGATAAATGAAGATTTTCAGCCAGTAATAAGAGTTTCAGATGGATTTTTTTGTAGAGGGGAATGAAATTAGGGCAATGTTAATAATATTTAGAAAAATAATTAATCTAATTCTCGATGATGCAACTGTCAATCTCTATTCTTCATTAAAGTCTTCAATTTCTTCTCCTTCCAAGATGCATTCTCTCCAAATTATTATTAATAATAGTCCAATTCCAATTACATAACCCCAGATTCCTGCATTAATACTACCATAAAACCACGAATAATCTACTGTCAGGGTTTTAATTAGTTCTGTGGGTGCCCAATTCCATATATAAATATAATTATTAAGTATACTGAGGGTCATGCAACTTGAACTATAAATTGAAAGATACACAAATGTAAAGAATCCTTCTTTGACATATTTGGAAGCTTTTGCTACGTCTTTTTTGGTTGCATTCTCTTCATATTCCAATAACTTTTCACTATCAACTTTTGAAATGGGGTTTTTCATTATTATATATGTAATTAAACCAATTAAAATTCTCAGTATCATAATATAAAGGGTAACATTTATTATTAGCGTTAAAACATTATCTTCTGATGTTTGATGGTTGATCAATAACCAGATCACTCCAAATACACTAAGAACAAGTCCATATATTAATCCACGGTAAGCACAGCCTAAAATATATTCTGAAAAATTCAATTCATCCACCCTCTGTTATTCAACATTTTTAAAAGCCGATTTTATTTCTTGGTTGATACAATTATCTTTGAATTGCTGTTTATGCATAATTTTGTACAATCTAACCATTTAAAATTTTTGAACTTATTAGTTCTAGCACTCCAAGGGGGAGGGTTTAATATTGAGTTTCTATTGAAGCATGGAAATATCCACGACTTGTTTCAGAATGTCCAATCTGCAATAAAAAAAATTTAATCCATTATTTTGATAATAAATGGTAATTCATCTTATTCTATCATAAAAACGCTTTAATCATTTATTTATTTCACAAATAACCACCCAATCTCCTTCTTCAACCTCTTCCATAATCTCCAACCCTTCAACCACCAGTCCAATATGATTAACATCAGAAGCAGGTTGGGAATCCCCGAAGAAGATGCAAAAAGCCTTTCCTGGTGGCCAGTAGGATATATCTCCCTTATCTGAAGATGGTGAGGCGTTTTCATAGTCATGGTCTAGGGGTATGGGGAAGTAGATTTCTTCCTGCCATAACTGGGCCTCACCTTCCAGGGGAAGGTTTTCATAGAAGGTTTGAGCAGTTTCAGGGTTTCGGTCATCTAAGATTGCAGTGAGTTTTCCTTTTTTTATTATTTCAATCTCTATTTTCATCTTCATTGAAGTCACACTCCATTTTCCTCTTCATTGAAGTCACACTCCATTCCCATCGTGTTTTAGTCCGTTGATTTTAGGAGGTCTTCCATTATCTGCACACCTGTTGATGTTCCAAGTTTACTGGCCCCTGCATCGATCATGGCCAGTGCTGTTTCCAGGTTTCGAATGCCACCAGCGGCTTTCACACCCATTTGCATACCAACAGTTTCTCTCATCAATCTGACGTCTTCGGTTGTGGCTCCGTCTACTCCGAATCCGGTGGAAGTTTTCACATAGTGGGCTCCAGCATCTCTGGCCAGCTGGCAGGCACTTATTTTTTCTTCTCTGGTTAGTAGTGCTGTTTCCAGTATAACTTTCACTATACGTCCTCGGGCTGCTCCCACTACTGCGGCTATGTCTGATTGGACCAGGGGGTAGTGGCCTGATTTAAGGGCTCCAATATTCATCACCATGTCCAGTTCTGATGCACCATTTTCCACAGCTTCTTCAGCCTCAAAGGCCTTGGCATGGGTTGTCTGCACACCGAAGGGGAATCCTATAACCACACAGACCTGAGTGTCTGAGTTTTCCAGAAGTTCCCATGCTAAAGCGGCCTGGGTGGGTGTTACACAGACACAGTTGAAATCATAGTTATCTGCCTCCTGGCAGAGAGCTTTAATATCATCATCAGTGGTATCCCTCTGTACATTGGTGTGATCAATCATTCCTGCCAGTTCTTCAATTGATATCTTCATTGAAATCCCTCCATTTATGCATATTTTTGTGTTGATTTTTTAATCGGTTGTTTATTTAGTGAGAAAATATTTAAACTAACTTTTTAGCCATGTAAGGTCCTTTCTGCTCATACCCAAATTTACGATAGTAATTACGGACTCCTATTCCACTGGTTACGAGAATTTCCTTTTTATCATATTCTTCACAGCTCACCTTTTCTGCTTCTTTTAAGAGGTGTTCACCGTAACCTCTGTGTTGCCATAGTTCATCCTCTCTTTCACCTAAGGGTATCATAGGGCCATATATATGTAATTCGCGGACCAGTGCAGTGTCATGATTTATTTCTGACCTATGGATCTTGGTTGATGGCATACGCAGCCTTAAAAATCCAAGAAGAACATCAGACTTCACATCTTCCATGGACAGGAATATCTCCTCTCCCTCACTGGCCAGGTAGCTTTCTTTCAGGAGTTGAACATTTTCGGCATTGGTATAGGTTCCCTGTGCTGCTTGGTGCCCCACTTCCCGGCAACGTATGCACTGACACTGCACACCTTCATCTTTAAGCTGTTTGTATACCAGTTCTCCCAGATTGGACTTTTTAACTCCGGCTTCTATGAGCTGAGAAGGAATATCCCGCTGGATACGCATGGTACGCACCCATTTAGGGAGTATCTTTTTCACCTTAACTATCAGGTCAACTGCTTCTTCTGTAGAGTAAGGCTCATACTCTCCATTTTCCCATAATTCATGGAGTTTGGAGCCTTTGGTGACCAGGCAAGGGTATATCTTCAGCATGTCTGGTTTGAAACGTTCATCGGAAAATATCCTCCTGAAAATCCGCAGATCCCTTTCTGGGTCTGAGAAGAGACCCGGCATGAGGTGCATGGCTACTTTTATTCCAGAATCCTTCAAAATCCTGGTGGCCTCTACAGTATCCTCAACCCTGTGCCCACGCTGGATACGATGATAGATGAAGTTATAGATGGTCTGCACACCCAGCTCCACCCTGGTAACTCCCATCTGGAGCATCCGATCAACATCCTCTATCTTGGAGTAGTCAGGTCTGGTTTCGAAGGTCATACCCACACAACGAACATTGGAGTTTTCATTGGCCTTTTGAACATCCTCCAAGTACTGGAATTCCTGCAAAGTCTCTGAATTTATTTCATCAGCACCCGAAACAATTTTAGGTTCTTTGACTCCAAAATCCACCATAGCCTGGAGACACTGGGTTATGAACCACTCCTGAAAACATAGATATCTGGAGGGAAAAGTACCTCCCATTATTATGAGTTCCACCTTATCCAGGGGGTGGCCTATACTCTCCAGTTGGAGTAATCGATTGTATACCTGTTTATATGGGTCGAAATCGTACATCCTGGCCCGTAATGCTGCGGGCTCCTCTCCAGTGTAACTGGGAGGTGCTATTGTGCTTTCAGGACAGTAAAGACATCTTCCATGGGGACATTTATGTGGGGGGCACATCACCGCCACCACAGCTACGCCAGAGATGGTTCTGGTGGGTTTTTTCTTTAAAATAGGAATTACTTGTTCTATTTCATCCGCACTGGCCATTTGAAGTATTTCTGAATTACGGGGGAACCTGTCCAGTTTCAAGTCACGGCATACCTTGAATTTAGCTTTCTCCAGATCCTTCCTGTTTTTTATTTTCCCTGCCAATATGGCATTTATTATGGATCTTCCAGCTTTTTCCATTTGTTTTTCTCCAAACATCCTATTAAACATTATTTCTTAGTATTTCTTTTAATTAAATCATTGATAACATGTTGGTGATTATCTTTTTATTTATTAATTCATTATTAATCCACTACAAAATTCTAATTTTAATATGATTTTAATCAGTTTTTTTGAGTTTAAGTATTTCCATAGCTCTCATAATATCTGTTCTAGATATTATCCCCACCAGTTGTCCATTTTCCACCACCGGCAGTCTTCCCACGCCGGTCTGTTTTAACTTGGCCATAGCATCGATTAATGGTTCATTAGGACTAACCGTCACCAGACTACGACTCATAAATTCAGTTATCGACTTGTTTTCTTCGCCCTGTTTTGCATGGGAGATATCATGGAAGGTGATAATCCCAGAGAGGTTCTGTCCATCTACAACTGGATAGCCCATATGCTTATTTTCTAACATGATTTTCAGCATTTCTTTCACTGTTGTTTCACTTTTAACAGTTTTAACTTCTCTGGTCATCATATCTTTGACTTTAACTCCTTCCAGGGTGTTGGATATCATTATTTCCTTGTACTCAGCGTCTGCTCCAATGTAGATAAATAATGCAATGAGGATCAGGAAAAAATTCCAGAAGATTCCTATTACTGCCATGAACATGGCCAGAAACTTACCCACAGATGCTGCGGTTTCTGTAGCCTGCAAATAACTCATACGCCTGGCAAGAATTGCTCGCAAGACCCTCCCACCATCCATGGGATAAGCTGGGATCAGGTTGAAAGCTCCCAGAATCAGGTTAACCAGTGCAAAATTATTTAAAAATTCAAAAATGTAGGGATAATATCCAGACCCTGCAAAGGCAAAGTAAACCCCATAACAGATCAATGCTATAACAAAGTTCACCATTGGCCCAGCAATAGATATTCGTAATTCCTCACCAGGATCCTCTGGTAATTCTTCCATGGCTGAAACACCGCCAATGGGCAGGAGTATTATCTTTTCAATTCCAATTCCATATCTTAGAGCCACATAGGAATGGGCCAGTTCATGGAGTATGACAGTAACAAATAGTAAAGTTATGAGTAAAGCTGCATTTAAATCAATTCCAGGTGCCAAGTTTAGTATAGCCACTGCATAAATCAGAATCATTAAAATAAGAAAAGAAATATGCAATTCCACGGGGATGCCAAAGGCACTGAATATTTTAAAGGAGTACTTCATTGTTGCACCTGTTAATTCAACACCGGTTCATTCATATTTATTATAGTTGATTTCTAATGGTATAAAATGACATGGGAAAATGCACAAATAAGACCATAACATAAGATAGAATATTATATATGGGACCAGAGGTAGTTATTTTTCCTGTCAATCCCCACTTGAAATCTGAGAGGATTAAAAGGTTTAAAGGATATGAATGGCTTTAAAATGGACAATAATTATATACATCAAAAAACAGAGTAACAAGTGGTGTTAAAATGAAAGTGAGTGATTTCTTCGGGCGAAAAGTTTTGGATAAAAAGGCTAATGAGATTGGTAAAGTTGTGGATATGGTCATAGAACCAAAAGAAGGAATCATAACCAGTATGATTCTATCAACCAGTGATTTTGGTCTCACCCGGAAAGATGTGGAGATAGAAACTTCAGATATTGATGAGGTAGGAGACTACGTTTTATTAAATATTGGACAGGAAGAGTTGGATGTAAGGGTTGAATCAGCCAAAAAAGCTGAAAAAAGACGATTGGATATTAAAAAATAAATAAAAATTGATTTGGAGAGATTCCTAATAATATCAATTTAAAGAAGCATGGGTATGAATTCATTATACTGGGGGTGAGATTGTGGAAGCAGCAACTCGAGAGGATAAAGAACTTTTAATTGGTGTTCATGTAAGATACAGCGGAACTGGTAGTGCAGGTGAGGTTTTAGCCCTTCGTAGTGATGATGAGGGTATTTGGGCTAAAGTAGATACTACTCAGCTTTGGTACAACAGCCGCTACCTGGAACTCTTGGATGAAAAAGAATACAAGAAGATCAAAGACAGAGAATCCAAGAAGAAATCTAACAAGTTCAATGAAGATGCTGATGAGAAGGAAGTTATTAAGAAAAAAATTGATTCAGTTAAAAAGGACTTGGATGGCGTGGACATGAGCAGTGAGCTCTGTGATGGTGGAGGCTAAAAAACTCCCCCATAACTTACTTTTTTTAGATCATTTATTAATTTTAATTTATTTCGTGCAATTAATTTAGTAATTAGCTTTATTTAATTCGTTTTACTATCAATGGTCCTAAAAATTGATTTATGTTTTTAAACTCTATTTAATCATTTAATTTATTGATGCACTGTTGGAATGAATTTTCAACTGCAGATTTATCTATTTTCAGTTCTCCTAAAACAAGGGCACTATAACTCCCTGAAGGCTTGTGTACTGGGTCGCAAACTGTTTGATTGTTACTGGGTACATGCACTGGGTCACAAATTACAGGTTCGGTAATCATCTTATAAAAAATATAAACGATGATCAAAGATACAATCCCTGAGATAATGGCAATTGTAATTTTTGTTTTCTCGTTCGGGATGTAATAGTCGATGAAACATCCTAAGAAATAGCTGAGGATTACTCCCAATAATATAAATGGGGAAATGCTTGTTAGAAAGAGCAGAGCATCAACTAAGATAAAAGAAGAGTAAAAATAGTCATAGGATGAATATATGTAGTTTTGGCCTAATAGTAGGATGATTAAAGCGATTGAAGGGATGAACAATAATAAGAACAAGGTTATTTTAAATTTATTGGGATAAAGAAATTCTTTGATATTTACCATGTTAATAGTTTACCCTTTCAATATTATATCATTTATTAAAATAGGATGGGAATAAATTGGAAATAAATTAAATCTTGAAAATTTTTCCCAGGATTTCTGAATCCTGAAAATAATCATCCACACCCCTATCCTGAAATTTCTTCCCCACCATTTGAAATCTCCACATTTTTCCAGTTAATTCATCCACTTTCTTAGTATGATTTTCATAAAAAGAGTCCATTTCTTGAGCTAAAATGGATATACTTTCTTCAATTCCTGTTTCAGGCAACATGCTGTAAATGTTGAGCAGGCAATCCAATGTGAATTTGTTACAATTTCTGATCAGATTGATTGCTTCATTTTTCAATTTCTGTGACTTTTTACCGGGATAAAAGCGTTGGATCAATTCCGAACGATAAGATAGAGCTATCATATGGTGGGATAGTTCTGGATAGTGGGAATTTTCCCGGTAAAATGTGTGGGCATTGATACGGAACATCTTCTCAACAGCATCATCCTGGATCCTGTAATCCCATTGAGGCCACTGGCCACTTAAAAGACCTTTACGTTTAACCAGTATTTCCAGGGGAGAACCAGCTACAATTTCAGCCCTTCCAAAGTCAAAAGCCAGGTTTATGTTATTGTTCATGAAATATATGTTCTCATTTATCTCTTCCAGGGTTGCGCGTGGGTGGAACATCAATAAATTAAATGTAACACCCATATCAAAATTTTCCAGTAGTTTAAGGGAATAATTAATCTCATCCACACTTGTAGCCCGTGCCAAGGCTTTTAATCCACTATTACTTGCGTTTTCAACTCCTAAAAACACGCCAACTGTGCCAAGTTCTTCTAGGATTAAAAGGATTTCTTCATCAATACCATCTGGCCGGGTCTTAATGAGGATGGCAATATCTTCCAGTTTCACTCCTTCCTCTATTAAAGATTTTTTTAAGGACTTCAAACGATTATATGAATCTTTTTTTGAGGGTAGGAGAAAATTATCATCATGAAACTGGAATAACCTTACATTTTTTTGTTTGTAGAGTTCTGCCATTTCTTTGGCAATGTTTCCTGGCGTTCTCAAGGCATATGGGAGTCCAGTTTTCGCCTGGTGGAAGGCACCTATGCAACAGTATATACAACGGGAATGAAAACATCCTCTGCTGGTAACCAGAGTAGCGAATGTTTCACCTAATCTTGTATGGGCTTTTTCATTACGTAATGGGAATGGTAACTGGTCCAGATCCATGAATTCTATAATTGAATAATTTTTTATAATTGTTCCATCTTCTGATTTGTAGATCAGGTTAGGGATATTTGATAATTTTTTGTGGGTACAAACAGCATCAACCAGTTTTGATATTGGTTTTTCTCCTTCAAAACGAATTACTGAGTTAACAGATTCATATTCAAGCAGTTTTTCATATTCAAATGTGGGAAAATGGCCCCCCACAGTGATATGCACTTCTTTTTTAATATTTTTTATTTTCTGGATTAGTTCCAGAAACATGGTGGCCAGAGATTGGAATGCCATTGAAACTGCAACGATATCAGGATCAAAGGACTTTACCTCTTTTAAAACTTCTGAAAATTGATTATAACTTGAACAAGGAGCTATACTGACCAAATATTTATTATTTTCTAATTCAGCACCCAGATATCTGATGGCCAGGTTTTCTTCGTCTTCTGCACCTATCAGGAGAACTTTACCCTTTCTTTTTCCTTTCATGTAAACCAATGGAATTTTTATAAGATATCCTCTTTTTCTTATTGTTTTTTCATGATATATCCTATTATCAATTCATCTTTTTTCATCTTTTGGAAATGTTTATATATTAATAAAAGCACATCAATAAACAAACCGACGGGCGGTTTGGAGATTATTATGGTAAAGCGAAAATCCAAAGAAGAAAGAATAAATGAAATAACACAGGCAGCTATTGATGTTTTCCTGGAAGAAGGATATGAAAACGCCACGATGCAGGTCATTGCTCAAAAAGCAGGGGTTAGTAAAGGGGGTTTATACCATTATTTTCAGAGTAAAGACATGATCCTGATTATGGCCAATGAAAAAATCGGTGTAAAGGTAGACAAATTAATGAATAATGCGTCGGAGTGTTCATCAGTTAGGGAAGGCATATTATATTATATTGAAAATTACATACGTCACTGGCTAGAAAATCCCAGAGAAACAACATTTTTATTTCTTTCCATGGCCAAAATGCTTGAGAATCCAGACCTATTGAAATATTACCAGCAGTACACTGCTGAATATATAACTTTTTTTGAAGATGCATTTAATATGGGAATCCAAACTGGTGAATTTGAACCTCACAATGTGAGGACCAGTGCCCTAACATTGATAGCAGCACTTGATGGAGTATTGGGCTACATGCTGTTTGATGATGATCTAGTCTTGGAAGAAGTTATTGAAGATTTTGAGGAAAAATTCATTAAATCCATTGAAAAATCAGGATAAAATCGTCTGAATAGAGTAGATGAAATTAAGATCTAGATATGACATGCCAGATATCCGGGGGTTAAAAAGATGGAAATAAAAAAGGTGGATTTTTACTATTTTTCTGGAACAGGAAACACCCTTCTGGTAGTGAAAAAAATGAAGGAAACTTTCCAGGAGAATGGAATTGATGTGGAGATTTATAAAATCGAGAATTCAGACTCTTCAGTCATCAACTTAGATCATACAATTGGAATTGCCTTTCCAGTGGCTATTTTTTCAACATATCCCTTTGTTTGGGACTTTATACGGTCTTTACCACCAGCAAAATGCACTGAAATTTTTATGGTAGATACTTTAGGCGGGTTTTCGGGAGGTATCGTGGGTCCCCTCCGAGAAATAGTTAAAAAGAAAGGATACAATCCCATAGGTGCCAAAGAGATCCAGATGCCTGCTAACATTTTTTATATAGATGATGAAGAGACAAACAAGAAGAAGGTTGAAAAAGGACTTATAGAAGCTCGACAATATGCATTAAATCTTATCAATGGAGAATCTGAGTGGGGTAGAGTACCCATACTTTCAGATGCCATGAACTTACTATCTATAGGTGCTTTGAAGTTAACTGGTGTTGATCTTCACCAAAAATGGTTTATTTTTGATGTTGATGAGGAAAAATGTAAAAAATGTGGAATATGCATTGACCTCTGTCCAGTGGGAAATATTAAAATGGCAAAAGATGAATATCCAAAACACGGTTTAAATTGTGAGTATTGTTTAAGGTGTGTTTCTTTCTGCCCGAAACAGGCAATGCCTGCCAAATTCAATTATAAAGGAAAAACATATCATGCAGTAAAGGCCAAAGAGTTTTTGAAGTAACGAGTTTAAAAGTCACATGTTTAATCTTACACATGTTTAATATTAATCTAAACCCGTTTTTTATATTTTAACTCCTGGAAAATTATGGTAAATTCAGATCCATCTTCCTTGTTCAGTTCGATTTTTCCATTTAATTGGTAGGTTAAGGAAACTACTAATTTTAAACCCAAGGTCTCGGTATTTCTAAAATCTATATCATCAGGCAAACCAATTCCATTGTCCTTTACAGTTAAGATGATATTATTATTTTCTGAACGGACCTTGGTGTGTATTTCTCCTTTAGTTTTTCCTGGAAAAGCGTGTTTTATGGAGTTAGTCACCAGTTCATTTAAAATAAGACCACAGGGAATTGCAGTGTCAACATTTAATTTTATGTCTTCCACATCAATATTCATCTTTATTTTACTTGCATCATAATGGAAATAGATGTAATTTAAGAAGCTAGTCAGGTAATCTCTTAAATTTATATTGGCTACACTAGGGGTGTGATAGAGTTCATCATGGATGATTGCCATTGATTTAACACGGGTTATGTTTTCTTGCCAGAGTTCAAGATCTTTTTGGTCTTTAACGTATTCCGACTGAAGATTCAAAAGACTTGAAATAATCTGCAGGTTATTTTTAACACGGTGATGTATTTCCCTAAGTAATAATTCTTTTTCTTGAAGTGATGATTTTATCTTAGTCTCAGCTTTCTTAATATCCGCAATATCATTACCAATACAAACGATCCCTATAATTCTAGAATCATCACTTCTAATAACTGACTTTGATAGGAGAACCGGGATAATTTCGCCGCTTTTGGATTTTAGATATGTTTCAATATTATTTGCAGAATTATTTCTTAAAAGAGCGTCATTAAATGTGTCATATTGGTTGATGTCACTAAAAAGGATTCTTACTGGTTTTGTTATCAGCTCTTTCTCACTGTACCCTAGAAGATCTAGGGTAGCTTGATTAACAGTTATAATTTTATTTTGATGGTCAAGTAGGATTAAAAAGTTGGACATGGTAGAAACTATATCATCGGCAACTGCAGCAGTGGTCAATGCAGGAAACCGATACTTCCAGATACCATAGCTGATGAAGCTTATGCCGATTGTGGACATGGCCATAGACATCTCAGGTACTCTAATGGTTGTAGAAGGAAGTACTAGATCACTTACCAAGCTTATAATTAGGGGAAGATAGATCCCCACCATCACATATTTTGCTTGTAATCTTTTAAGGTTTTTTGCCCTAATATAATAAGCAAAGCATAATCCTGCAGCTAATAGACTGCACACCACTGTCCAGACAGTCATTGCATCAAATAATAATGTATTTATGGGGTATAAGTAGGTCCATCCCCAGTACTCTTTTACAATTCCTATCAGTAGCCAGTTGGTGTATAAGGCCAAAATAGCCATGATGAATGCAGGTCCGTAAATAACAAGATAAGTAAGTTTATTTTTTAAAAGGTGTGTTTTTTCAGTGAAAATGAGTGCAATATGTAAAACAATCGGAGGAACTACTGGCCATAAGACACTTACTTTAAGCCAGAAATAGGCTGTACTAAAATCGATAGCCTGCCTGTATTCAAATTCTACAAATGCCATTAATCCAACAAATATAGACAATAAAGCAATCATTATATTTAACTGGTTTTTAGGATTTTTATGATAAATAAAATTACCTAGAAAAAAGCACACCATGAATGCAGCGAGAGAAATTAATGCGTAGGGATTCATGTTCCTCCTGGGAATGTAATTAAACACTATTATGATGTGATTATGAGATTCAGTTTATTATAACTATTAAACTACTTTTTTTTATATTTTTTGATTGTTGGCATTGTTTTTTATTTGGTGAGTTTTTGAAGTGATTATTAATATATTGATTATAGTTAATAATATAATTTTCTAATAAGATTATTGCGCTGGATAGTATTATCTTTTTGAGGATATGCAAAGTTTATTATGGATATTTCTTAATATGATATCTTATGGGTGGTGTTTTTAGTTCTATTGGGGGTGCCGACTCATTTGAACATCAAATATAACTATTCAAGGCATTTAACAATATTAATAAATGAAAGCATTTATGGGGGCTATTTAACGGCCTTAGCAGCACCGTGTTTTGTCTTAACGACATCATTAGTTACCAGTACTCCTGTAGATTGGCCCATATTAATTATTTCTTATCTACTTCCTTTGATAGTCTACAGTTATGATTATCATCAGGATGTGGGGAAAGAAGAGAATGTTAACTCAGAAAGATTTACATATTTAGAGAAAAATGCTCGTTACTACCCTGTATTTCTGATATCTTATGTTATTTTGTTAGTCTCATTGTTATTTCTATTCTCTAGCTACCAACTTATAGTATTCATTGTTATAATCACAGGGGGAGGTTTGTTATACGCAACAGTTCTAAAAGGTTTGACTAAACGAATCCCAGTTTTCAAGAACATTTATACAGGATTAACATGGTCACTGGGAGGGACGTTTTTCATTCCCTTTTATTATTCCATAGAGATAAGTCTATCTTTTCTAATTGTATTTGTATGTATAACATTAAGGGCCATAATGGATGCCATATTTTTTGATTTAAAGGATTTAAGAAGTGATGCTACAGAGGGGCTGAAAACATTCCCAGTAATCCTTGGAAAAAATAATACCATAAATTTTTTGCATTCTATAAACTTAATATCATTCATACCTTTAATAGTAGGGGTTTACTTCAAAATTCTTCCCATATACGCTTTCGCTTTGTTGGTTTTTTATTTTTATACATTTTATTATTTAAAAATGTCTAGGAAAGCCATAGATTCAGGGTCATGGGGTAATCTGTGCTATATTGCTGATTTTGAATTTATTATCTGGCCTATCTTTCTATTTGGTGTTATCATGATATCTAAAAATATTTTATATTGATTTATTTCCATTAAATTCACCCTTATGAATCATTTTTATGAAAATATTTAAGAATTAAGTTTATTTTAAGGGGTAAGTTTATAAATAAAATGAGAATTTTCATATTTGGATGAATCACCATTTATCTAAAGAAAAATTAAAACAAATTTTATCAATAAAGAATTTAACAAGAAAGAAAATAATCTTATTGTATAGGGGGTTATTTTCAGTGTCAGAATACCAACTAGACCAGAAAGATATTGATGTTGAGAAGCTGGCTCAAAAAGCATTGAACCATGAAGATCTGTTCCAGGAACTGTTAAATGGTGTCCGTTCTAAGGATGATACCATCAGACAAAACTGTTTCAAGATCCTGGAAATAATCGCTGAAAATGATGCAGATTTTTTATACCCTGAATGGGAATATTTCCAGGGGATGCTTTACAGTCCAAACAACTATCACAAGTTCATTGCTATTTATATTTTAGCCAGTTTAACCCGTGCAGATAAAGATAATAAATTTGAAAGCATATTCAATGATTATTATGGAATACTGGCTGGGGATAAAACAATGACGGCTGCTCATGTAGCTTTAAATTCTAGTGTTATAGTACACAACAAACCTGAGCTACAATCCAAAATCATTGATATATTAATGAGTATTGACGATGTCCACAATGGTAAGCAGAAGGAACTTATCAAAGCATATGCTATTGAAGCACTCATGAAGATTTATCCTGATGCAGATGATAAAGAAAAAATTGAAGAATTTGTGAAAGTTCAGTTAAAGAGTAAAAGTCCCAAGACCCGGAACATGGCGCAATGTTTTTTGGATAGATGTTAAATTATAAACCAATTTTTGAATAGTTCCTAAATCATAAATTAATTTTTTGAGGGATGTTAAATTTTAAATCAATTTTCGACTAGTTGTTAATCCATAAATTATTTTTTGAATAGTTGCTAAATTATAAACTAATTTTCTGACAACTGCAGAACCATAAATTAATATACTAGAAAGCTCTATGATAAGATTAAGGGGGTAACATGGTTAAAAATATTTTTTCTCACAAATATCCTCAAAGGAAGAATAAATTCAAGAAGATGGTGGCTGAACTTTGGTCGCAAAGAACACTTAATAAGAAATCACGGCAGATGTTAATAATAAAAGGTTCTGCTAGAACTAATGAATCAGTTAGTTGGTTATCTCAGAATCCCGAGCGGTGGAACAGGTTTCAGAATGAGTATAAAGAAGAATTTGAAGAAAAAATAAAGATTTTAAATGAATTAAAACATAAAAAAAGGGATAATCAAGTATTTTATCTAATTGAAGCGGCAGATTTTATTAATTGAGATAATTGAGGTCTTAATTTAGCCAATGATCTTTTATTTTTAAGCAGGTATATTAATCAGGTATCAGGATAGTTAGACTACTTAGTTAGTACTCAAATTACATAGTTAAAGTTTAGTTGCATTTTTAAGTTCCTTATTTAATGCATAAAAATACATTAATAAGTATTACTTTTTTCCCAGTCCATTCATGATCAATCTGCGTATAATATATGACCGGGATCGATCTTCTTTTTTGGCTATCCTGTCGATTTTTTCAATGTACTCTGGTTCCAGGCGGATGTAAACACTCTTCTTTTTTGTCATGCATATAATTACGTGTCATTACAAATATATACTTTACTGATTTTTTTGGTTATTGGTGGATATTCCTACTAAAGTAACCAGGTAATTAATTGATGGACCTATAATGTGGTCAATGCATAAAACAAATGGATAGAGCAGATGAGTAAATCAAAAAAAGCAATGGAAATAATGAAAAGAAATCAGAAAATTAAAAACTGTGGTTTTAACAATTTAGATCTACATGTCAAAAATTGACTTTTCACAAATTAGTGTACGGGTTATCAGGTTAACATTCAATTCCAGATTTTTCCTAGCCAAGGCTTGCCAGAAATTCTTTCCCATGGCATGGGCTGTGGATAAATTGTTCTTTGAAGGAGATGATATACAAGTACTTCCCCGTGATGATGCCATCAAATTCAAAGGTACAGGAAATACCATGGAGGTAGAAGTAAATGAGAAGATTCCACTTTCTGTTGAAAATACAGTACTCCCCAGTCAGATCTTGAGGGAGATGATCCAAAGGTCAAAGTACCTTTTCATTATGGATTCCTGCATATGCCGGACTTCCAATAATTGTAAGAATTACCCCCATAATCTGGGATGTCTATTTTTAGGGAAAGGAAGCAAAAGAATTTCAACCAAATTAGGAAGAAAAGTTTCAACACAAGAAGCTATTGAACATGTTGAAAGATGTCAAGAAGAAGGACTGGTGCCTATCATAGGCAGAAATAAAATAGATAGCATATGGTTAAGCACAGGCCCAAAAGAAGAGCTTCTCTCCATTTGTCACTGTTGTCAGTGTTGTTGCTTATGGAAAATGACTCCTAACCTTCCTAAAGATATTGCAGAATCTTTTTATCCCATGATCGGAGCTAAAATATACTTCAACGAAGACCTCTGCAGTGCTTGTGGTTTATGTGCAGAAGGTGTATGCTTTCTAGATGTTATCAAGAATATAAATGGAAAAGTTCAACGAGACCCAGATAAATGCAGAATCTGCGGACGCTGTGCTGAAATTTGTCCAAAAGGGGCAGTAATCATTCAAATATCTGATGATTCTGTTAAACGTTCATTGGAACGTGTCAAACCATTGGTGGATGTTAAATCAGAATAATCTCTAATCGTAATCGTATCAAAATCTCAATCAATTTTTTTTATTGTTTATTCTATAGTATCCATGTAAATCTGATTATGATGTTTGTAATCGTGAAATGTTATCAGATCATCCTTGAATTCATAGATTAACACAAAATCACCTACGTGCACCCTTCTGGCGCCATGAAGATCACCACTTAATGGTTTGTAATGCATGGGTTTGGCCTGGATTTGTTCCATTTTTTTCAAAACATGTTTATACTGTTCAGGGTCTTTACGAGACAGTTTTTCCATTTCCTTCTGAAACTTATGGGAAAATATGATTTCATATGCAGGGGATGCATCCCACAAATCTTCAAAAAGCAACAAACAATCCTTCAAAGTAGAACAATGGCCTTGTTTAACCTTTTCCCGAATTTGATTTAGTTTGGTATGATATTCCTGGGAAATAACTGGATATTCATTATTAAGATAATTCTTATCAGAATAACCTTCACTGGAATTCTTTTTTTGGATACTGTTCACCCCCGTAAACCTTAAAAAGAAACCTCTATGAAACTTCTATTAAAAAAATCATTTTTTTAACTAATTTTTCAATCCCCTGTATGTTTAGTTTTGGCCCAGTGCCTTTCCTTACGGGTTATCATGTGTATGAATGCTGCGAAAAAGAGGGGAATAAGATAAAGACAGTAAGCCCAGTACTCCACAGCCAGAACCAATGACCTTAAAATACTCACCTTGTCTCGACGGATTCCCAATAGAACCCCTGGGAAAAAGGCCACAGTGGATATGAGACCGATAAATAATGGAGCTCCCATGGTGAATCTGTAGATCTGTCCCAGATTCAGTAAGAAGACTACGTAACCTAACATTACAAATGCGGTAAATAAGAGGAAAATCAGGTACTGTATAGAGTCTATCTTCTTATAAAATGATATTTTGGCATCTATTATAGGGGCCAAATAAACGAAGAGGGTTTCCAGGTTTCCTGTAGCCCACCTGACTCTTTGCCTGAAGAAATCTTTCCATTTAGGTACAGCTTCCTGCCAAACCACTGCTTCAGGACAGTAACGTATTTTACTACCCTCTAACATTAGTTTGATGCTCAGGTTCAGATCTTCAGTAACTGCAAACCCATCCCAACATTCAATGTTTTCAACAAATTTCTTGCGAGTTAACTGGCCGTTGCCTCCCAGGAAACTGGATTTGCCCATAATATCCCGAGCTTTAAGAATCACATTACCAAAAATGGCAAATTCCACTTCCTGCATCCTGGTGAGAACATTCCAGTCAGCATTGTACATGCGTACCCGAGCTTGCACTCCAGCCACATCTTCCTCATCCATATAAGGAACTATCTTACTGAGAAAATCAGGTTTAATCCGGGCATCAGCATCAAAGACAGCAACAACATCTCCTTGACAGATCCTCATACCATCGTTCAGGACATATCCCTTTCCTTTACCAGCTCTTGGAGGTTTCCGGGTTATTATCCGTAAAAATTCAAATTCCTTCTTTAGTTTACTTAAAAGTGGACCAGTTCTGTCAGTTGAACCATCATTGATAACAATAATTTCATAATTACGTTTACTATCCAGATAATAATCCAGTTCTGCCAGGGAACGAACACAACGCTCAATGGTAAACTCCTCATTATGAGCAGGGATAAGTATGCTGATAAAAGGCATATCTCCACATTCAACCGGGACTGACTGACTTTTAAGGCTCACTAGAACTATAAAAAGATTGTAAATCGCAGGAATGAAAAGTAAATACATGAGCCAGGTCATACTTCGGGTAACCACACCATACACAACGAGTGAGATAATCACTGCACTTATAAAGAACACTGCGGTCTTTTCTATTTTTAATTCTTCTTCTTTAACAGTAATTTTATGATCTATTTTTTCTATTTTCTCTGTCTCTGATTTGTGTTGTTGCAGGGCAGTTTCTATGGTACTGTAAAGTTCATCAATCTGGTATGGTTTGGGAAGATAACCATAGGGGAAGGTTTTTTTGGCTTTCTCCACGGTAGCATCATCTGTGTAAGCACTAAGATAAACTACCGGAATATCTAGGTCATGGAGCTGTTTTGCCACCTCGATACCATCCAATTCACCACTCAATACAATATCCATCAGTATTAGATCCGGACGGAATAATTCAGACTTTCGAATGGCTTCATAACCAGTGCCCACTGTGTCTACAACCAGATATCCCATTTCTTCCAGTTCTGCAGCCAGATCCATGGCAGTGATAATTTCATCTTCCACTATAAGTATTCGGGGACGTTCCTCCCATGAAACCTCTTCTTCTGGGCTTTTTGAGGGCACACCCTTGCCCAATCCCTTATCCTGAATAATTTCAACTTTTTGGCGATATTCTTTGTGTTTTTGGAGAGCAGTTTCTATGACTAACTGCAACTCTTTGTCCGGGTAAGGTTTAATGATGTAACCATAAGGAGAAGCGGATTTAGCTCTTTGCAGGGTACCCTTATCAGAATAGGCAGTTAAGAATACTACAGGAATATCCAGTGAACTGATTTTTTGAGCAGCCTGTATCCCATCCATCTTGCCCTGGAGCACAATATCCATAAGTACCAGGTCAGGTCTTAGTTCAGCCACAGTATTGATGGCTTCTTCCCCGTTGGAGATCATGGCTGGCACTGAGTAACCTACTTCAACTAGTTTCTGCTTGAGTTCCATGGCAGTGATCTTTTCATCTTCCACAATTATTACCGATGCAGGTTCCATCTTAAACTCCTCAAAAAATAAGATAAAATTTGATTTAAATAGGGTGTTAATCTTTTTTAAGATAAATTTCTTCAGTGTTATTTTATTAAAATAAAAATAAAAATTTTTTGATAAAATAGAGTAGCGTTTTTCAACTATCTACACTTTCATCCTGAACCGAAACACAGAATCTACACAGTGCACTGGGAGTGTCCTTCTGTTTATCCTTAACTGGACACAGGTAAACTCCATTAACATAACGCAGGGTGAAACCACCTGGAAATCTTGTTCCCACAGGGTGAATGGATTCTTCACGTATAAAGGTAGTGTAGGTGGAAACTACTCGAGCTATGTGATTAAAGCATATCTCATCATCACTCTGCGCATTTTGGGCCATTTTATTTTGAATTTCCAGAAATTCAGAAAGCTTACCTTGATCCACCTTTCCTGAATATTCTAACCTGTCATCCTTTATATCCTTAATACGGGCAAAAAATGCCTTGGTGAATCTGGCAATATAATCATCACGCTCCTTTAGAGGCATGAATTTGGCATCTTCCCTTAAGAAATTGGATGCTTTCATTATATCCTGAATATGTATGGATCTTGCTTCATTTTTTAAAACTTTCATGAGATCCTTCTTACTAATACTATGGTCAAAATTCAGTTCAGTAAGTTTAGTTCCCATGTAGTATTCTCCAAACTAGTAGTCACGTATCGAGTTTTAGTCACATATCCGGTTCCTGTTTGGCAATGCAGAAACCACAAACAGCCAATGGATTATTTTCATTGTTATCTTTAACTGGACAGTAATAAATTCCTTTGTCTTTGCGAACCTTCAAACCTCCAGGGAAAGGTGTACCCAATGGATGTACAGGTTCCTCCAGGATAAAGGTTGTATAAAGAGACATGACCAGGTAAGGCTTAAAAGATCGACTTTGTTTACCAAATTCTTCTTCCATCATCTGTTCCTGATTTTCCAGAAATTCTATGGATTCTTCCAGTTTTTCACCATCAACATATCCTTGGTAAGATGTTTTATCATTTTTAACATCCCGATAACCCTTAAGAAAGCCTTCCGTGTACATTTTAATATATTCTTCCTGGTAATGGGGGTGAACATGTTCCATACTCTTTTTGAGGAAACTGCAGGTTTTGATAAAATCATTGATGTGTAACTGATTGGCTTCCCCTTTCAGGGCCTGCAGCAGATCATTTTTCTTTATTTTTCCAGAGAAATCCAGGTCTTTGATAATCATTTAACGATTCCTCCACATTTAACGATTCTGTTCGTGTTTAAATTTAATCTAGTCTTGAGCATGATATTTTTTCATTATATTATCTGCTGTTTTAGGGCCAATACCCTCAATCCGCAGAAGTTCCTCCCGTGATACATAACGGAGGTCACGTCCGAAGGCATCCACCAGTGCCCTGGCTCTCCGGCGGCCTAATCGTTTGATTCCCACCACTAGTGGTAGGAGTTCTTCTTTCACACCATAGTAAAGACGAGCAGCCAACGTTTCCATCAAATCTAATCCAGTGTAGATTCCCAGGACCTGGCAGATCTCCCGGTGGAACTTAACCAGCAAAGATGCTTCATAGGCAGCCCTGCGAGTGGATGCAGCATAGACATTAAAGGCGTTTTCAATTTCATATTCACTCCGCTCATCCATCCACTCCATGAGAGTGGCAGCAGTGGCTTCTTCATTACCTACATCAACCACAAATAAACCAGCACTGTTAAGTCTATCCCTAACTGGGTCCCTGCTTTTTCGACCCTTAAAAGAGATGGGAATAAGATCAGGGGTGCGGCATATCTCATAAATCAGGCGGGACGGGTCAAACTCACCTCCGGAACGGGCGAATTCCTTAAGACGAACAGCAGTCTGCACTGCATAGTTACTCTTGGCAATTAACATGCCAAAGGCAGTTGCCCGCAGCCCATCTGGAACAATCTGAATCATACCATGTTCTGTTAAAAAATCCAGGGCCTCCTTTATCTGATACTCCATGGTGTCAGATGCAAAAAGGGATGAATATTCAGAGTGATTCATCTGAAACCCTGAAAAAGTGTCTTTGAAAAATTCCATTAATTCTCCAGGATTTTTTGCCATACCTGCTGCTACCTGAGATATGATCTGCCGATAAACTGCATCCCTGTTTTCTAAAAGACGGGAATTAGTGGCTTCAATTTCCCCATAAACATACTGATACTGTAATTGTTCAGCTTCAGGCAGTGTTTTGGCAATAAGATAAGAATAACCCTCCTCATCATATCCAGGTCGCCCGGCCCGTCCGGACATCTGCAGATAATCGAATACAGGTATGGGTTGAGGACCTTGACTGGTCCAACGTGTATAATCTCTGATAACAACATTCTTGGAGGGTAAGTTAACCCCGTACATCAGACTTGGTGTGGCGGTGATCATCAACAGATTCCCGGCACGAAACTCCTCTTCTATGATCTCTTTTTGACGGTCAAACAGCCCAGCATGGTGGAAGGCCATACCATTTTCTGCACATTCTGCCAGTTTCAAGCATACCTCTGTAGGTAAGGATCCTCTCCGCCGGGGAACATCCAGTATCTTCTCAGCCACAGCTTTGAAGGACTTTTTTTTCTCAGAGGGTAGGTTTCTTTTAATTTTACCAGCCAGATAGTTGGCCAGAGATTCAGTGAAGCGGCGGGTGGAAACGAAAACCAGAGCCTGACTGGATTCATCCATGGATTCTTTGAGTATTCGGAGAATAACATCGTTTTTGTTCTTGGTTCCATACTCCTCTGCATTAAGAACATCTTTAAAAAGGGGTACTGGACGGAAATCATGCTCCACAACTCTGGCTCCCAGCCAGGTGGAAAGTTCCTCCATGTTCTGAAGGGTGGCAGATAATGCGATGATTCTCATGCCCTCATTTAGTATACGTGAACGTGTTATTGCACATTCAATGGTAGGTCCTCGGCTGTACTCTCCAATCATGTGAAATTCATCCACAATAAGCAGATCTACCTCAGATAATGTGTTCCAGCTGAAACGGGTGAGGGCATCGTAGGATTCAAATACCATCACTGCCAGATCAGATGATGAGGGATGTTTACTCACCTTAATGCCGTGATCTTCAAATTTTTTGAACTCTTTAACCTTTTCATTCTGAATAGATAAAAGTGGCACAGCGTAAACCACCTTTCCACCATTAAGGATGGTGTTCAGTGCTGCCATCACCCCCAGAAGAGTTTTTCCACTGGCAGTGGGAATAGCAATGATGAAGTTGGCAGGATCATCCAAAAAACCGGCATCTAAAACAGCTTCTTGGGCTGGGTTAAGCTCCTCAATCTCAGGATAAGCTTTCCTGATTATGTTAGCAATTGAAGAGTCCAATGATTCAAGACTCATCTAATCAGGGGTCTCCTTTTCTTTTTTTATAACTTCAATATCAGAAATACGTGTAGAAGGATATTGGCCATTTTCATCCTTTTCAGCACTTTTAACCATGTCCCAGATGGTTAACATGGCAACACTGACTCCTGTGATGGCTTCCATTTCAACCCCTGTTTTTCCTGTGCTGCGCACTGCAACAGTTACTTGCACGTGTTCATTTTCAACTTCAAATTCCACTTCCACTCCACTTATGGGTATAGAATGGCAGAGGGGTATTATTTGGGGAGTAGATTTCACAGCCTGGATAGCTGCAATTTGGGCAGTAGTAAGTACGTTGCCCTTTTTAACTCCTTTTTCCTTGATAAGTGCGATGGTTTCCTTTTGGAGTTTTATTCTGCCTCTGGATATAGCAGTTCGCCGGACCACAGGTTTATCTCCCACTTCCACCATGTGTACTCCACTACTGGTGAGATGGGTTAACTCTTTTTTCTCCATAAATTCATCTCTCCCTATCTTTTCTAAAACTATCTTCCTATATTTCTCTAAAATTTTTTTCCTATATTCAATACTCAAGTAATCTGTTAAATTAATGATTATTGTAAGTACTTGGGAAGTAATATGGATTAATGAGATAATATTGATTTGTGAACTAACTGATTAGATCATTGTGTAAATATTAATGATGATGTAAATAAACATGAAAATTTAAACGTAAAGTTGATTGGATTTAAAGGTATTTTTAGTATGGTATTTTAAAGGAAGCATATTTCATGGCATGTTTGCGAGCATTAGCTGACATTGAATCCATTAACTCTTTGTTTTCCAAAATTTTATCCATTGCCATGGCCAATTTCTGAGGTTCTGATGGTTCAACCATTAAACCTACACTATCATCCATCACTTCACTGATCCCACCTACATTGGTGGCCACAACCGGTAAACCTGATGCCAAGGCTTCCAGTATGGTTATTGGAAATCCTTCTGAAACGCTGGGAAGAACAAACAGGTCTGCAGATGGCATGATCTTATCAACATCCCTGCGTGCTCCAACAAAGATCACATCTGGAATTTCATCATCCACCACTTTTTTCTCTAGTTTCCTGTGCAGCGGACCATCGCCAACAATCACTAACTCTGTATCACAACTCATCAGCTTTTTTGCTTCTAGGAGATATTCTATTCCCTTTTGGAAGACCAGGTTACCCACAAAAAGGATGACAGGTTTATCCCGACTTATTTTAATATCTGAAGGCAGGCCTTCGTTTTTTGGGTTAAATTGGGTTATGTCGACAGCATTGGGAGTTATATATATTTTTTCAGGATCAACACCCAGTTCAAGAGCCTTTTCTTTTAGTTTATTATTGACTACCAGGACATAGTTTGCATTACCTAAAACATACTTTATAAAACGTCTTAAAAGTGGGTTTTTGGATTGTATGAGAAGATCAGAGCCATGGGCAGTGACTGCAGTTTTTATACCAGTAATTTTGCCCACCAATACTCCTATAAGTCCTGGTGGGAGGAGGAAGTGGGCGTGTATGATATCAATGTTATACTGGCGTACCATACGGTGTAACTTGAAAATTGAGGATAAAAAGAAAAAGAAACCCCTTAATCCTTTAATGTTAGGTGCAAAGGCAGTTTCAACCTTAATACCATCCAAATCTTTGACATCATGGTGGGGATAGGTTAACACATAAACTTGGTCTCCTCTTTTTTTCAGTTCCTGGGAGAGGAGATATGTGTGGGATGAAACACCACCTATGTGGGGGGGATATTGTCCTAATATGCACACGCGCATGATTTTCACCGTAGAATACCGTAAATATTCTATTATTTTCTAAAAATATATTTCTTCATTAAATTCTTCATTACAGATATTTTTCAATAATTAGTGTAATGTTCTATTATTCTCTAAAAATATCTAAAAATATATTTCTTCATTAAAAATATATTTCAATAATTAATATGTTTTTAACTGGAGCTTTAAGCTTTTAGTTTAACCTGGTGGTTGTTGTTGAGGATGGTGCCGTCCATTTTCAGGATGAGTACTTCTGGTGTAATGTTGAACCTTTCCTGGCAGCGTTCTTTAATGGATTGGGCTATGGAATTGAAAACGGGTTCAGTAAGCTTTTTGGTATCCAAGACGCTAATCATATCCTCGGTGGTGTTTGAATTGAAAACTTTTTTCATTAAAGTATTGTCACCACCAACCAGTCCTGTGTGTGCAGTTATGATTTCCCGTCTGGCATCTGCCAGGCGATGTTCAGTTTGGAAGATTCCTCCGGCAATTTTAACCAGTTTACCGGCATGGCCAAAGATGATTAAATGAGATATTCTGCTTTTTTGGGCTTCATTTAGCATGTAACCCACCAAGTTACCCATCTGCACAATCTGGTCATCATCAACATCTAACAATTGCTTGGCCAGGTTTTCCCCAATATTTCCAGGTACAAAGACCAGTTCATCATAACCTTCAGCCAGTGCCACATCCAGCTGACATTTTTTAGCCATTTGGAAACTTTCGGTGTTCATGGAACGGGCAATACCAGTTGTTCCCAGGATAGAAATACCACCTACAATACCCAGACGGGGATTCATGGTCCTTTTAGCAATTTTTTTACCTTCAGGTACTTCGATCAGTACCTCTGCACCTTTACCTGGTGGAAGTGCATCTTCCAGGTTGGAATTGATCATTTCACGGGGCACTGGGTTTATAGCCACTTCTCCAATGGGTAATTGTAGTCCCGGTTTGGTTACTCTACCCACTCCCTCCCCACCCCTAAGGGTAATGCCTGGTTCATCTTTAAGGTGAACTTCTGCATGTACTTCCATGTTTATGGTCACATCAGGGTCATGGTAGGGCATCTTAATCACTGAGGCTCTTCCAGAATAATTATCAATTTTACGGGAATTTTTAACAAAAACATCCAGATTTCCAAGTGGTGTTTTGACGTTAACTGAGGAGATTTTTCCTTTTGATGAGATTCCTTTCTTTGAGGTATCTTTCTTTGAGGTATCTTTCTTTGAGGTATCTTTCTTTGAAGTATTTATCTTGCGGAATACTTTCTCAGAGGATATCTCTTTGTTTGAAGATTTTTCTCCGGTTACAGATAAAAGAGCAGCTAAAGCAGCTGCAGTGGCTGCGGTTCCAGTGGTGATTCCGTAATCGCCACTTTCAACAGAAAAAGAAACGGATGAGGGGGATGTTTCAGCCCCCTGGGATTTGGAATTAAATTTAAAATTAGTGTAGTCTTTTTGACTGGAATGATCTTGTTCCATGGTCATTAATTACTCATAAGGTTTATTTAGGTCTTGTCTTTAGGCATTACCCTTCTCATCTTCAATGGCTTTCACCAGTTCTTCTTTGGAAGGAGCACCAACAAAACGCACCACCCCATTTAAAGCAATAGCTGGAACTGCCATGAGACCATATTCAATGGCCTTTTCCCTGTCAACCATGATATCGATTTTTTCAACTTCCAGGGCACCAGGCATGTCTTTTTCAACTTCATTTACTACTTCGATAGCCATTGGACAATAAGGACATGAAGGAGATGTGAACACTTCAACTTTGATAACCATATTTTTCACCTCTATTTAACATGTTCATGTAATTTTATATATCATTGTTTAAATTCTTTTTCATGGATTATTGTTTAAATTCTTTTTCAAGGAAATCGTATTTTTATAAATTTGGATGAGAATCTATTTTTTTGGGCATTTATTAGTAAAATTTTTATGGATTTCATCTTTAAGTAACCATATATTTCCCTTGAGATTCATGGGACTATTATTAATAGATTAATTGTCAAATTTAATTTTCATCGATGTATTTATTAGTGTTTTTCTATTAATATAAAGAATGAAATAATAAGTAGGAGTTAAACTCTTCTTTAGGTGATTATTTGAATGTAACTGTTCGATCTCCAGGATCCGCCACTGTCATTAATGCTATATCCACTGGTTGCGGATCAGCATTTGGCATAGGATTATATGTAACTGCCGAGGCCAGTCTAAAACCCTCAAAAAGGGTATTTGAAACAGAGAAGGGTGTTGACACCACATTAATGGAGATTTGCGTTAGAAATGTTATGGAAAAATTCAATGTAGAATGTGGAATTCAGATCAAGACCAGTTCCACACTACCAGTGGCTTCTGGACTTTCCAGTAGTAGTGCCACATCAAATGCTGTAGTGATGGCTACTTATGGTGCACTGGTTGATGAGGGTCTGGTGGCTCCTGAAAGTTTAAATGATTATGACATAATCAACATGGCGATAGATGCTTCTTTGGAGGCAGGAGTTACCATAACTGGGGCTTTTGATGATGCTACAGCCTCTTTTTTCGGAGGTCTGACCATAACTCACAATCATAAGAGGGATATCTTACTCAGGCAAAAGATGGAGGAGCAAAATATATTAATATATATGCCTAATAGAAAGTCACTTACTGCCCAATCTGATGTGGCAAGGATGAAACTCCTGGCCCCCTGGGTTAAACTCGCATTCCAGGAAGCACTTCGGGGCAACATATACCATGCTCTGACCCTTAACGGGATTTTATATAGTGCTGCGCTTAATTTCAATGCAGAAATTGCCCTTGATGCCCTTGAGTCTGGTGCATTAGCAGCAGGACTTTCAGGAACGGGACCTTCCTTTGTAGCCATAGTTCCAGACAATGCTATGGATAGTGTGGAGGAAGTTTGGAGTATGCACCCAGGCAGAGTTATATCTACTTTAGTAGATAATGTGGGAACCGAGGTGGTTGACCATGAATAGGGCAGAAGCCTTAAAACAGCTTAAAAACTCTCGGAAGAGAATAGATGAACTGGATGAGGAAATAATAGGACTCATCAAAGAAAGAACTTCTCTGGCAGGAGACATTGCCAGGGCCAAGATGGTTCTGGATATGGATATTCACGATCCAGAAAGGGAAGAAGATATTCACCATAAGATCCGAGAAATAGCTAACAATCAAGAAATAAATAAAGACAGTCTCACCCAGATCATTAAGATACTGACGGATTTGAGCAAAGAAGAACAAGAGAAAATTTTAAGGAGGTAAATAAGCATGGGTAACATTAGAACATCATTCGTTAAAAGAACAGCCAAAGAGCTGATTGAAACTTATCCCGGTAAATTCACCACAGATTTCGAGGAAAACAAGAAATTAGTGCAGGAATTCTCCACAGTAAGTACCAAACATCTGCGAAACAAAATCGCAGGTTATGTAACTCGATTGGTTAAAAACAATTACTTCTAAGGTTGGTTGCTATGGGGATTATAGTGGCCAAATTTGGAGGAACCTCCATCGGAGATGGAAAAAGGATCAAAAAAGCAGCCCGGGCAGTAGTTAAAGAATACATGCAGGGTAAGAAAGTGGTGGTGGTAGTATCAGCCATCAACAAGACCACTGACAACATCCTGGAAATAGTGAATAAATCTATTGGAGATGCCATAACTGAGAAACAGATGGCAGACATAGTCTCCATGGGTGAAATCACCAGTGTAAGAGTTTTCTCATCTGCCATAGAATCATTGGGTGTCAAATCAGAGTATATAGATCCTCATATGGATATTTGGCCAGTTATAACCGACAGCAACTATTTAAATGCTAAAATTGACTTTGCAGAGACTGAAATCAGATCCAGAGAGATCTTAAAACTCCTAGATCAAGGAGTTATCCCAGTTCTCTGCGGTTTCCTGGGAAAGGACCTTGAAGATAACATCACCACTCTGGGAAGAGGCGGAAGTGACATCACTGCATTCCTAATGGGGCACTGTCTCCATGCAGAGGAGGTTATTATTGTCACTGATGTTGGAGGAGTGATGTCCACTGATCCCAACAAATTAGAATCTGCCAGGAAACTGGAAAAGATCAGTGTGGAGGAAATGCGTGATCTGGCAACCCATGGAGCTCAGGTATTGCATCCTCATGCACTACGTTATAAAGATCCTAAAATTAACGCCAAGATAATTGGATTCGAGCATGGAGATCTATCTGCACCCGGAACAGAGATTATGGGACCATCTAAGGATAAAATGTTACGTTCAACTACACTCAGCAATGAACCCATCTCTGTACTTGCAGTGGTTGGTGAGGAACTCCTGACCAAAGTGGGGATTCTTGCCGAACTCACCCAAACTCTGAAGAATAATGATGTGAATATATATGGCATATCTACTGGTCAAAACTCAATAACACTCTTCATTGATAAAGCAATGGCCGACAAAGCCCATGAAATACTCCATGAAGTGGTGGTTAAAAATCCGGAGATGAGTTCCCTTTCACTAGGCCGGGAGATTGCAATGATCAGTGTGAACAGCCAGGATTTCATAGACACTCCTGGAATAATCACCAAAATTACCGAGCCATTGCATAAAAATAAAATTAATATCGTGGAAATCTCATCAAGTCAAACTTCAGTTGTTATATTTGTGGATTGGAATGATGGTAAAAGAGCTTATGAACTGGTAAGGAGAGTCTTGGAATGAAATTGGAAGGTACCACAGTTGCTATGGTAACCCCATTCACCCGCGAAGACACCGTGGATGAAGAGGGGATGCGGGAGAACATGAATTATCTCCTAGAACGCGGTGTAAATGGCCTACTGGCCGCTGGAACAACCGGCGAGTCTGCCACAATAACCCACCAGGAACAGAAGAAAATGATAGATATCCTGGTTGATGAAATGAAGGGAAAGGTAGCTGCAGTGGCCGGAGCAGGTAGCAACTCTTCCAGTGAAGCATTAGACCTGGTTAAATATGCTGAAAATGCTGGTGCAGATTACGCTCTGGTAATAACCCCTTACTATAACAAACCCCAACCACACGGGCTTTATGAACACTATAAAATGTTAAATGAATCCACTGACATTCCTATTATAGTTTATAATGTCCCATCCCGTACAGGGACTGATATAGATGTGGAAACCATTGGTAAAGTGGCTCAATTGGATAACATAGTGGCCCTCAAAGAAGCAAACCCTGATATGGACAAAGTATCCCAGATCATTCACAAACTTGACCAGGTAGGTGTGGATGATTTCCTGGTTCTATCTGGTAATGATAACCTGACATTACCCATGATATCCCAGGGATGTAAAGGTGTTATCAGTGTGGTGGGTAATGTTGACCCGGCACGTATGAGTGAAATGGTGAAAAAAGCCCTGGAAGGAGACTTCATAGGGGCAAAAGATCTCCACTATGAGTTATATGATTTAATGAAGGTCCTTTTTGTTGAATCCAATCCTGTTCCAGCTAAAACCGCACTAAACATGATGGGCAGACCATCAGGTCATGTTAGGATGCCACTGGCTCCACTTAAAACTGAAAACCAGGAAAAACTCAAGAAAGTGCTCCTGGACCTACAGCTGATTTAAAACTTAAGCAAGCTAAACGCTTTTTTAAGTGGATCTTTCTTAATAATCAGCTATTGTTCAGATGCTAAGGGATTTATAATTAATCTATTTCTTTTTATTTATTTTTTAAGGATTAACCTAAACCTAACAGATTAACCTAAAGTTCAGGAGATGATAATTATGATAGATGTGGCGGTAACTGGTGCTGGTGGAAGAATGGGCTCTATGATCATGAACACCATCCTCCAACAGGATGACATGCAAATTGTAGCAGCCATAGAAGCCCCCAACACTCCTCTGGAAGGAAAAGATGTGGGTGAAGTTATGGGTATAGGGCCCATAAACGTGCCTATAGTTGGGGCAGAAAAACTTTCTCAGGTTTTGGAAACTAAAAAACCTGATGTATTGGTTGATTTCACCATTGCAAACGCAGCAGTCGGTACTATTAAAACAACAGCAGAGTCTGGTGTCAACCTGGTGGTGGGAACCACTGGTTTTTCTGATGAACAGATGGCAGAAAACCAGAAAGCTGTGGAGGCAAATCAGGTGGGGGCAGTTATTTCCCCTAACATGGCAGTGGGAGTTAATGTCTTCTTCAAGGTGGTAGAGGAACTGGCAGGTATTCTAACAGATTATGATGTGGAGATTATAGAAGCCCATCACAAACACAAAAAAGACGCGCCTTCAGGCACCGCTGTAAAAGCAGCTGAACTCATAGCAGAAACTTTAAACCGTAAAATGGATGAAGTTGGAGTTTACGGCAGACATGGAATGGTAGGTGAACGCACAGCTGAAGAAATTGGAGTTCATGCTGTTCGTGGAGGGGACATTGTAGGAGACCATACTGTGCTTTTTGCAGGAGATGGGGAACGACTTGAAATCATTCACCGTGCAAACAGCAGACAGGCCTTTGTCAATGGAGTCATCAAAGCCATTCGTTACGTGTTAAACGCTGATAAAGGTAAAATAAGTGGCATGGATGATGTCTTAGGATTATAGGCTTAGAATATTTTAGAAAATGGCATGATTGATTTATTATTGAAGCGGGATTATTGGAAATGAAATAGTATTGGTTAAGGGAATATGAAAGGTGATTATATGGTAAATGTAGGTATTTTAGGAGCAACAGGAATGGTAGGACAACGGTTCATACAACTTCTCGAAAATCATCCTAAATTCGAGATCAAAGCCCTCACAGCTTCCCAGCGTTCAGCAGGAAAAAAATATCAGGATGCAGTAACTTGGCATCTAGATACTCCCATCCCGGAATCAGTTGAGGATATTGTGGTAGTGGATACTGACCCAGGGCTGGTTAAAGATGTGGAAATAGTTTTTTCTGCACTACCTGCCAGCAATGCAGCAGTTGTAGAACCCAAATTTGCTGAAGCAGGTATGAAAGTTGCTTCAAATGCAAGTGCCATGCGTATGGAGCCAGATGTCCCTCTGGTAATTCCAGAGGTGAACCCGGAACACCTGGATCTCATTGAAATCCAGCAAAAAAGGAGAGGATGGGATGGATTCATTGTAACCAACCCTAACTGTTCCACCATAGCCCTGGTACTCACCCTGAAACCCATATATGATCAGTACGATGTTAACCGTGTTTATGTCTCCACAATGCAAGCTGTTTCTGGAGCAGGTTACAATGGAGTCCCATCAATGGCTATCCTGGATAACATGGTGCCTTTTATAGGGGAAGAAGAAGAGAAAATGGAGGAAGAAACACTCTACCTCCTGGGAGACTTCGACGGTGAAACTGTTGAACCTGCTTCTTTCGGTCTCAGCACATCCTGTCATCGAGTGCCTGTGGTGGATGGACATACAGAAGCAGTATTCATGGAGATGGATGAAGACTTTGAATTAGAAGATATCAAGAAATCTATGCAGGAATTCCAGGCAATTCCTCAGAAATTAGATCTCTTCTCAGCACCAAAAAATCCCATCATAGTCCGGGAAGAGGATAACCGACCTCAACCTCGCATGGATCGTATGAGAGAAAAAGGAATGGCAGTTACAGTGGGAAGACTCCGTCAGGATGCATCATTCCCTCGAAGTCTGAAATATGTCCTCCTGGGACACAACACCATTAGAGGTGCTGCAGGAGCATCCATCCTAAACGCAGAGCTTATTGCAGAGATAATGTAGATTTTCTTATAAATTATCTTCCATTCCTTTATTTCTTTTTTTTAAAATTAAAACTGATCTTATTATTTTTGAATATACATTTTCATATTTCTGTGTAATTATTATTTAGATATGGTTTTCAAGTCATTATAAGATTTTTTAATGTTTGAAATTCTTTTTAGGGAATTGATGTTTTAATAGGGATTGTATCCTAACTTTTAAAAGGGATGGGAGTACAATTAAAAGTAAGGATTAGTTTAAGATTACGGTAAACCTCATAGTGATAACATGGCCATTCTGAAGGATACAGAGAGGGAGCAGTTGAGGCAGCTTGTAAAGGCTTGTCTCCTGGAAATTAGCAAGTTGAAGATTGAACTTAAAAAATGCCAGAAGGAATCATCTAAAATCATGATTGCTGAACATGTTAAACTTCAAGAGATGAATGTGGTGCAGGAGAAAAAACTTCAGAAAAAGGATGATGAAATCCGGAAACTGGCCAAACTCTTAGAAGAAAGGGATCAACAGGTAGAGGATCTCCAGGAAGTTAAGGATAGGTTCAAACTTTTAACCCAGAAGCCTAAAAAAGATTTAACATCCTTTCAGTCTAATATTTATCTTCTTCTTCCAGATAAAGAGGCTAACTTGGAAAACTTATATGATTCTATCATTGATCTTGGTTTTAATGAACTGACTCACCAAAACTTTGAACACGCTCTTCGCAACCTGGAAAGGAAAGGATATTTCCGTTCCAGGGAAGATAATGGCATTGTTCTGTGGAAAAAGATAGCAAAGGATTGAAATTCACTCATCTACATTATTTTCACATTATAATCCATTCAATCTTTTTTAATACTTTTAAAATGTCAACTACACTACTGATTCATTTTTCTATTAAATCAGAACCACTATATAGCAAACTATTTATATAACCTCTAACCCACTGATCATTTACATAAACAAATTGAGGTGATAATGTGGCACAATTAGGCGGACAAGGCCAACAAGTTTTAATATTACCGGAAGGTACTAACAGATTTTTAGGAAGAGACGCTCAAAGAATGAACATATTAGCAGGAAAAGTCCTAGCAGAAACAGTAAGGACCACTTTAGGTCCTAAAGGAATGGACAAAATGCTAGTGGACGGTTTAGGAGACATCGTCGTAACCAACGATGGAGTAACCATCCTCAAAGAAATGGACATCGAGCACCCTGCAGCTAAGATGCTGGTGGAAGTAGCTAAAACCCAGGAAGATGAAGTGGGAGATGGAACCACCACTGCAGTTATAATTGCAGGTGAACTCCTCAAAAAAGCAGAAAACCTCCTGGATCAAGACATCCACCCTACCATCGTGGCTATGGGATACCGACAGGCAGCTGAAAAAGCCCAAGAAATCTTAAACGTTATAGCCATAGATGCAGAAGACAGAGACACCCTTATGAAAGTGGCAATGACAGCCATGACTGGTAAAGGAACTGAAAAAGCACGAGAACCACTGGCAGAACTGGTGGTCGCTGCAGTCAAACAAGTGGAAGATGAAGGGGAAATCGATACAGACCACATCAAAATCGAAAAGAAAGATGGAGCAACTATCGACGCATCCCAACTCGTAAACGGAGTCATCATCGACAAAGAACCAGTGCACCCTGGAATGCCCAAAAAGATAGAAGATGCAAAAATAGCTCTATTAAACAGCGCTATAGAAGTTAAAGAAACTGAAGTAGATGCTGAAATCCGTATCACTGACCCTGCCCAGATGCAAGCCTTCATTGAACAGGAAGAACAGATGATAAAGGACATGGTAGACAAGATCGACGATGCCGGAGCCAATGTGCTATTCTGTCAGAAAGGAATCGATGACCTGGCCCAGCACTACCTGGCCAAAGCAGGAATCATGGCAGTTCGCAGAATCAAAAAATCAGACATGGAAAAACTAGCCCGAGCAACCGGTGCCACCGTAGTTACCAACATCGAAGATTTAACTCCTGATGATCTGGGATTAGCAGGATCTGTAGCTGGTAAAAAAATCTCCGGCGAAGAAATGATCTTCGTTGAAGAATGCAAAGACCCAAAATCAGTCACACTCCTAATCAGAGGCTCCACAGAACACGTAGTAGATGAAATCGAAAGAGCAGTAGAAGATGCTATCGGTGTAGTATCTGCTACAGTGGAAGATGGTAAAGTAGTCGCTGGTGGAGGAGCAGCTGAAATATCCATAGCCAAAGGATTAAAAGAATACGCTGACACAATCAGTGGCCGTGAACAGCTAGCAGTCTCTGCATTTGCAGAAGCACTGGAAGTTGTACCTAAAACCCTGGCAGAAAACGCAGGACTGGACAGCATCGACGCCCTTGTAGACCTACGCGCAGCCCACGAAAAATCATTATACATGGGACTGGACGTATTCAAAGGTGAAGTAACCGACATGTACCGTGCCGGAGTTATCGAACCTCACAGGGTAAAAAAACAGGCAATCCAATCCGCAGCAGAAGCCGCCGAAATGATCCTAAGGATCGATGATGTCATCGCATCCTCAGGAGCAGGTAAAGAACCTGACATGGGCGACATGGAAGGAATGGGCGGAATGCCTGGTGGAATGCCACCAATGATGTAAAGTCACCTGACTTTACACATTTTCCTATTTTTTTAGATATTAACAAAAATGATTCTTTTTTTTAGCTAAAGTCACTAATTTAACCTGCTTTGTTACTTTTTAGTAGAAATTCATTAAATTGGAATTATTTTAACAGGAGATTAATTTAACCAAAAGGATTTGAATTTTGAACTTTAATTGTTGAATTTTCTTGCAATTTGATTCATATTAAAGATTATAAAAATATTTTTTAAGATCTAAAGATAAGTTATAAACATCTTAAAGAGGTTTTAAAAATGTTAGGACGAAAACCATCTCCACAATCTGGAATTCATTTAGACCCAAACTCTGCATTTGAAATGATACATGAAAATAAAGACAATCCTAACTTTATTTTATTGGATGTTAGAACTCCTGCAGAATATGATGAATCACACATTGAAGGATCAATTCTGATAAATTACCAATCCTCAGATTTCAATGATAAAGTACAGGAACTGGATAAAACCAAAACATATCTGGTTTACTGCCGTTCTGGAATGAGAAGTGCTGCTAGTGTTGATATAATGATGAAAACAGGTTTTGAGAATGTATATAATATAGTTGGCGGAATAATGGGATGGGAAAACTGTGGACTGCCAGTAAATAAATAAAATCAACAATAATCATTTAATTTATTAAAAAATTCATTTAAAAATCTGTTATATAAATAGTTATAAAAACAAAAGTTTTTAAAATTGTTAGAAAAAATTTCAAAAACTAATAAAAGGAGGAAGTTGGAATCGTTAATTGATTCCGCGTTGATCCTTTTTTTGATTTTTTATCATATCCTATTTTTTTACCTGCCGAAGATATGCACCGCAGCGGTACCACCTGTACCACCAATGTTATGGGTCATACCAACTTCAATGCCGTCGATCTGCCTTTTACCAGCTTCTCCACGGAGTTGCCACACCATTTCAGCAGTTTGAGCAATACCAGTAGCTCCTAATGGGTGCCCACGGGATTTAAGTCCTCCAGAAGGATTTACAGGGATTTTGCCGTCACGTTGGGTTATGCCATCTTCTACTGCTGGTCCAGCTTGTCCTTTTTCTACAAATCCAAGGTCTTCAATGGCAAGGAGACCATTAATACTGAAACAGTCATGTACTTCCACTGCCTGAATATCCTTGGGTTCAAGGCCTGCCATATCATAGGCAGTTCGGGCGGCGTGTACTGAAGAGTCAATGGTGGTTATGTCTCGGCGGTCATGAAGTGCAATGGTACCAGAAGCCTGGGCAGAAGCCTTTACATAGATAGGGGTGTCGGTGTATTTGCGTGCATCTTCTGCAGGGCAGAGTATCACTGCTGCAGCACCATCAGTTACTGGTGAGCAATCCAGGAGTCTTAGAGGATCGGCTACCCTACTTGAATTTAGCACCTGATCCACGGTGATCTCCATTGGGAACTGGGCCAACGGGTTTAAAGCACCATTTTTATGATTAATCACACTGAACATAGCTAACTGTTCCCTGGTGGTTCCATACTGGTGCATATGTCTTTTGGCGATCATTGCATAAAGTGATGGGAAAGTAACTCCTTGCTGGGCCTCCCATTCCTGGTCAGAGGCCGTGGCAATGGCAGGGGTTGGGTCTACCACATCAGTCATCTTTTCCACACCAGCAGAAATCACAATATCATGATAACCAGAGGCAACAGCCATTATTCCACTTCTAAGGGCTAAACCACCTGATGCACAGGCTGCTTCCACCCTGGTGCAGGGCATAGGTGTTAGCCCTGCATGGTCTGCTATGAGTGAAGCGATGTGCTCCTGCTGCACAAATAGCCCGGCAGTCATGTTTCCAACGAACATGGCTTCTATTTCTGCTCCTTCAATATCTGCATCAGCAACAGCCTTTAGTCCAGCTTCAGTAACCAGATCTCGAAAAGATATGTCCCATAGTTCACCAAATTTAGTCTGTGAAACTCCAATAATTGCAACATCTCTCAATTTACATTCCTCCATTCATTAGATGATATATGTTTAATTTTGTTTGATTAACTTTGACTTAGACCGGCCATCCTTAATTTTCCTTTAAATTTAGCGTATATAGCGTAATCCACGTACGTTTTGTTCTGAATCATGTCCTGAACTTTGGGGGCCAGTTCGCGTTTTTCTTCTATTCTGTCGGTAACTTCAATACTGAATGCATCACTACCAGCTCCTGAGCCGTATGATACTGCGAAGATGCGATCACCAGGTTGGGCAATATCCAATATGGCTGCTAAACCTAAAGGTGTTGCTCCAGAATAGGTGTTACCAATATTTGGGGTTAAGAGTCCAGTTTTATACTGTTCCTCATTAAATCCAAGTTTCCGGGCAGCCCTTATGTAAAATTTACCATTGGGCTGGTGAAACACTGCGTGATCATAATCTGAGGCCTCAGTCCCCATCTTATCGAACATTCCTTTAGCAGCTGATAGAACATGTTTGAAATAGGCAGGTTCACCAGTAAAGCGTCCTCCATGACGGGGATAGGGTTTACCCTCCCTGCGGTAGAAATCAGGAGTATCAGTGGTGAAACTGTAAGTATCTTCAAAATCCGCTACCGTGTTTTTAGAACCAATTATATATGCAGCTCCCCCTGCAGATGCAGTATATTCCAGTGCATCACTGGGAGCTCCCTGGGCAGTGTCTGCACCAATAGCTAGACCATACTCTACATTACCAGAGTCAACCAGACCCATACATATCTGCATGCCTGCAGTCCCAGCTTTACATGCAAATTCCAGGTCAGCAGCGGTGAGGTCAGGGCTGGCCTCCACAGCTTCAGCAACTATGGTTGCAGTTGGTTTCACTGCATAGGGGTGTGATTCTGAGCCAACATAAACAGCACCAATCTTTTCAGGGTCAATTTTTGCCCTTTTCATTGCATTACGTGCTGCTTCCACTGAAATAGTGGCAGTGTCTTCATCTGGGGCTGGCACTGATTTTTCATTAACCACCAGTCCCCGAGAAACTGCCTGAGCATTATCTCCCCAAACTTTTGCAATCTCTTCAACTTTTATCCGGTAAGAAGGTATGTAAACTCCATATCCTACAATTCCTGCCATTTTAAATCACAACCGTTTAATTAATACATTTGATTCTTTTTTTATAATTTTATGTCAAAATTATTTATAGGCTTTTATATAGATTTTTCTATTGTAGTTAATCAGTTTATATTCTAATATCTCTAATTAATCCTTCTGTATATTAAAAAAAATATTTAATAAAATATAGACAAAAACCAGTTAATATACTTATGTATGTGGTGAATGGAGACATCAGCATTTTACAGTTAACCAGTATGTCTTTGTTATTTATAAGATATAAAACAATAAATTAAATTCAATGACATATAGGAATAAGCAAAAACTTAGAGAGAAAATATGGGGAGTTCTAGAAAGGAATGATCTCATAAGGACTTCTAAATCATGCTTTGGGAGAATTCCAAATTTTAAGGGAGCTTCCATGGCAGCTCTTAGATTGAAAAATACATCTGAATGGAAAAATTCACAGACAATCTTCTCCAGTCCAGATTCTGCATTGAGAGAGGTCCGTGAACACGCTCTTGAAGATAACAAGATACTTATAATGGCAACTCCTAAAATCAAAGAGGGATATCTTTTAATTAATCCTCAAAAAGTTTCAGGGTGCGAAAAAATGGCTTCAACTATTAATGGTGCTTTTCGGATGGGTGAAAAAATCACAAATTTTCCTCAAATTGACCTGGTAGTTGAAGGGTCTCTTGCAGTTGATATTGAAGGAAATCGCCTTGGTAAAGGAAAAGGATTCGCAGACCAGGAAATATCACACTTATACAGCAAAAAAGCGATTGATGAAAATATACCCATCTGCACTCCTGTACATTGGTTACAGATAGTTGGTCAAGTTCCTGTTGAAGATCATGATGAAAAGATCAGTATGATTGTCACACCTGAAATGGTGATAAGGACAGATTCAATTACAGAGATTTAATCATTTATAATAGTCCCATCAACATTTTCAGGTCCAATTTATTCACATCATCCATGGTTTTCATATTATACTTTCTGTATAGGCTGTTCCAATCCTGTTTCATCATGAATTCCTGAAATTCTAGGTTGTCTAAGGATTTTCCAACACCCTTCATATCTTCTAATTCAATTATACAACTTTTCAAAAGCTCCTCAGAGTCATCCAATTCTATGAGTTTGTTTAAAAAGCCTTTATCATCAAGTAAATTATATTCAACTTCGATTCCGTCATAAAAGAATTTTTTCAGCTTTTTTTGTTGGGAAACGAACCGATAGACAATAACCAGTTTTTCTTGAAGTTCTTTTATTTCATTTTTTGTTAAATCCACTTATTTCACCGGCATTCTCAATTTGATTAAAGAAAGGTTTTTAATCACATTTTTTCATATTTTTTTTGAAGTTAAGTCAATGGTCTCTTAATTTTTTTTATCTTATTTAATGTTCTACAGGCGTTCACGGAACTCCTTTCGATGGCGTCTTTCTTCATCTCTAATATGTTTAAGAACTCCCACCACTTCTTCATCATCAATGGTTTCAATTTGGTGGGTGTACCTGTCTATCCCATCGGATTCCATATCTATTTGCCTTTGGAGCATTTCTTCCAGACTTTTCCCACCAAAATCGAGTTCTTTGTGTTCCATGATGGGCTTTCCACCTCTTTTGGTTATAAGATCTGCCAGCCACCACATATGCCTCATTTCATCCACAGATATGGCTTCGGTAACCCGACTGGGGTCGCATTCTTCCATTATGAATGAATTAAACACATATGTCATGGTTGTTTCTAGCTCAGCAACGAAGTCTTCATTTAACATGGCAATTATATCTTTTTTGTCCAATCTAATACCTCCAGATAGTGCTTACCATTTTTATTGAAAAATATTGAATGCTGAAATATCTTTAATAATGATCAGGGGTCATTCATAAATTAATGATCTTCTCCCGCTTACGATATGCCATACCCTGAAAGACAGCCACCAGACTACGGGACTCATCATAGATATCTACAGTATAACTGGATATTCTACCCCCACTGGATAGCTCACGGGCCTCTGCAGTTAAAACTCCACTTTGCACAGCTTTCAAATAGGATATGTTAGCATTTATAGCCACAGTAACTGTTCCATGTGAGTTAGCGGCCAGTGCAAAGGTAAAATCAGCCATAGTAAAGAGAGCTCCTCCATGCACCGTACCCACACCATTAAGATGAATATCGCTGACTTCCATCCGGGTGGTGGCTTCTCCAGGGGAGATATCCACAACTTCAATATCATTGTGAGCAGCAAAACGGTCATTTTCAAAGAATTTCAGGATTTTTTCCATTATAAAACCTAACCTTCTGTTTATATATATTAATTGGATATTACTGACCTTTAAAAACCTTTGAATCTATTATTTGAACTTTCTAATTATAAAATTTTATGATTTTAAGGCGAGAATTGAGATAAGTACCTTGAATGATTAAACACTAAAATAATATCAAGAATCAAAGTATGCCAATGTAATAGGTAGTATGCCAACATAATAAAATATTAAATCACAAAAATCCACAGCTGGTGGTTGATAAAAAGGTGTAAAAATAATGAAGGCCATGTTACTCCGTGTAGGAATTGATAAATCCAGTGATGGAGTCCTGTCGCCTATTTTCCATGATGGAACCTTTGAATACATCCCTTTATCAGAAAAAGATGAGGATTCAAATGAAATAAGAACCTACCATGACATAATAGGTCACAAAGGAAAACCACTCTCCACCTATCTTCCAACAGGAGTAGCTAATCGCAAAGTGCACTTTGATCCAGAGTTTACCACCTTCACTTATGGTGATGCAGGTAGAAAAGCTAATTACCTAATGAAACTTAACCCTGGAGATCTGTTAGTGTTCTATGCTGGTTTAACACCTTACAAAGATGCTAAATATCCTGAAGCACTTTATATTATTGGTTACTTCACAGTCAAGAAGATTTGGGGTAAGATCCATGACCAAGGTGGAACTGTTCCCATCAGGATCATACGTAGAGAATATCCCAACAACTCCCATCCTAAACGAGTTGATATTCGGGGTATGGTACTGGTTGTAGGAGACCCTGGAAAAAGTAAACTACTTGAAAAAGGCATTTTAATCAGTCAAAAGAAAATAAATAAAATTAGTAGAAGATATCATGCAGTTTCACCTGAAATTGAAGAATTACTGGGAATAAAAGGTTCCATACAGAGGAGCATACCTCCTCGCTTCATAGAGGAAAATCATAATATTGGAAACCTTAAGAAATTATTGGGATTAACCATAGATTTAAGGGATTAACTATGGGTTACGGGATTAACCACCGGATTAAGGATTGACATGGCACTAAATTTAGAGATTTGAAATAATCAGATTCAATAAGTTAAAAACGACAACTTTTTCTACCGGTTTTCTCCAGGTACTGCTGATGGTACTCTTCTGCCTTCCAAAATGTGGTTACTGGCAGGATTTCTGTTACAATATTTCCACGGTAACGTCCAGATGAATCCAGTTTATCTTTACTTTCACTGGCCAATTTCTTCTGTTCGGGGGTATGATAAAATATAACCGACCGATATTGTGCACCTATATCAGGGCCCTGCCTGTTTCGGGTGGTGGGATCATGAATATCCCAAAAAAGATCCAGTAGATCAGCGTAAGAAATGATTGCAGGATTATAGGTAACCTCAACCACCTCAGCATGGCCTGTAACTCCAGAACAGACATCCTGATATGAAGGTTGCTCAAAATCTCCCCCAGCATAACCCACCACCGTTTCAACCACTCCATCTAGTTTTCTGAATGCATCCTCAACACCCCAGAAGCAACCAGCCCCAAATGTGGCCTTCTCCAGTTTCTTATTATCCATAAACCCCACTTCTTTTTAAAAGCATTTATTCATCCTATTTTTTCCATAATTTAGTTTATATAATTTAATCTAATTTCTATAATTTAATCTAGTTTCTATATATTTTATCACTTAAGGAAGACAAATACCTTAATAATTATGTTTAAGTGAAGAAATAACTTTTTGGTAGTTATTCATGTCTATTTCCCCCAAAAAATATGCTCTAATAGTGGCAATTTTAACCTCATTTTTAACTCCCTTTGTGGCTTCATCCATCAACATAGCCCTGCCTTCAATTGGAAATGAATTCACAGCCACTGCCATACTTCTAGGATGGGTGCCAACTGCATATCTCCTGGCACTGGCAGTTTGCCTGGTACCCTTCGGTAGAATAGCAGATATTTATGGAAGAAAAAGGATCTTCACCTACGGAATAATCCTATTCACCATAGCATCATTTCTGGCTACTCTATCCTTTTCAGTGGAAATGCTCATTGTATTCCGGGTTCTGCAGGGTGCAAGCAGTGCAATGATCTTTGGAAATCTGTTTGCTATCATTGCCTCCATTTTTCCTTCCGGTGAACGAGGTAAAGCACTGGGAATAACCATCACTGGAGCATTCCTGGGCCTGTTCATGGGTCCCGTGTTGGGGGGCTTTTTAACAGGTTATTTTGGTTGGAGAAGTATATTCTTTTTCAACGTACCATTGGGAGTTCTGGCCAGCATTACAGTGACCAGGCTTGAAGGTGAATGGGTGGAAGCCAGCGGACAAAAATTTGATATTCCTGGAACAATTCTTCTAGGCGGATCTCTGATAACTTTAATGTATGGAATATCAATCCTACCAGAAACATGGGGGTTTTGTTTTATTTTTACAGGTTTAATGGGGTTAGTATTATTCTATTTTGTTGAAAACCGTATAGAAAGTCCAGTTCTGGATGTGAAGATTTTCAGTAACTGGAGTTTCACTCTGTACAATATAGCAGCTTTTATCAGTTACTGCTCTGCTGCACCCATAATATTCCTCCTCAGCCTTTACCTGCAATATGTTAAGGGACTGGATCCACAGTGGGCAGGTATAGTACTCTCTGTACAACCAGTTATGATGACTGTATTCTCACCTTTGGCAGGAAAATTATCAGATATCATTGAACCCAGAAAGGTAGCTGCCTTAGGAATGGTCTTTAACACCATAGGATGTGCATTATTCGCATTCTTGGGGCTAAAAACAAGTACCATTACTATTGTGATTGGTTTGGGCTTTTTAGGTTTAGGATTTGCCCTCTTTTCTTCACCCAATACCAATGCCATAATGAGCAGTGTGGAATCCAGACTCTATGGAGTGGCATCCACCACCGTGACCACCATGCGCGTTCTGGGGCAGATGTCCGGCATGGGACTGGTACTACTGGTTTTGGTTCTGATAATGGGAAGTTCCACCATAAATCCAGAGGATTACTCAGATTTCATCAGCAGCGTCACCATATCTTTTATTATATTCTCAATTCTAAGCTTTATGGGGGTACTGGCTTCTCTGGTTGGTGGGAAAAAAGATGAATAACAAGACGTTATCATGATGTAGGGTTATTGACTTAAATTTGGCACGAGAATGATTTTTTCCTCACTTTAAACCCTAACTTTTTACTTGAAATATAAATAAAAACTTTAGCAACGATACACATAAAAGGATATTATGCAGAATAAAAAAGTTGCCTCCATCCTCAGTCGTGTGGCTGATTATCTGGAGATGGATGGGGTTAATTTCCGTACCAAAGCCTACCGCAGAGCAGCTCATACTATAGAAACCCTCAGCGTGGACATTGCAGACATATCTGGAGAGGGGCAGTTAGAAAACCTTCCAGGAATAGGTAAACACATAGCTCTTAAGATCCAGGAGATATTAAACACAGGGAAATTACAGTACTTGGAAGACCTTAAAGATGAATATCCCCTTGATCTGGATGCGTTAATGTCAGTAGAGGGATTAGGTCCCAAAAAGATACAACTTCTCTTCCATGAACTGGGCATCATGACCCTCGATGACCTGGAAAGAGAGGGTAAACACCATCATATCCGTAGATTGAAGGGTATGGGGGCTAAAACTGAGGCTAAAATTCTGCAGAACCTGGAATTTGCCCGTAAAAGTACAGGGAGAGAGTTGCTGGGAGAAGTGTTGCCATTGGCCCAGGAAATCAAAAGAAGAATCAGTGCCCTAGAGGGGATCCAGCAAGTGGAAATTGCTGGTTCCATCCGCCGCAGAAAGGAAACCGTGGGAGATATTGACATACTCACGGTAACCGACCATCCTGAGGAAGTCATGGATTTTTTCACCCATATGGATGTGGTTGATGAGATCATAGTCAAGGGACATTCCAAGTCAACGGTGAGATTGTATAATGGGATGGATGCAGATATCAGGGCTTTCAAGGACGAAGATTTCGGTTCTGCACTGTTATATTTCACTGGTTCCCGTGAACTTAACATCCATCTGCGTAAAATTGCTATATCCAATAAAATGAAGCTGAATGAATATGGGGTTTTCAAAGATGATGAATGTTTGGCCAACAAGACAGAAAAGGATGTTTTCAAGGTTTTGGGACTGGATTACATTCCACCCGAACTTCGGGAGAACACAGGGGAAGTAGAAGCTGCCCAGGAAGGAAAACTCCCTAATTTGGTTGATTATAATGATATTAAGGGTGATCTTCATCTGCACACCAACTGGTCTGACGGAAAAAGTAGTATTAATCAAATGGTCAGTGAAGCCATAGATCTGGGTTATGAATATTTGGCCATAACCGATCACACCAGCCTACCTGTGGCCAGGGGAATGGATGATAAAAGATTAAAAGAACAGATGTCCAAAATCGATATAATCAACAGCCAAATAGATGATATAACTGTATTAAAAGGTGCGGAGGTTAACTTAGATTCCCAAGGTAACTTGGATATATCAGAAGATGTTTTAGAAGAATTAGATCTGGTTATAGCTGCAGTACATTATGATTTTCATCAGGAACCAGAAAAAATGAATAAAAGGATTTTAAATGCCCTTGAAAATGAATATGTGGATATATTAGCCCATCCCACCGGACGCAAGCTCAAAGAAAGACAGGCATACGAATTAGACTTCGAACAATTGTTCCAGAAAGCCACGGAAACAGGAACTATCCTGGAGGTGAATTCATCACCTAAAAGACTGGATTTGAAGGATATACACGTTAAAATGGCATTAGAACACGGATGTCAACTGGTGGTGAACACTGATGCTCATCATGTCCATGATCTTGGAAACATCGGGCTGGGTGTGGCCACTGCCCGCCGTGGTTGGGCTGAGGAAAAGGACATCATAAACACCCTTCCACTAAAAAAGCTGTTAAAACTCTTAAATTAGCCAATTAAACCATTAATCTTTGGTTTGATGGAGCAGAGATAATATTTTTGCCAACGTAACCACATCTTCCCGGTTGTGTTCGATTATGGGTATTAATGGGCCGATATTACCAGTTTTATGGTAGGTGAGGTAAAATTCAGGGACCTGGCTGCTGGGAACGTCATCGTAACGCTCCATACCAAAAAGATGTTTTTCTAGTGTCTGTAATTTGCAATTAGGGAGCTGGTCTTTCCACTGGCGCCTGGAAAAATGGAGAAGATCTAGGTGAAGACAGTTTATATTATTTTTCATACCAAAATAGCGCATCCTGCTTTTGATGAACGGCACATCAAAACTGCGTCCATTAAAGGAAACGTAGACAGTATCATCACCCTGATGAGATAAAAAACTTTCTAATACTGCTTTTTCCTCTTTTAAATCTCTTAACAAATATTGATTAATAATTAAACCTTTTTCCGTTGCTTCTGCAACACCAATTAATATTAAAGGGACCTCTTTAAGGCCAAGGGTTTCAATATCCATAAAAAGCATATTCTCTGTTCCAGCCAGGGAAGATAAAATTAGGTTCAGACGATGGGATGGTGAATACCGTGAGGATATCCATTCTGATAAAATAGGAACATCTCCGGTTTCAACATTTTCCAGGAATTGGCAGGCACTTTTAGAATAAACAGGGTGTTTTTTTAGATCATCTAAGGATTGATATCCCTCACTTTTGAGTTTTCTTTCCTTGCACTCACCAATTCCTCTTATTAATTTCAAATCCTCTATTAAATATTGTTTGACATTACTTTTTGGTAATGTTTTAAGTTTTAACTTTTCTCGGGTGGTGAAACGGTAACATAACCCATTTAGTCTCTATTTCTTCCCCATTTTCTAAATCTTCCAGTGATTTATCCTGATAGGTTTCCATCAGTTTTTCTTTAAGTTTTTGAGAGTTTTCCATATTATTGCTCATAAGGGATCTCCAAATTTGTTACCATAACGTCTCCATAGAAAAAGGTTCACTTTAGAATACTAACTTTAAATCAATCATTATTTATGGTTTTAGGGTAATATATAGCTGTAATACAATAATTTGTTTAATATGGGAGTAAACGGAGGTATGAAAACTTGAAAAAATATCTATTTATATTAGTTGTCCTCTCCATGGTGGTCATGGCTTCTGGTTGCACATCAAATCAGAATATCACCACCAATAATTTCTCTTCAGGTGGAATGTCATTCCAGTACCCGGACACATGGAATGTCAGCACCCAGACAAACGAAAATGCTACACAGATAATAGTAGCTAGTCCCGACTTTATATCATCCAATGGTACCAAGGGTAGTGTGGTGATAATCCTCAAAATTACTAATGCAAGCGCCAGTAACATGTCAGAGACCAGACAGGAGTTTGCAACTCAAGCACAACAATCAGGTCAAAACTACACCAATGCCACAGTTAACATAGCAGGAATCAGTGCCAGTGACATGAGCTATGTTGGGAATGATACTCAGGGAAACACTGCCTATGCAAGACTGGTGGATTTCGAAAAGAACAACACACTATACCTGCTCATGTTTGCCACTGGTGGCGGTGTGGATATAGAGACTGTTAAACCCTACTTTGATGTTATTGTCAAAAGTTTTAAAGTAGAGTAGAGGATGGGATTACAAATCCCTTTTTTTATTTTTTCAGGGCAAAGCAATATTAGTAGTGGAATTTTAGTGGAATATTAATAATTTTAATAGTTAAATTTTAGAGAATGGTAATAGTTAAAATTTAGGGAGTATTAGATTATTCATTCACGCAACTGTTGGGGGTTAGAAAGTTGATTAAAACACTTATTTTATATGAAAGTAGGTATGGATCTACGTGGGAGGCAGCAGATATTATTTCTCTTATTATGGGACCTTCCCGTCGCTATCCAGTATCGCGATTTGGTGATGCCTGCCGGGACTTTGATTTCATAGTATTGGGTGCCCCCATATATAATGGTAAGATCCATAAAAAAATGGAATTATTCATTGAAAAGGAACGTGAATGGTTGGATGGGAAAAAAATCGCACTTTTCTGCACATGTTTGAATGGAGCAGAAGGACTCCATGTATTAAGGGAAATGGAAGATAATTTAGGAGATAATGTTCTCGAACTGGGTGTTTTTGGTGGTCGTCTTGATATGAATCGTTTGAAAGAGAGCGATTTCCAGGCTTTAACAAGATTTCTTTCCCGTGAAGGGCTGCCACCTCAGGGAATGGATTTATTTGACAAAGAAGAGATTGTTGAATGGTCTTTGCGCCTTAAAGATATTAGAGATGGATTATTAAATAAGGTACCCATTCCAAAACTCAGTGGGGATGTTGAAAGCTTCCTGAAACAGCACAACACCTGTACCCTGGCTACCAGTTCTCCTGGAAGGATAAGGGCTACACCACTGGAATATATCTATATCATGGGTCAAGTTTACATTCTCAGTGAAGGTGGAGAGAAATTTGCCAACTTGATTTTCAATTCTCGGGCTTCGGTGGCAGTTTATGAAGATTACACTGATATGAATAATCTCAGGGGAATGCAGATCACCGGGAGGGCTACCATTGTCGAAGATCGAGATGAATATCAGCAGGTGATCAAGAAGAAGGGTATGACCATGGAGTTTGTTAGATCATTACCAGCAGATCTCCACATGATCAGGATGGATATGGAGAAGGTGGAATTTCTTAACTCGGATTACAAAAAACAAGGATACTCAGCCAGGCAAGTTTTGAAGTTTTAGAATATCTACTAAAAAATTTTTCAATATTTTTTTATCTCGGGAATTTCAGGAATTCTTTTTCTAAAAAGTTGAGAATTGTATCTTGAAAGAGTAATACCGATTATGTATTGTATATGAAATCAGTGGTGTTGGTTAAAAATCTGAGAAATTAGTTAAAATTAATCGTTGAGTATATACTGAGTGATGGAAAAACACCTATTTTGACAAATATTATGTGGATGTATACAGAATTATGAGTTTTTATTATTTTTTTTCTTCTTCAAAAATATTTTTTAAAATTTTTATATTTATTTAAAAAGAATTTTTTATAAAGGAAAATCTATGAAAAGATGGTACTTTCATCTATCACTTGTATAAATTTCTGGGCATGTTTTTTGGCGGTTGTGTTTGAATCATATTTGTATGTTTCATAAATGAGTGCAGGGGTTCCTGCTTCGATTAAAGGATTGGTGACATAATCGGGACTGGATGTGATGGAAGGATAGTAGTAGTAAAGCCAGGGAATCTTATCTATCATTTCCTTAGCAATGGCAATTGATTTATTTTCATATGAAGGTGCAAATACAAACCTACTCACTGAGTAGCTACCATTACTCGAATGCACATCAACGGCTAACTGGTAACTGTTATTGATGATATCGGGAACTACATATTTATATGCGAGTAACTGTCCGTTCATTCTCTCAGCAGGATAGTTATCCTCATAGATAGGGGCGTTAATCCGATATAGATAGTATTTCTTTTTAAGGGATGTATCATTTTCTCGGACTGATTCAATAATAGCATTATGTGCAGCTGATTCACGAGGATGTACACCTACAACAAAGGCTATTGTAATGTTAGAACTTGTATTCCCATAAGGACCCTCCTTTATCACAGAGGAGTCGTTGGTTTTAGTTAAAGTTACATTATGGGCCTTTGATACCATGATGGAATTGTTAGGAAAATCCCACGGTAATGATAGCAATAGTACGATTGCAATAACAATAATAAGAACTAATGGTATGATTAAAAGGTTTTTCATAGGAAAATTTTTCTTATTCACTTTCAAATTTAAATGCTTGAAAGGTTCTAAGATTTTCCTGGGACTTTGTTGTGTCTTGTTGAGCCTTTGTTTTGCTTTTTTGTCTTTTTTCCAAGGAATTTTCATGTTATACCACGTATGAAAACCGTTCAAAATATTATTGCAATGACTCTATAAATTTACATTTATCTAACTAGTATTAAAATGAGATGCATGGGAAAAACAAATGATACCATAATTATTTACTTTATTTATCAGAACTTCATTTATTCAATGGCTAATTAATCAAAATTTATAACTCAATTAAATATTAGATATATTAGTGTGTTTAGATGACTGCAGAATTTTTAACTGATCCTAAGAGGGGTTGAAAAACATAAAATACTTTAAATACACCTTATTTGTTCTGGTAATTATAATTTTCATTGTTATTGGGGTTATTTATGGATTTAACCTGCAAAATGATAGCCCAAATACTTGCAACACTACTCTGGAAGCAGTTAATGTTTTAATTTAACAGGGAGAAGGCTCCACCACAGATAGTGTGGAAGGGTTAATATACTGTTTTGAACAGGCAGAAAAGGACAACCCTAACGTCCAGTTTAATTACACAATCACTGGTGTGATAAATTCTGAAACTTTAGCCAATCAGGATGTCTTAATCATATCTGGGGGTGATATACGATATATTTTCAACAATCCAGATATAAATTCTGATGATATTAAAAAATTTGTAGAAGGAGGGAAAGGTTATATGGGCATATGTGCAGGTGCCTATGTTGCTTCCAATTATAATGGTGAATATGGTTCTGGATGGGGGATCGCACCCAACATTGAGTGTTATTATACCCGTATTGATGATATGCAGCCTCTTACCATTACCAACTATGGTATAACCACTCTCAAATATTCAGAGGGAAAAATTAATCCCTGTGAATTTGCCAGTAATGACACTGAAACCATCACCATACCTTCTTTTCCCCTGATTAACAGTCCAAGACTATATAAAAAAGGAAATTATACTCTTATTGGCGCCTATACTGAGAATTATACAATTATGTCAGGTTCTGCAGCTATCCTGGATGATACTTATGGTTCTGGACGGATAATACTATCAGGACCGCATCCTGAACTTAGCCCATCGAAACCAGGATTAGTTGCCAGGATGGTTTTATGGGCTTCTAAAAGAATTTAAGAAACTTCTTTTTTTAGATTTTTTAAAAATTTAAAAGACTGAATATTTTGTTATTTGTTAATTTCGTTAAACAGAACTATAACGAACTAGTATCTGACAATTCGTCTAAAAAAATAAATTTGTCCGATATGTCCGTTATATGTCCGTTATCTACTATTACATCCAAATCATGAAAGTTCATATCTTCTTCCCTTTTTCTCTCCAATAGCTATTATTAGTTTTTTATCCACTAAGTCAGCCAAATAACGTCTGAGGGTTCTTTCATTTATTCCAGGGGAAATACGTGCAAAGTCAGACATGGCTAATGAGCCATGTTCCTTCATATAGAACACTGCCTGTATCTGGCTACGATTAAGACCCAGGTTTTCTAAATATTCTCTATCATACACATTTTTCATCATGTAAACCGAAAACCCAGCAAATTCTTCTTTAAACTCAGGTTCAGGGAGACCTGCATCTTTCAAAGATTTCATCATTTGACGTATGCCTGATCCATGAACTTCAACCAGCCCTGCCTTAAAAAACATCTCGGCGATTAATGGATTTCGGGTTGAGGAGGGATGGGGGTCTTGGAGTTTTTCAATGGTTATCCCACCAAACAGTTCTCCGGGGTTAAAAAACCAGATCTTATCATCAAAAATCTTGATCTGGGTCTGAATCCCATACTTGAAATAATCCCGGTGAACTATGGAATTTATAAGAGCTTCACGTATGGCTTTAAGAGGATAATCCCAAACTTCATCCCGGGTTAATTTACCCTTTATCTCGAATTTCACATTCAAAGAATTTTTAATGGCCTCTTCAGCTTCTTCTGCCTGATGGAATAAATTACCTGTACTTCGTCTGTCTGAAACATTGATATCATTGGTGAATTTTAACACCCTAACCAGTGCATTGGTGAAATATTTCTGTGGATCCTTACCAAAAAGAATTATAGCGGCATTGGTGAGTTTACCCTTAACCAGAAGGTTCAGCTTATTGAGTATTTCAGATACTTCTGCAGTGTCATCTGCAACTAGCCTTCCTTTACCAACAGCTTTTCTAATGAATATGCGAACAGATTCCTCATCTATCTCATCCATACTGTAATTATTGGTCAAACCATCCCAGTTACTTCCCCTTGAAAAGAAATCCCCTAATTCATCCTTTGATATTCTGGTGGTAGTGCTTCCAACCCTCTTATAATATTTCCCATTGTAAGAGATGGGATTGGGACTTTTACCAACATCTATCCTCAAAATAGTCTTTCCTTCCCACTTGAAACAGGAAACAGAAGGCCGAATTCCCATTTTATCGATTATTTTGCTTTTGATGATCTGGATTAACTCTTCACCACAATTAAAACCAACAACATCTCCTGTATCAGATACACCACAAAACAAGCTACCTCCATCAGTGTTGGAAAATGCGGATACAGTTTTAAATCCCTTTTCTCCCATAGATTGCATAAATTCTACTGTGGTTCCTTCACCTTCTTCTAGAACTCTGGAAAAATTCATCTTAAATCTCCAATTACTTAATAATCCAATTTCAGTTACTTTTTCTATTTTGTTTACAATTTCAGGCTACTTATTTTATTCTTTTAACAATTCTAGGCTATTTATTATATTCTTTTAAGATTAATATACTCTCTTTTTGGAAATTAATCCACAAAACATTAAGAGAGAAAAGCTGCACATCAAATTTAAATGTTATGGGATGTACCTATTATTAGGTGAATAATGTGCGATGTCCGAAATGTGGGGTTGAATATCCCGAAAATGCAGACCGATGCATAAATTGTGGTAATCCCATAAATGAAAACTTAGAAAATGACATTCATGAAAATAATGTTAATAATGAGCCTGAAATCAAAAAATCATACATGTCCGCAAAACTACTGGGACTTATTGGAATAATATTCTTTCTCCCATTAGCCGTGGCCTCTGGCCTCTACCTGGTAACTAGGAAGGAAAAAGATGCAAAGTACTGGGGAATCGCCTTTTTGATAGTTGGGCTGGTTCTATGGATTGGTGGTGTAATAATGATCTACACCATGGGATATGATAAATTCATGGCAACCTACAACTTAACCAACTACTCTACTGATTTAACTAATTATGGGTTTAAACTTTGATTTTTAAACCCTCCCCTCAATTCTAGCAGCATAGTGGTTTAACAGTTTTTTTAACACAATAAGTGATGGCATAATCATTTGATAGGGAATCTACCCAAAAAAGTAAGAGAATAGTTATATTAGATTGTATTTGATAAACTATAAACAAGTTCAGAATATGATTTATTCAAGTTTAAAAAGTTATTATGTGATATATTAGTAAATAGGAGTAATTAAAATGGATAAAATTGTACTAGGCCTCCCTAAAGGGAGTTTAAACAATGTAAACAGAGGGAATACTTACCAATTATTTGTTGACGCAGGATATGAGGTTCGAGGATATGAACCTGGTAAAGAAGAAAATGAAATAACCATCCTAAATGACCCTGAAATAAAAGGATTCCTTACCAGACCACAGAGTGCCCCAGTGGAACTCAACAGACAAATACTGGATCTGGCAATAATAGGAGAGGACTGGGTGAGGGAAGAATCCGTGAATTTAAATGAGGAATTAATCCAAAAAGTAGGTGATCTTGATTATGGTCAGACCAGACTCATTGTAGCTGTTCCCAACGATGATCCTTACGAATCATTAACCGAGTTCTTCAGAGCAAACAAAGACAGGAAACACCCCCTACTCTGTTTCACAGAATATCCAAACTTGACCCGACAGTTTTTCATGGAAAATGAAGGTTATCAAGAAATTTTCGGTGATAAGAAACCACTGGTCCAGGTTCGAGGTCTCTGGGATGGGGATAATGAAATGGTTCAGGTTATCAATTCTGATGGTGCTACAGAGGTATACATAGCCAAAGGAGCAGATCTGGTGGTTGACAACACTCAAACTGGAAGCAGCCTAAAAAAAGCAGGATTAAAGATCCTGGAGACTATAATGGAATCCAGTGCAGGATTATATGCCGGGCCCAGTTGCACACCAGAAAAGGCAGAAAAATCAAAAATAATATTCGAACAACTATTCGGAGCTATCGAGGCCAGGAATTACTTTGATGTCAAATTCAACATAGCCAACCACCGCATGGATGAAGTTAAAGATTTCTTACTCTCCAATGAGTACTGTTCTGATGAGCCCACCACAGTAAAAGGAACTAGCTTCTCACAAGTTAATGTTCTCATTCCCAAAAACAAATTTCCAGAAATGTTAAAAGGAATCAAAAGCTTCGGAGCTTCAGCAATTGTCCGAGAAAATGTTAAACAGTACGTGAAATAAGTTTATAATAATTTTTCAAGGAAATTCTTGATATAAAAATTGTTAGATGATGTAATGGTGGTGTTTTTCATGGAACAATTCTTAATCACACCTGCAATGGGTAAAAGGTTAATAGCCAAGGCTTTAGCCAATTATCAGCCTGTTAATGAAATTCTTAAATCTGGGACCATTGTCATCATCGCTGGAACAACCAATGGTTATGTTGCTGAGGAGATCCTATCAAAACTGGGCCAGATAGACGGTTTTTCCAAAAAAAGATTCTTTAGGGGTGTTGTAATTCCACCATCCCAGCCGAGAACTGAAGACGGACGCCTGCCTGATGAAAGTAGATTTCCTGGGGATGTGGTCATAGTAGGGGGTGAATGGAAGAAAGGTTTAACCATATTTGACGTGGTTGATGATCTCAAAGAGGGAGACATTATTTTTAAAGGTGCCAATGCACTTGATGTTGATAAAAGGAAGGCAGCTATTTATGTTGGCCATCCTCAAGGTGGAACTATTCTGGCATCACTGGAAGCAGTTGTTGGTCGTCGAGCACGTCTTATCCTACCTGTGGGGCTGGAAAAAAGAGTCAACACTGATTTGGATGAACTGGCACTGGAAATAAATTCTCCCGGTTCACAGGGACCTCGCCTACTTCCGGTTGTGGGTGAAGTTTTCACAGAAATCGAAGCTATTTCTATTTTAACAGGTGCTACTGCCCAGATAGTAGCTGCAGGTGGAGTTGCAGGGGCAGAAGGTTCCATCTGGCTGACTATTAATGGTAAACCTCAAGAAATTGAAGCTGCACAAGAATTAATAACTTCAATTTCAGAAGAACCCGAATTTTCCATATAACTCACTTAATTCATATAAAAAAGATTAGCAGCTAAAAACTGTTTAATATTTATCTGCTAATAATTCTAACTCTTTTTTCGCATTTAAATTTTTAATAAATGCTAATTCTTCTTCTTTAACCACAATATATGTCTGGGAAAGTTCAACTCCCAGAGCATTCAGGAGAACTTCGTCTTCTTTTAAATTGGTAAGAGCTTCTTCTAGAGTGGTGGGAAGTGGTTTGATTCCAATTTTATCCTTTTCTGCTGGTGTTAGAGTGGCAGGATCTTTCCTGACAGGTTCAGGTAATTCCATCATTTTCTTGATACCATCTAACCCGGCTGCAATAACAGCACCAAGTGCCAGGTAGGGATTTGATGATGCATCAGCTGTTTTAAATTCAAAATGCTTAATTGTCCCATCATCTTCCTGGATAACTCTGATAGCAGCCTCACGATTGTTAAAACCCCAAGAATCAAAGGCCCCAACCCACATCTGGGGTTGTATCCTCCGATATGATCTGGGTATGGGTGTAGTAATGGCCATCAATGAAGGCAGATGATTTAAAATTCCGGCAATGAATTGTTGGGCGGTTTCTGAAAGATTATAATCATTACCTGAATCATGTAGGATGTTTTCACCATCTTTCCAGAGACTTAAATGAATATGACATCCACTACCTGAGGTATCTGGAAATATTTTAGGCAAAAAAGATGCCTGCAGTCCGTGTTTATATGCAATGGCTTTAACTGTTTCTCTAAATACAATCTGGTTATCAGCAGCTTTTAATGCATCAGTATAGGTCATGGTTATTTCATGCTGACCAGGACCAGACTCAGGGTAGTACTGTTCAACAGTTACATCCTGAGCAATTAAAGATTCTACAATGTCTCCAATCACCTCATAATTAATGTCCATGGAATAAGTTGAGGCAAATGGTGTTGAATCTGAGGGGATGTAAGGATTAAACTCTCCATCTTTTTTCAAAAGGTAAAACTCGTTTTCAAAGGCAGCTTTAACTTCCAAACCCTCATCCAAAGTATTGGAAATCATTTTTTTCAGGAATCCACGTGGACAATTCTCCCAAACCTTTCCATTTTTCGTCATATCTCCCATTACCCTGGCATGGCCAGGTGCATAGGGTAAACGGGTTAAAGTGGACATGTCACCTTTTAATTTTATTTCTCCCACTGGATCCAGCCCTGATCCTGCAACTACCCCATCATATGCTACTGGAACACCCTGCTGGCCGCGGGAAATACCCACTGAAACATCATCATTTATAGAATCAACATGAACCGCCTTAGCCCGGATGATATTGGCGTTATCACACCATAATACGCGTATAAAACGAATTTCCGGATTTAGACTACTATTTTTTTCACCCATGAATTCACCGTATTATTTTTTTTCATCATATATCTATTAAAATTTTGTATTTATCTACCCATTTGCCTACCACTTACTAAATAACAGTCTCTTTAATAATTATCCACCAATCTCTTTAATAATGGCCTGATGCATCCTGCGGATGAACTCTATCCTTTCTTCATACTTCAACACATCAAGATAACCCTGTGAAACAAGGTTAAAGGCGAATGGAGATGGAATTTTAGTGTCAATACGTTTGATATCCATCTTACCACTCTCAAGTAGTTTTAGAACTTTTTTGGCATTTTTAACATCCATGAAGTCTTCCATTACCTCTCTTCGAGCTTCCTTGAGAATAGAGAAATTGGGATCCAGTTCCTTGACAAATTTAAGCAATATTTTACCCTTAACTTGCTGGCGGCCCACAGATTTCTCTTGGCCTTTATAACGCCTTAAAATCATGAGGGATCGTCCAGCACAATGTCTGAAACGTCCGGCCAGTGTTTCTGTTCTGTCAATGGCTTCTTTAAGATATTCTTCCAGGTTTTCAGTTGTAAGCTCCTGAAATGCTTCTAAACCTCCAATTTTGCCCTCGCTGGATAGGTAAAATCCGTTATCTGATATGGAGATCATCACGTCATGTCGGTATCTTCTGGCTATTACATAGGCCACTGCACGGCTAAGAGCATCGTTAACCCTACGACCGAACAGTGAATGGAAAACCACGAACTTACGACCTCCAAATCCAGTATAATATTCTACAAGGAGTGTTTTGAGGTTAGGAACCACTGCATACAGATATTGTTCCCGGAAGTACTGGTAGATGGAGTGGGCAGCATTAAAGTCCAGGTAAAGGTAATCATGGATAAATTCAATAATCTCTTCCTTACTTCTGCCTTTTTTAAACTCCCATTCCAGGATACCACGGAATTTCTGGATTTCCATGGCCAGATCAAAGGATAGGGGGAGCTGTTCAGAGAACCAGGAAGGAATAGTGGGAGGTCCTGAAGCCGGGCTTACATTAACACTCATCCCCCTTGCATAGTTGAACCGATATATACGGCCACCCAGGACGAAACTGTCTCCTTTGCGGAGTTTTTCCATGAAGTCCTCTTCAATACGGCCAACAATTTCTCCTCCACATTTTACCACTGCAGCGCTACGGTCAGGGATGGTTCCAATATTCGTTGAGTAGAGCATACGTGCCAGTTTTCCCCGTCTACCCATCCTGTTTTCATCCCAGTCCACCCAGATCTTGGCATAAACATAACGGTCTTCAAGACGGGTGTACTCACCTGCAAGGTAACTTAGGACACTCTTGTAATCCTCTTCACTGAGGTCACGGTAGGGATAACTTCCACGGATAAGTTGGAGGGCTTCATCCAGGTCCCAGCGTTGTTCAATGGCCATGCCATAGATCTGCTGTGATAATACATCCAGACAATTTTCTGGGATGTGTATTTCATCGATCTTCCCTTCCAGGGCGTTTTTAAGGATAAGTGCACATTCCACCAGGTCATCCCGGTCAACAACCATCATCCTGCCCTTTGATTTTTCATGAAGCTGATGACCACTGCGACCAATCCTTTGAAGAGCCCTGGAAACTGATTTAGGACTGGATACCAGTATTACCAGGTCTATGTATCCAATATCAATCCCTAACTCCAGGCTGGTGGAGGATACCACCACTTTCAGCTTTCCTTCCTTTAATTTATTTTCAGCTTCCAGTCTTAACTCCCGGGAAAGACTGGAATGGTGGGCCATTATGTTCTGGTCATGGTAACTATCAGGATACCTCTTTTTGAGGTTGAAAACAACACTTTCTGTTCCACTACGGGTGTTGGTGAAGATAAGGGTGGTCTTATGTTCCTGAATAAGTTCATGGAGCATCTTGTACATTGCTTTGTTGGTCTCATCAGGATCAGTGGCGATAATGTCCTTAACCGGGCAGATAACTTCCATATCCAATTGTTTGAGATAATTAACATCCACAATCAAACAGTCGCGTGGCTGACCATAATGATATCCTACCAAAAACTCTGCCATCCTCTCTAAGGGATGTACAGTGGCACTGAGGCCGATGCGGACAAATCCACCCGTCAAGTGTTCTAACCGTTCCAGACTTAGGCTGAGATGTACACCACGTTTGTTCTCGGCTAGGGAATGTATTTCATCCACAATCACGTAACGGATTTTTGAAAGTTTTTCCCTGAACTTAGGAGCACATAAAAGAATGGAAAGCGATTCTGGAGTGGTGATGAGGATGTGGGGAGGGTTTTTGAGCATCTTTGACCTTTCGTATTGGCTGGTGTCACCAGTCCGCACAGCTTTACGTATGTTTAAATCTTTGCCTGCAATCTTCTCAATTTCCGATAACGGTTCCTCCAGGTTCTTCTCAATATCATTATCCAATGCTTTAAGGGGTGATATGTAGAGACAGTAAACACGATCCTCCAGTATCTCTTGATCCGCCAGACGGGTGAGTTCACTAATTATAGATAGAAAAGCTGTAAGGGTTTTACCAGAACCGGTAGGAGAGGATACCAGGACATTTTTTCCCTGGTGTATATCTACAATAGACTGGCGTTGTGCCTCAGAAAATGTTTCAAACTTTCCCTGGAACCATTCTCTGGCCCAGGGATGTAGGATTTTGTAGATGTCCTTATCGGAATACTTTTTTTCCTGTCGAGTTATCATTTTATCTTTATTATCTTAATTAATCGTTTTATTTTCTTTTAACTCAAATACCTTTTAATTTTATGTTCATTTTTAACTTTAATCCCTTTTTAAATTTAGATTTCTTTTAAATTTAAATTTCTTTTTAAAATTCAATGAAATGAGGATCATAATGGTAAGGATCCTGTTGAACCTTTAAAAGATGGTTTATTTTCCCAAAATAGAATGTTTCAAAGTTTTCAACTCCAAAAACATCCAGATCACCATGATTTGATTCTTTCAGGAATGGTGAAAGAGGTTTTTCATGAAGAACATCTGATCCTTCGGTGATGAAGTTAAATGATGGCATCACAATCATTTTTTTCTCACGGAAATCTCCAGCCACGAAACATTTAACTTTTTCCATTCTCTCACCACTTCTGATTCCAACAGAGGGGTGTTCATGCCCTATAACAATGGTTTCTTCTTTAATTTCATCCCATTTTTCTGGAATTTTATCACCATGCATCAACATGAAATTACCGGTTGAAAACTGAGGATACACATCTAAATCTGTTTTTTTGGCGATTATTGGTGTTAATGGGTCGTGATTGCCTTTTATTAGGATTATCTCTTGAAATCTTTCTTTAAGATAATCAATGAATTTAATGGTCTCTTTCCATTCCTGGCGGCTTATCTTTCCGAATTCATGTTTTAGATCACCATTGATGATAATACTGGAACAATCACTGCGCGAATGGATGTCTTCCATCCTTTTTATAATTTTAGGATACTGGAATTTGGGTACCATTATCCCCTGATAGTTGAGGGCTTCCTCATATCCCAGGTGAAGATCTGATATCACCAGATAATCTTCAACTTCAAGGGCCAAATCCAGTATTTTAGCACCGTAGATATTAGTGTAAGTCATAATTTTCCTCAAATTTTAGAAAAAATATTTAAATTCCTTCTCTAGATTGGAATTTGCTTGAATAGGGTTGGTAAAAAATTGTTTGATTATTGATATTAATCCCTATCATAACTAGGGTAGGATTGATAATTATTAAATGATTGATGATTATTGATTCAAATTTGTTAATTTAATAGTGATTATAACCATTAGGAAAATTTATTTATAAATGTTTTTATTGTGTGTGAATTTTCGAGAATTCATAATGTAATATTTTTTAAAGACATCATGATTTAATCCTTTTTTTGGGCCACAACCATGAGAAAAACAGGTGAATTAAGAGTATCAATAGAAATGGTAAAAATAAGAGGGAGTGAATCTGGAATGAGAGTGTTTTATCTAAAAAACCGCCAGTAATAGTTTCTATTGTTTGATAGTAACTTATTCCCAGTCCTGATACAATGACAATAACTATTAAAATTAGTAGAATGATGTGAATGGTCTTTTTGGTGGCTTTTCTGTCCATTTTCAACCTTTTATTTGTGTCATGAGTTTAATGAATTTTTGATGAATTAAATTTGGAAACTATTAATCATTTCAAGAAACTTTCATTAAGGTTTCCCAGATTGGAATATCCTCTACTTTCCCAGTATCCCTGATAGTTGGGGTTATCAGAAAGTTCAATCCGGTTTATCCATTTAATCCATTTGTATCCCCATTTGCTCTCAGCAACCAGTTGAAATGGGAATCCTCGCTCTGGAGGCAATGTGGCATTGTTCATTTTATAAGCCATCATGATCTGATTTTTTTCAATATATTCCAAGGGGAATGAGGTTGAATAACCATCAACTGCATGAAATATAATGGTATTGGCTTGAGGGGATGGTTGAACCTCATTCAGGATATCTTTAACCAGGACACCTTGCCATAATATATTCACACTCCATCCCTCCACACAATCAAGTTTAACCACTTTCTGGTAATTCTGGAAGCTCTTAACCTCATCATAGGTGAAATTTTTAGGATTTCCAACTAAACCTGTAACTTCAAGGGTGTAATTAGAAATATTTACATATTGTGTCCCTTTAATGGAGTTTTCACGGAAATCATTTACAGAAGAGAGTTTTTCCCCCTGATATTCTCTTATTTCTACAGAGTCAAGGGGTATTGTTGATGGTTGGAGAAAACCCAAGCTAATTGCAATTGCTATGAGCATTATAAAAGCTATTGCTGCCACAGCAATGAATTGTTTATTCATTTATTCCCCTCCCCCATCAAATTTTGTTAATATAGTCTGCTTTTATTAGTTAATGAGGTATGATTTTATTTTTCACTGTAGACTTGAGTCACAGGTAAATTACGCAACCAGCCTAGGTCGCTCTGGTACAGCATTCTGATGTCCTTGATTCCCAGGCGTATCATGGCTAAACGTTCAATACCCAGTCCAAAGGCAGCTACTGGTGTTTCAACTCCCAGTGGCTCCAGCACTTCGGGACGGAACATTCCAGATCCGCCTAATTCTATCCAGCTTTCCTTCTCTGGGAGGTAAATCTCACACTCAGTAGATAGGTAAGTGTAAGGGAAGTATGCTGGTCGGAAGCGAACTTCGAAGCCCAGCTGATGGTAGAATTCTTTTAAGATACCCAGAAGGTTTTTGAAGTTTATATCTTCAGCAGCCACAATACCTTCCACCTGATGGAACTCTGGAAGGTGTTTATATGTGATGGTTTCCCTGCGGAAAACCCTTCCCACAGAGAACATCTTTAAGGGTGGTTTGTTATCAGCCAGGAAACGTGCAGATACACAAGTGGTGTGGGTTCTAAGCACTGATTGGCGGGCTACCTCTTTATCCCACTGGTAACCCCATCCTTCACTACCGGTATGTCCACCATCTTCATGTGCCTGAGAAACCTTTTCCACTAGATCATCAGAGGGTAACTGGGTGCTTTGGGGTGATTTAACATAAAAAGTATCCTGCATCTCCCTTGCAGCATGATCCTGGGGCTGGAAGAGGCAGTCGAAATTCCAGAAGGCAGATTCCAGTATAGTGCCCCTGGACTCAGTGAAACCTAAATTCAGAAATATGCGACGTATCTCCTGAATAGTTCGCTGTAATGGGTGCATTTTACCAGAAAAAACAAGGGGATGTTCTGCTGTAATATCATAACCTCTGTAGTGGAGGTTTTTCCAGGTACCAGTTTTCAGCTGTTCATGGGTTAGTTGGGTGGCTTCTTCTTTAATTTCAAAACCATGATCCAGGATTTCCTGGCCTTTAGATGTTACTTTGAAGGTGTAATTTGAACTTTTGTTTAAATTAACCAGACCTTTCCTTTTTTTAAGTAATTGGAATCCTTCTTTAAGGGATGAAGATAAACCATCGAGGGTTAACATTTTCCCGGAGTCCATAATGGTTTTAAGAAGTATTTCATCTATTCCGGGTTTTTCAAGGGCTTTTTCACCTTCAGGAGTAATAGTGACATTACCCTTATCCAGGTGGGCCCAACCCTTCTTAAGAAGCCAGCCTATAGCTATTTTAACTTCTGAAGGTTCAATTCCGGATTTGCTGGCAAGATCTTTCATATGGATGGTGGTTTCTTCATGGAGTGCTTCCAATATCTTCCGCTCAGGTAATCCTTCCTGGGCATAGTCTGCTCCTGAGGGTCCCAGGCTGAGGAATTCATCCACATCCTTTTCAACTTCAATAATTCCTTTGGATTCCAGTGCTCCAGCAGCACTCATAACCTGTTTTATGTTTAAATCCTGTGATTGGGCCACATCTTCCGGTAGGGTTTCTCCTCCGGCCTCTCCAATGGCCTTTAACACCTTCTTCTCGTAGAGGTGCATTTGATTGATGATCTTTGTTATCACTTTTAAACCTCAAATTTCATTTTAGATATTAAATGGTATTGAACTGATTATAATAAAATTTTATTGAATAGATTATGTTGCAGAATTGATGTATATTGTATATTATAATAAGAATATTTGCATTAATCTGGTTTTTTTTAAAATCTGCTCCTATAATTTATTTTTATAATCATTATAACTGTTTAGATAGGCAACCATTATGGATGAGGCAGTAAAATCAGCTGTAGTTCCAGGATTTAAACCATTCTTTATTAGATGTTGGTCAAATTTCTCCAGAAGCTCCTGACCCTTATCAGTTAATACTCCACCTTTTTTCAATATGGATTCAGCATCTCTTGACACTTTTTTTGCCTTTTTTTCCCCGTATTTGCGGCTTATGAGTGTATCTGGAACTTTAGAGAGAATGGTGAGGAAGGTTTGCACAGTGGCCTGGTTAATACCGTATTCTGATTTAATTTTATCAAATAATGGAAACCCAATTTCAAAAGTCACAGGCATCTGGTTAGTGAGTTCATAGGAAAGACGATCCCGTTTTGATGACATTTCCAGGACACTGAACATATTAATATCATTATCTAAGAGTTTTTTCATTGAACTGTTACTTGAAACGTCCAGTTCTTCCTGTTCGCCCATACCCCCAGCATCAGCAATGTTAATGGCTTGATAAAGGTGCACTGCATCTTGTGGGGTGGTAGACATCATCATTTTATGAATTATGTCTTTGAAATCATTAAAATTCTCAATTGCACCGGCAGCAGCACAGATAGGAGTCAACAACATCACAATTCCCAAATTTGTGTTGTTAGCCACCCAACGGTCTGTTTCGGTCACTGCCTCCAGGATAAGATTTCCCAGACCTATATTTTCCCATTTTTCCGGGTTTTTTCTCAAATCATAACCTTTTTTGGCGGTTTTTTCCATGGTTTTTCCTATGGCTATTCCGCTGAGGAGGAAATCCTCGAAGACCATATCAGAGAAGTTCTGAGTTCGGTGAACATTCCCTGGTTTGGGATGACCACTGACTTCCAGTACAGATGCTATCTGAGCACATTTACCTACAAAAACAGGGTCCAAAATTTCACCTCACTGTTGATAATAGTTAGCATAATGTTGATAATCGTTGGTATTATATCCTTAACATTTCTAGTTAATCTTTCTGTTGGATTAAATCGCTGTTGGATTAAATCAGCATTCTTGATTGATATTTCCTTCTAAGAAGTCTGGGGCAAAATGAGAGATTATAAGATCGGCCCCTGCCCTTTTAATGGATAATAAGGATTCATAGATGGATTCTTCAGTAAGATATCCTGCTTCTATCCCGGCTTTAAGCATTGAATATTCACCGCTTACCTGATAAGCTGCAGTGGGAACTTTAAAAGTATTTTTGACCCGGCAAATAACATCAAGGTAGGCAATGGCTGGTTTAACCATTACTATGTCTGCACCTTCTTCTAGATCCAGTTCTGTTTCCAGAATTGCTTCTTCCACATTATAAGGACTCATTTGATGGGTTTTACGATCTCCGAATGATGGTTCTGAACAAACGGCATCCCTGAATGGCGCATAAAATGATGATGCATATTTAGCTGCATAGGACATGATCAGGGTGTTCTGGAAACCACCATCATCTAACATTCTACGGATGGCACCTACTCGCCCATCCATCATATCTGAGGGTGCTACTATGTCTGCCCCGGCTTCAGCATGGCTCAGGGCAGTTTTCGCCAGCAGTCGTAGACTTTCATCATTTAAGATCTCGCCATCTTCCACTATTCCGCAGTGTCCATGGGTGGTGTACTGACAGAGGCAAACATCGGTGATTACCACCAGATCTGTTTCCTTTTTAAGACGCCTTACAGTTTGCTGAACGATCCCGTCATCATCATAGGCTGAACTTCCCATTTCATCCTTCTCTTCAGGCATGCCAAAGAGTAAAACAGATTGAAGACCCATTTTTTCCAGTCTTTTTGCTTCATCCACAGCATCTTCCAAACTGTAACGGTACTGGCCAGGCATGGTGTCAATAGGCTCCCCTGCACCTTCTTCAAGCTCCTCCTTGATGAAGAGAGGATATATAAGGTCTTCAGCATTTAAAGTTGTTTCACGGAGAATCTTCCTTATCTGAGGGGTTTTCCTTAGTCTACGCATGCGACGAGTTGGGAATTGCATTTAATCACCATTATACAATAAGTAACAGTATATATCAAATCTAAGATGGATCTTTAAACATTATATCTCTTCTCTTCCATACTAAATATACTATTTCATTGGTCATATAATCAAAAATCTTTCATATCTTTAAAATATCACTAAAAGGCTTTCTGCGGTAATATCTTTTAGCATGCTCTACAATGAGCGCATGATATTCCTGGTAAATGGGTACATCCTGGGGTATATTTCCTTCAAAGAATGTTTTCAGCTTCATGTAACTGATTTTTTCATCCACCAATCCCAGATGACTGAAAATTCTTTTCGTGTAGGCATCAACCACAAATTCTGGCTGTTTATAAGCATAAAGAAGCATTGAATCGGCAGTTTCATTCCCAACACCTTTAATCTTTAGTAGTTCTCTTCTACTGGGAGTTCTACCCTCAAGAGATATGAAAAAATTAGTGATATTGATAAGATAGGCTGCTTTTTGATTAAGAAAACCTGCAGGACGCACAGCTTCCTTTAATATTTCATCATCAAGATTAAGCAGTTTTCCTGGGTTGATAACGTCCAACTTTTTAAGGTTCCAGAGGGCCTTCTCTGCTGAAGTCCAGGCAGTGTTCTGGGTTAAGATTGCCCCTAAAATGATCTCATATCTCTGGTTTTCAGTTTCAGGAAGATCATAATTAAGGGGATGATAACCGTGGGTGGCCCCAGTTTTTTTTATATTTTCTGATTCCAGGTCCATTAAAGGCCACCAGCCCTGAGGACCGTAAAGATCATAGAGTTTTTCATAGATTTTTAAAATTGACGCATTCATTCGGTAAACTCCCACATAAATAAAGTATATCCTACATTATTAATAAGTCATAGATAGAATGTTAAATGGTGCAATTAATGAGAATTAAATGTGATAGATGTGTTTTGCGGAGGTGGAACCCTTCAGATCTGGAAAGTTTGGTGGAAAATGCCAACAACTACTACATAGCCATCAACATGAGAGATCTATTCCCCTACCCCTACACATTCGAAGATGGGAAAAATTGGTTAGAGGTCACTGCTAATGAAGAAAAAAACTGTTTTCTTGCAATAATAGTTAATAATAAAGCAGTCGGTGGAATAGGCTTGACACTAGGTGTGGATATTGAAAGGATATCTGCAGAACTCGGGTACTGGTTAGGAGAAAAATATTGGGGTGAAGGTATTACATCATCGGCGATTAAGGGTATTATAAATTATGGATTCAATGAATTGGGGCTAGAAAGAATATTTGCCAAACCATTAGAACATAACACTGCCTCAAGACGGGTGCTTGAGAAAAATGGTTTCAAACTTGAGGGTATCATGAAAAAAAGTGTTATTAAATGCGGAAATATACACAACCAGGCATTATACGCAAGGATTAAATAAATTTATAGAAATTTTATAGAAACAACAATTAAAATTTATAGAAATAACAATTAAAATCAGAAAATCACGAATTAAAAACAATAACATGTTAAAAACAATACCATAATCCTATTTATCTAAAGTTACTCAATAGTTATATATAGTCTATAAATTAACAGGAAGTGGATTCATGGCAGGAAACACAACAGGGAATTTATTCAGAGTCACCACCTTCGGGTCCAGCCACGGCACAGCACTGGGGGCAGTAGTTGATGGTTGCCCTGCAGGGCTGAACTTATCACGTGAGGATATACAGGCTGAACTTAACCGTCGGAGACCCGGGACCAGTAAAATTACCACTTCTCGTGGAGAAACAGATCAGGTAGAGATTCTATCTGGGATATTTGAGGGAAAAACTGATGGCACACCCATTGCCGCAGTTGTGTACAATAAAGATGCCGACTCCTCTGCCTATGAACCATTTCGTGATAAACCTCGCCCAGGACATGGAGACTACACTTGGACTGCCAAGTACGGGTGTTACGATTACCGTGGAGGGGGCAGGGGAAGTGGAAGAACCACCATTGGACATGTAATCGGTGGAGCTGTGGCCAAGAAACTTATTGCCCAGTTAGATATCAAAGTAGTATCCCATGTAACACAAGTAGGGGATGTTAAGGCCAAACACGTTGCATATGGCCATATTGAAGAATATGCCAGTAAGAATGCGGTGCGATGTGCTGACCAGAAAGCAGCGAAACTAATGGAAGAAAAGATCCTAAAAACCAAGGAAAAAGGAGATTCTGTGGGGGGCGTGGTGGAAACCATCGCATTTGGTGTTCCAGCCGGGATTGGTGAACCTGTTTTTGATAAACTGGATGCGGATCTTGCCAGGGCATTAATGGGTATTGGTTCAGTTAAGGGTGTAGAAATAGGTTTTGGCTTCAAATTAGCTGAAGCAACCGCCAGTGCCACCAATGATGAATATTATCTGGAAAAAGATAAAATAAAAACCACCACAAACACCAGCGGTGGAATAGTGGGAGGCATCTCCAATGGAATGCCTATTGTGGCACGTATTGCTGTTAAACCCACTCCATCAATAAGCACTGTCCAGAAAACCGTCGATCTCAAGACTATGGAAGAAACTGAGATTGAGATAAAAGGTCGTCATGATCCGTGTATCTGTCCAAGGGTTACTCCAGTTGCTGAGGCTGCTGTTTCCATGGTTCTGGTAGATCATCTCTTAAGATCAGGTTTTATAAACTCCCGACGTATCTAATTACAGAAATAAATTATTTTTTTATCATTTTTCTTTTTCAATGGGTGTTTTGGTACAGGAAACCATCTGACGGAGTTTCTGACATCTTCGTGACTTGCAAGATTCCTTCTTCTCATGCCAGGAATAGTGTTTGCAACTTTCATATTGACAATGGTAATGTTCACTGCATTTTACCATTCCTTCATTAAACGTTGTTTCCATTTAGAAATTCCCTCATATGACTGGAATAATTAAATTTTTGAGTAAATAGGTATATTAACTATATTGTAATGAATTCAGGGCATATAAATAGAAGTTATTGTTTCTAAATTTTTCTTGATATTAAGGATAAAGCCTCGGGGGGGATTTGAACCCCCGACCACGAGATTACGAGTCACGCGCTCTACCAGACTGAGCCACCGAGGCTTTTGATTTGTTTTTAAATTCTTTTATTTTTATTTTTTTAAGTCTCGTATTCTTGTTTTAGATTTTATTCTATTACATCTTATTCTCAAGTGCTATATTTCCAGATGATATTCAGATGATAAAAGTCAGTACTCATCAAGGGTTTGCTGTTTTTGTCGGAACTTATCCAGATCCAGGACCATACCGTCCTGTGCTGCCAGAGTTTTTATACCTGTTTTTTTACTTATATTTATGGCTTCTTCAATTGGATGATCCATTATGAATTTCATTCCTAGATGGGTCATGATAGCCAGTTTAGGGGAAGTTTCCTCCAACAATTTCGTAAATTCATCTGCACACAGGTGGCCCCTGATCTTCTCATTTCCAGGTCTGATCACGCTTGCAATGAGCATATCGGCATTTTGATGATACTTATGAAGTTCGTCAAAGTAGGCAGTGTCTGATGTGTAAGACAAGGTGAAGCCATCCCATTCCAGACGGAAACCAATATTTTTAGGATCACCATGAACAGTGGGTGTGGCAGTAATTTTAAGATCATCCAATCTAAGTGTCTGTCCGGCTTCCATTACTTCCACCCTTGGTTTAGATAAATGATACTCTGATATACAGGGCCCCCACCTTTCGTATCCATTGATAACACTTGTACTGCCAATTACCAGTCCCTTGTTACGGGTCATGCCCCTGGTCATTGCTTCAATTAAGACCTCAGCATCGCTATAGTGGTCGGTGTGGGAATGTGATACCAGGATTCCATGGAGTTTTAGGGGGTTCACACCGAACTGGTAGCTCCGTACCAGTGCCCCAGGCCCAGGATCCAGGTGCAGGTTTTTACCGTCAATACCATCGATTCTAAATCCGCCGGTCATCCTGCGCTGAGTTATAGTGGCGAAAGCGTCCGCCACCACTTCCTAAAAAAGTTAACTTCATTGGTTCACCTTGATTTTACATAACATTGGAATCAATGTAATTAATTCTCTTGACATCTTTTTTCTAGATTTGAAGATTTGTTTTAATAAATTTTATTTCTATTCTTTTCCTTTATTTTATCCCAGTTACTAATCTAATTTATCCATTAATCTGATTTGTTATTCATTTATTCTGATTTGCAGAGTATTATATCACAACTTAGCGGGGTTTTATTCTTTTTAATGCATAAATTTTCTTCTTCAATCACCACCAAGTCACCCAGATTAAGTGGAGATGGTTGTTCTGCTTTCATAACTATTGTATCCCCAGACTTAGCAAGAACATTCCAGTCCATATTCAATGCTTCCACACCTTCTGAGAGGATTACTTCAACTTTTTCTCCTTCTGCCTTTTTAACTCGTCCTATTTCGCCCTGGGTGATGATCCTGCTTGCCATCTGAATATCCTGTCTTTTAGACAGCATGTCCTCTCTAAGTTGTTCTCGCCACTTTTCCAGTTCTTTAACATCGCTTATTATGGTGGTTCTTAATAGTTCCATGGCCTGTTTATGATCCATCTGAGGATGGATAATGGATAGGTCATATTGTGGGCTTACAGAGGGAGTGACTTGTGCAACATCTTCCATGACCTTCTGAAATATTTCTCCCACTTCATTAAGGCTAATTTTTGACTTCCAATGTTTTTTCAGACGCTTACCAGTAATTTCTTTGGTAAGTTTATTCCCAAAAATCACTATAGAGCTTTTCCCGCTTTTAACATTTTTAATCTCTGAACCAACAAGTTCAACCTGATGATAACCATTGGTAGTGGCGTAAATCCGTTTACGTCGGGTTTCATGGGTGGCTCTAATTTTAACCTCGCCAACCAGTACTTTATCAAGTTTACGTACTTTTTCACTTTCATCAGTGATTTTAAGATTGATATCTAGTTGATGCGCTCTTTTTGTAAGTTGATCTTTTGTTTTGATCTTACCCGAGTATAACTCTTCTTCTAAGATTTCTCTTTGGTTTTTATCACCTAAAAAACCAATACTTCGTTTGTCACCAGCCATTACACAGCCTTTACTTCCAATATAGGTTATGATAAGACTCATTTAATCACCAACAATACAGATTTTAATAATTATGAATACAATGAATGATTTTACATTGAATATTGATCTATTTATAATAAAAATCATTTTCTAATATAAAATTGATAAATCTGTGGATTTTTAAAAATAAAGAAATAGTATTTATAAAAAGAGCATATCTATTTATCTTCTTCTTTAATGAATGGGACTCTGAACTTGAATATGCATTTATTTGAACCATCAGCAATGGTGGCCTTTTTTTCTACTTTACCCTCCATCCCGGTCCAATCAAAAGATTGTTGCATTATAGCTTGGCAGTTAAGGCAGAAAACAGGATTTTTTTTAGCATCATCTAACCAGGGGCAGTTATGGAATTTAAAAAGATTAACCTGGCCTTTGGTTTCTATTTCAGTTTGGACACCGAAGTCAGCAAAAAGACGGGCCACCCAATCAAGATAAGCATTAAAAATACCCTCTAAATCAGTTATATTCTCTTCTTCAACAGTGTCTCCTAATTCTTGCTCAAAACGAGGTCTCATATCTTCTTCAAGGCGTGATGCGAAGATTTTAAGTAATGTTTCCTTGATTTCAGCATCAGACTTGTCTGCTGATGTGGACGCCGAAAGGATGAAGTCATAAAAATCTGCTAAAATCTTTTTTTTCAGGGTTTCACTCTTTTTCTTGTCTTTAGCATGTTTATAAATGGCCATCTCAAGATTGGCATTAAGTTCGCTCTTTTTGAATGGTTTAATAATGTAGCCATATGGTTCGGTTCTTCGAGCCCTTTCTAGTACTTCCTCATCTGAGTACGCGGTCAGGTAAATAATTGGAACATCCAATTGCTTCCGTATTTTGGAAGCAGCTTCTATACCGTCCATATTCCCTTTTAAGACAATATCAACTAAAATTAGGTCAGGCTCTGTTTCTAGGGCAGTTTTAACAGCATCTTCCCCAGTGTATACAATATCAATTACCTGATAATCCAGTTCTTCCAGTTTTTGTTTAATGCCCATGGCGACTATTGCTTCATCTTCAACAACAAGTATACGAGATTTGACCATCAGATCCGCTCCACATATTCAAGTTCATTAAATTCGATTAAAAACTCTTTATTCTCCCAGTTTATGGTTAACTCCCCATCTAACTGTTTTGTAAGGCTGCTGATAAGTTTCATTCCTAGAGTGTCCGTATTTTTGATTTCAAATTCCTTTGGAAATGGTTTGCCATTATCTTTGATTTTCAACAAATATTTTTCATTATCTTTTTTGGAAAGTTCCAGATCTATTTCTCCTTCACCCTGGGGGAAGGCATGTTTTAATGCGTTAGAGATTAGTTCGTTTATAATAAGCCCACAAGGGATAGCTGTTTCAATACCCATTATAACATCATCATCTATTTTGGTATTGATTCTGATGTTTCCTGTGTCAACACCGAAAGAATGGAGTAGATCATTGGTTAGGCTTTTAATATATTTTTTAAAGTTTACACTGTTCAAATCATCGGATTGGTAAAGATTTTCATGTATCAATGCAATGGACATTATGCGGTTTTGACTTTCTCGGTAAAGGTCAATAACAGTCTGATCATCGCTTTGTGCTGATTGGAGACTTAGAAGGGTGGATATGATCTGCAAATTGTTTTTCACACGATGATGGACTTCCCTTAGCAGGATCTCTTTCTCCCTTAGGGATTTCATTATTCTGTCTTCTGCTAGTTTTCGTTCAGTTATGTCCCGGCCCACACCAACAAATGCTTCTAACTTCCCTTCATCATCCATTATTGCTTTATCTGCCCAGGCAATCCAGCGCCATCCATGCATGGTTAGCAAACGATGTTCAAGAAAAACTACATATGGAGGATTATGTAGTTTATCCAGGGCCCGATATGTTTTTTCCTGATCTTCCTGGTGCACCAGTGGCAAGAAGTTACTTCCTATAATTTTTTCCTCGTCACGTCCCAATACTTCGCTGTAGGATGGGCTGGCAAAGAGGATCTCCCCATCTGGATTAAATTTAATCACCATATCAGTCTGATTTTCAACCATTAATCGATATTTTTCTTCACTATTTTTTAATGCATTTTCTATTCTTTTTTGTTCAGTTAGATCCCTTCCAGTAGCGAAGATAATATTTTTCTCGGCTTTTGTTACAGGGGTAATGGTTAACTCCAGTATCTTGATTTCGTCATTGATTTTCAGAGGTAATTCCACAATGCGTCCCGTGAACCAGTCTTCCATATTAATAGGGGTTGCTTCTGGTGGAAGATAATCCTGTATTCTTTGGTTTAGAAGTTTGGAAGGCTCTGTTTCCATAAAATCCAATGCTGCCTGGTTAAACTCCGTAAACTTCCCATCTTCACTTAATACCAATATAGGATTTTTATTTTCCTCAAACAGAGCTCTGAATTTTTTTTCACTTTCTTTAAGTGCTTTTTCAGCTATTTTTTTTTCTAAATGTTCTTTTGATTCTTTAAGAGCTCTTTTAACAGCGTATCCTAGTTTAGACAGATTATGTTTAAGCACGTAATCTGTTGCTCCCTTTTTGAGCATCTCCACGGCGAATTCTTCCCCTATCTTTCCACTGACAAAGATGAAAGGTGTGTGTGGAGATTTTTCTTGGGCAATATGCAGGGCTGATACTCCATCAAACTGAGGTAAAGAATGGTCTGCTAGTATGATGTGTGGTTGCCATTCTTCTACTTCTTGAATGTACTCATCTTTCTTCTCAACAATATGGGTCTCGAAATCGAAACCTTCTTTTTTCAGTTCTCTTGATATCAGTTCTGCATCTAATGGGACGTCTTCCAGGATCAGGACTCTAATAGTTTCTTCCATAAAATCACTAGGGACATTCATAACAACATTAAGGAGGATTATTTATTAACATCCAGTAAAATCCGAGGGTAGAAACGGCTTCTATGAAGTCGTCGAATTCCACGGGTTTACTGACATAACTATTTACTCCTAACTTGTAACTTTCCACTATATCTCGGTCTTCTTGGGAAGATGTTAAAACCACCACAGGTATGTGATTGGTTCGTTCATCTGCCTTAATCTTCTGCAGTACTTCCAACCCATCAACCTTTGGCATCCTTAAATCAAGTAATATGAGTTTTGGTATCTTATCAACATCTCTATCAGCAAACTGTCCTGTTGCAAATATGAAGTCAAGTGCTTCGGCCCCATCTTTCACCCAAACTACTTGATTGGCCAGGTTTTTTCTTTTAAGGGCTCTCATGGTAAGTTCGGCATCAGTCGGGTTATCTTCTACCAATAAAATATCAGCTTCTTCAAAATCCATTAAAACACCTTTCATTCATTTATTTTCTTAGTATTAGTTAAGATTTCTCTTTAATTGTCTCATTCATACTTCAGATAAATTTTTTTCCTTTAAATTTTATGGAAACTCTTTTTTTATTTAGGTTTATCTTTGGGGATGGTGAAATAAATAGTTGCACCTCCGTCCACGGATCCTTCACCCCAAACACGCCCTCCATGTCGTCTGATAACTCTTTGCACAATGGAAAGGCCAACTCCTGTTCCTTCAAACTCTTCAGGGCTGTGCAGTCTCTGGAAAAGGCCAAAAAGTTTGTTGATATATTTCATGTCAAATCCAGCTCCATTGTCCCTGACGTAATATACTATTTCTTTTCCCTTTTCTTTGCCCCCCACCTCAATAATAGCAGTTTCTCTGTTGCGTGTAAATTTTATGGCATTACCAATAAGGTTCTGGAATACCTGGCCCAGCATGGAACGATCACCATAAACGTTAGGGAGATTCCCCACAGAAAATTCAATATTTCTATCGTTCGTATCTGTCTGAAATTCATTATAAACACTCTTTGCAAGGGCTGCCATGTCAATTTCGTTTAGAACCATTTCTTGACGGCTTGCACGGGATAATAAGAGGATATCATCTATCAGATGCCCCATTTTTGCAGTGTTTTCCCTTACAATATTGAGGAGTCTTATTCCCTCTTCATCCAATGTATCTTCATAATCTTCTAACAGTATCCTAGAAAAACCATCAATTGCTCTTAGTGGAACTCTTAAATCATGGGAAACAGAATATGCAAATGCTTCTAACTCTTGATTGGCATCTTCCAGCTTTTCACTCTGTTTTTTAAGTTTTTCGTTAAGATCATTAAGTTTTCTTATTTTTTCAATTCTCTCAGCAAGAATAGCTACCAAAATTACTACAATAATAAGCATTAACAAACGGAAGTAATCTTCATTTATTAAAGATATATTTAAAGCATTATAAACAGGTTCAATAGCATATAAGAAACTTATTAACATTGAGTTAATGGCCATATCTTACCCCCTTTCAATAAACTATTAGCCAATTTATGTTTTTTATTATACATGTAATTTACCACCTTTTCACAACAATATAAATATTTAACCCAAGATTTGGACATATTATCACAATAAATTTGATCACAATAAATTTGATGAATATCTCCAGATTATTGTTAAACCAATAGCCTTCTTATATTATTAATATGATTTTATTATATTAATAAACATGGTAATGCTTAAATAAAACGTATAAAAAGGAATTCAATAATTCAAAAAAAAATGCAATGAAAACAATAAAAAGAAGATAAATTAGATAAATATTCAAAAATTATAATGAAATTGAAGCATGGATATTTTGTTTTTCCTTAATTTTGGCTCTATTTTCATTTATTTTGCATGGTTCTGTGTCTTAGACTCATTAATCTCTTTTCTTTCTTCTATTTCTTTGTTTAATGATCTGGAATTTTCATTCAGGACTTCTTTTAAGAATTCTCCGGTGTAAGATCCACTGGCTGCAATTTTTTCAGGTGTACCCTGGGCAACCACCATTCCCCCTCCATCTCCACCTTCAGGTCCTAGATCAATGATATGGTCGGCGGTTTTTATCACATCCAGGTTGTGTTCAATAACCAGAACAGTATTCCCCCCGTCACGAAGCCGTCCCAGAACTTGCAATAGTTTCCTGATATCTGCAAAGTGTAGTCCAGTAGTGGGTTCATCTAATATATAAAGGGTGCGACCAGTGCTCTGACGGCTTAATTCCTTGGCTAACTTAACCCTCTGAGCCTCACCCCCTGATAAGGTAGTGGCAGGTTGCCCCAATTTAATGTAACTGAGTCCCACATCATCCAGGGTCTGTAATTTCTTTTTTATACGGGGGATGTTCTCGAAAAACTCCAGTGCCTCTTCAACAGTCATGTCCAATACTTCAGAAATGTTTTTACCCTTGTAACGGACTTCTAGGGTCTCTCGATTGTATCTTTTCCCTTTACAGACTTCACAGGGCACGTAAACATCAGCTAAAAAGTGCATTTCGATTTTAATTATCCCATCACCCGTGCAGGCCTCACACCTTCCTCCTTTAACATTGAAACTGAACCTTCCAGGTTTGTAACCCCTCTTTTTGGAGGTGGGTGTTTGGGCAAAAATCTCCCTGATATATGTGAACACCCCCGTATAAGTTGCAGGGTTAGAGCGGGGGGTTCGGCCAATAGGTGACTGATCAATGATGATTACTTTGTCCACGTGTTCTACACCAGTAATGGTATCATGTTTACCGGGATTAAGGTGTTTGTGGTTTAAAGTTCCATACAATCCCTTGTAGAGAACATCATTTATAAGAGTACTCTTACCAGACCCGGAAACTCCAGTGATGCACGTGAACACACCCATAGGGAATTTCACATCGATATTTTTAAGGTTATGTTCCCGGGCACCCTTCACAGTCAGATGGTTACCATTGGCTAAGGTCCTTTTAGGGGGGATGGGTATAGTTTCTTGGCGGGAAAGGTAATGACCAGTTATGGAGTCAGGATTTTCCATGATGTCATGGGGAGTTCCAGTAGCTGTGATCCAGCCTCCGTGTTCTCCTGCTCCTGGTCCGATATCCACCACATGATCGGCGTTGAGTATGGTATCTTCATCATGTTCCACCACAATAAGGGTGTTTCCAATATCCCTTAATTTCTTGAGAGTCTCTATAAGCTGATGGTTATCGCGCTGATGAAGCCCAATACTGGGCTCATCTAGAATGTAGAGAACACCAACCAATCTTGACCCGATCTGTGTGGCTAAACGTATTCTTTGGGCTTCTCCACCTGAAAGGCTACCAGAAGACCTGCCAAGGGTGATGTAATCCAGCCCAACGTCTTTTAAGAATTTTAAACGTTCTTTAATTTCTTTTAAAACTTCGTGGCCAATGAACTGTTCCCTTTCTGACAGCTCCAAGCTTTCAAAGAACTTAGATGAGTCCTTAATGGGCATATCAACGATTTGGGGGATGTTTTTACCCCCTACTGTAACGCTACGGCTTTCAGGTCTCAGGCGGGTTCCATTACAGGCCGGACATTTTCGGTCACTCATGAACTGGCCCATATAACTACGCATATAATTGGATTTGGTTTCCATATAGATTCTTTCCATACGCCGTACAACACCCTCAAAATAACGATGAACCCGGTGAAGACGGTTTTTCCTCTGGAAAACAAATTCAATCTTATCTGGAGAACCATACAAAATAATTTCTTGATATTTAGAAGGTAGATCTTTAAAGGGAGTGTCCATGCTGAAGCCGTAATGGTCAGCCACCGCCCTTACCATCTGTCCATAATAGTTATCCCTGTGTTTGGATTTGCTCCATGGTAGGATGGCCCCTTCATTCAATGAAAGTTCAGGATCTGGAACCACCAGATCAGCATCGATCTCCAGTTTACTTCCCAGCCCATTACACTCTGGACAGGCTCCATGGGGACTGTTAAATGAAAACATTCTGGGGCTTATCTCTTCAAAATTGATACCACAGTCAGTGCAGGCAAAGTGTTCACTGTAGATCTTTTCTTTTGGATTTTCATCTGTTCCATAGACTACGATTAAGAGTCCTTCACCTAGTTCAAGGGCGGTTTCCACAGAATCAGCGAGTCTGCTTTCAAAATCACGGTCATAACGGATCACCAAACGGTCTACCACTGCTTCTATGCTATGTTTAAAATTTTTCTCCAATTGGAACTCAGATTCCAGGTTATGAATTTCTCCATCTACCCTTACCCTTACAAATCCTTTACGCCGTAGTTCCTGGAACACTTTCTGATGTTCGCCCTTCCTGTCCCTGACTAGGGGTGCCAGGATCTGTATTTTACTGCCTTCTTTTTCCAGTAGTATGTTGTCTACTATTTGGCCAGCTGTCTGTTGACTGATGGTCTTACCACACTGATGGCAGTGTGGAATACCTATACGTGCAAATAGAAGTCTTAAATAATCATAAATCTCTGTTACAGTTCCAACAGTGGAACGGGGGTTCATTCTGGTTGTTTTCTGGTCAATTGATATGGCAGGGGATAGTCCTTCAATGTAATCCACTTCTGGTTTCTTCATTTGCCCCAGAAACTGCCTGGCGTAAGCAGAGAGTGATTCAACATAACGTCTCTGCCCTTCAGCATAGATGGTGTCAAAGGCAAGGGAAGACTTCCCTGATCCACTGATCCCAGTAATAACGACAAACTGGTCTCTGGGAATCTCCAGGTCTATATTTTTAAGATTGTGCTCCCTGGCGCCCTTAATTAATATGTTACTTTTTTTACTCATGAGAGTGAAACTCCTTTAATCTGAAACTCCTTCCAGAATCATTATTTTATCACGAATGTTAGCTGCTTCTTCAAAATCCAGTCGAGTGGCTGCTTTTTTCATTTCCTCTTTTAAATCTTTAATCAGAAGACGTAATTCATCCTTAGGCATTTTTTCCACATCATCACGCATAACAACGTCTGTTTTTTCGGTTTTTTCTTTTAATGTCCGTTCAGTACTTCTAGGAATAATATCATGATCTTTATTGTATTTTAACTGCATTTTTCGCCGTTTGTTAGTAATATCCACAGCGTTACGTACGGAATCAGTTATTTCATCGGCGTATATTATTACCTGGCCTTCTACGTTACGTGCAGCCCGACCAATGGTCTGTATGAGTGATGATTCAGAGCGAAGAAATCCTTCCTTGTCTGCATCAAGGATACCTACCAGACCAACTTCTGGAAGGTCTAAACCCTCTCTGAGAAGGTTAACCCCCACCAGACAGTCAAATTCACCTCTACGTAGATCATCAATGATGTCAATACGTTCTAGGGTGCTTATCTCAGAGTGCAGGTAACGGACCTTAACACCAGTACGTGCATAATAATCAGTGAGGTCTTCAGCCATACGCTTGGTTAAGGTGGTTACCAGTATTCGTTGATTGTTTTCTACCTTTTTCCTGATTTCTGCAAGTAAGTGATCAACCTGTCCCTGCACAGGTTTTAATATTACTTCAGGATCTACCAGGCCAGTGGGTCGGATAATCTGCTCTGCTACCTGCTGGCTGAGGTTCAACTCGTACTTGGCAGGTGTGGCTGAAACATAAATCACTTGGTTCTGGAGACTCTCAAATTCTTCAAAATTCAGGGGTCTGTTTTCACGGGCTGATGGTAATCGGAATCCGTAATCTACTAGAACGTTCTTACGTGCCCGATCACCAGCATACATCCCTCTTATCTGTGGCACGGTAACGTGTGATTCGTCAATTATGGTTAGATAATCATCTGGGAAGTAACGCAGGAGACTGTAGGGTGTTTCTCCCCAGCTGCGGCCGGAAATATGCATACTGTAGTTTTCAATACCCTGGCAGTAACCCATCTCCCTTAACATCTCCAGGTCGAATTTTGTCCGCTGTTCCAGACGTTGAGCTTCCACAAGCTTATTTTCGGCCTCCAAAACCCTCAACCTATCCTCCAATTCTTCTTCAATAGCTTTCAGGGCTTTGTTCATTTTCTCAGGAGAGGTTACAAAGTGTTTGGCAGGGAATATTATAACCTTCTCCAGTTTGTTGGTGACCTGGCCCCTTACATGATCTATAAAAGATAGGTTGTCCACTTCATCACCGAAAAGCTCGACCCTGATGGGGGTTTTTCCCTGGGCAGGGAAAATTTCCACCACATCTCCACGTACTCTGAACTTTCCCCTAGCAAAGTCAACATCGTTCCGTTCATACTGCATTTTGACCAGTTTAGAAAGTATTTCCTCTCGATCTATTTGTTGGCCTACCTCCAACATGAGCACCAGGTTTCCATAGTCTTCTGGTGCACCAATACCATAAATACAGGACACACTAGCCACCACAATTACATCTCTCCTGCTTAAAAGTGATTGAGTGGTGCTGTGACGCATCATATCAATTTCTTCGTTGATAGAGGATTCTTTATCAATGTAAGTATCGGTTTGAGGGACATAAGCTTCTGGCTGGTAATAATCGTAGTAGCTGACAAAATATTCCACAGCGTTGTTGGGAAAAAGTTCCTTAAACTCCTCATAAAGTTGTGCTGCAAGTGTTTTATTGTGAGATATTACTAGAGTTGGTTTACACACTTTTTGAATCACATTAGCCATGGAGAAGGTTTTACCGGAACCAGTAACTCCCAAAAGGGTCTGGTGTTTCATCCCACCCCCAATACCTTCAGATAATGATTTAATGGCCTTGGGCTGATCTCCTAATGGTTTATAAGTTGATACAAGCTCAAATTCTCTCATTTACTAATCCTCTCTTGCAAAAACAAAATATTAATTATGTTGTTAAATCTAAAAATAGATCAAAATGTCTAAATAATTATCTAAATTCTATTCCATAATATTCCATAATATATTATATATAATGTACTGATCCACGGACTGTTCGTACATCCATTTTTCAGAACCAACTTTGCGGGATCTTTTCCAAAATATTTAACTGCCATGTGTTTTATGATTTTTCATAGTAAGTATTTATGGATTTTTAAGGGGCTTAAAAATGTCAAACAACATAAAAAAAATCGGTAAATCTTTAAAACGGGGGGGAATGCTGGAAACATCACCATTATGCCTGTATTTTGAGGATAACGCTCCTGCAGATGCAGTTCCAATGGTTAATGTGGATACTTGTGTTGCTAAAGCCATCTTAACTGCTGCTGTGGATAAAAATACTCCTGCTCTTTATATAGGTCATGATTCCATTAAGGGTCTTTGTTTGGGGGGGATTACCTGGCTGGGATTTTCCAAAAAGATATCATCCCACATTAAATACTTTGTATCTACTGGGCATGAAAATTTCAGAAATGGCACTGCTGAGTATTTAAAGGCTAGTCCAAAATTATTTGAGAAGTTTACTGAATCAATAGGTCCTATTACATTACCAAGGAAATATTTAGTTGTAAGATCATGTGATAACTTCAATGAAGAAGAACACAGTGAAATTTCCATGGATTCTGAGGAGGGTAACCATCACGTTCTTTGTTCATTTTTATGTTTTGGTAACGGACAGCAGATACGTAACCTTTGCAGTTTAATCCATTTCAGAACTGGAAATCCTTTCGAATCCATAATAGGTCCTTTCGGACCTGCTTGTGCAACTATGATCACATACCCGGCGCAACTGGCAGAAAAAACGCCAAAAAATGCTGCTTTTATAGGTCCAGTAGATCCTACTGGAAATGTATGGTTTCCTCAGGATTATATGGCTTTGGGAATTCCATTGAATATTGCTAAAAATATGTGCCATGATTTAAAAGATTCCTTCGCATTCAAACGACCCGAAGTAGCATATCCCGAAGTAAGGGATGATATCAGGCCACGTGACATATCTAAATAAGAAGTGATATTGGGCCAAGTGACATATCTAAAAGCAAGGAATGATTAGGTCTATTATTAGGTCTACTTAACAAAAAAGATATTAAGCACACTCTGAGGAAATTCAAATATTGATTATTAAGAGGAGCTATTTTGTCAACTACAATTGAGAATCCTACTGATTTACCAGAAAAACCAGGTGTTTACCTTCTGAAAGATATTCAAGATAATATCTTGTATGTGGGTAAGGCCAAATCCCTTAAAAAAAGGGTTAAAAGTTACTTCAAGGACGAAATTGAGGATCCGAAGACCAGGGTGCTGATGCGCCATTTTCATCATTTAGAATATATGGTGACTGACACTGAAAAGGAAGCCCTTATTTTAGAATCAAACCTTATAAAAAAATATTTGCCTCGTTACAATATACGGCTGAAGGATGATAAACGGTATCCTTACCTCCAGATTACCTCTGAAGAATATCCCCGGCTACTAATTACTCGTAATATTAAAGAGGATGATTCTCATTATTATGGTCCATTCACTGATGTTACTTCTCTCAGGAGCATTCTGAAACTCTTAAAACCAGTATTTCATCTCAGAGACTGTAAACGTATGGACGGACCATGTCTCAATTATCAAATCAATCTTTGTCCTGCACCCTGTTCTGGAAATGTGGATAAAAAGGATTATCAGGAAAACGTGAAAAAGGTGAAGTTATTCCTGGAAGGCCGTCATGAAGAGGTTTTAGACATTTTAAGGAGAGAAATGGATCAGGCAGCCACAAATCATAATTATGAAAAGGCAGCGATTATAAGAGATCAACTATTCTCCTTGAAAGAAGTGATGGAAAGACAAAAGATGGAATTTGCCCGCAACCTAGATCAGGATGTCATATCCTGTGTTAATGACAATGATTTGGTAGTGGTAGTTGTTTTCAGAGTTAGGAATGGAAAAATCATGGGGAAAGAGGATTTCCTCATGGAAGGAGCAGAAGATAAATCTCCTCAGGAGATTTTATCTGCTTTCATCAAACAGTACTATTCAGGACCTCGCCAGGTGCCAGCGGAAATTCTTCTCCCAGTAATGATAGAAGATAAGGCTCTTATTGTTAAATGGCTTTCAGAAAAGATCTCTGATGATTACGATGATGGTCAAGGAGAATCTCATCTTGTATCTTTAAGAGTCCCTGAAGAAGGTCTGGAGTATCGGTTACTTAAAATGGTAACTAAAAATGCAAATATCATCATAAGTCACCATAAACAGGTTAAAGGGGCGTTAATTGATTTAAAGAATTATCTTAAAATCCCTAAAATTCCCCGTCACATTGAAGCATTTGATGTATCAAATCTGGGGGGAAAAATGGCAGTAGCATCTATGGTTGTGTTTGAGGATGGTAAACCTCAGAAAAATCGTTATAGGAAGTACAAACTTAAAACTCCTGGACCTGATGATTACGCTATGATGCGTGAAGTTCTCAGACGTAGGTATGAAAAGCTTATTGCCAAAGGTGAGTTGCCCCCTGATTTGGTGGTGGTTGATGGTGGACGCGGTCAGTTAAATATTGCAAAAGAAGTTTTAAACTCATTGAATATGGAAACAGGAGTTATTGGCTTGGCAAAAGAATTTGAACAGGTGTTTATTCCCGAGGTTCCCATCCCTATAATTTTACCCCCTGATTCTCCTGCTTTACTCCTCTTACAAAGTGTAAGGGACGAAGCTCATAGATTTGCCGTGAAATATCACCGGAATTTAAGAAAGCAGAACCTGCAAATGTCTCCTTTGGATGAAATTACTGGCGTAGGTCCTAAACGCAAAATGAATCTTTTAAGACATTTTGGTGATTTAGAGGCCGTTAAAAATGCTAGTGTGGATGAAATTAGTGAAGTACAGGGTGTAAATAAGAAGTTAGCCATAAAAATCCATGATTTTCTTCACCAGAACACTTCTCCTTAGATTATTATTCTTGATTTTTTGATTGGTGATTATTCATGATAAATCTTATCAGTTAAATTAAGACATAATACAATAATGATTATTAATTACATTGATGGGGAGCGGGTATGTCCAAAGTAAAAATATTGATTGTTGAAGATGAAAGCATAGTAGCGATGGATATCAAACACCGTGCTGAAGGTCTGGGATACGTGGTCACAGCTATATCTCCATCAGGGGAGGAAGCTCTGGAGAGGGTTGTTGAAGACAGACCTGATCTGGTACTGATGGATATTGTCTTAAAAGGTGAAATGGACGGTATTGAGGCTGCTCAAAAAATAAGGGATGCTTATGGTATTCCAGTTGTATATTTAACAGCTTATTCTGATGAAAGGACCTTAAAAAGAGCCAAAATCACCCAACCATTTGGTTACATAATAAAACCCTTTGAAGACAGAGAATTACACAGTGCAGTAGAGGTAGCTCTTTATAAACATTTAATGGAAAGTAAACTTAAAGAAAGTGAAAAATGGCTCTCTACAACACTGGAAAGTATTGGTGATGCTGTTATCGCTACAGATAAAGATGGTAAACTCAAATTCATGAATCCCATTGCCAGCCAGATAACAGGCTGGGGTCATGATGAAGCTATTGGTCAACCATTGAACAAAGTTTTTAAGGTAATCCATGAGGAAAGCGGTGTAAGGGTAGATGATCCAGTTAGTAAAGTAATGGAAGAGGATGCAATAATTGATTTGCCCACCCCGGCACTCCTTATAAATAAAGAAGGTAAACATATTCCTATTGAAGACAGTAGTGCACCTATAAAAGATGAAAATGGGGGTATAATGGGGGTGGCGTTGGTATTTAGGGATGTAACCCAACGTAGAAAGGAAGCCAAGGAAAGAGAGGAATTGTTGAAGGATAAAGCTCGAGGAGAACTTTCAGGTTTCATGGTCAGTGCTTTACCTGTATTTGCATCTAATATTCCGCCAAAGGTTAGGGATAACATTGTTAGAAGTTTTGGGGATCGTTTTGAGAAAAATATGAAACCACTATTCCTAAAGGAAATTGAAAAATGTCAAAATAGCGGGGGTGACTCTAAAGAAGATTCCCAATCATCACAGGATATCATGTTCAATTGTTATCTTTCCTGGATCAGTGAATTCATGTCTAACTTAGGAATTGTTACTAACACAGTAGTTAATTCAGAGGGTGCTAAAAGCCATCTGAGTTTTGAGAACTGTCCATGGACAAGTGAAAGTAGTGTTAGTCCAATATTCTGTTTAATCTGCAGAACTATAATAATACGCAGTTTTACCTGGACTTCACTTAAAGGAAATGTAGAACAAAGCCGTTGCTTACTGGATGGAGATAAAGAGTGTTCCTTTGAATTCCTGATTTCTCTTAATAAAGGCTAAAACATAATTAATTATAATCTTGCAGAAAAATTTGATAAATATGAATGAACATATAGTATAGGTAATATTATTGTAATTAAGTGTAACCTAAAACATTAACAGATAATAGATATAACAACAACACACATCTGTAGTATATAATATCGAAGCTTATTAACTAATATCGAAGCTTATTAACTAATATCGAAGCTTATTAACTAATATCGAAGCTTATTAACATAACATAGGGGGTTTGTTTTTTTGGAACGGATAAAGACAGGAATAGAAGGAATTGATCAGTTTACAGGCGGAATTCCACGTGGCAAATCTGTACTCCTAACTGGGGATGCTGGTTCAGGTAAAACTATATTTGGTTTGCAATTCGCCCTAAAAAGTTCTCAAAATAATCTTAAAACAGTTTACGTTACTACTGAAGAGGACTCTAACGATCTTTTTGTCCAAGGAAGTACATTCAAATGGGATATTCAATCCGTTACTGAAAGTGATTTTTTGACTTTCATTGAACTTGCTGGAGTGCGGGCTAGAGTTATTGAGGCAGAAATCAATATTAATGTAGGGTCAATGAAAGGAAATTTCTCTAAATTCCTGAAAGATCTGCCAGAAGATACTGAAGTACTGGTAATTGACAACATAGGTAGTTACACTGCCCAACTCACACCCTACGAATTCAGGGATCGTTTTGACCTTTTGGTGTATGAGTTAAATAAGCGTAACATAACTGCTTTAATCATCTTAGACAGTGCCACTTCCAAAGAATTTAACGAAATAGCTCTTTTCTCTGTTTATGGTGCTATAAAACTTATGAAACGCGAAAACCCGTATACTGGCCGTAGGGAGAGAGTGATGGATGTGGTGAAAATGAGAAGTACCAAGACACCCACCCAGTTTATGACCTATGAAATTGGAGAGGAAGGTATACAAATAGTCTCTGGGATGGAAAGTAAAGAATAAAATGGAAATAATGAATTAAAAAAATTAAAGGATTGGAGATAAGTTTAATAATAAACTAATTTTAAACATTAATATCAATTATTTTTTATGCTTTCATTATATTAGTAGAGGGTTGACTTGAACTGGAGTCATCAATGGTGCTACTTGAAGAACCATCATTGGCGCTACTTGAAGAACCATCATTGGTGCTACTTGAAGAAGCTGTGTTATCGGGAGCAACATTACTGGAAGTTGAATATTGGTCACCGGTAGATTGTTGGTTTTGTTCGTTAATTTGTGTATTTTCTCCATCTTGTGAACTATTAGTATTAGAGTCCTGTATTATTTTGTTGATACCTATTCCTCCAAGAATAAACAAAACAATAAACATCAACAACATAATTTTGCTCATATAAATCGGTGTCCTTTTAACTCATTTTTTCATCTAAAATTAAAGAGAAGAGTGCTTAAAGAGTGTTAAGCACAGCTAAAATTAGTTTTACCGCATTTTCAACATCTTTTATATTAACCACGCTCACTGGGGTGTGTATGTATCGGGATGGTGGTGAAATAACTCCTGTAGGGATGCCTTCTCTAGTAAGATGGATGGCAGTGGCATCTGTGGTGCCTCCTTCGCTGACTTCCAATTGGTATGGTATTTCTTTTTCATTGGCTACTTGTATCAGAAGTTCTTTTACTTGAGGGTGGGTGATGATTCCCCGTCCACTAGCATCGGTGAGTATTATGCAGGGGCCGTCACCGGCTTTGGCGGGTGCATCTTCCTCCTTCATACCAGGGTGATCTCCTGATATGGTGACATCAAGGGCAAGGGCCATGTCTGGATTAATTCTATATGCAGCTGTTCTAGCTCCCTTGAGACCCACTTCTTCCTGCACTGTGCCCACTCCATAGATGGTAGCATCGCTACGGGCTCTTTTCAGCACTTCCAGGAGGATGGCACAGCCAACTCTGTTGTCCATGGCGTTTCCCATCACCAGGTCATTTTTAAGTTCAGCGAATTTCTGTTTGATGGTTATGGGATCCCCTATATTTACAATTTCCTCGGCATCTTCCTTACTGTTGGCGCCGATGTCAATGAACATGTTTTCATATTCTACTGGTTTCTTTTTTTCGGCAGCTTTCATTCTGTGGGGTGGTTTACTACCTATAACACCTAGTATCTTCTCATCATTACTGTGGATGTAAACTTCCTGATTAAGGAGCATCTGATCGTTAATTCCACCCAATTTAGAGAACTTAATGAAACCATTTTTATCAATGTATCTGACCATAAGGCCGATTTCATCCATATGGGCAGCTAACATCACTGTTTTTCCGTCAGGTTTCCCTTTCTTGGTGGCGATGAGGTTACCCATTTTATCAACATCTAAATCGTCCACATGTCCTTTTAACTCTTCTATCATTAAGTTTCGAACTTCATCTTCGAATCCAGACACACCTGAAGCATTGGATAGTTTTTCTAGTAACTGTTTCATATTTAAACCTCTTAAATTACGTAAAATAAAAATTAATAGGATATAAAGGATTCAATTTCCTTTTTTGTCTTGTTTCAGGATATTATGATTGAACAAGGTTCTTATTTTATCATCTATCCTTTTTTTGATTATATGGTTAAAACGATTTAATGAGAATTAAAATCCCTATTATTACCAATACAATGGGACCAGCCTGTTCCTGGAGAAAGCTAATGGGTATGATCCCCATGTTAACTCCGTACCACACCAGACCTATTATAATAAATAAAAAGCTGATGTAAATGCCCCATTTATTAATATTTCTCTTTTTTTCAGCTTTGGAACTTATTGGTTTATTTGTTGTAGCATTTTCATCCATTGATATCCCCTAATCTTTATTGGTTGTTGTTTTAAGATAATTATCATAACTTGAAATATTTAAAATATTTTTCTAATTGATAATTCTATAATTAATAAATAATAAATTAATTAAGATAATTTTATTAAATAATCATGCTTGAGAGTGTCAATAGTTAAGCTATTTCCTGCATTGTTTTGAACTGTGAAACCTTCATTCTCAATAGCCTGCTGAACACCAGTAAGAATAGTCTGTTTTTGCTCAGAAGAGAGATCAGTATTGGAAAGGAATATAGTAATGGTAATATTTGTTCCGCCAGTCATGTCTACCTTGGTCACACGTATTGGTCTGGTGGTGGTGTTCAAAATCCCGATCTCAGCAGAGGTGTTAGCAGCTCCTATTCTTGCTGCTGTTGCTATACTATTCTGTTCTGTTTGGTCAGTAGCGAGAAACGCAATAAGAAGTATAACAAGCAGTACAATACCTACAATGAGGATATACTCTGCTGAAAGTTGACCTCTACTATCCATATTGATCATTTTCCTTCCATATTGATCATTTTCCTAACAAATCCTTTTCCTATTTAATCTTATGTATTCCTTATCAATCACATTATTATTATAGGTTGTGATTAGAAAGGGAATAGACTGATAATTAAACAATATGATTGATGGTTTTTTATAAAGTTATTTCAGATTGTGAATGTTGATTGCAGCCTTATCAATTGGCTATAACCTTATAACATAATATTGATAAAAATCATATAAAAGATAAAGATATAAAGTAATACTATACATACTATATATAATCTTATAATGTGATAAAGAATAACAAATTTATCAAAAATAACATAATTTATCAAAATAAATTATATGGAATATGGAAAAAGAAATTCATATAATAATAATTTATCGAGTTGAAGGAGTATAAAAAAGTGGGCTTAATGGATCGTGATTCAAGGGGTTATGCAATATCACTTGATCTTTTACTTGCGTTAATTCCCCTCACTCTTGTTTTAGGATTAGTAGCTGCAGATATGGATAACTTCATGTACGAAATGCAGGATGTAATATATCGTGGATCCACAGAACGAGTGGCCGCCGACACCATGAACACACTTTTAACAACCTCTGGAGACCCTTATGATTGGGAAAATGATGTTAGCAATACCAAAGTACCTGGACTGGCCAGATATGATCTTACAAAGAATGAACCCATTAGATATTACCTTTTACCGCGGAAGATGGTTAGCATTACTTCTTTGCAAATTCAGGATATGTTAGGCGATCAATACGGGTTTGCGTTTAATATTACTCGTAATGTTAATAATAATAAAATCAATGTTTTAAAGAGAGGTAGTTATAATAATGGTTTAATAGATCCTGCTGCTAAAGATGTTGTTAGCGTACAGAGAATTGTACTATACGCACAATGGGAAATCGTTTCTTCCGCCGTTAACATCAGAGGTACTGGTAAACCACTTACAATAACAGGAAATACCTTCCCTACAAATATACAATATAATGAACTGTATGACTACTATGTGTATGTTAACAGTACGGGGCCTACTTCAGTTACTTCTGCAAAGGTGGATATCAACACAGCAACTGTTGTGAGTCCTGATGATTTCCGTCACGGGACAAATCCTGTGGTTAAATTGATAGATCCTGCAGAATACGGGGCTGATGTTTTAATGAATCAAACAGATCTAATGGACAATGCTGTAACCATAACATTGGCAGGTAGTCCCACTGATAAGATGAACGTTTATATTCTACAAGTGCCTAAAGGTACACCAGCCAGTGATATTAGCTTGACTGGTGGAGATACAGCAAAATATAATGCAACGCTATATGTGTGGGTTAGGTGATCTATAATGGATGATAAAGGTTTTGTATTTACTGCTGATGCAACACTTGCTCTAGTGGTAGTTATAGTGTTCACAGCATCAGTTGTGGTTTATGCAATGCTTCCTGTTTACCAGGGACAGGATCACCAGCACCTGCAGGCCCTAGCGGACAGTGCACTGGCAACTATGGAGCAGGATGGAACACTTAGGGATGCGGCAGTTTATTATGCTAATAATAATTCCACTGAAGCTCAGTCTATTCTAACAAATTCACTAAATTCCATTTTACCCAGTGATGTCAGTTATAAAATGACTGTTAATGGTTATTCTGATCCTGCAATGAACGACCGGGGGCGTTCTTATGGGATGGCTAATGATGTTGCAACTGGTGTTAGAGTAATTTCAGGACCGAGAGAGGGATGGTTAGGTCGTTCGTTTTATAACATTAAAGAAGTGGGACTAAAAGAACAGGACACCACTGTTACCACTACTTTATGGAACTTCCATAACTGGCTTACAAATTTCTCTCCATGGAGTAGTTATGGATTAAATGGTAGACCCTATTGGGGTTCTAATGGTGCCAGTTCGTATCAAACAGTCGATTTTTCAGTCCCTAACTCAACATCTCTAAATTGGGCTAAATTCATCATAAATTCAGTAAATACACAAAATGGAAATTCTTATAGTGCAACTGTAAATATCAATGGTCATAACTATGCTGTAAACCGAAATCAGTTCCAGTATCTCTATACTAGTAGTGGTTCTGGTGTAAACTACAGATTCTATAACAATATGACTCAGATAAATACTGCTTTTTTAAATCCGGGTTCCATAAATAACCTTTATGTTAGATATACAGATGTAAATTCTGCTAATGACATGTCATGGTTTTCGCTAATTGCCAACTACACAACTAGTATGGTGGTACCCCAAGGAGTGGTTACTAAATCTTACTATTTCGATGATCTTTCAGGACTTGCCTATAGTGCAACATCAAATCAAATTACGAGTACGATCTATAATCTGAACACTGGACAAACAACAACATATACCAATGGTAATAGGAATAGATACAGGTACACTTGGTATGATTATACTCATAACCATCCATCGAATGTAGAAACCTATGTTGTTAACCAACGGCCATTTGTACTAACAGGCACTCCCGGAAATTACGCAGCTAGTGCTATTGCCATAGAAAAAGATATTGACAATACAGATGCAGGTGACATTAAAGACGCTTATGTGGTACTAAACCCCTATGGTGGTGTGGATGGTGCTATGGTTGAAGTTTACCATCCAGCAACTAATACGTGGGACACAGCGTTTAGATCGGATCTCAACACAGGTTCTGGTACTAATAATGGTTATGGTAATTTACCAGGAATCATTAACTTAAAAGGTTACATGGATAAAGGATATGTTAACAAAGTCCGAATCACAGTATGGGACAATGTACCACAGTCAGGGTCTATTGATTATGATTTAGTAGGACTCACCAACTGTTATGTCACGGTTAGTTCCACCAAGTTACCCATTTGGTGGGATGAGTTTGCTGTTGATAGTGACCAATCTAGTAGTGGGATCATCGACAAGGATATAACCTATGAAATTCGTTCTAATAAAACCAAAGAGGCTTATTTGTTCTTCTCAGGTGGACTGGATACTGAAAATGTTAAAGTCGAGTATACATCTGGAAATACCGGTACACTTTACGATGGCGCAGCGCCTTACATGCTGAACTTAGGAGAGTTGGATGCTTCAAGTGGGCTCCATGTGATGACCAATGGAACTGCTGCCAACCACACTTACATCCCTAATAATTATACGATTAAAGTAACCGTCACTGCTAATCAAGCTTGGACATCTGGTGATAGCAATTATCGAACTGGTGACCTTGCTTTTGCCGAAATATTTTCAGGAACAAGAGTTGCAGTGATATATCCTGCGATGGATCAGACTGTGTGGACTACTTCCTATGCACCTACTGCCCAACAGGCCATTGATGATGCGTATCAACTGCTCCTAGAAAGACTGGCAGAACAGGGATTTTATAATATTGACGAAAGTTTGGTCTATAATGAATCTATGTATACCGGTGATTTACCCAACTCTATCCCTGTGAGGTTGGATTTATGGACTTATTAAAGATTTAGGTGAGCAAAATGGATGAAAAGGGTTATGTATTCACACCAACAACATTACTACTGATTATCCCTATTGTTATAGTTGCCATGGCCTATTCTGGTATTGTAAATGACTTAAACATGGTTTCCACCATGGCTGTAGGGGGAGATGTTACTTCAACAACTGCTTTGAATGTATTCAATGCAATGGAAAAAGGAACTTCTGATGCTGGAAGAAGCGCAGCTTTCAGTGCAACCCGGAAAGTCATTGATGAAAGGAAGTTTTTCAGTAATACAGACTTTGATATTACCCACAATGAATCAGCGAGTAAGAGGTATATACATAATCGGACATTAATCGTCATGAATGATTATATTATACAGTCTTGTAAGGACCTTGAAACACAGACTGGCCGACAAATATATCTGAACAATGAATCTGTGACTAATTACACTACACAACTGATCTATTATGATGATATAACAATAACCCAAGAAAACCCCTATGGTTTTTATATCAACATCAAGGGAGGCATACCCATCAGGGTAACCCAGAAAGATCAAACTTATGAGGGTGTAACACCCCCTGTCAAAGTATTTGTAAGTATCCAGGGACTGGAGGATCCGTACATATGGATAAACACGGACTTCATAAACAGTAATCTCTTCTTTAGTTACCCTGAATATGACGAAGGGACTTCTGAACCATACAACTTTGATCGTACTGTAATAAAGAATGAAAATCCTAAGAGAATTGAATTCCTATGGTATTGTTTAAACGGAACAAATAACCCTTCTGATATAGGTTTGCGGCCATATTATTTCCCTGATCCACATGGTCTCAGTTATTTCGACAGACTTGAAAACAGGACAAATGATACCTCAACTGCCACTAATGATGCTAAATTAAGCTCTTTTATTCTTGGTGACCCATTGTTTAATTATCACGGTAGCAGTTATGTTTCGCACTTGGATCATGAATATTTTGCCTACCCTACAAAAGCCCCCAATGTTAACGCTATCCAAATCGGAGGAGATAACATGGTAGATCCTTCAGGATATACTTTTTACCTTTCCGATTATTACATGAATTTTTTCCAATTACAAACCAGTTATTAGCAGAGCAAATTCTATTAAATTAGAGTATCAAATAGTAAATGATTAACATGAGATCTGATGATAGAGGAATGGCCACAGCTGAGTTAATCTTCGCAACATTCATTGCTTTAGTTGTTATTGGGGCAATGTTAAGTATGATAAGTGATGAGGTTAATCAGAGTCAGGTGGGAAACCTTGGAGAAGCGAGAATTTCTGGAGAAAACATAGCTGAGGCATTAAACACAGTTTATATAAATGGTAATGGATATTCTGCCATTATTCGTTTGGATCCAGATCCTCCTTTCAATGCGATTATTGCGAGTGATGGAAACTCTAGCAATCTCACGATATTTAATAGTGGACAGAATGTAACCATACCCATAATACCCAAACGATTTAATAGCAGTTACAATTTAACTAGTGGTACTAATTACATAATTAATAACGATAATGGCACTATTGGCATCATAAAATACGTAGGGTAGGCATATAAATGGATTTAAGGGATTTAATCGATAATTTATCAGCTGGTTTAATAAATTTCTGGAATGCAAGGTGGGAAAACAAAGCCCTCATTGTATTAGGAGTTGTAGTTTTGATTATTCTGCTCTATGCCTTTAATCCATTCCAGGCCAAAACTAATCTAACAGGAGAAAACGATTCTCAAGTCACTCAAACCACAACTGTCCCCACTACTGTCCCCACTACTGATTCAGTTAATTCTTCTAATTCAACCAATGACACAGAAAACAATACATACCTTATTAGTGCAGAACAGGCAAAACAGATAGCTTTGAGGGACAATGTTGGATATACTGCTGGAGATCCATTGCAAGGAACTGTTGTAGTTAATCAGACTACTGCAGTGGTCTGGATTGTACCCCTTTCCAAATACTCTCAATTTGTCAAAAATGTATACGTGGATGTGAATACAGGAAATGTAATTGAGGCTTAAACAACAAAAAGGATTCCTAATAATAAAAATAAATTCCTAATAATAAAAATAAATTCCTAATAATAAAAATAAATTCCTAATAATAAAAATAAATTCCTAATAGTAAATATACTATTTTTTTATATAATCCACATATTTCTATAAATAATATCGAAACGAAATACTTATTTGGTATATCTTCTCAATATGAACTGATTACCCAATATATGAATTCGAACTTAGATATCCGAATATAAATAAACTTTTGGGACATAAAAAATTAATAAATCTACTGAAACTAAACAAAATTAAACTTAATAACTTGGCCAACCAGAGATGAAACCATGGAAACATTGTTTGTATTTATAATGATCATTTTATTCTTCGTTCTTATGGCCTTTATATTTTCCACAGCACTTTTAACACCCTTGATTGGTAAAAAGAATTTCTTATTTGTTGTTGGTTTAGGTTTTATTGTGGGTTTGATTGGAGGCGCATTTTTTATTGCTCCTGTCTATGATGATCTCCCGGATATGGTCCGTGGAATTTATATGTCCACCAGTGATGAACAGGAAATCATAACCATAAACATTTCCACTGATAGTGATGTTAACAAGGCTATAGAGGAGGTTAAACAGATACCAGGGGTTTTGAGTGTTAAAAGTGGGGAAATAACCGTCAAAACAACAACCATAAGTGATGACTGGAAGAGCAGTTTGGAGTCGCGGATGACCACCGTCAACAGCAATATTACTTCTGCTAATATCATCTCCAATGACACCATAATGGTTCAGATAAAACCAGGTAGTGACCCCACCGACGTGATCAAGAAACTCGATGACTGGATGGTCCTGGTAAGTGGTGTGGATATAAGATTCAGTATAGTGGAAGTCCAAGTAGTGGTAGATGCATCCCAAGTGGATTCAGTTGTTGAACAACTACCTCAAGGCGAAGTGGTGGTTACGGGTATCAGCGGTCCTGTGGAGAATGAAATCCAAACCCTTAAACAAAGTCTTCCCTCAAATAATAATATAATCTTATTCTGCGGACTCCTTGGTGTGATAGTAGGCCTAGTGGGAATGTTCATTGATAGCATAATCCAGGGTTTGAAGGCTATTAAAGATAGATTACGTAAAAAAGAATAGTTTAGCATGCTATCTTTTTTAACATTATCTCCAACTAAATCTCCAACTAATATTTCTTTGACTGAAAAATTTAATGGCATAATCTTTAATGGTATAATTGCCAAATTTGATGATTTAAAATAGCGATGAGTAACAGAAGATGATAGAAATGAAAGCAGCAGTACTTTTTTCAGGTGGTAAAGACAGCACAATGGCTGCATATAAAGCTATAGACGAAGGATGGCAATTAAAATATCTCCTTTCTGTTTCTTCCACAAACCCCCACTCTTACATGTTCCATGTTCCTAACATCCACCTTACACCCCTACTTTCCCAGGCAATGGAAGTACCCCTCTTGCAGGCTGAAACCCCTGGAGAAAAAGAGGAAGAATTAAAAGACCTCAAAGATGCTCTTATTAAACTTAAAGAAAAAGGTGTTGATGCAATATTCACAGGAGCCATTGATTCTCAGTATCAAAAATCACGCATTGACCAGCTCTGCCAGGAGGTTGGCTTAGAATCTCATGCGCCTTTATGGCATCGGGACCCGGAAGAATATATGAAAGAGATCATCGAACTGGGATTTGAAGTGATTATTACCAGTGTGGCTGCAGAAGGCCTGGATGAATCATGGTTAGGAAGGAAAATAGATGAAGATCTGTTAAGAGAGTTAAAAAAACTTAACAAAAAATATGGGTTACACATGGCATTTGAAGGTGGTGAAGCTGAAACATTAGTCCTTAATGGCCCTATCTTCAAAAAGAAACTTCATATCATGGAATCAAAGAAGGTTTGGAATAGAGATAGTGGATATCTGGTCATTGAAGATGCCATATTAAAGGATGTTGATTAAAATTTTACCAGAATCAACAACACATTTAACAGTTGAAGTCATAACTATTCAGATAACTATCTATATAATTAGTTATTAATGGTCGCATAACCAGCCAATAAATTCTTCAGGTTTTTTTGTTTTTATGGTTAGTTCAATTTCTCCCAGAGGAGATAAATCCTCTTCCACTAAATTAATTAAACCTGCAAAAGCTGCTTGCTTGCTAATTTTAAAATTAATCTCATTTAAATCAGGTTTTAATCCTTTAATAAGGATTTTACGGGCAGTGTCTCTTATCTGTCTTTTTTCTAAGAATTCTTTTACTGGGCACAATGTTGAAGAGCTTCCAGTTACAGTAACCTGGTCTTCAGTTATTATTAAATCATCATAGTCAAAAACATTGGAAAGGGCTTCAATAACTTTGTCCAGATCTTCTGTAGGATGTACTGTGGTGTGTGCTTCCATTTTACAATTCATCTTTGATAATTCTCCGCACAATTTTTTTAAGTTTACCTAAACTACCCTCATTAACTACCATGTAGTCCGCATTGGCAATAACCTCTCCTATCCCAAACTTGAGTTCTCTCTGATCCCTTTTTCGGAACTCCTCAGACTCTGCAGAATCATCAGATCTCATCCTTTTTTTAAGCCTTAAAAAACGAGTTTCAGGTTTAGAATGGACAGCAATTACTTTAAAATTGGGGAAGTTATTTTTAAATATTTCAACCTCCCATGGGCTGCGAATACCTTCAATAAGAAATAATTGAGATTTATTTAACTGTAATTCATCAGGGGTATGGGATGTTTCCTCTGAATTCTTTATAATATCTACGCATCGTTCCGCAACCACATATTTCCCATACTCCTTACGTAGTTGAACTGCGACTTTCCCGGGGTCTTCATTCTGTCTATGGGCTTCATCTCTTATTACATCACCCATCCTCACCACTTTCATCCCCATGCTCTCTGCTGTCCTAGATATTATGCTCTTACCAGATCCAGGCATTCCTGTAACTCCAATTACTTTCATGATGACACATCTTTATTAAAATGGTTGGATATTATTTCCAGTGATTTGGAAATATTTTTCTTGTTGTCAAATTCATTAACCATATCCATCAACTGATTTCTGGGATATTCTTTTAATTTTTCCAGTTCCTGAATCATCAAAGGTATGGCTCTTACCACATTATCAACAATAGTTATTGATGCAGTTTGAGCTGTTCGAGATAAAGGATTCAAATCAATGGTTATAACCTTTTTACCTGATGCTACCAGTGCTTCTGCCCTGTCACCATCTTCCAATGGCACTAAAACCACATCTGCCCTGTGAACACCCTCCGGATGTGCACGGGATCTGGGACCTTCCAGACCAGCCATAGTAACATAATCATCCTCTTGTTTACCAAGAACCTCTTCTGCACCCGCATTTTTCAATAATTCTTCCATTTTTCTCACCCGCTGAGGGGTGCGATAGAATAAATTGATTTCAATGGTGGCAGGAATCAAACGTGATAGTTCAACAATTTTTTCAGCGACAAGAACACCGCTATTCCCATTAACAGATATTACGGGATTTTCGGCCAGTAACATGGCAGAAACTCCTACTCTAATGGCTTTGATTGCAGGTGGATTCGTCTTTTCACCTAGAATATAGTCAAAAGCCTCACCCCTACCATGGGCAATCAGGGCAGTATCCGCTAGAATTCCTTCCTGGTAAGCTTTGGCCATTTTTTCCCTTAAAATGAGAGAATTATATCTGGGATGATTTGGGGATATTTCATGCATTTTAACATCCTTTACTCATTTTTTTTTTTATTTGATTTAGATTTTATAAATAGTGGATTTATTATCTTAAAGAATGGTATCTTAAAAATATTTTTTAAAGATATATATCTAGAGCATCATCTATAAAAATTCAAAAAAACTAAATCATTAGAGTTTACTCACAGTTTCCATTACGCGTATAGGTTTATTCCCTGCATTACTGAAAATCTTTTCTTCTGTCTTCAATTTCACTGTTTCACCAGTTAACGCTCCGTAACTGTTATCCACAATATAAATATCAGGTTTAACATTGGAACGGATGTCATATTCTACTTTTACATAAGCCATCTTCTCCCCAGCTTCAATAACAGTCCCATAAGTGAAATCACGATGGTAACGTATTCTAAATATAAGGTAAACAGCTACAACAGCTACAACAGCGAATATCAGAATGGTTAGTGATGGAAAGAAACTGAATGAAAATGCCATTAGCAAGTTGGTATTGTTACCTACTATTACCAGGATAATACCCACAGCGATGTACATTAAAAAGAAATCTCGATAGGCAGGGAATTCTGGGCCGTACATTAATTTAACCCGGTTAAATAGGATATATAATGTATATGCTACTATTAAAATTCCTAAAATCCCATAAATTATAATTGACAAAAAATTAAACAGATAAATAACCGATAAGATTAAAAATGCTGCGGATAATAGTTGCAGACGAAAAATGGTATCCTCCTTTTCTTTGGATGTGAAAGGGGCTGAGATAAGAATGGTATCCGATTCCGATTCCTCTCCACTTTTCCTCTGGAAAGGTTCTTGTGATTGGGTTTTTTCTTTATTGGTGATTTGAGGGGGTTTCCCATCAACATCCACTTTATTTTTAACCTTGGAAACATTCTCTTTCAAGTTTTCAGTGTCAATTTTTTCTTTAACACGGTTTCGATCAATGTTTCGGAGTTTCTGGGGAATTTTAGGTATGGCCAGGATTATAGCTCCCAGAACTGAGAAAAATCCCAGTATATTATTTCCAATTTTACTGAATAATCCCATAATCATCACACTTTTTCTAGTTTACCAACTAAATTTACTTGGACATAATAAAAATAAATAAGTAGGGTTTGTAATGGTTAGATTTTATTATCTATTATTGTTAATGTGTTAATACAATAGATTTGGAACCAACAGGCCAGTTCACAGTTACATTGTGCCATCCTTTGGTGAAGGTAGCGTTACTGAAAGTAACATTATAATTTGTTGAGGCACTAACGACTTTGTACGTACTATTAGATAGGCTGACATTCATTCCAATATCTTGGGTATTATTTCCAATTAGATCCATGGTTGACGGAATATATACATTAACTGTCCTTCTCGCTTCAGGACCATTGGCATAAACCAGGTTTACTGCATTGGCAATGCTTTGAATTGCATTGTTTGTATCGGATGTTTTTGAAATGTCCATGGTGGAACTTACAGAGTTAGTTACGAGTGGAATAGTAATTCCTGCTAATATTATTAGTATTACTACAAAGATCAGTAAGTACTCCGCTGATGCTTGTCCTTTATTTTCCATATCAATCACGGTTCTTATTATCTTAATTTATGACAGAGCATTTATATAAACATTGGCACTGCATAACGTGTGGACGCAACTTTACATTGATTTTGACTCGCAATGGAAATATTCGCATTTGTATGCGTACTATGTGTTAAATGATCCATGATATAATTATTTGTAACATAAATGCAATATCTCCGATAAACAGCGAAATTAAGAGTCCGATGAAGATGGATGGTGCAAAGGGAACTCCCTTTTTCACCCGGAATTTATCAGAAATCTTGCCCTCATCACGTAGCTTTTTAAGTAGTTCGATATCATCTGGAGTTAATCCTGCGGCTAAAGTTCCAACCAATCTCTTTCCGGGAGGTGCTGTAATAATGTTGAGATCCCTGGTTTTAAACGCCTCTTTTATTTTAGATATGAAACTCTTCTCATCAACATAGACCTCATCATCGCGCTCGTAAACATTATGGGCTGGTATCATCCCTTCAGAGAGTTCTTCTAATGGGTATTCGTCCTGAAGTGCCTTTTTACTCACCGAGGTTAAAAGTTGTCGAATGATTTTAACAACAGTTAGGGAGATAAACAACGTGATAATACTGATAATGGTAATATTGAAACTGTAGAAGAGGGAAGCAACCACCACCAATGACACCAAAACCGCCTTTACATAATTGGGTAGTTTAGATATCACCATGGTAAGTAAATAGATTAACAATAGGGATATTATCACGATCTGCAAGCGTATCTGTTGACTTATAAAGATAGTTATGGTTACTGATGAAGTGATAACCAGGGCAAGAAGCAGGTTTTTTTTATATTCTTTCACTGGAGACAATAATTCATCCATCAAGTATGGTTTGGTCTTGGCTACCACATAAAAGACATATATCATGATAAATGGCAGAATTGATAATATACTGTTGATGATCAATGTTAACGGGAAGGGGTAGGTTGCTTCAAGTGGGAATTGTACTCCTAATATCTTGTAGGATACCAGGGCAGGGTAGAATGGGAGAAGTGCTGCCAGGGCGGTGAAAAGTTTCACATCACCTCCAGCCCAGGCCCCCAACTTCCAGAAAATATATCCTAAAACGAATATAAATCCAGTGACCACCAAACATATTATAATATACCAGATCTCACCAATCATCAATGCATAAATCCCGTTAAGTATTATGCCCACTCCAATGAGGGGGAACGTTAATTTATTGGGGATAATGCCACGTTTAAGATCCGAGTAACTGGCATAAAGACAGGCTGCTATCGCAATTATGGTGGTGATTAAAGGGATTTCGATAATCATCTATTTCCTCGTAATATTCCAATATTATCCATTATTTATCGTACTATTTAATAATCATCTAATTTTCTTATAATAACATTATGATAATATTATTATTGGTGCAAATTTTTATAGAAATGTTTCTTATTTAATAAAAGAACATCATATCCCTTTAATTTCCATTTTTTTGTTTATGATTAATGAGTGCTGCATTTAAAAATGACACAAAGATTGGATGAGCTTTGTTCGGGCGTGATTTGAATTCTGGGTGAAACTGACATCCTAAAAACCAGGGATGGTCCTTTAACTCCACCATTTCCACCAGAAAGTCGTCAGGCGAAGTTCCGGAGATTATAAGTCCTTTTTCTATAAGAACATCCCTATAATCATTGTTTAATTCATAACGGTGGCGGTGGCGTTCACTTACTTCATCCTCACCATAAGCTTCCTTGGCCATAGTACCATCCTTAAGTTTGCAGGGATAAGAACCCAATCTCATAGTTCCTCCCATATTTTTAACCTTTTTCTGTTCTTCCATAAGATCAATAACGGGATAAGGTGCTTCTTTGTCAAATTCAGTGCTGTGAGCTCCTTTGAAACCATTTAAACGCGCAAATTCAACTACCATGCACTGCATTCCTAAGCAAATTCCAAAAAGAGGAACTCCATTTTCGAGTGAATAACGCACTGCATCAAGTTTTCCCTGAATTCCTCTTTCACCAAAACCTCCAGGTATTAAAAGGGAGTCAAGATGACTTAACTTTTCTTCATCAATAGTTTCTTCCGCCTGGATCCATTCTATATCAACTTTTATTCCCAGATGGGCAGCGGCATGTTTTAAAGATTCCCTTATACTCATATAGGCATCTTCCAGTTCCACGTACTTACCAATGATTCCCACACTCACATGGTAATCATCCTGCTTCATGGATTCAACCACGTGTTCCCATCCAGTAAGGTCTTGTTCTCCGGTTTTTAGCCTAATCCTGTTAATAATATATTCTCCAACGTTTTCCTGGTTTATAATCAGGGGAACTTCATAAATAGAAGCCACATCAGGTGTGTTAATTACTGCTTCCCGTTCCACGTCACAAAAATGAGCAATCTTATTTTTAAGGGGTTGATCAATAGATAGTTCCGAGCGGCAGATAATCATATCTGGAATTATACCTGTACTACGGAGTTCTTTAGTGCTGTGCTGGGTGGGTTTGGTTTTGAACTCACCCGCTGCCCGCAAGTATGGCACGTAGGTTACATGGACGAACATCACATTATCATGACCTTCCTCATTTCGAAGTTGTCTTAAAGCTTCCAGGAAGGGCTGGCTTTCAATATCCCCCACTGTTCCGCCCACTTCCACTAAAACCACTTCGGCCTCACTTTCACCTGCAATCTTCCGAACCATATCCTTTATTTTATTGGTGATATGGGGAATGATTTGCACACAGGAACCAAGGTAATCACCCTTACGTTCATGGTTAATAACAGAAGAATAAACTTTTCCCGTGGTTATGTTTGATTTTCCAGAGAGATTCACATCTAAAAAGCGTTCGTAGTGCCCTAAATCCAGGTCAGTTTCCATACCATCCTCAGTAACGAACACCTCCCCATGCTGGTAAGGGTTCAAAGTACCAGAGTCCCAGTTAAGATAAGGGTCAATCTTGATGGCAGTGACATCCACACCATATGACCTTAAAATTCTACCAATCGAAGCTGCTGTTATTCCTTTTCCAATTGAACTTACCACACCACCAGTTACCACAATATATTTAGACAGATGAATCATCTCCTAAAAAGATTTTAACATTATTATCAGCCCTAAGTGTGTTCCCATGAATTTGCGAATTTTTTCTGTTTCCAGGGGAAAACCTGCCTAATAGAACATGCCTAATAGGAACATCTATCTATTGGTGAATCTCATTAAAAAAAGTTACCTAAGGGTACTAAGAATTAGAAAATTCAATTCATAAGTAGACCATGGAATGGATATATTATAATGTGGTGTGTGAAGGATTATGGTGAGTAAAGTTTCAGAACTTTATTATGGGCAGAGTATTCCCCCTCATCATGGAGAGAGGGTAACTCTTTCAAACCGTATTTCCTTTCTAAAGCTTTTAAGATAAGATGGTCCGCTAAATGAGGATTTTTAGGCAGTAAAGGTCCGTGGAGATATGTTCCGATACAATTTTGGTACACCATTCCCTCTTGGTTATCTTTGCCATTGTTACCATATCCAACCACAACCTCCCCCAATGGTTTATGATCATGATATGTGCGACCGCCGTGGTTTTCAAAGCCCACCAGAGTCTCAGGGGAAAGTCCTAAACTGTTCTTGATTATGATGTTGCCAATAAGCCGCCCTTCTTCACTACGTGTGTGGTAATCAAATATTCCAAGACCAGGAACATCATTCCCCTCAGCATCGATATATTTTTCTCCTAAAAGCTGATAACCTCCACAAATAGCAAGAACAGGAGCGCCATCTTCAATCAGATCTCCCATTAATTTTCTATAATTTAATAGATGGGAATATACAATATTTTGACCTCGATCTGATCCTCCACCAATAAAGAAGAGGTCACCCTCATTCAATGGGGCTTCATGGTTCATGCTGAATCCCACTACCTCAACATGGATGCCCCTCCACTGGCATCTTTGACGGAGGCAGGTTACATTACCCAGATCTCCATATAAATTTAAAAGATCAGGATACATATGGTATATTTTCAGTTCCATGTTTTTATCTCATTTTTTCTTATATCATCATCGGGAAATCTTGAAATTCTTCAAATATTCACGGAAATGTGACATTTTTTTACTAGTGCCGGTTAAGTTGGCTAGGACCAGTTCACGTGCCTGAAAAACTGCAGTATATGTGGGTAAGAGGTAAATGATCTCCACCTTTTCTTTTAATACTTTTCCAATGGCATGATCCATGTCATCATCAACTTCTACCAGTTCATCAGGCACCCCTGCATATTTGAGTCTTAGTGCTATATCTTCTGCCCTACGACCAGAGCAAAAGATTTGATTAATATTTTTAATATTGACAGTTTTCTCAACTTCCGCATCCCAGATCCAGGAAACATCCCTACCATCAGCAGGGTTATCGTTAAGCACGAAAAGCATTGATTTTGAACGTTCATCAAGTGATATGCTGCTTATGGTTTCAGTGAGCCCAATAGGATTTTTGACCAGGGCAATTTTAACTATTTTATCAGGGAATTGGAAGTTTTCCATCCTACCCAGATGGTATTCAAATTCCTCTATTGAACAGGCAACCCTGTCCATGGGCAAACCTATTTCCAAAGCCACAGTTATGGCTGCACAGCAGTTATAAGCATTATAAATCCCCTCATATGGGAAAGTGATATCTTGAGAGTTGTGATCTTTTTCTAAGAATCTGAAATGGTACTGATGGTCCTGGTAATCAATTCCAGTGATACTATAATCATAAGGGGGGTTTTTAAAACCACAATCAGGGCATTGATATCCACCTAGCTGTCCATAATTATAATAATCATATTCAAGGTAACTACTACAGGCAGGACAGAATCTGGATTCTACTATTCCCTGTTGATTGGTACTGTACTGGTTACTTGTAACTCCATAATAGATATTTTTTTTATTAAGTTTTCGAAAGTTAGAAACCAGAGGGTCGTCAGCATTAAGGATCAGAGTTGTATTCAAAGGTTCAAGTGCTTTTAATATGTCCTGGAATGCTTTTTCAATCTCACCATAACGGTCAAGCTGGTCGCGGAAGAAATTGGTAACCAGAACGTAGTCTGGTTTAATATTTTCAGTGACCTTCTGAAAAGAACCTTCATCAACTTCAAAGATCCCCCAGTCATACTCCTTTTTCCGGTCATGTAAAAAGGCGCTTACCAGTCCCTGAGGCATATTAGCACCCCGTAAGTTGGAAAGAACTGAAGGAAACTCCCTTCTAAAAATGAAATTAAGCAGGTTATTGGTGGTGGTTTTACCATTAGTCCCTGTAATCAGGATTTTGTTATGGCAACGTTCATTTACCAGCTTTAAAATGTCAGGATAGATGGTCATGGCCACTTTACCAGGCATGGCACTGGCACTGCTTTTAAGGATTTTCCGGAGTATGAAAGAAACTGTATTGCCTGCAATAACTGCAAAGTAATACCTGAAACTGGAATAACTTATGATAAATCCCACCTTTATGGATTAAACTAATTCTAAGTAAATTTTTTACCCATGAGTTTTTTTTTAAACTGAGTATTTTTAACTAATTAATTTCCACGCTTTTTTTACGCTGGCCATAATCTATGAAAAACTTCAAAAACTTATAACCATCCATTAACTCTTTAGAACTATTTTTAAAACTTTCTTTCACTGAAAATTCATCATATGCCTCGGTCATGTCAGCTTCACATCCTGGAGAATACATTGCATAAGGAATGGGGTCTGAAGTGTGTGTTCTAATATCAATGGGTGTGGGATGATCAGGAAGTATGGCAATTGCGTAATCACCGAAGGAGGGGAGTTCTTCTAAGAGTTTTCCCAGTATACGGCGGTCTATACGTTCAATGGCCAGTATCTTTTCTTTTACATCACCAGCGTGTCCTGCTTCATCAGGAGCTTCCACATGGATGAATACCAGATCATGATCTTGAAGGGCTTCCAAGGCAAAGTTGACCTTGCCACAGTAATCAGTGTCATAGTAACCAGTTGCACCTGGAACATGGACATTGGTAAGTCCTAGATAGGTACCGATTCCTTTAATGAGATCCACGCCGGTGATGGTTGCACCTTTAAGACCATAAGTATCAATAAATGAGGTCATCTGGGGTTTGGTGCCCTGACCCCACAGCCATATCATATTTGCTAACTTTTTACCATCATCTAACCTTTTCTGATTCACAGGGTGATTTTCCAGGATTTCGGACGTTTTATACATTAATTCATTTAGTTCGATTGCTAAGGGATCCTTTTCGGGTTTTAGAAGATGTTCTGTTATTGGTTCTCCCACCACATCATGTGGTGGTGTTGATTCAAGGGATGCTGCATCCCTTTTGTTATATACGAATAGATGCCGATAACTGGTTCCCAGATAAAATTTACCGTAACGGTAGAAATATTGGTTCAGGACTTCTATGAGTTGGGATGCCTCGGCAGTGCTGATATGCCCTGCATTAAAATCATCAAGCATACCCTCGTCTTCGGTGATGAAATTGCATCGGAACCCTACATCATTATCTGAGAGTTTTGCACCGATACTGGCAGCTTCTAATGGTCCACGGCCGGTATAATATTTCTTGGGATCATAACCCATAATAGATAGATTGGCAACATCTGAACCAGGTGCCATTCCTGGGGGCACAGTTTGTAACATGCCACATGAACCATTTTTAGCTATAAAGTCCATATTCGGGGTTTTAGCTTTCTGGAGGGGTGTTTCACCATCCAGTTCTTTAAGGGGTAAATCAACCATCCCATCCCCAATAACCACTACATATTTCATTATTAAATATCTCCTAGACTATAGAATTATGAAAATAGTACTCTGGAAAACCAAAAAACTATTGATATCGAATTTGTCCATGAACATGGTTATTATATTTAGTCTATTTAGTCTATTTTTTTAGTCTATTTTCGTATTTTCCAGATGCTTACAATATCACTTAAAATTGCTGAAGCTGTTTCCACTGAACCAGCACCCTTCCCAACCACGGTCACATCATCTGCCAGATCAGTTTTAAGGGTTGCTACATTAAGTGTACCTTCCACTGCAAAGGGGGATCCCTGGCGAACCAAACGGGGTGATACTTCCAATGCATCCGGAGAAGCTTCTCCTATGAGTTTGATAAGCATACCCTCCTTTTTGGCCAATGCTATGGATTCAGAGGTGATCCTTGAAATTCCTTCTACATCCACATCTTTAAGAGTCACTGGTAGGTTAAGAATGGAATTGGCCATTATAACGATTTTGCAGGCTGCATCAATCCCCTCCACATCCTGATAAGGATTAGTTTCAGCAATTCCCATTTCTTGGGCTTCCTGGAGGGTTTGTTCATATGATGATCCTTCATTAGCCATTCTGGACAAAATGTAATTGGTAGTTCCGTTTAAAATTCCGTATATTGATTCAATATTGCATCCTGCCAGTGTTTCATGGGCGAAATTAATGATTGGCATTGCACCACCAACACATGCTTCGAATTTCAATTCCACACCATTTTTCCCGGCACAATCTCCCAATTCCTGGAATGATAATGCTAACGGGCCTTTGTTAGATGTAACTACATCCTTACCATCTTCCATGGCCTTTAGAATATGGCTGCGGGCAGGTTCACCATCATCAATGTCTGTAGGAGTTACTTCAACCAGACAATCATATTCTACATCTTCCAAAACTTGAAGACTGTCAACACCTGGAGCACCGTAACTTGGATAAAGTGAGATCTTTCCTTTCTCTGTTTTGGTTTCAAGAAGTAATTTTTCATCCAGACCCTCTTCTTTAATAGCTGCCCCTGAATGATCACAAACAGCAACGATTTGGGGTTTTAAACCATATTTACTTCTCAAATAATCCTTTTTCATTGATATGACACGGGCGACTCCCTGACCTACCGCTCCGAAGCCTAAAATAACAATTTTCATAGGTTCACCTTGTTAAACTACATTAACATAAATTGTAATCTTCTATTAATCTACATTGACACGATTTGTAATCTCCTATTAAACTTCATTGATTACAAGAAAACCCTTTTCGGAACCTAATTTTTTGATATTTTTTAATATCTGTTTTTTGAGTCCGAAGTCTGCTTCCATAACCATCTTGGTAGCTGAATTCTCAGGTTTATCAGACATTTTAAGATCCAGATCAGCCACTCTCACGCCTTCTAGTTGGTTTAGTCGAGCGACAGTGTCCTGAACATCTTTTTCAACAATATCTCCTACTAAAACAGTTGTGATCTGTTCCTTACGTAGCACACCATCTACTTCCATTATCTGGATATCTTTAGATTCCAGAGCATCCATTACCCTGTCCAGGGTTTCTTTATCACCCTCAATGGTTATCTGCACAGGAACAGTTCCTCTCTCTGTTTTAATGTCCCTTTGGTGTATAACAGCCACAATATTGGCACCTAATCTACCCATAGGTTCAAGGGCTTCCATTAATTTACCTGGAACATCTTGTAGGTCCAGTACTAAGTTAAATCTCATTTTACCCACTTTCCTTTCTCCACAATGAGGTTCCCATCCTCATCTACCTGGGTGTTGCGCATAATCTTTTCCGGGTTTTTGTCTTCAGCGCAATCTTCTCGTGATAGATTAACGTTGTCAACCATGTAGTGGGTTTCTTCCAGGTCAGGTATATCTTTTAATGCCTCAGAAAAACTTTGTAATATTTTTTCTGCCTCTTTTTCAATTTTCAATTTAATTCACTCCCAGATGTACTTATTATAAAGATAAATCTTTTTTGAACCAATTTGTGATAGAAAATCAATTCGTTATAAATTAATTTTGTTCATTTAATAATTTCATTGTTAATATCAATATTATTTAATTTAGTTTTTATGAATTTAAATGTCTATAAATTTAAAGGAATTTTTTAACTCCTTCATATATTCTGAGTCTTTCAGAACTTTCCGTGTGAGTATTTTGTGGATGCCAGATCCGTACTGGGCAGCTTTTTTTGGTCTTTTAACTATTTCAGGGGCCACCCCCATGTCACGAGCCACTTCCCTTAGAATACACTTGCGCAGTCTGTCATCCTGGCCACTGATCTTATATTTCATAGGTATATCCATGGCCATATTTATAATTTGGAGGTCCAGGTAGGGAACTCTCAGTTCCACGCTGCTGGCCATGGTTACTTTATCATCACGCTCCAGATTTACATGGTATAGATTTTCAACATCACTCATTAGGTCTTTTTGAGCTTTTTCACCTTTTTCATGGTAAAATCCAAGATATCGGTGGTAGCCGGCGAAGAGTTCATCTGCCCCTTGGCCTGATAGCATCACCCGAAGACCATTTTCATGGGCCATCTCCGCTGCCAGATATGCAGTCATTCCTACCCCCAGTTTCATCAAGTTCCACTCTTCTATGGCATTTAATACAAGGGGGGTGTATTTCCTGACAACTTCTTCATTAACTAATCTCTTGTGTAGGGGGAGACCTATATCTTCAGATACGTTTCGCGCGAAGTTCAGGTCTGGTGAACCTTCACTACCCACAGCATAGAGTTCAGTTTCTACTCCTAGATCCTTACATAACACAGCAAGAAGAGTACTGTCTACACCTCCTGAAAAGAGTATGCCAACTTTTTCAAGACCCCAAATCCTCTTTTTAACTGATTCCAGAAGTTTATTTTTCAGAATATTTTTGATATAATTTTTATTCGACGCATTGGGTGCGTTTTTTATAAAATTTTTCTCGTGATTATCTAAAGTTCCATTCAATTTGCCTTTACTAAATCCTTCTTTCCATGAAAACCTTTCAGGAAGGGCAACTAATTCTAGGTTGTGAAGCATAAATTTTGGGTTCAGGCTATGGGTCTTGATTATGCCAACTTTCCACAGGGCTTTTCTTTCAGATGCAAGTCCCCAGTACTCATTATTTGAACCGTAATAAAGGGGTTTAACTCCCACAGGGTCTCTTACAGCTACCAGGTCTTTACCGTCATAGGCTGTGAATGTGTAGTCACCATCGAGGTGTTCTAAAACACGAGGGATACAACCAGGCAAGTAACCATTATGATATTGGGTAATCAGAGCCAATATGATCTCTGAATCACTATCAGTTTTAAAATAGTAATTAAATTCGTTTTCAAGTTCATGGCGTAGTTCTGGATAATTATATATCTCGCCATTGCAACTTAACACAATTCTGTCACTTTTCAGGGGCTGTTGTCCTTGATTACCAACAATAGACAGTAAATTATGTCCAATTGCCATAGACCCCTGGGGAATTTCAAGATTAGATATATCACCATAAACAACTTTCCCATCTGCCCAGGCACCTGTTTTATCAGGTCCTCTGTGTTTAAGTGTCTGGAGCATTTCATACAATTTAAGATGAGCATTTTCTCCAGTTATGGCTGCTATTCCACACATTTTTTTACCTAAAAAATAGTTTGAATTATATTAGAGTAAATAAATAATTTATTTTTTCTGGATTAAATCTATTTCCTGGATCATCTATATTTTAAATCCTTAATTATTTATCTTCTAAATTTATATCCAGATCTCTTAATCTGCTTCTTATTTCATCTGATAATTCCCAATTTTTCCTTTCTCTGAGTTTCGCCCTGACATCGATGAGGATATCAATCAGTTCCCCTTCTAGGTGTTCATGGGATTTTTTGGATCGTGCCGTGAAATTGAAACCCAAAATTTTCTCGACTTCTTTTAGGAAGCTCATGATGTTGTTTAAAGATTCTTCAGAGATTTCCTTCTCCTTGAGCATTCGGTTGGTTTCTCTTACAAAATCAAAAAGAATTGAAAGCGCATCAGGAGTGTTAAAGTCATTGTCCATTGCTTCCAGAAATTTAGATCTTGCATCCTCCAATAGTTCTCCATAGAGGCTGTCATTTTCTCCATTTTTAGGGATATCCTCATTTAACAGTTCGTTTATGGTTTCATAAAATTTGTAAATCCTTTTAAGGCTGTTTTGAGATTGTTTTAGTATTTCCTGACTGAAATCTATAGGGCTGCGGTAGTGGGTGGATAAGACAAAGAAGCGGAAAACTTCGGCTGGGTATTCTTTCAGGAGTTCTTTGATGGTGATGAAGTTCCCCAGAGATTTAGACATCTTCTCTCCCTTAACATTCAAAAAACCGGTGTGCATCCAGTAGCGTACCATGGGTTTTAAGCCTGATGAAGATTCCATTTGGGCGATTTCTGCTTCATGGTGTGGGAATATCAGATCCAGGCCACCACCATGAATATCATACTGTGATCCGAAATACTCTTCAGTAATGGCGGTGTCTTCAATATGCCATCCGGGACGTCCTAGACCCCATGGAGAGTCCCAGAAAGGTTCTTCATCCTTCTTCTTCCACAGTGCAAAATCCTCTGGATTTCTCTTATCTGTATTGGGGGTGATTCGGTGTACGTTCAGGTCATGGATTTTGCGGTTGGATAACTTGCCAAAATCAGGACATTTTGATATATCAAAGTAAACTCCGCTTTCAGTTTCATAAACAAATCCTTTATCCAAAAGAGTTTCAATCTGAGCTATAATCTCTTTTATGTGTTCAGTGGCCCTTGCATATAAGTTCACATTCTCCACACCCAGGGCCTTCATATCTTTAAGGTATTCTGCCTCAAACTCCCTGGCTAAATTTAATGGGTCTGTGCCTGTGTTTTTGGCTCTTTTTATTATTTTATCATCTATATCAGTAATGTTCTGCAAGTAAAAAACACTGTAACCATGATATTTAAGGTAACGTGCAATAACATCAAAGGATATATAAGTCCTGGCATGTCCTATGTGAGAGTTATCGTAAACTGTTGGTCCGCAGACGAAGAGTTTAACCCGGTTTCCTTTGAGAGGTTTTAGAGTTTCTTTGCTGCGAGATAAGGTGTTATAAATTTTTATCATAAAATCACAGGTTGATACCATTGTGTGTTATATAATAAATCGTGTATTGTGTGTATATAACGTTGTGTGTAAATAATAAATAGATTAATTAAGAATAATAAAGCCGAGATCGGGATTTGAACCCGAGTATCATGGTCTGCAGCCACGCACCTAGCCGCTCGGTCATCTCGGCAAAAAAGAAAATTTAGGTTGTTTTTTACAATATAGGTAGTTTTTTTATATTCTTATTAGTATTCGAACTTTTAACGGTTTATTATTTCAGCATTGAATTTTAATTAACCATTATAGATAACTGTTATATCAGTATAACAAATATTGTTATTCTGTATTTTTACTTAGGAACTTCTTTATATTTCTTTTTTATAGAAAATAAAAAATATATTTTCTAATGTTTAATCAATTTAGTATTTAATCAACCTTTGCACCGGCTTCGGGTCCAGGTTGCACAGAATAAATCTCTGTAACTTTAACAACGATGGCTGCTTTGGGGTTGAGTTTGGTCATTACATTCTGAGCCCATTCCACCACTTCATCAAAGATCTTACCTGACTCAAATATTTCCGCAGTTCCTTTAAACTGGTAAGGATTATTTTTGGCTTCTTTGGTTACAATGGCTACATTGGGATTTTCTTCAATGTTTTTACGGGTTTTGTTCATGTAGTTATCAGCGATTAATATGCTTCCATTGTCAATGGGCCGTGCAAAACCTATGGGAACTACATTGGGAATACCGTCACTGCTGGCAGTTGCCAGGAATACTAAATCCTTTTCTATTGCATCCATCATCTCATCATTCATGGTCATATAATCACCTAATAATAATCTATAATCTAATCAGTTAATGATCTATATATTGTATTCATCTATAAAGCCATTAATTTATCTTTATTGTTATATTCTTTTTTACTATCATGACAACAAATCAAATATCGATTACTATTTTTTACCATTTCGATATATTTATACTGCGCATCGTTTAATTATTACTAGATAATTTTGCAATTTGGATTTTTTAGAATTTCAAAGAAAATGAGGAAAATGGATTAAAGGAAGTTAATTGAAGAATAAGGAGTGATTATAATGGATCCGAACCAGAAAAATGCAATGACAATATTAAAGGCAATGGTGGAAGGAAGCAGAAGGCGTGGTAACGGTGATGTTATTAAAAGGTTAACTAACCTTGAATTCGATGAAATTAATGAAGCTGTGCCATGTCTTGAAGAGATGGGCTTAGTGAAAACCCTGCCTGGTAGAAAAAAGCTCAGATACGAATTTTTCAATGTAACATTATCGTCAGCGAGTTATCAGTACTACAATGATCATTTTGGTAAAATAGAAAGTATTGAATGAGGAGAAAAACATAAAGTATAAACTGTCAGCTTTGTTATATTGGTATAACATATGTAATAATGCATAATTGTTAGTTAGATTTAGTTTTGAGCTTTAAGTTTTCTAATAGCTTCATCAAAGAGGATCATGGATTTTTCCAGAACCAGTAGAACAGCATAATTGCAGTTGTAGCGTAAATTAACTATATTATGGGCCTTCCCATCCCTTTCAACCAGCATAAGAGGATAATTCCGGCAAACTTGTGGTCTTGAGTCATATATTCTGCACTTCCCTGCTTCGGAGTCATGGAATTTGCAGGGTTTATCTTCCTTAAACTGGTAATGTTCAGGGTAAAGTATATTGGGAACTATTTCATCTTCCAAATCTGAGTTGAAAGTAAGTAGGATGTTAACTTCATCTCTATGAATAAACAGGGGAGACGATTCTCTGCAGCATCTACCACAATTGTTGCACCATTCCTGGTGGTTATCAGCAATCTCCACATTTGATGGGCCGCCAATTGCATCTAAGCTAAGCACATCGGCAAGTTCTATTATTTCCTTAAGGTCCCCTTTACTAACCCCCAACTTCTTATATTTTTTAACGGATCTTTTCTTTTTCAACCTCTTAAAAACAGCCTTTTCCAAGAGTTCAATATCCTCAAGAGAATTTTCCTTTTCTTCAGATTCTAAAGCTCCCTTTCTAAGAGTGCTGAAAAGTTCTTTATCAATAAGAAGATCCCTTAACATTGATGACACTCACTTAACTGGCATTTATTTCTTTTAATTTTTCACAGGCATCTTCTGCAGCCAGAATAAGAGGATCAGTTACCATGGATACTGGAGGGGCATAAGAAAATTCTGTTGTAGCCAGTTCCCCGCAGGTTACACCGTTAGATATTGCAAGGGACATGGTGTCAATTCTTTCTGCGACTCTCTCCTCCCCAATCATCTGACAACCAATAACCTGTCCTTTAAGGTTGCATATGATCTTAACATCGATCCTTTTTCCTCCAGGATAATAACGGGCCTTACTAAGGGCTTTAATTTTCCCAGATATTACCTCTATCCCTTTTTGAGGGGCTAGGATCTTGGTTATGCCCACGGCACCAAATTCAAGATTTCCAACTTTGGAAACCATGGAATTTAGAACTGGTTTAAATTCACCACCAATACCTATGATATTTTTGGCAGCAATTTTCCCCTGGCCTACAGCAGCTGTCCCTAGCATGGACTGAGTATATTCGCCTGTTATAGCATCCAAAACTTCTACACAGTCTCCAACAGCATATATATTAGGTATAGATGTCTGCATTTTCTCATTAACTCTGATAGCCATCTCACCAATCTTGCAACCAGCATTTTTGGCTAATTCAATTCTAGGTCTGACCCCAGTAGCCAATATAACCATATCTGCCTTTACAGTCATATCTCCAAAAACAACACCTTCAACATGTTCTGTGCCCAGAATCTTTTCTGCAGGACGATCAAGAATAACATCTATACCCTGTTTTTCAATGTACTTCTGGACAATTCCTGCCATATCAGGGTCTAAGGATCTAGGGATAATTTGGGGCTGCATTTCAGTCATGGTGACCTTTAAACCCATTTGTTTAAGTGCATAAGAAGTTTCTAAACCAATTAAACTTGCACCTACCACCACCACATGTTTACTTTTCTCAGCCCATTTTTTGATTTTCAAACCATCTTCAATGGTCCTGATTTTGAAAACACCATCTAAATCTGTTCCCTCAATGGGAGGGATAAAAGAACTCGCTCCAGTGGCTATAACCAGACAATCATAAAGTAATTCTTTTTTGTCAGAATCTTTTTCCCCACTTAAACGATATTTTACCTTGTTTTCACCGCTTATCACGTCGCATACTTCTGCTTCTGTAATGACATTTATGTCTTTTTTTAGATAATCTTCTGCTTCGTGCATGATAATATCGTCAAAATTTTCCACTTCTCCACCCAAAACATAAGGTATGGCACATGGAGAATAGGCAATATGTTTTTCTGTGGTAATTACAGTTATTTCTACAGTTTTATTGCATTTTCTTATATTAGATGCTGTGGAAAGCCCACCAGCACCGCCACCGGCTATTACAATTTTCATTTTTATTTTTCACCTAGGGAATGAACTATGAAGGGTATTATTTATGGACTTCATATGTAAAGTTTATACATTCTGATGAAATTACCCACTCTTCATTCTCTTCATTTAAGCACCTTTAAATTAAAAACAGCTTTATCAAAGTCATCAGCAGCATCAATCTTTACCAGGGATTCTAAGACTAGGGGTAGTTCTGCATGGGTTTCAGGGTGCCTGGGAACAGCAGCACAATCACTTTCTTGAATTATTGATATATCATACGTTCCAATCTTTTTGGCCAAATTTTCTATTTCCACTTTATCCATACCAATTAAAGGACTTAAAATGGGTATCTGAGCTGAATAACGGGTAGCCAGGATGTTAGGAAGAGTTTGTGATGCTACCTGCCCCAGACTACTGCCATCCACAATGGCCAGGGCCTTATCTTTCGGTGCAATCTTTTCAGCAATCTGATACATTCCACTCTTGCATAGCACACAAGTCATTCGTCCAGGAGCTTCTTCAATGCATTTATGGAGGAAATCCCCATAATCTACCTGATAAAGGTTGAATTTTGCCCCTGCTGAATATTCTTTCAGTTTCTGATGGATTTTCAGGATTTTTTCATCTGATCTGGAAGTGTAAGGGTAAGTGTTGAAGTTAAGAAGGGTGACACTGCAGCCCCTTTTCATCATGAGAAAAGCGGCCACTGGTGAGTCAATACCAGTTGAAATAAGTACTATGACTCTTCCCTGGGTCCCCACAGGTAAACCTCCCAGTCCCTGTATTTTCTGGTGGTAGATATAGGTTTTATCATCTCGAACTTCCACAAATAATTCAAAATCAGGATTAGATAAGTCAACTTTGGATTTTGTTATTTCATAAACTACTGAACCACAGTATGCTGCCATCTCCTGACTGGTGAAGTCGTGTTCACCCACCCTTCTACATCGGATGGCAAATGAATCTTCCCCTGAGAAAATCCCTTCCTCAACCAGTTCACCAGTATATGTTTCAATAAGTTCTTTAATGGAGTCATGATCAGTCCTGGTCACGACTGCAGGGCTGTATGAAACAATACCTGGAATTTTCTGAAGAAAATAAACTGCTTTATCCAGATCTTTAGGAGAGATAAATATTCGGCCCTGTTTTAACTTTACAGAACCATCAATAACTGTTTTAATATTTTCAATTAGCTTCCGTTCAAATCTTCCTCTAACTTTACGGCTTTTAACACCAATTTCACCGTAACGAACTATAATTAGTTTATTCTGCATGTTATAACTCCAAAAAATAGGAAAGTATAATTATTGTAGTGAATTGGTAAAGATGTTATATTTGTATTAGTCTTTGCCCATTCATGACAGGTCTTTAAATGAAAAGTAGGGGAAGAAAATAAAAAACCTTAAAGAATAATTATTTCCTTGCCTTAGCCACTTTTCGGGCGATAACCAGTTCTCCAATGGCAATTAATCCTACAAAGAATTTTTCCAGTCCTCCTGTGGCCCAGATAGCTTCTCCGAATGTGGAATTTTTAATACGTTTCTCATAGTCCTGGGCAGTGACTCTTTTACCAGTGCGCCTGCGGGTTACTATGGCTGATGCTTCCATGAGTTCATCCCAGCTCACCCCTTTGAGTTCTTCGTTCATAGCCTCGAAGATCTTGTAAACTTTAACTTCGTAGAGGCTAGAAAGGGTTTTGACAATATCAAAAGCTCTTACCACACCTACAACAACATCTTCATCGTTAATAACTGGTATGTTAAACACTTTGTATTTTGATGCTTCCATAACTGCTAGGCGTGCTGGATCATCTTTTTGGACGTGAACAATATCTTCTTTGGCGTACATCACGTCTTTAACCTTTTTTTTGCCTTCCCTAAAGCCACGGGTCACATCTAAGGAAGTGATCCATCCAATAAGCTTCTTTTTTTCGTCGACCACTGGTGTGGTGAATCTGAGTTTTTTTTCCATTAAGATGGATACATCTATCAGGTCATCATCAGGGGATACTACAATAAAATCTTTGTCCATCATTTCATTAACTAACATCTTAAACCATCTCCAGTTTTAAAGCACCTACTGGGCATTTAGTAGAACAAACTTCGCATAAAATACATTTTTCCGGGTCTAAAACTACCTGGTCACCTTCAAGTTTAATAGCATCCACAGGGCAGTTCTCCTCACAGACTTGGCATTGTACACAGGTGTCCTGATCCACCAGGAGTTCTTTGGTCTTAATTACAGGTCCTAATTCTCTAACCAGTTCTATTGAACCCTCAGGGCAGACATTGACACAGGCACCACAACCTACACATGCTTCCTTATCAATCTGGGCAATTCCACCCTCTGGGACTTGGATAGCTCCAGTGGGACAGAACCTGACACAAGTGGCACATGAATCACATTTATCAGGGTCCACATCGATTTTGTTCATGCGTAGCTTACGATGAGGAACTTTAAGGTCCTTTAAGTGATATTTAACATCATCATCTTCCACATGGGTGGTGCTTTCAATTACATGTATACAACTCACAGGGCAAGTCTGGGCGCATATCTCGCATTTAACACAGTTATCAAGTATTTTTGCAGGTCTGGCGAATTTAGACTCCTCAATGGCATTTACGGGACACTCTTCAACGCAGAGATTGCAACGGACACATTCAGGAGAGATAGTTATAAATTTATCCTCAAGGACACAGTTTTCAATTTCACCTTTAACTCCTTCACGAGCATCTTCCAAGTCCATGGATCTGAGGGCCACCTCTCCCTCCAGCACATCTTTCTTTTTTTTGAATGTTACGTCCATTTTAACACCATTTACCTTTCAATGTCTAAATCTAAGTAATAATATTCTCCTCATGTTTTATTTTATACATTTATTTTATTTAAACCATGTTTTATTAGTTTATTAAAATCATGTACTGGGAAATGATTTCGTGTCCACTACTTTTGTATCTGGATTTATCAGATTAGTCTTTTCCAGATTAGTCTGTTCATAATTTTTTATTCCCCAATATTTATTTCCAACTACCAAGGACGGATTTTGATGGAAGGCCAGTAGTTGCGCCTAGTTCTTGCACGCAGCATGATGCAACGAAGTTTCCTAACATTGCTGATTCTTCAATGTTTTTCCCTTCAAGAAATCCGTATATGAACCCTGAATTGAATGCATCTCCTGCACCAGTGGTATCTCTGCAATCTACATCATAAGCGTCCAAAAGGTACGTTTTAACGCCATCTGTAACCAGACAACCTTTTTTGCCCTGTTTAATCACTAAAATTTCAATTCCATAGTTTAACAGTGTGTTGATTTTAGTATCTTGGTCTTTCCTTGAGCGTAAGAGGAGATCTAATTCATTCTGATTTGTTAAGAGAACATTGGTTCTTTGAAGAATTTTTTTCAGTGCTTTAATTCCTTTAGATGCATAGATCATTCCTGGATCAAGACTCACTGTAATCTGGTCATCTATGTTATCCAGTAATTCTTCCTGTGCTTGTATTGATTTTCCTACAAAGGAAGTAAGGTGCAGTAGTCTGGTGTTTGATGCGTATTCTGGATCTATCTCTTGAATGGTGATTGTGTCGTTTACTCCAGGGTCAACATACAATGCTCGCTCACCTTTTCGATCAACATAACCATGAACAGTACCACTTCTCCCATTAGAGCTTTTTATAATTCCATGGATATCCACATCTTCATTTTGGAGATTGTCAAGTAAGGTTTCTCCTTCCCGATCACTGCCTATTTTTCCAATAAGACCGGTGTCCAGGCCCAATCTTGCCAGTCCTATGATGGTGTTGGCAGCGGATCCTCCACAACTTTCGTGTAAATTTTTTATCTGCCCTTCCTCATCTTTACAAGCAATCTGGTTAACCTGAAAAAGCCGATCCAGATTCAATGCTCCAAAGCCCACTACATCCAGCTTCATGGAAACAACTCTTTAAGATAAATTTTATAATCTCCTAACTGTCCACCGTAATTTCCAGCTGAAATACCTAGAACATCATCGTATTCCAGTAAAACCCGGATCCCTATTTTCATAGCTTTTTTAAGACTTTCCATGTCAAGTCCATTTAAAACAATCTCTGGAACATATTCAACACCCTCTGGAACCATGGAATCTGCACCCAAAACATGTTGCAGGGTGGGACAGTAAGGATGGTTGGTGGTTGGTCCAATCCAGGGATAGTTGGTCTCAGGCTTGGATGCTGCTGAACAAATATCAAAGGGTGTGATAACATTTTTCACAGATTCAATAGCTTTAAGAGCTGTTCTACCACCATCCAGCACAGCTTTTTTGCTGTTGCAAAAGTACCAGAAGTTTGCCCCCATGATCCCTTTCATGTACCCTAATTTTTCTTCTATAAGAAAATCGGGTATGGCAATGGGCACCACAATCATATGTCTGCCGTATAATTCATCTTTCCATTCATAACCATCTCCGCAGTGACCCACATGTTTCATGGTGTCAATGTAACCTGCAGGATTGATGGACGCATCAAAAACTGATGTGAATGGTTTTACCAGTATATCCTGACGTATACGGTAGGAAAGTTCAACTTCAAACTTTTCAGGATCTTCTTTATCATACCAGAATTGTAAAATGGCTCCTTTTCTACCATCAGGGGTTTGATCTTCAGTTAACCAACCCTCAATCCCCCCTTCTACACGTCCAATAACTGTTCCCGGTGTGGAAGTTGCATCATATGCGGCTCTCTGGAGTGTTTCATCATCATCTGCAGTGATTATGACTCTGCAGCAGACACCATTAAATGCCTCGGCATAGGTATCTTCTATTTTATCCCATGGTGATCTTAAATTGGATGTGGTCATTATCCCAACCCCCCTATTGATTCTCCTCTAACTTCTTTACGAAACTTCTTACTATCCTCTGTTAACTCTTCAAGGTTTTCAGAAGTAACCAGTTCCAGACGTGTGTTGGTTTTTGTTAGTTTAGAAGTTAATTCTGGGTTAACCTGATATTTTTGCAGTGCTGTTTCAGGGTTGTCAGTAAAAGAAGCAGCGAATTCCAGCACCAACTCACTGTTATATTGATGGAACATATCTGAGAGTATAGAAGTTATAATTGTATTATCTGAAATAACTACAATAGATGCCTCTTTAACAGCGTATTCATTACCATTAAATGAAACAGCTAATCCTTCATGTTCTCGGGCATAAATGAGTGGTTCCACATCGGTGATACTATCTCCTACATACATCAGATCCCGAGGCTTAAAATTATGTTTGCCAATGATATTTAGAACTGCCTCTTTTTTAGCTTCTCCACCTACAGGCTTCACTTCCTGGAACAGAGAACCAATTTCCATATCTGGGATTTCTTCCCAAAAAATACGTTCCAAATTATCAAATTGAGGGTTACTGGTGATGGATAGGCAGAATTCTTTGAGTTTATTCCTATCTTCTCCACTTAAAGTGTGCTTATCCAGATCCAGGCGGGTACAATAACAGTGACTAAAAGGGAATTGAGTTTGATCACAGAGAGCCCTGATATAGGGTTCATAGCTGGTGCTGACAATGAATGAAGGCATGAGGTTATTCACCATACTTAGAGTTTCTTGGGCACCAGGGATGAGTAAAACATTTCTGGATGAAAATTGTTCCATATTTTGATTAGTGGCACCATATGCCTTCAAAAAGGGTAATATCAGTTTTAATGTATCACCGGCATTATAGCCTGGTCTTTTAACTTCATCGACTAATATATCATCATAACGACTGATGATCTGGAAGAATTTTTCACCATCTTCAATAAAATAACCAGCTAGTTCAAAAGCATTATCATTGACTGATATAGGTCCTTCACAGTCAGAAACAAAGAATTTGTTACCCAATTCACATCCTCCTGGGGTGTTTAAACAATATAAATGTTTAAAACCTTAAAATTTACATAATTTTATTATATTTTGTGAATTAAAATATTATTGGACTAAATATTTAAAATTAATTAAAAGATTATTTTAATTCACAGATTATTTTTCATGGAGTTTAACTGCTCGGGTGGGACATATACGTTGACATTCTCCACATAAGATGCATTTGTCTTGATCAACCACTACCTCGTCGTCCACTATGCTCATGGCATCCACAGGGCACTTGTTCACGCAAACTCCGCATCTTTGACATGACATGCTGTCGATAAGCACTTCACCCTCAGATGGACCGGTGATCTTACGTCTTTTAAAGAGTATATGGCCATCTTCCACCTTGAAAGATTCTTCTTTCAGGCTGATTGCCTGGAATGGACAGGTTTCCACACATTGACCACAGTAAACACATTCATCTCCAATATGGACTGGTGAAGGCATTTCCAGTTCAATACAATCCACTGGACATTCTTTAATACAGGCCCCGCAGCCGATACACTCCTCTTCAGAAACATTGATCACCCTATGTGGTGAAGTAGCCTGGATTATTTCACCCAGATCTTCAACATCAAGTTTGCCATCCATCAAGGCTTTGATTTCTTCACTGACCAGTTCAGTGACATCCTCGGTGAATTCCTCCTCCTTGTGACTGTAACTTACTTCACGGGTGATCTTGTTTAATATAGAATCGATCTTAACTGTTTCACGAGCAAGTTTCTCGCTTTCTTTTTCCAAAAGCTCTGAAGCGATTTCCATAGTTTTTATCTTGTTGTATCCTTCATAAGCTCGTTTACGGGATGAGTATTTAATTGCTGTGGAGGGACAGACATTCATACACTCCTCACATCGGGCACAGTAAGATGGATTGATGTAGGGGAGTTTACTCATCTTATCCACATTGATTGCACCTTTAGATGGGCAGACTCGGGTACAGGTCATACAGCCAATACACTTATCCTGATTAACTACTATGGCTTTACCTCCTACCACAGAGCGAGGTAGAATTTCACCATATTTAATGGCTTCAGTGGGACAGACACGAGAACAGTAGCCACAGCGCACACATTTATCCTCATCAATCTCACTATGGGCCTCTTGATTCCCAGAACTGACTAAGTGTATAGCTCCAGTACGGCAGGCGTCCACACAGGCACCACACTGCCGGCATAGTTTTGTGTTGATGTTAGGAACGTTTTCTCTTCTTGGCTTGGAAAGGGTGGTTTCCATGGTGATGGCATCATATGGGCAGGCTTCCCTGCACAGGATGCATCCAAAACATTTATCATCAATTTCAATGTGATTATCAGGAGGAACTTCATGAACCGCATCTACTGGGCAGGCCTTAAGACAGGGCCTTTCAGTGCAGGAGGCACATTTATCATGGTCTACCTCGTATTCCACCTCCACATCCCTGAGTGGTTTGTAGATCTTCTTGGTTTCATCTGATTTTTTAGAATTATCAGTTGTGCTGGTAATTTTAATCAGCTCCTATAGGTAACTGAGATGCCTTAACTGTAATGTGAATAACGCCCTCTTCTAGGGAAGTAGGGTCCAGTAGGAATCTGGACACATAATAACCTGCAACTCCAAATGGACAGGTCTGATAACAGGTACTACAACGGAGACATTTCTTGGTATCCCGTTTGATCACATCTTCTTTTTCATCATAGGTTATGGCTCCAGATGGACATTCATCAACGCATAAACGGCATTTTTTGCACTTATCCTCATCCCAGGTCACAATTCGCAGTTTCAGACGGTCGGTGATTTTCTGGAAGGTGTCTAGTATTAGGTCATCATTGTCCAGTACGGATCTGGCACGTTCCACCAACTCAGTTATAGGTAAATTGAATTTGTAGACATCTTCATCTGATAAATGACTTATATCATCTCTTTTTCCTTCAATAGCTTCTTCAAGAGTGTTCACGACCAAATTAATAATTTCCTTCTGTTCCTGAATGTGAGATATAAAAATACCTTTTACAGCCCCTTTTACTGGACAATTGTTCAAGCATTCCTCGCAGCCGATACACAGGGATTGATCAATGATAATTTTATTGTCTTCTTCGTATATGGCTCCTGGAACTGGGCAGGCTTTCAGACATTTCTTACAACGGATGCATAGGTAATCATCGATAACAAACATGCGATCTGTTGGTAGGATGGTGAACTCTTCTCTAATGAGATGATTTTCACCACAGGTAATAGTTTTAGGAACAGTGGGACAAACTTCAGCACAGAACCCACAGCGGATACAGCCCCTATTGTTGATTACAGGATAGGCTTTACCTTCCTCTTCAGCTGTATCCTCACTCCGCACCAACCTTATGGCGTTAGGCGCGGGACAGGCTGCAGTGCATGCACCACAGGATATGCAGTACTCAGGGAATACTTCAGGAAAATCACGGAACCTATCAGGTGTTTCCACAATTTCGGGGTTGGTCCTGGCTACTGCAAAACTTTCAGCCCATGATTTCCGGGCAAATTCGTAAAGATACCAGATTAATGATGACATAAAGCATCAACTTTCTTTAATTGTTTGATTTTGGTGTAAATATGTTAATAAATTTGTGTATAGGCTATTATTTAAGGTACTTAACTTTGTGAAGCCCATCAAATTCCTTTTTTTCTCCCTTTTCATTCAGGATGACAACTCGTTCAGTGCAGGCAACACAGGGATCCACACTGGCATAGGTGGCAACTGCATCAGCCACTGTGGCTACATCCTGTAACATGTACTTACCACAAACATCAATGTTCATTATACTGGGGGTTCTGATGGAAATATTTTTTATAAGGTTCCCATTAGTTTCAACAAAGTAGCTGACTTCTCCTCTTGGTGCTTCGTTTCTCCAATCAGCGTATCCTGCAGGAATATCGATTTTTGTACGCACATCTCCGGGTGGTATGTTTTCTATGATCTGTTTGATGATTTTTATGGATTCTCTGATTTCATCAAAACGGTTCATGGTCCGTGCGTAATTATCTCCTTCTTTTCTCCAGATGGGTTTCCAGTCGAATTCATCCTGGTAAGTGTGATGATCTTCTCGCACATCATGTTTAATACCAGAAGCTCTGCCAATGGGTCCCACAGCACGACCTTTGAGGGCATCTTCCTTACTCATCTTACCCACATCCCTGGATCTGAGACTTACAAGCGGACCGTCATCAAACATTTCCACGTATTTGTCATATTCATTTTCTAAATTGGTGATGATCTGGTAGATACTGTTGAGGTGTTTTTCCTCGGCATCCATTCTGACTCCACCTACCACGTTCCAGCCCATATTCACACGGTTACCTGTTAGTAATTCGATGGCGTCCATCACTGGCTCCCGGAGGTGTAACATGTACATGAATAATGTTTCATGCTCAAGGGCTTTGAAGTAAGTTGAGTTAGCAATGAAATGACTCTGGATCCTGTCCAGTTCATTGGTTAGGGATCTTAGATACTGGGCCCTTAATGGTACTTTCTCCCCAGCAATCTTCTCAAAGGTCTCAGCAAAGGTCTGAGTGTGGACATAGGAACAGATACCACACACTCGTTCTGATAGGAATATTCCTTTTTGCCAGGTTTTACCCTGCATTACCCGTTCTATGCCACGATGAACATATCCGTAATCGATTTCGGCACTTATAACCCGTTCACCCTGTGTTTTCAGTTTAAGGCGTACAGGTTCTTTTAGTGCAGGGTGTATGGGTCCTATTGGAAGTATCATGGTTTTTGCCTCCCTTTGGCTGCAATGGCATCAGGCCCCACAGCCAGAATAGCAGCTAGTATCTCTGAAGGTCGAGGTGGGCATCCAGGTATCTCCGCATCCACGGGTATAAAATCAGATACAGGGGCATAGACACTGCATCCCTCCTGATTGAAAACGTCTCCGGTAAGGGGGCAGTTTCCTATGGCCACTACAACTTTAGGTTCTGGGGCTTTGGAATAGATTCTCTGTAAGTTTTCTTTCCACTGTTCAGTCACTGCCCCAGTCACCAGTATCACATCGGCTTCTCTGGGGTTGTTGTGAACATAAATACCATACTGTTCTAAATCGTATCGGGGTGATAATAATGCTACTACTTCAATATCGCAGCCATTACACCCTCCAGTGTTAATAAGGCATACATGTATTGAACTTTTTCTCACAACGTCTTTAAGACCATCTAACATTGATTTACCTCTATTTATCTCATTAGATATTCAAGTAGATCTTTTCGGCCATCTTTGACGGCTTCTTCGTAAGATTTACCTTCTTTAAGTATCTCATCAGCAAGTTTATTTTTAATTTGTTCAGTTTCTTCATCTGAAAGAATGTTCATCACATCTGAGAACCAGCAAAGCCTAAGATCGGCGTGTATTTTTTCTTTGATACATGGACGTTTTGAGGATTCGAAACGAGGATGTAAAGCTTCTAAACTAGCCATATCCAACCTTTTAATGAGAATATCTTCTAATTTTTCTTTGCTGATTCCAAATTCCTCTGAAAATGGTTCGATTATATCAACACGCCAGCGATAACTTTCAATGATGCGCATCTTCATAAGATGGAGCACCTCATCTTCATGGGAGGTGTTTTCATCATCACCTCTTCCAATATCTTGGTTATTCAAAGGATCACCGTCCTGATTATCCAGATGATTCCAGCAACTATAATGCCGATAAAGGTTTCATTTCTACCATAACCAGGTCTCATTCCAAGTACCATTGACAGCAGGAAAATACCGATGGTTATGGTAATGTATGTGGGTATGAAAGTGATCAATATACTGTTTAAGACCAGGAACCAACCTACTACAGCTAGCACCAGGGCCATTATATCAATTTTTCCAATGGCATATGGTGCTTTGTATTTACGGTAGCTGAGTACCAGTCCTAGTAAGGATCCCAGTACAAATGAAAGTATGTAGAGGAGATAAATTGTTTCATTCATTAAATCACCATTTAAGTGGGACGGTAAAGGTATATGAAGGATGCTATGAAAGCAAGGAGGGTAATGATCATTGCCCAGTTTTCGGCATTCTCTGTGAAATGAATTGCTCCCTTCTTGTTAAGCATATAAGTAAGAATCATTAACAAGAACACTGCCACAGTGAGGGGTAAAACTATGTTCCATTGTAATATTACAGCTAATCCGCTGGCTAGAACACTTCCAAAGGCGGCTAGGGTCATTAGGAACAGTGTGTCTTTTTCTTGTATTTCCATTTTTTTGATTCTCCTTTTAATATAATAAAAGCACCAGGGATCCTACGATTCCGATTAGGGCAAAGCTAACCTGGGTCATTATGGAATGGTTGGGGTTTAGGATAGGAGTGGTGGCATTGATAAAGCCTACTATGGTTGATAAGGCAAGCATACCCACCAGGTACCATAATGGACTTAGACCTCCTATGAAAACTGTTAAGAACACCCATAGAAGCATGTACCATGCGGTTGATTCGGACATCATTAGGTAACCACGGAGTAATCCGAAGTGTTCTGTTTCATACCCTGAAATGATGTCTTTTCCCTTTGTTATGGCAAAGGGAGAGTATGGGGCTTTAGATAAGATTAGCACGAAGAACATGGCTGCTGCCAGTGGTATGCTGTATATTAATGGCCCATTAGCAGCCTGGTAGCTGATAATTTGTGCTATGTTCATGGTTCCAGCTTTGAAATAAATAATAATGAGAACCGCAAACAGAGGCACCTCGGCTGCTGCTGAGAAAACCGCTCGCACACAGCTAAGTTTACCATAGGGAGATCCTGATGAAGATCCTGCGTTATGTTCTACAATTTTATGAATGGCATATATAGCAAATATAAGTAAGAGTGACCCTTGTGTCACAGGCCCAACTATGATTGCTGCTACCCATATGACTGATAACATAGCAGTTATAGCTATATAAAATGGCATTGCTGCCGTTTTAGGAAATGTTGATTCTTTGATGAAGAATTTAAGTGTGTGCAAGAGGTGCTGGATGATAGGTGGGCCTGGTCTCATTTGTATTCTGGCCATTATCTTCCTCTGCAGTCCGAAAAGGACACTTCCCACCAGAAATGCGATGAGAACGTTCAACAGAATGTTTGCCATTAGGTTCAATATGATCACCGATTATTTAATTCATTTTTTGCGGTTTGTTCCGGGTTAAAGTTAATTCTTTGTTAAAATTGTTAAGGTTAATATCCAATAAATGGCTCCCTGTTTTTGTCTTCTTCATCTTTTTTAGGGCCTCTTTTCATTGATATCAGTCCAAAGGACAGTATTCCTGTAGGTATGAATATAATGGAAATTCCATAAACTATCCATGGGGGTGGATTGAACAGGAGAGCATATAATATTCCTGCTATTGATATTATAAGTATTAAATAACTTGATATTTTTAGTTTATCCATTATTTTCACCAAATTTTCTTTGTAAGGTTATCAAAATGGTTTGTTTATGATGAGCAGTATTTCTATAACTCTAATAATTACTAGTAGAGAGCTTAAGTGTATGATGAGTAAGAAGGGTGAACCGGGGGTTCTGAACATTTCTGCCTTGGTGGCGTAGAAGGGTGCTACTCCAGTTTCACCGGCAACTCCTAAAAATAGGAGGAGTGAACCGAAGATCATCATGAAGGTGGTGGGTATATGCGCGATTTCTAGCAGGCTGATGGTGCCGGTTGATGCCAGGATCATGGCTGCCCCTCCAAAGAGGGGTAAAATTGCAATCATGGCCACCAAACCGTACTGGAAGGCAGCATCCAAAACATCAATCTGTTTTACAGCGGCAACTATTCCTATGTTAACGATACCAATAAGACACACAAATAATGTGAAGTTGAAGAGGTCTCCTGTGATCATGGCACCGGCGGTTGCCAGTCCACATACTATGGCCAAGAAACGTCTGATCTTGAATTCATCCTTATCAACCTTAACTTCCTGATCTTTAAGGGTGCCTACACCTGCCTCAACCTGAGTTTCAGTCCTGCTTATGGCAATGAGAGTAGTGAAGGCCAGAGCGCTGGCGAACATGAACAAATTAACAGGGGCCAGATAGAGGACGATATCCCCCAGGGGAATGTACCCCATTAATTGTTGGCCCAATATGATGATATCCATTTTTATTACTCCTTACTACTCCTTTTATTTTTTATTGAACTCTTCCCGACCTATGACGCCTATCAGGCCGGCTTTAAATGCAACTTTTATGAAAACACCGAATGCTGCCAGGAACAATGCCAGCAACCAGTATTGTGGGAATACAAAGAACACCAGGAATCCTACTAGCCACAGGCACCATGCAATACCAGATACCCCAGCTATGCCCTCCCAAGTGTCTGATGGAACTCCACGCATCCTTCTCGAGATGATATAAAATAGTATACCTCCACCTGCTACAGCTCCCCCTGTAAATCCTGAGAGGAAAGCTCCATATACTATTAAAATGATTGCTAGAAATGTTGGTGCAGTGGTCATTACCTCCATATCCATTGATGTGGGTAATGGGATTAATTCTGCGGTTTCTCCTTTTTTTCTCATCTCCCTACTCATGAGTATTTCAGATATAGCCAATATCTCAGCAAGCTCAACCACCAGTCCGGGTAATATGAGAGCTTCAGCAAGGTCGGTTCCAACTGCAGCCACCAGAATCAGCATTCCCATCCCTACAATATCTGTGAGTATCAGGGCGTTTAAATCATCTTTTTGATAGGCAATGGCCATTAAACCGATAAGTCCCACTATTAAGCCAGTGAATATGGCGGGAACGTATAAAGAAACTACTATGGGTGATACAACAGTGGGAACAAGGACTGATGCACTCATTCTTCTTCCCTCCTTTTCATGGTAAAGTGTAGTGCAACCCATGTTGCCACCACAAAGGCCATCATAAGAATAGTGGATTCAAGGATAGTGTCAAAACCTCTGGAATAATATAATATCTCGTCTATTAATCCACCAGGGGATGAATATATGGATGTCCCGTAATAGATAGTGGTGTTACTGACTCCTATTGCGATAGGGGATAAATAGCTAGTTACCATTCCGGATTTTTCTGAGAATTGCGGATACTGAGATTTTACAATTCCTGGTTCTTTAAGGGGCACACCACCACGATCATAAGGAGCTAAAGGATCATTTTCGTCTATCTGTAGTTGTGGTGTTGGCCGTGGGTATAACTGCTGATCGTTAAGAGCTAGGGGCATGATAAAACCTACCAGAAGTAAAACTCCCAAGATCACACTGTAAAACCTTGGGATCTTCTTAGGAGTGGCCAGGGAGTTCCAGAATCTGCCTATTCTGCTCATAATTCTGCCCCCACTTCTTCCAATCTAACGATAGCTCTGAGCAAGATCATGGTTATGATGGTGGTAGCTGCAATATAGGTAACAAGTGCAATGGTGTGATTATAGGTTAAGAATATGAGTGAAACACCTACTGCGGCTATTTCTGTGTTCAATGCTCTTACTAGGGGGTCTTTAACTCCTGGACCTATGGCAGTACCAATGCTGCCCAGTATGGCCAGTACCACACCTGTATAAAACCATATGTAAATATTAAGCAAGGTTCCCTTCCTCCTGGGATTCCTGGTTTTTTTTCCGGACCTCATTTATTTTGATAATTGCAATTAATAAGATAACAGTGGAAATGGGGTCGAAAATGGCTGCGGCCATAGCAACATCCAGGTATTTGGCTGCCACGATCATTCCTATGAATCCTCCCTGGAGAAGTGCGAACATGATGACCTTATCCAGGGGCTTTGCTAGGGCAATGATCCCGACAGCTCCAATTATAGTAAGTGCTGCTGATACTGTTGTTAAGTTTATAAAGTCTAGGTACATTTTATTCCACCATGATCTCTTCTTTTACCCTTCCCAGAGAGTAAGCAATGGCGTTGGAGCCGAGGGTAGATGTTATGAAAAATGTTATGGCAATGATTGCTCCAAAGGGTGTTTGTATGTATAAAGCCATAATTGCAGACATGCTGAAGCCGATGACGTTAAGGCAAAGAAGTCTTTCCTCACGGTTTTGAGCCACAAGCGTGCGCAGCGCCATTAATACAACTATTATGCCCAATATTTCGATTAACATGATTTAGCACCTAAGTTAACTTGGTGTATCTCCCCATCTTCTGAGCCAGTTTTCCCAAAAGCCTGGAAGCACCTGTCTGGTAAAGGCCTTGAATGGTGAGAATAGCTAGAACCATTCCCACAATAAAATATTCTGGTTTAAAGCCGATAAATGATGTTAAATAAATGATTACAGTAATGCTGAGGGCTCCAGTGGTACCTGCATATCCTGGGTCAGCACATATCCTGTTACCAAAGTATACTAAAACAGCGGCTATTAATCCTCCTTCTGGGGTACCTATGGCATAACAGGCTATGGAGGCCAGTAAGGTTCCAGCAGAAGCATCAGGTGAACATACTATGTTGCCCTGAAAGAATCCACCAGCCAGATCTCCTCCTCTTTTTTTAACTGATCGGCCAATAACTTCTGCTCCCTTCACTCCTGGTGATTCTGGGAGTCCCATCCAGGTATCTATTAACACAAAGTTAAACCAGCAAATAATAGCAGCCAGCACAATACCTAAAATTTCATTCATGGGGATTCCTCCGATTCTGGTCTGGGAACTAGTTTTTCTAAAATAAATTTAGCAAATAATGCAGTAATAATTCCTGTGATTAATGCAACAATATAACCCTGGTAGCCTAATTCGTACAGCATGGCATAGAAACCTATAGCTAGCACTGCCGTTGGGAAAACAGCACTTATAGTCCAGGAGTCTCTCATTGGTTTATCTGGAAGTAAAGGTAGTCTTAATACCAGTCCAAGTATTAATGCAACACCTAGAGCAATAATATAACTGAACACATTAGCATGAATAATCATGATAAATAGGTGGTCTCCTTTTTGTATATAAATGTTTTTACTTAAGGGTCATTTTAGCAGGATCATCAATTAATGATGTGGTCATCAATTTATGAGGTCATTGATTGATAATTAATACATTTTATTCCATTATCATGCTATTAGAAGGTTCAATAGATCTTTAAGACTAAAATATCCTTAGTTTAATATTTCAATTAGAATGTTTTAAATCTTTCGTTTAATCTTTGAACTACCTTCTTTTAAGGAGTTTAAGAATAGTTTTATAGAATTGGTCAACAAATTCTTCTAAAATCGGGCAATCATTAATAAGTTCATAAATTCATCTTCGTTAATCATACATCATTATTTTAGCCTATATTTTCTTGTATATTGCCACAACACCAAATGTTTTGATTATGCGGTAACCTTTAATTACTGGATGGGAATTACTTACTGAATCAATATAGTAATCTGCACCAATTTGTTGAAGGTAATCTTCAAATTTATCATCATCGTTATTATATAATCTGGGGAAACCTGCTCTGATATCTTTTTCAAGATACCAATTAACGGCATTGGGATAATCAGAACATATAATCTTGTCTTTGTAATCAGGATCATAACCTTTAAGCCATTGACAGGAATGATCAATATCAACTGTAAAAGTTTTTTTCGGGGCATGACCAATGAATGTAGCTGTTGAACATGATAAAAATATTAACGCTACGAGTAAACAAATTAATCCTGGTTTAACTTTCTTTTTTTGGATTTGGATCTTGAATTTCCCAATAAACTCACTTAAACCTAGAACAATGAAGTATGCAAGTGCAGGGGCCATGGTAATGAAGTATCTGTCCACCTTTAAAGGAAGGGTACTTTGGAATATCAAAAAAGCACCAAACCAAGATAAAAACATAAAATCCAATTTAAGGTTTTTTTGCTCAAAACCTGTATTGTTCTTGATTAAAATCACATATATCACATATAAAAATGCAAACAATATGATTTCACTCAAAATGAAGTATTGGCTGTAGAAACTCACCAATAATAAGATAAACAAGACTAAAATCAGCCCTAATTTTATTAATTTATTCGTCCGTAATATTTTTCCATCTTTAAAAGCAACTTTAACATTTTTTGCACTGAAAATCCGGTGAATATAAAAAATTATACCAAAAAGTACGATTAATGATATGAAATAGGATAATAATGTTGGAGCTCCTTGAGAAGGGTTTAAGATCTGTTGATAATATCCCTGAAATGGTCCAACTGAGATGTAGTTAAATAAATTCTGGATGTAATAAAAAACATTTGTATTGTATGCAACATCCTCAGTACCGGTGAATGAAGATGAAGCAATTGAAGTAAATAGGCTGAATACGGATGTTGCAGTTTTTAATCTAACAAAAAAGACTGTCACTGCTGTTATTAGAACACCTAACTCTATTATCACACCTAGAACGATTTTTTTCAGGTTTTTTATTTCTCTTATATGGTCTTTGTTAATTAAAAGATAGAATAGTATGGGGAGAAGTGTAAGGCCAGATGTGTATCTCATGAGGGATGCCATCACAAATGTTGGTAAAACCAGATATAAATACTTATAATTCTTTTTTAAACCAGCAACCAAGAAAAACATGGTCCAAATCGAAAATGAAATTCCTGGAATATCAGTGCAACCACTAACAGCCCATGAAAATACAACTGGAAATGAAATAAATATTAAACAACCGGTTAAACTTCCAATAGCATTAAATCGTTCTTTTAAAAGGAAATAGAGTCCAATTACTCCTATTATGAATATAACGGCACTAACTATGAAAATAGCGTTTATTGAAACATATCCCATTCTAAAAAAGAGAGATGTTAAAAAGGGGAGCATAGGGGAAAGATAGATAATGGTGTTACTGGTTTCTGAGCCAATACCAGCGAAAATAAGGGCATTATTTAAATAATTATAAACATCCCAGTAGGGAACACCTATCCTCATCTGGACACTAAGAAGATAAGCAGTCAGCACTACAGTGACCAGGATTAAGATAAACAGAGGATCACAGCATATTTTTTTTAAACTTTCAAAGATGTTCCTCTTTTGATTTTTTCTTTTATCCAATTAATCACCCATTAATTTAAAATTCGACAAGATATTCTATCAGACATGTCATCTCTAATTGTAAAAAATTATAGAAGCTATGAAATAATGGGATAGTTATACACTTCATTTACCTGTTATTTCATTTTGCAGTGATTATTTATTTTTATTTCTTCTGGTACTGACAAAAAATTCCATGGTTTTCCTTAATTCGTCAGTAAAATTATTTTGCGGATGAAAACCAAAAGACTTAGCCTTGGAAATATCTGCCAGAGAATGCTTTACATCACCGGGTCTGGGATCATCATAAATTGGATCTATCTTTTTCCCTATCACCTGGTTTATTTTATCAACAAGCTCGTTGATGGTGATACTATTTCCTATGGAAATATTGAACACTCCAGTGAGATCTGATTGGCAGGCCTTTAAATTAGCATCCACAATATGTTTGACGTATATGAAGTCCCGGGTCTGCTCACCATCACCATATATAACTGGCCTCTTATCGTTTAATACTGCATTGATGAAATGGGGAATCACCGCAGCATATGCAGAATTAGGGTCCTGTCTGGGACCAAAAACATTAAAGTATCGGAGGGAAACTGTTGGTAAATTGTAAATTTCAGCAAACAACTGACAGTACATCTCGCCAGTTGCTTTACTGAGTGCATAGGGTGAAATCGCCTTAAAAGGCGAGTCTTCTGATAGAGGAAAGTTTGTGTTATCTCCATAGACAGCTGAAGATGAAGCAAAAACAACTTTTTGAACATCAACTTCTCTGGCAGCCAGAAGAACATTTAGGGTACCAGTAATATTTACCAAATTGCATTTAAACGGATCCATGACACTAGCCGGAACACTGGTCATGGCAGCATGATGAAAAACATAGTCACAGCCTTCAAAACTTTTTTCAAGATCGATTGTCGTGATATCGCCTAAATCAAGGTGAATATTATCAGGTTCAATGTGTTCAATGTTTTTAACACTGCCTGATGATTCATTGTCCACAATAACAACTTCATTTTCCGGGCACAGTTTCTCCACAAGGTGGGATCCGATGAAACCAAGCCCTCCTGTGACTGCTACTTTTTTGTTCTTCATTTAAACCTCTTTAAATTGATTAACCATTAAAAGTGATTAATTTAATTTCCAGAAAATAAAATCCTTCACTACTTTCTGGGTATTAAATAAATTTTTTCCACGCATTATGTTACATATATTTGAAGGTAAAGATATCTGTAAACATTTTCCGTGTCTGGTAATTTATATAACTTAAATTCAAGTTTTTCTTCTCCAGCGGAACCTGCAGTAAATTCAAATGGTATCTCCTTTTTGTCATCATTGTTTAAAGTAATATTTTCTTCTTTTAATACTTGGCTGTCTTGTGTTATTTTAATCAGGTAACTGGTTGTTTTATACTCATGGTTAACCACACACACAGTGAGATTAGCAGTTTCTCCCACACTAAGGTTTGTGGGATAATTAATAGCTTTCCCATCTCCATCCAATATATAAAATTCTGTGAACTTTTCAGATGGTGTGGGATTTGAAATTATATTAAATATTCCTATTATCCCGATAATTAGAATAATCACAATTACTGCCGCAATAGTTCGATCGATATTCATTAAGGTCCTTCCCTATTATTTTTGATATGAGTATTTTTTGATCAATATCAATATAATCTGTCAACATTTAGGTATAAACAAATACCATTTATATTCTATCTAGCTTCTGTTCGTTTATCAACAACAGATTATCATAAACAAGTTAAGTTCATGAATCATAAAATAATAATTTTTCCATGATCTCAAGTGGATTATTATTGAGTAAACAATGAATTGAGTAAACAAGGAAGAAAGACTAAAAAAAAGTTTCAGAAACCACCAATAAAAAGTATTGATCTCTACCTTTGGTGATTTCTCTAGTTTTATAGGTGTTTTATCTTAAAATGGCAGCTCAGCATATCTTTGTTTAAGAATCCACGTGCTTGTGTCCCAGTTTTTAATTGTTCCTAAAGTATTCCTGTAACTGGTACCATCTGCATTATACCATTTACCATTTATATAAAACTGTGCAAACACATGACCATACCATTGTCCGCTTGTTGTGAAATAGCATGTTCCATGTACGTATCTTGCTGGTATTCCCACTGCTCTGGCCAGAGCAATCATTAAATGTGCAGTATCAACACAGTTACCTGCTCCTTTATTCAAAGTTCCAACAGCACCATACTTGGTGTTGTAGTAAAAGGAATAGTTAATGTTGTCTCTTACCCAAGTGAATATGTTATCTGCCACTTCCCATACACTATTACCTCCTGATGCCAGTTTATAAGCAAGAGCTTCAATTGCTGCATTAGTAGACTGGCAGTTCTTAGTGGGTTGAAGGCAACAAAGTAAACTAGAAGGCACATTGTTTAATTGGGGAAGTATAATAGAGAACCATGATTTCACTGCTACAGAATCTGGTAATTCTCCCTTCTGATCATAATAAGCCATTATTTTGGAGAAAGTGTAGATCATATTATGGTATCCGAAGTATGTTCCAAAGCTGCTGTAAGAAGAATAGTTAGGTGCTTCCCAGTAACGTTCCATGTACCTTTGAACCCTTCCAGCAATATCTGCATATTCATCTAAATCCATTTCCCCACTACTTTGACTATCACAGGGAGAATCCGCAGATGCACAGTAATTATAATACACAGATCCTGCCACGTTATTATCGATATCAGTCACAGCAGTAGTTAATATCAATAAGAACGAAGGCATTCCCACTTTAACACCATTAATAGTCACATAACTAGGAAGTTTATGATTATTATCCACATAGTTTTTTACATAAGTTGCAGCATCAGCCACCTGATCAATAGTGAATTTATTCCAAGGAACTACTGCGATAGTAGATGGTAGTGTTTTGGTGTTGTTGTAGGTGTTGAGGATTTTGCTGTAGGTGTAGATGAGGTTTTCATATCCGAAGTATGATCCCAGGCCACTGTAGGATGAGTAGTTGGGTGCTATTAGGTTGTTGTCCATGTATCTTTGTACTTTTCCTGCAACAGTGATGTATGTGGCTAGAGACATGTCACCAGAATGAATTACGTCTTTTGATGATGTAGGGGCGCTGTAACTGCTTGTGATTGTGGCTGGTGTGTTGTCTTTTTTGTTGATTTTTTGGGTTATGGTGGTTATTAGGTTGAGGAATGTGGGCATGGTTAGTGTGGTGGTTATGGTTTCTCCGTTAAGATTGGTTCCGGTGATGGTTACGCTGGTTGGGAGTTTTTGGTTGGTTTCTATGTATGTTTGTACCCAGTTGGCGGCTTCAGTGGTCTGAGCTATGGTGAAGGTTCCTGCGTAATTGACAATAAGATTCCATGAGAATACTTTGATGGTTGTGGGTAGTGTTTTGGTGTTGTTGTAGGTGTTGAGGATTTTGCTGTAGGTGTAGATGAGGTTTTCATATCCGAATCGTGTTCCTAGGGTGCTGTAGGATGAGTAGTTGGGTGTTATTAGGTTGTTGTCCATGTATCTTTGT
>MVPY01000100.1 GCA_002067065.1 Methanobacterium sp. PtaB.Bin024
GATTCTAAACCGAAATTTAAGTAGATAATAAGTAGCTAATACGATATAAGTAAAAGAAGAACCCAAAGAAGAACCAAAACCCGAAGAACTCTCATATATTAAGATAAAAACAAAAAGATGCATGATTATTTTTCAGTGTAATTCATTATCATATGACGTATCAATTCTTCAACATCCCTAACAAATTTATCATGATCAATACCCCGACTTTCCAGGATTTTTTCATGATCAGGAGGAATGTCTGACATTCTCTTAGCTATGGATGAAAGTAAAACAGCCGCTTCAACTGGATCCACATCAGAACGAATAGTTCCATCATTTATACCTACTTGAATGGAATTGCACATAATTGTAAACCGTTCTGACCTCAGTTCCATTATTTCTTTTAGATACTGATTAGTAGCATCCTCTTCATTTGGGGTTTTATGAGTGATAGAATCTCCCTTAATCTTACCAATAGTTTCGTTTATATGTTTATTATCAATTATTTTCTTTATATCGAACCTTCCAGACTGGAAATATTTATACATCCTTATATAATTTCGGTAATTTTTTGTAAAATCATAATAAGCCTTTCTGAACGCAAAAACTTTGTCAATCCCAGATTCTGCCTTTTCAACTTCTTCTTTAATGGTCGAGTTCAGGATCAATGTACCGCGCAGAACGATGACAAAGTAAAGTTCTTCCTTGTTATCAAAGTAAAGGTAAAGGGTTGCTTTGCTCAGTTCAACCTCATTGGCGATGTCATTCATGGAAACATCATCATAACCCTTGGCAAAGAATAATTTTTCAGCGGCATTAATAATATCATTCCGCCTCTGTTCTTTTTCTCTTTCCCTTCGATCTTTAATTGACATAATCTGACCTCTGACTGGTGGTTAACATGTAACCTACAGTTATCATCGTACCATGGTTTATTATTTGTGGAATTTTAATAACAAGTATAATTCTTATTAGATACATTATACAAGATATTTCATAAAAAGGGAATTGGAAAAAAAACTTAAAATTCAAATAAGGTCTTTAAAAAATTCAATTTTCAGGTATTAATAGAAACCCAGTGCTTTAGCCAGAATAAGCACAGCTACCCCAATTATTCCTCCGAAACCAGCTACCAACATAGTTAAAATGTTGATGGGGATCTTGAAAAAGGGTAGCACATTCCAAATAAAAAGGAGTATCCATCCTAGTATCATGTGTACCAGGATGCTCAGGGCAATTTTTCCAAGTTTTACCAGTAATCCAACTCCTACCACTGCTAAAACCAGCAGGATGATAACGATGACCACCATGGTCAAGATTTCCATACTTTACTCCTATCAACCGGCATTTGCCCTTTGACTTAATAATTTTAGTAAGATACTATCCTGCTATTTCCTATGGCAGATATCCTGGTAACAGGCGGCTTGAATCCCATAGTGTTTTACCATACCTGTCATTTCTCTTTGATCCATTTCTTTATCTTCAAAGGAAACAGCTTCCTCCTGATACAGGCTGAAAGGTGATTTTCTTCCCAGGATGCGAAGGCTGCCTTTGTGAAGTTTCAGACGCACAGTCCCGGAAACACGGCTCTGCATGCTGTCAATAAGTTGGTCAAGATCTTCTCTGAGGGGTTCGTGCCATAATCCATTGTAAACAAGTTCAGAATAGGTCTGTGATGTGATTTCAGAGAACTTCAATTCTTCCCGGGTTAAAACCAGTTGTTCCAGGGCGCGGTGAGCCGCAATTAAAAGGAAAGCTCCGGGTGTTTCATAGTTCTCCCTTGATTTAAGACCAATAATACGATCCTCCATAATGTCAACCCTGCCAATCCCATGCATACCTGCAATCTCGTTACATTCCTGGATGATTTCTAGGGGACCCATAAGTTCCCCGTTGATCTCAGTTGGCACTCCCTCTTCAAAGGATATTTCAACGATTTTGGCTTCATCAGGAGCATCTTCAGTGGATTTAGTCCAGCTGAAGGCTTCTTCGGGGGTTTCTGTCATAGGATCCTCCAGGATGTCCCCCTCAATGGAACGACCCCACAGGTTCTCATCAATACTATAAAGTTTGTCAGAAGGGAGTGAAATACCATGAGACTCGGCATAGCTAACTTCTTCAGTTCTAGTGAGGTTCAGATCCCTGATTGGAGCTATAACATCGTTGTCTGAGTAGGATCTGATGATGGACTCAAAACGGAACTGATCATTTCCTTTACCAGTGCAACCATGGGCTATTGAAGTTGCACCGACTTTTTCGGCTAGTTCAACGATTTTAATGGCTATGAGCGGCCTTGCAAGTGCGGTCGAGAGAGGATAACCCTCATAAACAGCATTGGCTTTAATTGCTCTAAAGATGAATTCGCGTGCGAACTCGTCTTTAGCATCTATGGTATAATGTTCAAGACCCATTTCGGTTGCTAATTTAGACGGCCTTGTTATTTCATCTTCAGGCTGCCCGACATCGACACATGCAGTTATAACCTTCTTATCATATTTTTCTTCAAGTAATTTTATGCATACTGAGGTGTCCAGTCCACCGCTGAACGCCAGAACCACTTTTTCCATTTTCATATCTCTCCTTAAGTCTTCTTCCTTCTTTGATGTTATTTAGAGTGAAAATAAATACTGATAAAGTTATGATGCCAAGTGTATAAAAAACTTTACAGATATTGTAATCGATTTTAAAAAGCCCATGTACTCCTGTAAACAATGATATATTTTCTTTAGCCGGTGAATACCTTTTTCAATGGTTTCCAGTATAGATGGAAATGAATTATGGTGCTAACCGCCATTATAATTGCAAATTCTGCGTGCCAGAAATCAATGGTTAAATTCCAGGAAGACCCTATGCCATAGTTAACGATTATTATCATGATTAAGCCGGTTAATCCGGTCAGAATGAAACTGGCAATGAGTACGTAGTTCCATATTTTATAAAAAATTTTCTTCTTCAGCATGTTCTCTAAATAAAGTAGATAAGTGACCAAATAGATGATGGTGGTGGAAACAGCCACTGGAATTAGATAGTAGTTTTCACTGGGAACAGAATTATCTTTTTGAATATCAGAAGAGCTATTATTAGAATTATTATTTTCATTGCTGTTATTGTTTAGATTTTGAGTATTATTGGTTGATGCTGAAGTGGGGGATTGGGAGTGATCGCAGATACTATCATGGTTAGTATCTGTGTAACGTGGGCATTGGCCGGGGAAAGGGTCATTTAAGAGGCCATAAGGGCAGTCATTCCAGGCATAAACTGCAACTGGGGTTAAAAGGATAATTAAAAGGACTACATATATTTTTTTCAATTTACCTTCCTCCCTTTATTTCCAGCACTCTTTTTGTTGGATGGTTCCTTTTTACTGGATGATTCCTTGGGATCCTGTTTCTGCGGGTATTTCCAGTAGGAATGTATGTGGAATATTGCGATCCAGAACATGGCTATTCCGAATTCTATATGCCAGTATAATAGAGTTTGACTAATGGGAAGTGCTATACCATATTCAACAAGACTTATCAGGGTTAACCCAGCACCTGCAGATACTAAAAATGTAATAAGAATCAGTATGTTCCATAAACGGATGTGAAGAGACCTTTTAATATGATTCTTACGGTACAGGATGTAACTGGCACAATAAGTCAGTATTAAGGGGATGGATATGGTTATCAAGTCGTAAGTCATAATAATCCTGAAATGATTTTTTTCCTTAGGGGAGTCTTCATTAAGACCTTTATATTTCCAGTATCTTTTATATTTCCAGTAAAGTTCTTCACTTAGGATTAATTTAATATATTCAATGGTCTATTAAAGTTTTTTAAAAGGAAATTATACTTGATCATTAAGGTAATATCATTGATTGATTTATAGGATCAGCGAATTATTATATGATCATAAGGGGTGTAATTGATGCAACCAAAGAGTAAAGTTGTTCTCATAGCAATAATCCTGCTTTCTATCTTTTTAGCAGCATATATTGTTTATTCAGTCTTTATGCAGCCAGTTGAGGTTGAATACCAATCTAGGGAGATTCTACTAACAGTTGATCTTCCTCAGGCAGAGATTTCAAGTAACATGTCTGTGGATGAGGCTATTCAAAATAGACGTTCAGTTCGAAGTTTCAGTACAACTTCCCTTACCTTACAAGATGTTTCGCAACTTTTATGGGCTGCTCAGGGCATAACCGATTCAGAAAGAAATTTCAGGGCCACTCCTTCTGCAGGACATGTTTTCCCTATGGAGGTCTATCTGGTTGCAGGTAATGGCAGTGTTCAGGGACTTGAAGCCGGAATATACCATTACAATCCTTTCAACAATACCCTGGAAAAAATTGTGGATGGGGATCAAAGATACAATCTTTCACAGGCTGCACACCAACAGGAATGGGTTTATGAGGCCCCTATTAGTCTGGTGATAACGGGTGACTATCAGAAGATGGAAGACAAATATCCTGAAGGAAATATCAGTACAAGATTCGTGGATATGGAAGCAGGGCATATTGGGGAGAACATATATTTAGAAGCAGTTTCTCGTGGTCTGGGAACAGTGGCCATAGGTTCCTTCTATGATAATCAGATGATAAACCTTTTGAAGTTACCATCCAATGAAACTCCTCTATACATATATCCTGTGGGTTACAAAGCATAATAATAAGATACATCAAGAAAAGAGCCATAATATTTATTTATATCAATAATTATACCATATCTGATTAAACCAGTCACATAGATAATTTCAGCGGTTCATTTGATGAATAATAATTCAATTGATAAATAATTAACAAAAGGATGGATAAGAAATTAATGCTCATAATAATGGTGAAGCTATGCAAGATGAGATTTTAATCATCTCTCATGATACTGGGGGTGATATTGCTTTAAATCAAGATTTAATGGAAGAGTTAATTCATGGAGGCAGGGGTAATAAGATAATTGAGATGGCAAAAGAGGGAACTCCTCTTTTAAAGATGGGATCAGGGTCTCCACGTATTTTACTATGTGCAGGTATACATGGGAATGAACTACCTCCTCAATTAGCTTTTTTCAAACTTTTAAATTATCTTGAAGGTAAAAATCTTCAAGGAACTGTATTTATGGTGCCTATTGCCATCCCTCACGCCACAATGAAAAATTCACGGAGATTTCAGGGATTTGATATGAACAGGAAAACATTTAAAGATGGATATATTTCCAATACCATTTTAAAAGCTGCCAAAAAGCTACGAATTGAAGCTGCAGCGGATTTTCACTCCACCCAACCCCAAAGTAATCCTGGAATTGAAAGTGTTTTTTGTTCTAAAAAGCCATGTTATGAAAGTTTTAATATAGCCAAACACATAACCAGTCAAACTTCTTCCAAAATCATAGCACAGAAAAAGGCAGGTGCCTTGTATGGTGGTGCACTGGAAGATGAGTTAAACATCAACGGAATCCCAGCAGTGACTTGCGAAGTAGTTTCAAGAAATGGTAGAGTGGATTCAGGAAGTGTTGAAAGGTCTTTCATTCAGATGAAATCATTCTTGGATTATTTTAAAGTTATTTAAGTTAATTATTAGTTAACCTTAAATTTATTAGGTTAAATTAGTTAATTATTAGTTAATCTTAAAGTTATTAGGTTAATATTAAGCTAATTAGGTTAATCTTAAAATTATTAAGTTTAGTTTAATTCATTGTTTCGTTAGTAGATGAATAATTAATTAGAAACTGATAACATGTCTTCTTACAAAAAACATATTTTATTTGCACTTATAATGGTTTTTCCATTCTTTCCAGATGTTTATTATTTGTCTCTGGCTGTTATTGGTGCTTCAGTAGTGGATCTGGATACTAGTTTCCGTTACAGAAACCTGCTTATAATGGCTCTGTGTGGAGGAGTTTTGGCCATAATATTGCAGTTTTTAGAAATAACGCCATTCCCAGGAATATTGCTTATTAGTATTGCATTTTTCTTTTTTTTAGCTCAACACAGAGGATTTGTCCATTCGATCCCAGGAGTATGTTTAACCAGTTTTTGTCTTGCTGTCTTTGCTTTGAGTTTCCAGGCATTGTTGTTAACTTTCAAAATAGATTATCGTGTTGCAATTTATCTGACATCCATTATTATGGGGGTCATGATCCTCAACAGGGGATTGCTGATTTTATATATTTTACTTGTTTCATTGGGAATATTTTTAACTCCTGAAACCAATTTCAACTTTTTATACATTTATACAGCGTTATTTGTTGGTTCTTTGAGTCATCTGATTCTTGATCTCTTCTCAGGATCCGGTGTTAAACTCTTCGACCCATTATGGAAGCATAAATATGGAAAAATCGCTGGTTTATTTCTTTTAACATTGTGGGCGATTTTTGTAGTGATCTTCAATTTTTTCCCGGAAATTAATTTGTATCTGCCTTTGGATCAGTTTTTTAACCAAATATATTGAATTTTTATATGGTAATGGAGAAATTGATCTTTAAAATGGCATTACATTATTTATCTAATTTTTAAAGTTGTGGCAGGGTCTATAATCATACTATTTTCTATGAATATATCAAATGTACTGATTTTTGAGTGAATTTGATTTATTTATATAGGATTTGTATGGAAAAATATAAGAAAAATATAATTTAGTTATATTTATATATCATGTTTTATAATGATGAATTGTAATTTATCATATCAGGATATGGTCAAGATGAATCCCGTAATACAAATAGAAGATATTAATGGGGTTGTTATCATCTAGCCATGTTAACTGTTGATGATGTATCAATATTAAAGATTAAGGGGCTAATTTACCATGTTTATAACCAGAATATTCTACGGAATTGCCTATTTCATTGTATTAATATGGGAAATACTCAAGGCCACTGTTGACGTTGCAATTAGAACAGTAAATGGCAAGGTTGATCCTGTGGTGGTGGAAATTCCCACAGTCCTTAAAAGACCAGTTTCCCAGACCATTCTTGCCAACAGCATAACTCTCACTCCTGGCACTCTCTCCATAGACCTTGACTCAGAAAAACAGGTTTTAAGGGTTGCAACGATTACTCCACGTTCTAACGAGGAAGTCATACCATTTGAACCATACATAAAAGGGATGTTAGAATGAACCTGTTTGTATTCTCTGAATATGTTTTAATGGCGGCACTGGCCATATTCGCAGTGGCCACCATTCGAATTGTCACCCGCAGGACAATAGCTATGGGATTAGTGGGACTATCTGGATTCACAATTGCCGTGGCCACCTTCCTAATCCTGTTACAGAACCTTTACGGTATTGCTTATTGTCGTGATATAGCTTTAGCATTGTTAATCATGGATATGGTGGGAACCATTGCATTCGCCCGAGTTTTAAGGGGGTATAACAGTGGATGATATAATTACCATAATAAAATCAGCCATACTCCTGATATCAGCAGTTTTTGTTATACTGGCAGCTATTGGGATTATAAGATACAAAGATGACATGGAAAGGGTTTTATACGCCCGTATACATATTTTAGGCATTTTAGACGTCGTTTGTATGATTTCATTACTGGTACTGGGAGAACCGTTACTGGCAGGAGTTTATTTCATATTAACGCCCTTCGCAGCCCATGCTATAGCAAATGCCCACTATTACGGGGAGGATAAAATATGATTGAATATTTATTCATGCTAACCGCAATTTTAGGAGCAGTTTTAGCTTTAATGCAGAGGGATCTGCTGAAATCTGCTATACTAACTGGTATCACCGGAGCTTCCATTGCTATTTTATACCAGTATCTTCTGGCCCCGGATGTGGCACTTACCCAGGCCATTGTGGGAGCAGCCATCATCCCGGTGTTCTTTGCACTGGCAGTTTACAAAACACGCAGGATGGAGGAATAAGATGATAATCGACACACAACTCGCATCATTATTCACAGCAGTAGCACTGATCATCATCGGGATTTTTGCCGCAGCATTCCTGGATAATCTAATTAAAAAAGTCATAGGATTGGCCTTCATCGGAGATGGAGTTAACCTGTTTATAGTCTCCATGGGTTATAAGGCAGGAGGAATCGTCTACATCTATCTGCCAGGGATGGCAGCAGACTGGTTCTCACAAAACGCATCATACCCACTCCCTTTTGCAATGGTCTTAACCAGCATTGTAATCGGTGCCAGTACCATGGCAGTGATGCTAGGAATAATAATAGTCCTATACAAAAAACACGGATCCCTAAAGGCATCCGAGATTCTGGGGGACTAATCAAATGTCACTTCACAATTTTAACCAAATCGATGATGTAGATTACCAGAGTAATGGGGGCAAGTTATGAACTCACTGATACCATTGATGGTTATTGTCCCAATACTATGTGCTCTGTTTTTAAACCTGCTACATAAAAAGGACAGAACAATTAAGATCATAGCCATTATCCTAGCTCTGATACTACCGGCATTACCTATTCTGGCCAATTATGGATTACATTACTTTGGTGGTTATGTTCCCCTTATTGAGAATCCAACTTTGGGCACAGATCTCCCATCACTCATCACTGGAACGGCCTTAAACACCTTCCACCCTGCAATAACCTATTCCTTCCAGAGTGCACAGAAAATATTCGTGTTCATCCTGGGTCTGGTGGGGCTACTGGCAGTATTCACCTCACTATTTGAAACCCGCCGACCATCAGGAGTCTACGGATATATGATGTTCATGGGAATAGCCGCAATAACCGCTGTACTATTAACAGATGACATATTCAACTTATATGTCTTCTTTGAAATAGCAGCCCTAGCAACAGTAGGCATAGTCCTGGTATCCAACATCAAGGGCAACTATGAAACTGCCCTGAAATACATGATACTGGGAGGCATAGCAGCACCAATGCTCCTGTTAGGTGTTGCACTCTTACTGGGAGTCACAGGTAACGTGAACATTACTGACATCATTTATTCACTGAAAAACGGCTTGGTAAACCCACAAAGTCCAGTGCTCTTAATGGCATGTGGATTAATAGTGTTCGGATGGTTATATGGTTCAGGACTTCCACCATTCCACACCATCAAATCAGCGGTTTACAGCAAAGCTCTGCCCAGTGGGGCAGCATTAGTACAGGCCTTTTCAGTCTTCACCTTCATAGCCCTGGGAGTTATTATCCTCAGAATATTCTCCTACCTGCCCTTCTCCCAATGGGTGATACTGGGAGTATCACTCTTGGCCATGATACTGGGCATCACTATGGCCATTCTCCAGACAGACCTTAGAAGGATGATAGGCTTCTTGGCTGTAGGAGAACTGGGATATATAGGCATAGGTCTTGGGCTGGGTACTGTATCTGGAATAACTGCAGGACTCTTCCAGGCAGTTAACGAAGCAGTAATCACTGCATTCTTATTCATAGGATTCGGCACAGTACTCTACCAGACTGGAATCAGCGACACCCGAAAACTGGGAGGTATGATGGTCAGAAACCCTAAGGTAGCCCTACTGGTCTTACTGGCAGGATTCGCCATGGCTGGTGTTCCACCACTCAACGCATTCCAGAGCAAACTCATGCTCATCCAAGCATCCATCAATGCCGGCCTTCCAGAGTTAGGGGTGATAATGATACTCCTGAGTATCGTGACCTTCATGACCTTCATGAAAGCATTCCACGCAGTTTTCTTACGCCCAAAACCTGCTGATCTAGAGATAAAGAATGAGAACATACCAAAAGCCACTATAATTGCTATGCTAGTTTTCCTGGTAGTGTGTATTGTCTTCGGACTCTTCCCACAAGTGGTGACCAGCTACCTGCAACCACTGGCAACTAGCCTAGGAGGTGTAGTATGAACCTCTACGACCTGATAGTGAAAAAAATAAAAGATATCCAGGGAACAGATGACGAATCACCGATAACCAACATATCCACTTCCTCCATGCTCACCGCAGAGATAACACTCATCTCATCCATCCTGGTGGCACTGATCATGCTCAGATTGGTGAGCAAGATACTGATGATCGTGGCAGTTCTGGTGGTTTTATTTGCGTTCCTGGTGGCTATGCCCCTCATGCCACGCTTCAAGAAAGAACAAAACGATTCACTGGCAGCTATGATGTTCTATGTCATACTTGCCCTGGCAATAGTAATCGCCCTATTCTACTGGGGGAATTTAAATGTCTGAAGGAATAAAAAAGATTATAATGGGATTTTCCCTGCTTACATTCGCAGTTGCAATATTCCAATCCACATACCAATTTAAACAACTCATATATCCTGGTATAAGTTACCTGTACAACTATGTAGGTCCCAACATAGCCCCTAACATGGTAACAGTTGTCGTGTTTGACTGGAGAGGTTACGACACATTAGGCGAAGCCCTTATACTGGTAACGGCTGTTATAACTGTTTTACTGGTCTTTGGACGAGGTAAAGTCCAGCTGGGAGGTAAATAACATGAGCACCATACTTAAGATATTCGTATTCCCTGCAGCCATGGTAATCATATGTCTGGGAGTGCTCACCATTCTAGGAGGGCACATCACCCCTGGAGGAGGATTCCAGGGAGGAGCCATGATAGCCGCAGCATTAATATTCTGCTTAATCATATACGGACTTAAAGACAGCCCATTCCACCTTTCACATGATTTTCTCGCAGCTGTAGAAAGCGTGGGTGCTTTAATCTTTGTGTTACTTGGAATTGCAGGGCTAGCATTCTCAGGATTTTACCTCTACAACCTGGGAGTGGACATTTACCACATCATCCCAGCAACCATACAGAACCTATTCGACTACCCAGACCCCACACACGCAGGAATAATACCTTACCTCAACTTTGCAGTGGGACTGAAAGTTATGGTGGGTTTAACAGCAGTAGTAATAGCATTCATGGGATTCAAAGAATATGAAGAAGAATCAGAAAAATCAAAAGATTTCGAAGAATCAGGAGAATCTGAAGAACTGGATGAAGGGGAGGTTGAATAAATGATAATCTATATTGGCCCCCTTGTCCTGGGATTGATACTGGGATTCATCCTGGGAACCCGTATAAGAGATGTTCCCGAGAGTGGACTGAAATTCGATGCTTCAGTTTACATATTATTCATCATTGTTGCCTTTATTGTGGCCTATGCACTGGGTCCATTCCCCTATTATAAGGACACTCCCTTCGCCAGTGGTTTTGTAGCTGCTGCAGTGGGAGTCATACTAGGTAAATTAATATTCGGAAGGAGTAGCACCCCTCAAAAGATGGAGGATTAAAAAAAGGTACAATTGATTCAAATTTATTAATTCACTTTAATAATTAAACCAATTTAATAATCAAAAAAAAATTGGAAAAATGTCTAAATAACAACCAATAACTCAACAATCAGCTTGGAAGGTAAAAATTTATGTTTCTAACAACCAACAAATGCCAAGGCATTGGTGAATGCATCAAGGAATGTCCTACAGGGGCAATTCGCCTTGTTGATGGCAAAGCATTCAGCTGCATAACCTGTGGTGCTTGCATGGAAGCCTGTCCCAACAAAGCCATATACCGTAACAAATACGGAGGCTATGTGGTTGACCGAGCTAAATGCAATGCCTGTGGCGTCTGCGAGCTCACCTGTCCCGTTAACAGCATCACCATAGAAGATGGAGTAGTTAAAGGAATATGTTCCAGATGTGGAATCTGCGTCCCTGCCTGCCCTGAAAATGCCAGGGTAGATGCTTACGATGTTATTGAAGACAGACAACTGAAATTCCTGGAATCATTAAACCTCACAGTACAACCACCCACACGCATCAAGAAAGAGGAAGAAGTTGCCCAACGAACCAGTCTGGTTACCGACATAGACAAATGCACCCTCTGCCGGCGGTGTGAGTATTACTGCCCTACAGATGCTATAATGGTGGATGTAGAACCTCCTGGCAAGTGTACAGAATGCAGAGTCTGTGAGGATGTATGTCCAGTAGGAGCCATAGAAAACTGCACCATAGACCCAGAAAAATGCACACTATGCCTTAAGTGCCTGAAAGAATGTCCTAACCAGGCCATCTATGTGGATGATTTCCAGATGAAGATCAACAAACTGGAACCTGGAGAAGAATTCGAAGGAAGGATCGTTTCCTGCCTGAACTGTGGCTTATGTGCCGATGCATGTGAAAAAGGTGCCCTTAAGATGGTGGACGGACACTTACGCTATGATCCCACCCTCTGTGAGGATTGCGATACCATGGAATGTATTGATGCATGTCCAGTGGGAACCTTACGCCCATCGGAAGATCCTGAGAGGAAGATTAAAGGATTTTGTGTTTCTTGTGGTAGGTGTGTTAAGGCCTGTGATGTTAACGAGGCACGCAGCTTCAAAAACGTAACCTGGGATGGATCAGTCAGTGAAGACTGCATATCCTGTGGAATATGTGCAGAATTATGTCCAAAAGATGCCATAACCCTCAAAAGAGGTGGTATTGAAGTTGACACGGAAAAATGTGTCCTGTGTGAGAAATGTGCGATTCACTGTCCAGTTGATGCTATTCCAACCACTACCATGCGTAAAAAATCCATAAAAGATGGTTTCACTTTCATCCAGGATAACCTGTGCATGAACTGCAAACTCTGCGAAAAGATATGTCCTGAGGAAGCCATTAAAGAGGATGAAAATGGTAAGTTAGTAGTGGATGAGTCTAAGTGCACCTACTGTGGTGCTTGCAGCAATGCCTGCCCAGCCAGGGCCATACTATTTGAAAGGGAATTCGAGGTGGAAGAATGACAAATTTACTCCTGATATTCCTGGAAGGGGCTTACACCAATCTAAAAAGAATCTTATTCGCTAGTGACAGGGTAACTGACATGGAAGTCAGGAACATGATCCTGGAAGGCCGTGTAAAACCCACAGAAAAAGTAGCCGAGGTGTCCTGTATTGGATGTGGAGGTTGCAGCAATGTTTGTCCCACCGGAGCAATAGAAATGGTGGACCTGGATGAACCAGTGGAACTCATGGAAGGTCTGGTTAAAACCCAGTTACCAGTTCTTAACAGTGAAAAATGTGTTGTCTGTTATTATTGTCATGATTTCTGCCCATTATACGCTCTTTTCGGAGAAGCAGGAACCATACATCCCAATGATGTTGGTGAAGTAGAATCAGACATATCCCAATTACTGGAAAAGCCAGTGAAGATATCTGAGGATAAAATAGCATTCATATCCCAGTATCTGGCTGATAACACCATTATAAGAAAGCGAAAAGAATAGAAAAGAATTGGAAAAACTCAGAAACTTAACCTATTCAATTGTAAAACATATTCAATTATAATAATACAAAAACAATACAAAAATCTTTAAGAGGAATCATATGAGCCTAAAATCATATTCACGGGGTCGAGCTGTACATGTAATGTTAGTGTACACAGGAGGATGCAACGGCTGTGATATAGAGATAGTTAACTGTATACTCTCCCCAAAATTTGATGCAGAACAATACAAAGTCTTTCTAACATGGAACCCCAGGGAAGCAGATGTGCTGGTGGTTACAGGACCCGTTACCAAACACAATGAACAACCACTACGTGAAATATACAAAGCCATACCCGAACCAAAAGCAGTGGTTGCTGCAGGAGCCTGTGCCCTGATGGGAGGAGTTTACAAGAACTGTTATGGAGATATACCATCTGAAGAAATCGCAGGACCCGTTGACAAGATCATACCAGTGGATGCCAAGGTTCCTGGATGCGCAGTTCGTCCACAGGATATAGTGGCCGGGCTGGTGTCGGCTTTACCACTGTTATTGAATGCTGACTGAAATGACATGATATAAATCATAATTTAATAAAATTAATAGAAATTATCAAAAAAGTAGAACAATTCATAAAACTTATGAAGGTGTAATAATGGACGATAAGGAAGAAAACCGGACGGTTATCGAGGCAGAAGTTCCCATGGGAACAGTTCACCCTGGAGCCCTTGAACCATACCGGTTAAGACTTTTTGTGGAAGATGAAATCGTCCGCGATGCGGAGATGACTGTGGGAGTAAACCACAGAGGAGTGGAAAGGATCATGGAAGGTCTGCCTGTAGAGAAGGCCAACAGCCTAACCGAGAAGATCTGCGGAATCTGCTCCAACATACACATCTGGAACTCCTGCCGGGTAGCAGAAATAGCCCTTGGAATAGAAATACCAGAACGAGCAATATATATCCGGATTATAATGGGAGAATTAGAACGATTACATAGTCATTTACTCTACTTAGCCCACGGATGCGAAGTATTGGGTCATGAAACTTTTTCCATGCGCCTTTTCTACATCAGGGAGACAGTGATGGACCTCCTTGGAATGATCGGAGGTAACCGGGTGCAATACGGTTCAGCAGTGCTGGGAGGAGTTAGACCACGCTGTGAACTTGACCAGACACGGATCCAGAAACTCACCGAAGGGATGGATCTGATTGAGGAGAAACTCACTGCCTTTGCAGATCGTTTTGTCTCTGACCCTATGGTCATGAGCAGAATCACAGGAGTGGGAGTAACCAGTGCTGAGGACGCTCTCAGACTTGCCTGTTCCGGGCCCACATTAAGGGCTACTGGGGTTAAATCAGACCTCAGGACAGAAATGTTTGAATATGATCCATTTGAATTTGATGTTATCACTCATGAGGATGGTGATGTGAAGTCTCAGCTCCTGATGAGGGTGTTTGAGAATTTTGAGGCCATCAAAATCATCCGCCAGGCAATCCGGGACCTTCCAGAGGGACCAATAACTAACCGGAGCTGGGAAATGAAGGATGTGCCAATAACCAAAAGCTATGTTGAAGCTCCCAGGGGAACCCTTTACCATTCCTATGCCCTGGAAGATGGCAGGGTAAGAAACTGTGTCATCCGAACACCATCCATGGCCAACATCGGGGCCATGCAGTACTCAGCCATTGGTCATCATATAACCGATGCCCAGCTTTGCATAGTTCAATGTGATCCCTGTTTCACATGCACGGACCGGGCAATTCAGATCATTAAGATATGAGGAGAAATAAACCATGGACCTTATATATTCACTAATAGCAGTAATAGGCACCCTGGTAGTGTCTTTCATAGTAAGCCTCTTCTTACCTGGTATTGAAAGGAAGTTCATACATGCCAGGATCCAGCAGAGAGTAGGCCCACCCATCACCAGTCCAGGGATAATGGCTCCTATCAAATTTTTCTTTAAACAGACCATCACACCTGAATCTCCCATGCCCAGATTGTACAATGCTCTTCCATTAATAAGCCTGATAATAATCGTTATCCTGTTGTTATTCCTCATTCCTGAGATGTACTTTTTAGGAGCACTGGCCAGTATTATAGCCATTGTAGGATTACTGAAAGTTGAGGAAATAATGTACATGTTCATGGGTAGTCTTTCTAAATCAGTACTTTCAGTGCGTATGCCCTTCCCGGACCTGGCTAAAGGTGCTGCACATCCTGAAACGCCCAGATCATTTTTTGAAGAGTTGAGCAGTCTCCGAGCTTTCAGACTCATAGCCTTCGGATCATTCCCACTCTACATTGCACTGTTTGTGTCAGTGGCCATGGCAGGAAGTATCTACCTTTCAGATATCATTGCCTACCAGCAGACCCACGGACCTATACTCTTCACAGTGGCCGGAGCAATGGGAGCAATTGTATTCTTCATAGGATACATGATCCTCCTCAATGAGTATCCATTCTCCATCCTAAAAGGAAAACCCGATGTTGTGGAAGGACCATACCTAGAATACGCAGCAAAATACCGGGCCTATGTTTATATGACCAGAGGATTTCTCATGTTCACACTGGCCACCCTATTTGCCACTCTATTTTTGGGAATAGCACCCAACATCTTGAACCCCAGTTTCATCATCACCCTGATAGTAGCTCTTATCTTCCCAATGTTAATGGCGGTGATGAGTGCATTCTCCCCAATATTCACCTACAAACAGTTCTACCCAACTGTAGCTGGTGTTTCCATAATAGGGGTGCTGGCCATAGTTGCTGCCTTCCTTTAAATCGTGAAATCTCGTAATTGTGACCTAATCATTGTAAATACATTATATGGCACTGAAAAATGAAATTAAAAGGAAATATAATGAAATTATAATACCGACCGAGTCATGGTGATCAAATGAAAATTGTAATCAGACCCCTGCACATAATGAGTCTGGGGGGTTATATCGTGGAAACAGATTTCCCTTACCGGAACGTAATAGTGGTAAACCCCACAGAAGAACCCATAAAGTTAGAGGTACCTGTATTCAGCGAAGAATGGATTGAAGAACAAAGCCACTTAGGATTAGAACTTATCCCACTCACTTATGAAGATAACTACCTGAGCAATTTCCGCAAAGCAAAGGCCAAACTGGATAAATTGAAGGCAGAAAAAGGGATCAATGTGGAATAAAATCTGAAATTTTTATATTAGATTTTAATTTATTCTTTTTTCTATTCGTAAGTGGGGCAAAAATCAACTTTCTTAGGATAATAATCAACTTTCTTATAATCAATTTTAATAAAGAAAATTATTTTTAATAAAGAAATTGGTGTTTATTTTTTTTATTACCTTCCTTTAGAAAATAATCCAAAGATATAATGGGGCAATTATTAACAATATCACCCTATAACTGTCCATAATATTTCTTTTTTAGGTAAATGAGCTTTTCATTAGAGTATTAGATTATACTACCCTAACATGTAATGATTTAAAGAGGAGTAAACCTTCTTCAATCATTCAGAAAGGCTATATTTTTTATAAATACTTCATAATATGGGTGGATTGGTTTTAAAAAGAAACCAATACTGTTCATTCAAAATCGACTTTCTAAAACATTTAATGATTCCTTTAAATTGGAAAAAAAGATTTATAAACGATTTTTTTGGGATAATAACATCAAAATATTTATATAGTATAATAGCTGATCAAATTAGTTGTCTCTTAACATTTGATGATCCCAAAATAAGATGTTAGGGGACGCGGAGGCGGCACAAATTAATCGAAACTTCAGATTTTTTCGTGTTAATTCTATTTGCCTAGGACATGCTATATCACCATAATGGTTCAGAATCTTAGCTTAAATGCTGTTTATAAGCCTCAGAATCAAATAATAGGGGGAAAATGATGATTAAAAAATCAACAAGGATACTGGCGTTAGTGGGAATGATGTTAACAGTATTAGCTGTGGTAGCACTAGCACTAGTTGTTTTCGGAAGCTCGGAAAACAATCCACCAGAAGAAATCATATCCACAGAAAATACTAACAATACAACCACTACTAACAGTACTGATAATGTTAATGATGATAATGTTAAAATAACTCCAGCAGAAGCCCAGCAAATAGCTGAAAAATACATAAAAGAAGTGGGGGCAACAGCAGGAACACCAAAACTGGACGAAATTGATGGTGAAATGGTTTATATAGTCCCTGTGGTTATAAACGGAACCACAGTAGGAGAAATAGATATAAACGCCATGACTGGGGAAAATATGGGAGGTGCTGGAGGGGTGTCTGTATAGACTTCATATTTACATCCAACCATCTCTAAAATCAATTACATCCAATATCTCTATCTTTTTTCATATTGCCTGGTTATTTCACGAACAACCCGCAAAGCCAGAGCCGCTGTAAGTAAAATTGTGGGCATCCCCTGGGAACGGGGAGCTAATGAAAGATCAGCCACCCATAAACCATCAGGCAGCCAGGAAGGCTTCATAAATGGCACATCTTCTTTTTCAAGAGGTACAGTTCCCCCCAGGTGGCCTCCATTATACATGCCTTTGACTAATGGTTCAGATACACCAGCGCTAACCATAACTTCCTTTGCCAGGCTAATTGCTTCATCAAAACGTTCAACATCATGTTCGGTGAGATGTTTTTCAACTGCACCATCCTCATAAACAGATCCATTTTCAGTGTCTGCCAGTTTAACCATTAAACCCACCCGATCTTTCACTGAGACTTTCCTCCAGGGTTTATGGAAAAAATGGGAGAGAATATCCAGATAAGGAGATAATATGTAATCTTTATGTTCAGTGTACCACACCATGGGTGGTTCTTCCAGTTGTCGGGCTCCAGGGGTAACTCCGCCAAGGGTGAGGACTATGTCAGCCCACAACCTGTTTTCAATTTCCAACCCTGAATTTCTAAGGATATGAGGAGTTCCAATCCCCCCTGCAGACAGAACCACCAGGTCAGCTTTCAAACTCTTCTTCTTACCCTGATGATTAACTTCAACCCCTTTAACTGTATTTCCTTCCAGGATAACTTTCTCCACTTTGCAGTTGGTATGAAGTGTTGCCCCTTTACGGGTTGCTTGTTTGAGGAACCGTCGGGAGTCCCAGCGAGCACCCCGCTGACATCCCACCTCACAGAGACCGCAGGAAACACATAGGTGAGGATCAACAGCTTTAGGGGTGGGATGAGGATTTAAACCCATATCCTCAGCAACATGATACATTTCACTGGTTAAGGGCCTCCAACGTTCATGGGGGAATGGTTCTGGACTTAGTTCATCTTCCAATTTTTGGAATTCAGGGGTTAAATCCAGTCCAATTTCTTCCAATCCCCGATGGGTTCGCACTATATTTCCACAGGATAAAACAGTGGATCCACCAGTGGTCAGGCCACGCACCAATAAAAGATCCGCAGAAGAGTGGACCATGTTCATATGGGGAAACAGATGCCTGAAATTACCCTCACCTCCAAGCAACCCCCAACGTCTGAGGGGTTCACTCCATGAAATATTTCGAGTGAAAGGCTTGAAAGGAGAACCTGCCTCCAATATATTAACATTGAAACCATTGGATTGTAATTTGCGAGCAACTGTAGCACCTCCAGCACCACTACCAACTACTATAGCTTTCATTTTAGTTAATTCCCTCCATACAGATTGATGCAAGGCAACACGGTGCCTCTTCAGTGATACGTTCTGTAAATTTCATATTTATCCGTGGATTCAAACCCTGCACAACACCCTCGTCAGCAGCACTGAGAACAAGGCAGGTGTCGTGGGTGTAATATTCTGCTAAAAGGCAGCGATGAACAATCATAACCAGTCCCTCCTCTTCACTTTCTTTTATAGTGAACTCTATTCCCAACACATTATACAAAATTTTAGCTGCCAGAATCACTTCTTCCAAACTATCTCCCACACCCAGCATTTTCTTAAATTTCTGTCCTAGGGATAATCCTGCACTGGACATGGCTTCACGTCCCAGTGTAATGGCTTTTTCTTTTCCCAGGGTCTTGATCATAAGTTCAACCAGTTTATTATGGGTTTCAGCCATATATTTCCTTTTTTCCTTTAAATTTCCCTTTAAAATAATCTTTGATGTTTTTAGCTGTGACAGCTCCGGTGTTGTCAGAGGAAGTTTTTCAAGTTCTGGAGTTTCATTTAAAATCAATTCCTGGAGTCCTTGAACAGTTGAACTGGTTAATTCATCTAAACCTCTTTTTTGGAACCATTTTGGAGTCCACCATGATAATAATCGTAATTTAAATCCCATCATTCTTCCTCCAGTTGACCCAGATGCAGAATAAGTGGATGGGGCTTTTGTTGGTAAAGGGAATCTATAACATCCTGATAACGCCGGTTTATACTCTCTCTTTTCAGCTTCATATTGGCCGTGAGATCTCCTCCATCAATAGAAATGTCATTGGAAAGAAGAACCCACCTTTTAACCTGTTCTGGACGGGAAAGGCTGTGATTAACATCTTGGATGAATTTGTATATCTCATGGGGATGGTAATTTTCATCCACCCAGAAAAGGCCACTAAGATAAGGTTTCCCTTCACCCACCAGCATCACCTCACAAACTCCGGGAGCATCACGTAACAATGCTTCAATATTGAGTGGGTCTATGCTTTTACCATAAGAATTGATTATTAATTCTTTCTTTCTCCCGGTAATCACCAAACTACCTTCCTGAGTTAAAAATCCAAGATCACCGGTTTTTAACCAGTTACCTTTTAAGGGTGGTTTTAGATCAGATTCAAAATATCCTGGAGTTACCTGAGGGCCCCTAACGAGAACTTCACAGTCTTCTTCAATTTGGATATGTGTTTGTGGTAATGGTTCACCCACTGTGCCTATACGGTTGTTTCCCCTGCGGTTAAGGGTTACTAGGGGTGCTTCAGTTAACCCGTAGGCATTGTGGATTTCTATTCCCAGATCATGGTAATCATGGATTAACTGCTGACTGGAAGTGGCTGAACCCACAATAAGCTGGGCGCAACGGTTAAGACCAGCTTTCTTCAGAAAAGATCTGCGTATAAGTGGTCTTAAAGTCTTTTTCAACACACCTTCTTTCAGGTGGAGATAATGGCTCCCTAAAAAGGTCCCTTTCAATATTTGCCACAGCTTTTCATAGAATCTGGGAACAGAAAAGAAGACAGCTGGCCTTACTTGGGGCAATGCAGAGGCTAAATAGTTAAAATCCTCTAAAAAGTAGATTTTAAGGGCTGCTGGAGCATAATGGGGTGAATAAGTTCCAAGAATACCTTCAACTACGTGATTCATGGGTAAAAATGATAAATATCTCACTTCACTATTTCGGTCTTTCCATGGAGGTAAAGATGCCATACTTTCTGCCATCCAGCGTAAATGTTCATGGTTGAAGGTCACTCCTTTGGGGTTTCCTGTGGTGCCAGAGGTGTAACGGATGGTGGCAAGATTACCAAAATCAACAGGGGCCTGAACTGTTTTGATGTCTGTTTTTGAACTGTTTGTCTCCTTTTGCAGGAAACTTTCCCATGATAAAACTTTATCTGGTATATTTTGAGATTCCCGGCAGAAGGAGATCAGGGGTAAATCCTCATCCATTCCTTCTGAAACTTCCAGTTCATCTAACCGTTTCATAAGGTGCGGGGTCCCAATAAATAATATTTTGGTTCCACTGGCCTTTAAAATATTTCTTATCTCCATAGGGGGGCTGGTGTAATATAAGGGCACGCTAACTGCTCCAGTAAGGCCTATTGCAACTTCAAGTGTCAGGTAACGGGTGCTGTTTAAACCCACCAGAGCCACCCGATCCCCGGGTTGCACACCTAACTTTTTAAGAGATTGATGGGCTTTGAGAATATCATTACCTAGTTGAGCTGCTGATTTCTCCTGGATGTGACCATCAACTATGTCATAATAATTTACAGGATAACTACGGCTTTTAAGCCGGAATAAAACTTGTTCGTGCACAGTACGCTCTGACCGATGGAAAAAACCATGATAAACTGCATATTTCAGTAATGGTGGAAGATATTTTTCCCAGTTAAGATTATATGGTCCGAAAAGATTTTCAACATTCTCCCGACTGAACTCGTGTTTTTCATCCAGATAAGGGGCCAGGGTGAACAGAATATTTAAAATGCCTGTTTTACGTGTCTGAGATGACTTGGAGGATATCCTTTGGATCAATGGTGCCACAGGAATGAAAATTGGTCTAGGAAGTTTGATGTCCAGTTCTTCCAGTGCCCATCTTCTCACCTCTTCTAAGAGTTCTTTGATGGTGGGCAACGAATCTTGAGGTGCGGTAAGATGAAATGTTTTATCCTGTGCTTGAGCATTAAAGGTTAAACTGCTTATGGCCTCTGAAACATAATCTACTGGAATCATGTTCAAAGTTAAAGAGGAACTGGTGGGAATAACTCTCAGTTTACCATTCAAGTAAAGTTTTAGAAGGGAGTAAACGGTGTTAAAAGTCTTAATTTCCCCTGTTTGGGAATTGCCAACTATCATTCCGGGTCTGAATATGGAGTAGGGCAGATCAGATTCCCGAACAGCCTTTTCAGCTTCGTACTTACTTTCTTCGTAGTTACTCCAGAAACCAGGTCTGTCAGAATTAGGCACATCAGAATTAGATGTATCAAAATCAGTTTCATCATTCCAATAACTTAATTCATCTTCTAATATGATTCCTTGGCGTTTTCCAGCCACATAGGCGGTGGATACATGGGAAAACCGTTTAAATTTCCCCTCTTTAGCTGCGAATTGTGCTAATTTTATGAGATTACAGGTTCCCTGAAGGTTAGTTAGACGCAGTTCTTCCAAGGGGGCATGGAGACGAAGGTCAGCTACAGTGTGTATGATATGGGTAAGACTGGATACCAGGGACTTGTAATCTTTATCAGATATTTTTAGATTTTCATGGGTTATATCGCCTGGTAAAACTTTTATCTGGCTTTTCAGTGCTTCAATTAATTCTGGCCAATCCCACCAGGCCCTTTTCAAACGTTTAAGAGCATGTTCATGGTCTTTGGCCCGTACCATGGCTAAGATTTCAAGTTCGGGCTTGGAAATTAGTTGAAGTGCGATTTGGGTTCCTAAAAAACCATTTGCACCGGTGATTAAAACTTTATTTTTCATTTTACCCCTCCCCATTATTTGATTAAATATTCTTATATCTTGAATTCATTCAATTAAGTTTACAATCATTTGTTTATCATTTAACTTGTCCAGTCATTGAAAATTGATTCATTTAAAACTTTCAGGCAACTTCTAGTTAAGATCAAATTTTTAACATTCTTTTTGTCTAGGAACTTCTGAAGCAGGATCGGATTCTTTCCAGATAGACTTAGTTGATCTTGTAATCCTCTTTCCAGCTGAGGTCTTTGTAAACTAGGATCTCCTAAAAGCAAATCCACTTTTTTGGTGAGATCTTGCCATAAATGAGGGTCATCGTGGCAGATAAAGTAGTCCTGGTGCAAGTGGAGATCATGGTAGAATGATGTCAGTCGGGGATCATGAGCCACTGCTATCTGTGGAACTTTTGAACGAAGGGATAACACTGCTGCGTGGTAACGGGAAGTGACCAACAAGTCCAGTTTACAGAGCATAGATGCCATCTGAGAGGCATTATACTTTTTAGAAGATATTATCTTACATTTGTCCGTGTTTCTCATCTTCTGGTAAATATCCTCAGCCAGAGGTTGGTCCAGTTCTTCCATACAGATAAGGGCAACTTTTTTTCCATGTTTTTCTATTATCCTGTCGGCTTCCCGGGACCAACCTTCCACCAATTGTTTATGCACTTTTTTCCTTTCTTCGGAACGGGAAAAATAATAAGGCCATTTGTAGAGGTCTTTTTTATGTCCCCAGGGTCGGATGACCACTGGCCAGAGGGAAAAATCTACCACAGCCAGGCCAACCATTCCATCTTCCATTCCAGGATCATCAGCAGATTCTGACCATATTTTCTCAAGAAAATTATGATCATCAGGATCTTCCTGGAATGTGAATGCACAGTCTGCAGTCGAGGTTATAGGTGCATTTACTCCAATTTCTTCCAGTCTCTCAGCAGCGTATTGGGTCCGGGTGATGATCAGGTCAGTTTTACTGGCTTCTCTTTTGACCAGCCACTTGTTGAATGGGGATAAATTCCCAGCATCCACTGCATAAGCCACACATGGCTTTTTTTGTCGGTGAGCACTGCGAGTGGCCCACAGGAACGCCCATAGAAGTGCAGAGGTCCAGGTGTCCATGTAACAGCTTCCTTCCACCAGGAGCACCAAGTCATGTTCTCGAACCAGCCTATCCACTGCGAAAAAGAAAATAGATGGAATGGGAGCAATATGTAGATGTTCATC
>MVPY01000101.1 GCA_002067065.1 Methanobacterium sp. PtaB.Bin024
TTTTAACATAATAATACGTTCTTTCGATGAATTTCACCAGTTTATTTTCTTTTAATTCACTATTCTTGTTTAAAACACTTTTTAAACATTGTATATTAGAATTTTTAAAACTAAAATCCAAAAGATTTAACTGCTTTGAAACTCCACTATAAACAGGGGAATAATAGATTTCGCTAATCATAATAATATTATTCCCCTTTCTAATTATAAATACTTTAGCAACCTGTTTTAAAAATATGTAGCTGTAATTTCAATTGAAAACAGGAAAAAACGAAACTTAAAACTAAAAAAATTTTTTTTTACAAAAAATCTACAAAAAACCTCAACTTCAAATAAAAAAAATAAGGGTTTCTACAAAGCCATTATTTATTTATTTTTTTCAATTGTTTAACATGTTCTTTAATAGCATCTTGTAGACCATTTCTCCTAGATGTGTATCCATTTTCTTTTAGAACTTCATCAAACTCGTTTAATAGTTCTTTTGGAAGGGAAAAAAATAAGTGAAATTAAAGATATAAAAATTCTAATTCAATGATATCTTGTGTATTTATGGGGAGTTTGTATGGTTTCTAATAGAGAAATAAGAAGAAAACTTCAAGCCTTACGATTAAGAAACAGTGGGGTTCCAGAGAAGTTAATAAATAGCATAGACACGCCTCATAATAGCTCAGATAAACCCTTAAATGTCTCTTATTATGATTTTTACAGATGTCCTAAATGCCACACAATGAATGAAGTTACAAATAATTTCTGTAAAAAATGTGGAATACATTTAATGGAACCTTCTGCTTCTAATAGTATTGAAGAAAGAAGAGTTAAAAATATCAGAAGTAATTTAATGAGAGATACTAATTGTTTTGAACTAATTAGAAAACTTGCAAGTTATCATAGAAATAAGAGTAGTTATCCCGTTCTCGGATTTTCAAATTTAGAGAATTGTTTGGAGTCAAATAACATTAAAATATCAACAAGGGACTTAATAAACCTTGTAAACTATGAAGAAGACTTATTACCCAAGTTAACATCCCCAACAAAGCCAAAATTAACATGCTCAACAAAGATTCAGGATTTAAATAAACTTGATGGGTATCAATTTGAAAATTTTTTAAAATCTCTATTTAAAAACATGGGTTATAAAGTAAGCCACACACCATTATCAGGAGACCAAGGTGCTGACTTAATCATTGAAAAGTTTGGTGAAAAAACAGCTGTACAAGCGAAACGCTATCAAGGAAGCGTAAGTAATAAAGCAGTACAAGAAGTAGTTGCATCAATAGCTCATTATAATGTTAATAGGGGAATGGTAGTAACCAATAGTGATTTCACACGTTCTGCAATAGAATTAGCTACATCTAATAGTGTGGAGCTTGTTGATAAAAATAAATTAAAAAACTGGTTGGAACAGTATCCTGTAGATAACAACACGAAATTTGAATAAATTAGATAGTGCGTTCGTATCTGGTTATTTAAATTTTTTTGTATACTCTTTTATGCATCTTGGAGTCCTTTTGTTCTGAATTATATCCATTTCGTTTTAGAACTTCATCAAACTCGTTTAATAGTTCTTGTGGGAAATTCATGCTTATTCTAGTCATGGTTTAATCTCCTTTAAGTAATAATTATTATTAAATTAATAATATAAATACTTTTCACAAGCTCTCTACCTCAACACCTAGACCTTCCATAATCATAGTACTTCATCCCATTGGGAGAGAGGTGAGAGTGATATGAGGGCAAGTCAGGGAGTGCTATCTGGAATGAAAGTGATGCCATATAATCCTGAAATGTTCCAGGAATATGAAGAGGTTATTATTTATCCTCGAGAAGAGTTTGAACGGAATTTCAGGGCTATCAAAGAACATGTAAATTATATTTTCAGGAGAAACATTCTTTTGGACAGGAGTCCGGAATGGAAGCTTCTTGGTGAATGGCCACGCATCATGGAACGCATCCACATGATTGACATAGAATTGAACCACTTTTTCAGTGCAAAGGATTCACAAACATATCTTGATACATATCTCTATGCAGATGTTAGGGCAATCGAAGATGAGGTTTTAGAATCTTTAAATAATGTGCCAGAATTATCATTGGAACTTGGTTGGCTCTAATGAGGATGAGGATACTTCTAAGATGAGACATAGTTATGGCAGTGTTGACCGGAGGAAAATTTTAACATATCAACCCCAATTATTACAACGGTCAGAAGACCTGCTAATCTTCCTAGGTAGGGACTTCCATAAATGGCTTAATGAAATACTGGAATTTTTAGATGGGATTTACCAAGTCAATGCTAAGAACCTGGGAAAAGATTCAGTAAATAGTGGAGACCTAGACCAGCTAGTAGGTTTGTTAATCAATATAGATAATGAGCTAATGGATGTTTTCAAATCACGCCAGAAATTGGATTTCAACCACTACTATGTTTCTATTATGGATGAAAAGTATAAAAAGCGCCAGAGTAACTGGTATGGCAGATATATGCACAAGATAGACCGTAGGGTATTGGAAATAACTCCTGAGATAAGGTACATGCACATGATGGAGATTGTTAATTATGCGCATAAGCTTTGGAAAACGAAGGAAGGCAGGAATCTAAGGTTAGAAGTAATGAAGAAAATGAAATAAGTTAATTTAGGTTTTTAATGCTATTTTTCAAAAAAATTTAAATATATATGAAATAAATAAATCATGTTAGTAACCTGTAATATTGTTTTTAAGGGGATTAAAATGAAAATGGGGAAACATACAATAATAATTTCGGGGATTATGGCTGTTTTGATTGTTGTGGTAATGATTTCAGGGTGCACAGATGATACAAAACAATATGGCACTGAAATCTATAAAGGAAACTGGAAAGTAGGTACTGACCATTTTGGTGGGGTTAAACAGGAAGTTATTGATGCTTTTTCAGGTGATTATGTTGCATATAAAAATGGGACAACCATCACATTGATTGGAACAGGAAAACAGATGAGCGTTGATAATGATACTCTTCATCAAATTAAGATTGTTTTCACTAAAGATGGAAAAAATGTTAACACTACATATTACTTAGATGATAGATTGGGAGGTTACAGCTACACTAACCAAACTACAACTGAACAAATGTTTAATATAACTAAAAATGTCTGGGAACTTAGTTTAACAACATCAGAAGAACAACTAAGTCAGGAGCTTGATGAAAGAACTGAAGAAGTAAAACTATGAAATAGTGTTGAGTGTTTAAATGAATGATTCATTGAGGGAGTTGTTTGAATGGGATACTTAGTCTGTGACAAATGCGGAGGCTACTATGAATTACAGGAAGGGGAATCTCCAGATGATTTTGGAGTGTGTGAATGTGGTGGGGAATTGAAATATACAAAAACCATATCACAACCTAATGAAAATTTAAATCAACAAAAATGCCCTAATTGTGGTTTTATTAATATAAAAACAGCCCATTTTTGTAGAAAATGCGGTTTCGGTTTAGGAACCCACTCTGGAAAGCAGATTTGTTCTCGATGTGGAACCGAAAACCCCTTTGAATCTCGTTTTTGCCATAAGTGTGGGGAAAACTTAAAAAGTAAAAATATTGACAAAATTGCAGTTAAAAAACCAAAAAATAGAGATATTGGCACGATATGGTATGTTGTAGGGTTCATTATTCCATTAATCGGGATAATTGCAGGCCTGATTTTTGCAACACAGAGAAGAAAGAACGCAGGTATACTTATTTTAGTAAGTCTAATTATTCCTATTCTGGCTGTTCTAGCCTTCTTATTCATGTTTTATCAGGCATATTTTGTTTCACCAAATTTTTGAGACCCAACAACCTTTTTATTTCTTTTTATCCCGAGTGAACTGTTTAGTTTTAGCTTTAGTAACCTTTGTTTTTCCTAAATTTTCCAACATCTTAAGTTAATACTTGCACCATTGAACCATTGGAAAAGCGGATGTAGAAAAGTTAAAAAAAATAATTCCGATTTTGAATATAAAAGTCATGAATATCTCTTTTTAATTCAAAATTAGTTATCCATGAAATTTTAACTATGCATCATGAAATAAATCCTGAAACAATTGAGCTAAGTTATAGTAAAAGTCAATACATTCAAAAAAAATTAGGTGGATACAACACCCTCTTTCATTATATCTCCCTCTAGCGCGTAATGATACTAATTATATCTCCATCCTCCAGTTCATGGTCACTGGCCACCCTACGACAACTACGGGCATCTATAGCATGCATGAAACCTTCACCAATATCAGTGTGGATGAGAAATGCCATGTCCCTTGGTTTGGAGCCACGGGGGATTAGCAATGCATCAGGGAGCACATTACCTTTCTGGTCGCACATTTTATGTTCATCTTCCACTGGGTAAACCACGATCATATCCAGCAAGCTGAAGATAGCCTGATTAAGAGCTTCCTGCACGCCAGTACTTCCATACTTTTGCAGTACGTTTTCTCGAATGTATTCCAGGGCATTTACCTGCTGGGAACTCAGTTTATCTTCTTGAAGAATTTCAAAGTCAGATTCACCAGAAACATATTTGATAAGTCCGGCTTCCGCAGCCCGGGTCAGTGCCAGTTCAGCCTCAGCTGAGGTAGGAACCACATTATCATATTTCTCCTGGAGTCGTTTGATGTTCTCCTCTGCATGGGGCAGATCCGCCTTGTTAGCTACGATGAGCATGGGTTTAGCAATTTTGAGAAGATTATCCAGTAGTTGTATGATGTCCTCCTTTTCCCAGTCCTTGTATTCCTTGGTCACTGCCCGTTTAGCTTCAAGTACGTCTTCTACCATGATGCCTGCTCCGCTGAGCTGTTCTGCTATTACCTTGGCTATGTCCAGTTTTTCGGAGAGTGCCTTTCTTACCAGTTTGTTCCAGTTCTTATGGAGGATTCCATAAAGCCACATGGTTATCTCGTGCTCCAGAAACTCAACATCCTCCAATGGATCATGGGTTCCTGGTTCACAGGGCCTTCCCTCATCATCAGTGGATCCTGAAGCGTCAATCACATGGATGAATGCCCTGGCCTGCCTGAGATCGTCCAGGAACTTGTTACCCAACCCGCGTCCTTCATGGGCTCCGGGAACCAGGCCTGCAACGTCTAAAAGTTCCACTGGGATCAACCTGGTCCCTTCCAGGCACTGGGAGTTTTTGGGGTTGCATTCAACTTCTAATTCCTGGCAGGGGCATGGTTTAACCACATGGCCCACTGCTTTGTTAACATCAATGGTGGTGAAGGGGTAACCTGCCACTTCTGCTTCGGAGAGAGTGGCGGCATTGAAAAAAGATGATTTACCCACATTGGGCTTTCCGGTAACTGCGATCTGGAGCATGATATCACTACTAGTTCTATTTACATCCCAAGTTTATTAAAGATTTTATTAGATAATCAAACATTAATTAACTGTTCATTATTATCTGAAATTCCAGGAGCAAAATAAAATGGCAAAACTTTACCTAGTAGGAACCGGCCCAGGATCCAGTGATTATCTAACCAAAGCAGCCATAAAGGCTGCAGAATCCGTTGATGTTCTGGTTGGAAGTCAAAGAGCTCTAGATCTCTTCCCAGGATATACTGGGGATACTTTGATACTTCGGGCACGTAACATGGATGAGATGATGAAAAAATCAGTTTTCCTGGTGGATGAAGGTAAGAACGTGGCTATTTTATCCACAGGAGACCCTGGATTCTCTGGTGTTCTGAAACCCATCCTGAGGTTAAGGGATGACCTTGACATTGAGGTTGTACCTGGTATCAGTTCCCTACAACTTGCCGCTGCCCGGCTTCAGCTCCCCTGGGATGAAATTAATCTGTTGACCCTTCATGGGAAGGGCAATTCAAGTAGAATATTGGAATTTTTAGGTAACCGAAAGCCCACAATGGTTCTACCGGATTTCAGGGTGGAAAAATTAGCCCAATTCCTCCTGGAAAAAGGTATTGATCCTGAAAGAAAAGTTGCAGTGTGTGAAAGGCTCAGCTATCCTGATGAAAGGGTTTTCAAGGGAAGATTAGAAGAAGTTGCAGATCTGAAGTTCAGTTACTTGTGTGTTATGGTGGTTTACTCGGAATAATCCGCCACACTTATACGTCCTCACAGTTAATCACATAATTCTTCATCTTCAGCCTGCCAGGGTGGTGTAACCACACACAAAAATTTTAATTCTCCATCCCCAACATTTTCAATCCATTGCACGTGTTCTGGGGGGATATAAATGGCTTCACCAGGTTCTACCTCAGAAACTTCCTGGTTAATATGCATTATACCTTTACCTTCCAGTATATAGTAGATTTCCACACCAGTCTTCAATTTATGTGGTAAAGATGCTTTACCTTCCTCTATGATTGCATGCGCAATGCTACAGCCCATGTCGATACCTTCATTTTTGGGGTGCAGAAGCTCACACAGAACAGTCTTATCAGGCACCTGGAAGTATTTGCACATTTTTAGGGATTTTATCAACATATAATCAGCATCAATACTTCAATCAAATTATAGTTTTGGTTTTATGAATCCAAAATGAAAGATAATCCAAGATAAATCCTGTGACATGAATATTTTCAAGGGCCTGTTGATAGAAATACAAGCCCCTGAATTTTTGGTCGGTGTCTATTAGATAAATGTTACTCTTTTTTCACATTAACATATATTTTAGTTAATTATATTGTGGTAATCATCACAGAATGGCCAGAAAACTGTGAAAGATAACGTTTTCGAAGTTAATTTTACATATTATCCTTCCACATATTCCTCATCATTTAGTATTTCAAAAATTTTAAAGGCAACAATAGAACCACAGAGCCAGGATGTGATTTTTATGGGTCCAACTGGTGATGTTTCACCTGTAGAGTCAGCAAGGATCCTGAATATAAACACAATAACTAAGAACACTAAAAAAGCGATAATAATACTCAGGATTTTTTTGTAATTTATTTTATCCCCTCCAAAATCATATCCTATAACTCAGGGTTAATTTTATTCATGTTCATTGTTTCCTGAAGCCAGGGCTTCCAGTTCATCTAACATTTCTGGTTCTTTTCCTCTTCTTTCTTCTCTCTTAATAAGGATGATTCCTACAGCAGCACCCAGTATCCCCCCTAAAGTGTCTATAAACAGGTCTTCCATGGTATCAGCCAGGGGTGAGGCAACCATGGATCCCTGGGTGAGTCCAGTGGGGAGGTAATGTCCAATAACAGGGTATAAGGCCTGATCATAGAAATATTCCGCCATTTCCAGACCAGCTCCCATTCCCATGGTTATCAGAACGATTAAGGTGAACATAACTCCGGTACTGGCCTGAAGCTTCCCCAGGGCATAGAAAGTGTAGATAATCATCATGCCCACCAGACCAACAATGGAAGATATCAAAAGGTGCATGAATTTATCATAATAAGGCACTCGACTGTAGAAACTGTATGCATCGGCCACAATCAACTCAAAAAAGATCACAATCAAAAACAGTATCTCTATATCCACAGGAACAACACAAATCCTGTTTTTAGTGAAAAACCAGGGAGCAAGAAGCGCTGAAAGGGCTAAAAGGGCTAAAATTCCGAAAAACATTTCTCCAAGGATTATCTGGTACAACGCGTTAATCAGGATAATTATCCTTAAAAACAATCTCAAGTATCTCTTCCAGGGGGGTACCTTGGATAAATCGATAGGACAACTTTTTTCATGCATCTGGTCACCACCGGAGAATAGATGGATTTATAAATCTAATAAGAATCTCTGGATCCGTCTGGTTATTCTATGTTTGGTTTAAGTAAGTAATAAAGGGTGGTAATAGATTTTTCTATCAATTATTCTCAAAGTTGGTAATGTAAAGAATAGGTTTAAATATGAGTACTGAGCACACATACTCCTAATTATTAAGAATAACTATATTTTCCCAGAAAATTTATTAAAACTGAGATTGTTTAAAAAGTGTGCAGTGCACATAATAAACTGATTAATTAATTTGAAGCTTGAGGAACCATGAAAAAAGGATTATTATCTGCATTATTTTTAGTTGTCGCTTTCCTGGCATTGATTCAACCAGTATCTGCCTGGGCAGCACCTAACCATTATGCTATCGCCGAACAGGTTTACTACTCTCTCCCTGCCGATGCACAGGAAAATCTGAATCTTTCAGAAATGATCAACGGTGCAGATGACCCTGATTTTAAATTTTTTGACTTCCAGTACCATCACTACCCTGCCAGTCAAGAGAAAGCCAACTATTGGCTGGAAAAAGGCGAAGAATATTATAAAGATGGGGATTACAACCAGGCCAGCTACTGTTTTGGAGTGGCAACTCATTATCTCTCGGATGGTGTTTGCCCACCACACTCAGGGGGAGGTCACTCTGGCTATGAGCACACCAAATACGAGTTAGAGGCCATGCTATTTGCACCTCATATCACGGTCAAAAATGGAGATATAGATTCTTTACAGTCAAATTATATTCAAACCAGTGAAGATGCATGGGAACAGTGGATAAAAACTGGTGATGATGCATATATCCAGGAACCTCTGGATCATGCAGCGGATATTTCTTATTTGGCAGTGAAAAATTCGATATATTCCTAATTGAATTATTTTATCAATTTTTAATGAAATCTTAGATGTGGTTATTACTTTCATTTGTAAACTTTGAAGAAAACATTCCTTTCTGAAAAATGGGCCTCGTATTTAGCGCCATAACTTTCAAACACACTTTCATACATAATTATAAATATTTTAGAACAATTGACGCCCAAACTATGTGCTATATTTAAAGTGTAATAATCAGTCTCTTCATTGAGCGTCACATTGTCAGTCCCTCCCTGGATTTTGACTTTAATGATTAATGCATCCATGATTTCCTGTAAAGTGCATTCTTTAAGTGGTTTATTGTAGTACCATTCAATTGCAAACTCTGCTGGTTTTTCGTTTCTGGTATATTCTTGGAACCGTTCCAGGTCAGCGGTGTCAAATAACTGTTTGGTTATATCTCTCTGTAGGAGAGTGAAAACATCCTTTATCTCCCGGCCAATCCGCATCCAAAGTTCCTCTTCTTCAGGAGGTAATCCCAGACCCTCATTTGAATTTCGTTCAAGGCCCTCAAGGGCGTGTTCTAGGGTGCTTTGCTGTGTACCATATTTTTCAGCGTATTTTTTAAGTATTTCGTGGTGTTTTTGGGATATGGTGGTGTTTACGCGGTATTTTTTCATTTTCCCCCTCTATAACATTATTTTATCAGAAATAATCATTCTTTATATACCTTGAAGAAAACGCTCCTTTCAGAAAAATCGCTCTCAAATTTGGCACCGAAACTCTCGAAAACGCTTTCATTCATCATGACAAGAGTTTTTGAACCATTAATTCCAAGGCTGTGAGTTAAATTTATGGTATAACATTTATCATTCTCAGTACAATTTACAGTATCAGCAGAACTTTGCATCTTGATATTAAGGATTACAGCTTCAATAATTTCTGGTAAAGTACACTCTTTAATGTGTTTGTTGTGATACCATTCTACTGCAAAATCTGCTGGTTTAACATTTTTCACATATTCTCTGAATTCTTCCACATCAGTATTTTCAAGGAATTTTTTGGTTAAATCTTTAGGTAAAAGCGCATTTAGATCTAATATTTCCCGGTATATTCGTATCCAAAGTTCTTCTTCTGGAGATAATTCATCAACAGGATTTGAATTATTTTTGAGACTTTCGAGGGCGTGTTCTAGGACCTTTTGTTGTGTGCCGTATTTTCCCACAAACTCTTTAAGTAATTCATGGTGTTTTTGGGATATGGTTGTGTTCACACGGTATTTTTTCATTTTGCCCCCTCCTCAGTATTTTCATCAAAAATAGTAGTCTTACTTAAATATCTTGAATGTGATGCTCCGTTCAGAATAGTTGCTCTCAAATTTGGCCCCGTAACTTTCCAAAGCCCTTTCATTCATCATTACCAGTGTTTGGGAGCCTTTAATACCAAAACTATGTGTCATATGTATAGCGTAACTCTGGCCATCTTCTGTGCAAGTAATAGTATCTGCTGAGCTCTGGATTTTAATATTGCAAATTAAACCATCGATTAATTCTTGTAAAGTGCATTCTTTGAGGGGTTTGTTATATAACCATTCCACTGCAAACATAGCGGGGTTTACATTTTTTACATATTCTCTGAATTGTTCAATATCCGCATTTTCAATTAACATTCTGCCCAAATCTTTTTGGAAAATTACCAATATGTCTTTTACTTCATTACCTGCTCTCATCCAAACTTTTAATTCTTTAGATAATCCTTTGGGTTGATTTGAGTTATTTTCAAGGCCTTCAAGGGCGTGTTCCAGGGTGCTTTGTTGTGTGCCGTATTTTTCCGCGTGTTTTTTGAGAATATCATGGTGTTTTTGGGATATGGTTGTGTTCACACGGTATTTTTTCATTATTATGCCCCCACTCAAATTAGGTTCCATTTTTTGTATTATTTTATCATCGGTTAAAATTTTCTGTGCGTACCAACTAACATTCATACACCTCCATACGTATTCCATGCAAATAAACTATTAATAATTGCACATGAGTAATAGAATTTAAAGATAGAAGGGGTTGTCATAATGACTGGCGGCACTTATAATAATTTTAATACTAAATCTATTAATGTAAATGATTTGAATCATGTAAAAAATAATAAATCGCAATTATTTTTTACTAGTAATGAAGTTGAACCTCTTTTTCCAGGTGAACATGAACCTTTCAATGTATATTTTAATTTTAAGAGCATAGGTTCGGTTGATGTAGGGGAGTTTAAAATCAGGATGATAACCGAATGTAAAGAGAATAGTTCCCTTGGAGTGGATATTGAGGATCAGATTGTTCCCTCATTGAATGGAGGGGCGACAGGAGAGGTTATTTTAAGATTTGATTACGGCATGCCTACAGGAACTTATGTTATTAACGCTTATCTAGATTATAACAACCAAATACGCGGAGAAGGTGAATACATAGGAAATCGGAGTGCATCTTGTGTTGTTATTGTTGGATAAATCTCCTATTTGAATAAATGGCTTTTATCACAGTGGGGAGGGCGTTTAATTGGTTTTCGGAAGCATAAATGGTGTTAAAAAATATTCATCAGCAGGGTTAATAAATAATAATCGTTTATTTGCTATTTTGATAGTTTTATTGAGTTTAACTGCAATTTTTTGTTATACTGTAGGGACAGTTTCAGCTGACTCTTCAAGGATATATGTTAACAATAATACTGGAAACGACTCTTGGGATGGTCAAAACCCAACATGGAACGGTACCAGTGGACCTAAATTGAGTATTAAAAACGCTACAGGCACTGTAGTTACAGACGGAACTGTGAACTTGGCTAATGGAATATATAACGGCCCTGATAATCGTGATATAACCTTGGATAAAAACATGATAATTCAGGGTGAAAGCAGTGAAAAAACCATCATCGATGCACAGTATTTAGGTAGGTTATTCACCGTAAATAGTGGAGTAACAGTTATTATCCAAGAAGTTACCATAATGAATGGCCTTATTTCTGGATCTTCTGCACAAGGAGGTGCTATTTACAATTCAGGTACTTTAACTGTTAATAATGTTACATTCTCCGGTAACAATGCAACAGTTAAAGGTGGTGCTATTTACAATTGGTACGGTATTTTAACTGTCAATGGTTGCACTTTCATAAATAACAGTGTAACATATATTGGCATGGGTGGTGCTATTTGTAATGACTTTGGCAATTTTAACATGAATAACTGCAATTTTACAAATAACAGCGGCTATTGGGGTGGTGCTATTGGAACAACCGATTATTCTTCCACTACTCAAAATATAAGTGACAGCAGTTTTACCAATAACTATTCCATTGGTGGGGGTAGTGAAGTCGGTGGAGGCGCAATATATCACAGTGCAGGTAATTTAATTGTTACAAACTGTATATTCACTGGAAACACTGCAATAGACTATGGCGGTGCTATCCTTCACTATTATGCCAATAATTTGACGGTAACTAATTGTACTTTCACGGGTAATAGTGCCAATGCAGGTGGTGGGGCCATCGCCACCTTGTATAATATTGGTAATATGGATATAACTGGCAGTATTTTCACTGATAACGCAGCAACTAATGGCCGTGGAGGAGCCCTCTACCATGCACGCAACATGTTAAATGTGCATTTCTGCAGATTCTTTAATAATAACGCATATCATGATATTGGGACTACAATTTATCTTGATTTTTTTTATTACACTGGAACTATTGATGCAACTAATAACTGGTGGGGAACAAATAGCAATCCTAAAACCATTCCGGGTCTTATTGTAGGAGGTTCGGATGATTCTGTGAATGTTAATCCATGGATAATGCTTACCATAAACTCTGCACCCTCCATGGGTACTGTTGGTGGCACGTCGACAGTAACCGCAGATTTAATCCATAATAGTTTAGGTGAGGATACAAGTAGTTTAGGACTTGTTCCTACGGGTGGAATTCCTTTACAGTTTGGAAATGACTTCCGCGGAAGTTTAACAATTAATGATACTACTTTTAACAGTACTAATCAGGTAACTACTGGTTTCACTGGTTTGGCTTTCGGATTATCAACAGTTAATGCCACGTTTGATAATCAGACTGTGCAAACAGGAATAACAATTCTTGGTAGAGATGAAGTGTATGTTTCACCAACAGGAAACGATGATACTGGTGATGGAAGCCCAACTAATCCTTTTTTAACTATCCTTAAAGGTGTTAATAACACATACGCTGATGGTAAGCTTTACATTGCTAATGGAACTTACCTTGGAATCCTAAATAATAATATAACTATCAACAGGAATCTTTCCATATTTGGAGAAAGTCAGACGGGCACTATAATTGATGCACAAAATAGTGGAAGAATTTTCCTTATAAACAGCGGAATTAATGTTACAATTCAGAATTTAACCTTTAAAAATGGAAATGCAACAGATTCTGGTGGTGCTATCTATAATTACGGTAATTTAACTTTAAATAACTGTAGTTTCACAAATAACACTCAATCTCTTTTAACCAATGCTGGTGGCGGGGCCATAATGGCTGATCATGGGATTTTAACTGTAAATAACTGTAACTTCTTAAATAACTGGGCACATGAAAGTTCAGGAGCTATAGCTGGCCACTATTCATCTGTCACCATTAATGGCAGTACTTTCAATGGTAACAGTGCAATCTCTGGTAGTGGGGGTGCTATTAATAACTATCAAGGTACTCTGAGTGTAAATGATAGCAATTTCACCTACAATACTGCAGATCAGTATGGTGGTGCTATTAACAACGACGGTGGCACATTAACAGTAAACAATAGCACATTCACCAACAACACAGCCACCCATATGAGTGGTGGGGCCATCAGTGGCAGTACTTTAACTGTTAATGGCAGTACTTTCATTAACAACACAGCATCAAACTATGATGGAGGGGCTATTGGTGCTGGTACTTCGACCATAACCTGCAGTACCTTCATAAATAATCACGCATACCGAAATGGTGGTGTTATCACTACTGGCACTGCAAACATCAATTTCTGCAGATTCGTTAATAACACTGCACCCGGTCAGGGTAGCACTATTTTATGTTATTCTGGGTCTGTTAACGCTGAAAATAACTGGTGGGGCTCTAATAGCAGTCCATCAGGAGAAGTGTATGGTAATGTGGATTACGGTCCATGGATAGTACTTACCATAAATGTTACACCCTCCACGGTTAGTGTTGGTGGTACGTCAACAGTAACCTCAGATTTAATCCATAATAGTTTAGGTGAGGATACAAGTAGTTTAGGACTTGTCCCTACAAGTGGAATTCATCTACAGTTTGGAAACGACTTCCGCGGAAGTTTAACAATTACAAGTACTACTTTTAACAGTACTAACCAGGCAAATACTGTTTTCACTGGTTTGGCTTTCGGATTATCAACAGTTAATGTTACGTTTGACAATCAGACTGTGCAAACAGGAATAACGATCCTTGGTAGGGATGAGGTGTATGTTTCACCAACAGGTAACGATGATGATGGTGATGGAAGCCCAGTTAATCCGTTTTTAACTATCTTTAAAGGTGTTAATAACACATACTCAGATGGTAAGCTTTACATTGCTAATGGAACTTACACTGGAACTCTGAATAAGAATATCACGATCAGCAGGAATCTTTCCATATTTGGAGAAATTCAGCCCGGTACTATAATTGATGCAGAAAATATTGGAACAATTTTCCTTATAGATAGTGGGATAAATGTAACTATTGTAAATATAACCTTTGTAAATGGGAATTCAACTATTTATGGTGGTGCTATTTACAATAATGGTAATTTAACTGTAACTAATGGCATGTTTAGCAATAACACTGCAACTAATTGGGGTGGTGCAATTTATAATGATTTAAATGCTATTTTAACCATTGAAAATAGTGTATTTTCTGATAACAATGTAATTACTTATGGTGGTGGTGCAATCTACAAGAAAGGAGGCACTTTGGATCTCAATAATTGTATTTTTACCAATAACACTGCAAATTTTGGTGGTGCGATCTCTAATTCGGGTGGTATGGACTTTACTGTGATTAATTGTGTTTTCACTAATAACACTGCAACTAATGGAGCTGGTGGAGCTCTTAACAACTACTTCACCACTCAGATTACTGTTAACAACTGTACATTCACAGGAAACAATGCAACTTCGAGTGGTGGTGCTATAAATACTAATGGTGCTCCTTTGAATGTGGTAAATTGTACTTTCATAAGTAACAGTGCAGATCATGGGGGAGCAATCCTCAATTGCTATCAAAATAACCCATTGATTATAAACAATTGCATTTTCAATAATAATAAAGCAACTAATCTTGGTGGAGCAATAGAGAATTATTTAAGCATTACAATAATAACAAACAGCACGATAATTAACAACACTGCAACTTATGGCAGTGCCATATGGCATGATGGCGGTACTACAACTGTGCATTTCACTAGATTTGTTGGAAATACTGCTTCTCAAGGCAGTGTAATTCATTGTTATTCTGGATCTGTTAATGCTGAAAACAATTGGTGGGCTTCTAATAACAGTCCATCAAGTAAAGTTTATGGTTCTGTAGATTACAGTCCCTGGATAGTGCTTACCATAAATGCTACACCCTCCACGGTTACTGTTGGTGGCACGTCAACAGTAACCGCAGATTTAACTTATAATAACTTCGGTGAGGATACAAGCAGTTTAGGACTTGTACCTACAAGTGGAATTCCTTTACAGTTTGGAAATGATTCTCTTGGGAACTTAACAATCACTAATACTACTTTTAATAGTACAAACCAGGCAACCACAGTTTTCACGGGTTTAACTTTCGGATTATCTATGGTAAATGACACATTTGACAATCAGACTGTGCAAACAGGAATAAACATCCTTGGCAGGGACGATGTTTATGTTTCACCATCTGGAAATGATGATAATGACGGAAGTCAAGAAAATCCATTCTTAACCATTAGCAAAGGAGTTCTAAACACATATTCCAATGGAATGCTCCATATTGCCAATGGAACTTACACGGGAACTTTAAATAAGAATATAACTATCAGTAGGAATCTTTCCATACTTGGTGAAAGCTTGTCTGGGACTGTAATCGATGCACAAAACAGTGGAAGAATTTTCCTTATTAATTCTGGGGTGAATGTTACAATTCAGAATTTAACACTTATAAATGGAAGTATTGCGGATGAGGGCGGCACGATCTACAATAGTGGTAATTTAACTGTAACTGATTGTAATTTCGTAAATAACTCTGCAACTAGTGGGGGCGCTATTAGGAACTATGGTAATTCAATTGTTACAAACAGTAATTTCACACATAATGCAGCAAGTGATCGTGGAGGTGCAATCTCTAACCGTCTTGGTAATTTAACTGTAACAAACTGTCAATTTAGCTTCAATACTGGAACTTTATATAGTGGTGCAATTGATAATTCTGGCGGTGTCATGCATGTAATAAATAGTACATTTACGAACAACACGGTTACTAATGGCCATAGTGGTGCTGTTGGTGGCAGTACAGTAAATGTTAGCGGATGTACTTTCATAAACAACACAGCAAGTATTGATGGTGGTGCTTTAGGCGCTGGTACTTCAACAATAAACTCCTGTACTTTTCTAAATAACAGGGCAGGTAGAAATGGAGGTGCTATTAGTACAGGAGATTCTACCGTACATTTCTGCAGATTTGTGGGGAACAATGCACCCCAACTCGGAAGCACTTTTTACTGTTATTCTGGATCTGTTAATGCGGAAAATAATTGGTGGGGTTCTAATAGCAGTCCATCAGGTAAAATTTATGGTGCTGTCGATTACAATCCTTGGTTAGTGCTCAAAATAAGCGCTACTCCGACCACAATAACTACTTACGGTACTTCAAGTGTGGTTGCAGATTTAACTTGGAATTCTGAAAACAAGCAGCCTACAGGAGGATTTGTGCATAATGTAAAAGGTTTTGATGCGACCTTCAGTGTTAGTCCAACTGGTAGAGGTACTTTTAACCCTGTAACAGGCCCTATAAGCAATGGAAAGGCTAATTCAACCTTTACAGCAAGTTATACTTCGGGTTCTGTAACAGTTTCAGCAAAAGTTGATACACAAACAGTAAGCACAACTATTACAATTAATCTACCGAGTCGAAACGATATTTATGTTGCAACAACAGGCAGCGACACCACAGGAGATGGAAGCCAAGAACATCCATATAAAACTATACAGACCGGTTATAATGCTGTTAATACCAATGGTAGAATTCATATTGCAAATGGAATTTATTCAGGGACCGGTAACAAAGCCATAACCATTGGAAGAAGTATTTCTATATTTGGTGAAAGCCAGGAGGGCACTATAATCAATGCTGAAAATAGTGGAAGAATATTCACCATAAACAGTGGATGCACAGTTACAATTCAGAATTTAACACTTAGAAATGGAAATGCGCAATATGCTAGCGCAATCCATGATTTGGGTACCTTAACTGTAACTAACTGTACCTTCACCGCCAACACTGTAACCGGAGGAACAGGAAGTGGTGCTTTAAATGTTGACCATGGTACATTGACTGTAAATGACTGTACATTCACAAATAACATCTCAAATAATAGTGGAGCTCTGAATAATTATTATGGTGTCTTGGTGACAGTTAATAACTGCATATTCACCAACAACGCTGCAGTTGCAGGTGGGGCTATAAATAATGATCACAGTACCATGACTGTAACTAACTGTACATTCATAGGTAACAATGCAACATCCAGCACGGCCAGTGGTGGAGCTGTAAATAATGCATACGGTACATTAACCATAAATAACAGCACTTTCACCAATAACAATGCCAGGTTCTCTTATGGTGCTGCTATCAACAATCATTATGGTATCTCATTAAATTTGAATAACTGCACTTTTACAGGTAATATTGCAAAAGGTGGAGGGGCATTAAACAGTTATAACAGTGGATTAACTGTAACTAACTGTATTTTAACTAATAATAGTGCAACTGGGGGAAATGGTGGTGCGGTTAATATTGCATATGGTACTTTTGCTGTGGATAACAGCACTTTTACTAATAACACCGCTAAAAATACCTCAGGTGGCGCAATAACAAATTATTATGGCACTTCAACTCTTAATAACTGCTCTTTTACAAGTAACACGGCATTAGGTGGGGGTGCAATTCATAATGATCATGGTACGTTAACAGCAACTAACTGTACTTCCACAGATAACCATGCAACTGGAGGCACTGGAAGTGGAGGTGCCATGAACAACGCTTATGGCACATTAACTGTAAATAACAGTACTTTCACAAATAACACTTCAAACAATAATGGGGGCGCCATAAATAATCATTATGGTACTTCAATAGTCAACACCAGCACTTTTGTAGGTAACAGTGCAGTTATGGGTGGTGCAATCAACAGTAATTATGATGGTGCTGTTTTAAATGCAACAAGCTGTATTTTCACTGGTAACAGTGCAACCAGTGCTACGTTTGGTGGCGGTGCTATCAGGAACTATAATGGTACATCAACTATTGTTAACAGCAATTTTACCAATAATGTAGCACTTAACGGTGGTGCTATTTACAATTTAGGAAATTATAATGCCAATTTAGGTAATTTAACGTTAACAAACTGTACTTTCACCAGTAACAATGCAAATACTTATGGGGGGGCTATCGAGAATTATTATGGTATTTTAACATCTACAAACTCTACATTTACTAATAATTGTGCAAGTGCAGGGGGATCAATACACAATCAATACGGTCAGGGAACCATAAATAACTGTACTTTCACCGATAACATTGCACTAAACGGTGGTGGCGGTGCTATAGCAAATCATGAAGCTTTATTAATCGTAAATACTAGTACTTTTAATGGTAACAATGCAACTGCAAGCACGAAACGTGGTGGTGCTATTCAAAGTTATAATGGACAATTGATAGTAAACACCAGTGATTTTTCTGGAAATAATGCAAATATGGGTGGTGCTATTGGTATCTGGGGTAATGCAACAATAAACTTCTGCAGAATAATTGAAAACACCGCAACTCAAGGTTCAGGAATCTACTTCAATAACACCCAGGGCGGATCTGTGAATGCTGAAAACAACTGGTGGGGAACAAACACTAACCCAAAAGATGTTCCAGGACTAATTGGTGGTACAAATGCAGCAGCTATTAGTGCAGTGGACACGGACCCCTGGATAGTACTGACCATCAGCGCTGATCCAAGTTCAATACCAACTGACGGAAGTTCAAACATAACTGCCGACCTGTTACACGATAATCATGGTGATCCAGTAAGTGGTGTGGTGCCATATAATGGACCCGCACACTTTGCAACCAACTTAGGGAGCATTGCAGATGATGATTTCAGTGATGGAATAGCTACTTCTCAGTTAGATGGAGGATCTGTAGCTGGTCATGCTCATGTTTCTGCGTATGTAGATGGTGCAAGTATTGAAACATTAGTGGATGTTGGTCATCTGAGTGTTATAGACATCATTCCTGTTGATGGTGCAACCGATGTAAACCAGGATCAAGAGATAACAGTCACATTCAGTGAGGACATTCAGGCAGGAACCAACTACCAGGGTATAACTGTACGCACTTTAAGTGGACAAGGATACTCTATAACCAAAAACATTGTGGATGACCAATTAATTATCACTGGAAGATGGACACCTGGAACAACCTTTGAAATAGTAATACCAAAAAATTCGATACAAGACTTAAGTGGCAACCAAATCGCAGCTACTTACACTTCTACCTTCACTGCCAGTGAAGGACCTTTGGTGGAAAGCTTTGATCCATCCAATGGATCTACTAATGTAGATCCAAACAAACAGATAGTAGTTACCTTTAATGAAGACATTCAGGCAGGAACCAACTACCAGGGTATAACCGTACGCACCCTCAGTGGAAAAGGATACGGAATAACCAAAAACATCGTGGGAAACCAACTATTTATCACAGGTAGATGGACCCGTGGTACAACCTTTGAGATAGTGATACCCAGAAACGCGGTAAGGGACATGGATGGTAATGGTAACGCGAACATGAACGTGTCCACCTTCACTGCTGGTACTGCACTCTCATTAGTGAGTTTTGATCCCACTTATGGAACCACCGATGTAGATCAAAACAAACAGATAGTAATTACCTTCAGTGAGGATATTCAGGCAGGAACCAACTACCAGGGCATAACTGTGCGAACATTAAGTGGACAAGGATACTCCATAACCAAGACTATCAACGAAAACAAACTAACCATCACCGGGAGATGGACACCAGGAACAACCTTTGAAATAGTAATACCCAAAAATGCACTCCAAGACCTAAGCGGCAACCCCAATACAGAAACATACACATCCACATTCACAGCAAGTGAAGGACCTTTAGTAACAAGCTTCGACCCAGACAGTGGAGCCACCGACGTAGCACGAGATAAACAGATAGTTATCACATTCAGTGAGGATATTCAGGCAGGAACCAACTATAACGCTATAACTGTGCGTAATGCTGCAACTGGACAGGGGTATACACTCAGTAAAAGCATAGTTGGAAACCAACTATTCATCACGGGCAACTGGACACCAGGAACAACCTTTGAAATAGTGATACCTAGAAACGCACTCCAAGACATAAACGGCAACCGCAACGCAAACATTTACACATCCACATTCACAGTAGCAACATCTTAACTAAGGATAACCAAAAAAAAGAAAATAATTTCTTTATTTTTTTCTTTTTAAACAAGTCTAATATTTTTTATTTTACTAATTTTTATAGGGTCCCAAAATAATAATCTAAAATTAATTGAGTTAAAGTATTGGAAAAATAAAAAATTATGGAAGAATTTATTTAGGAAGCCCCTGCTTCAGGCTCCCCATAGAGGATTTTACCAACTTCTTTCAGTTTATCGGTTCCCTTGATTTCTTCACGGAATAAAGGTATTTCCGCCACTAACTGGTTCCCGAATTTCTGGTGGATGCTTTCCATCCTTTTTTGCTGTATTTGGCGTCGTGCACGGCAGAAATCACAGTCAGCTTCTTCAGGCTGGATCTGGTTAACGATGACTGCATCAGTGTACATGTTGTTCTTTTTTAAAGCTTCCATCGCTCTTTCGGATTCATAGATGGACATTTCCTCAGGGATAACCACCATTTTAAAGGATGTTCTTTCCGGGTCTGCCATAACTTCCCTGGCAGCTCGGATCTGTTTTTTGGTGGCTTCCATATCCTCCAAAGCTTTATCCTCTTCTTCTTCATCTCCCATGAAGGGCATGATGTTTTTGAAGGCCTTGGCCATGCTTCCGATCTGTCTTCGTACTTTGATCATCTTTCCCACCCAACTGTCCATCATTTCAGGGAAGGATAAAAGTCGTAGAGTGTGTCCGGTTGGTGCAGTGTCGAAAACTACAATATCATACTCATCAGTGGTCATATACTGGAGGAATTTGTCAAAAGCCGCAGCTTCGTCTATTCCAGGGGACATGGTGGCCATTTCCATCTGATCTTCCATCATACCCATGTCCATACCAGGGTTAAGGGCTTGTTGTTCTTTCATCTTTGCCTGATAATCCTTCATGGCTATTTCAGGATCGATTTCTGCAGCCCACAGGTTTGCACCGATAGGGGTGGGATCGTGTCCAAGGTTCTTTTCTAAAGAGTCAGAAAGGGAGTGAGCAGGGTCTGTTGAGATCACCAGGGTTTTTTTCCCTTCTTCAGCTAACCACAGGGCAGTTGCAGCTGAAACAGTGGTTTTACCCACTCCGCCTTTTCCTCCAATAAATACAAATGTTGTTTTTCCTTTTTTAAACTTGAAAAGGTCTTTAAATGCCATTATTTATGCCTCCATTAATTCGTCTAGATCTAATAAGCCTAAAATAAGCCTTAATCTTTCTGAGTTAAATAGTTTCTATGGGATTATCTTACTTAAATTCTGTGGACATATAAAAATTGTGCAAATCCATATTAAATAAGGACATAAATATAATCTAATGAAAACATGGCAAATCTCTTTATATAAGGAAGATTGGCTATTAAGGGTTAAATATGGCTATTAGGGTAGGCAAACATTCCAATGGTCCATTAATATATTATAATAAAATTAGGGCCATTTCTTAAGTTCGATAAATAAATGGTGATGATATGAGTTATGATAACGGAATTTTACCGGTTTTAGACGTTTCTAGAGTGGCAATTGAGATATCTACTTTCATTGAAAATTCATTAATAGAATCAAATGCCCAGGGACTGGTAGTGGGTCTTAGTGGGGGATTGGATTCATCGGTCACAGCTAAACTCTGTACAGAAGTTGTGAATAAAGATAAAATTTTGGGCCTGGTATTGCCCAGCCAGAGCACAAATAAAGAGGACATCAATGATGCTGTAAACCTGGCAGAGGAACTGGGCATAAAACACAAAATCATACCAGTTGATCCCCTCATCGAACCGGTCCAGAGAGAGTGCAGTCGTTCTGTGGATGATGAGAACTATAAAATAGCCGACGCAAATCTCAAGGCCCGTATGAGGATGTTAATCCTCTATTACCATGCTAACGCATTAAACAGATTGGTGGCAGGCACAGGTAACAGAACTGAACTTTTAGTGGGTTATTTCACCAAATACGGTGATGGTGGGGTGGATATCCTCCCTATTGGAGGATTGTACAAAACTGATGTAAGAAGGTTAGCAAAACATCTTGAAATCCCGGATAACATTCAAAATAAAGATCCCACAGCAGGATTATGGCCAGGACAGACTGATGAGGATGATCTGGGAATAAAATATGAACTTTTAGATGAGATATTGTATCTCATGACTGAAAAAGGAATGGAAAAAGATTCAACTGCTCAAAAACTCAAAATAAGTCTGGATGAAGTGGTGAATGTTAAACTAATGATGATGGCAGCTGAACACAAACTAAAAATGCCACCAATGCCACCAATAGTTAGGTAGCTCTGGCAACATAACCTTACAGAATTGAAGCACCCACAATTTAAAGTATCAATGACACATGGGTTTATTAATGGCACATGGGGAGCTTTGCATGTATTCAATGATTTATGTAACTGCTTCTGGAGTTGAAGAAGCTAAAAAAATAGCGAAAATTCTTTTAAAGGAAAAAATTGTAGCCTGTGCTAATATAATCCCTGTCATGGAATCTATTTACTGGTGGGAGGGAGATCTGGAGGAAGATGTTGAATCCATCCTCCTGTTGAAGACCAGTTCAAAACATGTAGATAAAGTTATGGACAGGGTGAGAGAAATTCACAGTTACCAAACTCCCTGTGTACTGGAAATCCAGATTAAAAAGGGATCAAAAGACTACTTGGATTGGCTGGAAAAGGCACTAAAAATAACCAACAACTAATCTAGGTAATGATTGTTAAATTTTTAGTTAAAAAATTAATGATAATCTAATTTTACCAAATCAAAGATAATAATGGCGGTGATGCAGTGACAGACAATAAAATAGAGGATAAATGGCAGAAAAAATGGAAAGATGCAAAATTATTTCAATCTAATCCTGATAACCGAGAAAAGGTTTTCCTGACAGTGGCCTATCCCTACCCAAGCGGGGCAATGCATGTGGGCCATGGCCGTACATACACAGTACCTGATGTTTACGCCCGTTTTAAGAGAATGCAAGGATACAATGTACTATTCCCCATGGGATGGCATGTAACCGGGGCACCAGTAATAGGCATAGCCAAACGTATTAAAAGACAGGATCCCTGGACACTTGACATCTATCAAAATGTTCACAAAGTACCATTAAGTGAACTTGAAAAGTTCACAGACCCTCATTACATTGTAAAATATTTCAGTGAAGAATACCGCCAAGTAATGACTCATTTAGGTTATTCTATTGATTGGAGACGTGAATTCACCACTATAGATCCTACTTACCAGAAATTTATTACCTGGCAATTCGCCAAACTCAATGAAAAAGGATTGGTGCGCCGAGGATCCCACCCGGTTAAGTACTGTCCAGATGATGAGAATCCAGTAGGAGACCACGACCTCCTGGAAGGAGAAGGAGTAGCAATAAACGAATTAACTCTGATTAAATTTCCAATAAATGGAATATATCTGGTAGCCGCCACATTCAGGCCAGAAACTCTGTTCGGAGCTACTAACATCTGGTTAAACCCTGATGAAGAATATGTTAAGGTTAAAATGGATGACGAGGAATGGATCATCAGCCAAAAAGCCTATGAAAATCTGTTAAACCAGAAAAACAACTTGGAACTGGTGGGAGATGTTGATGCTCCCTGTCTCATTGGACAGTATGTGGAAAACCCTGTAACAGGAGAAAAACACATTATTTTACCTGCTTCATTTGTAGACCCTGATTATGCTACTGGGGTGGTATACTCTGTACCTGCACACGCCCCTGCTGATTATATAGCTCTCCAAGACCTTAAAAATGACACTGAAACTCTGGAAGAATATGGGATACAGGAAGAAGTTGAAAAAATCCAGCCCATCGGCCTTATAGGCCTCAAAGGATTCGGAGAACACCCTGCAGTGGAGATGATAGAACAGATGGGTGTTAAAAACCAGAACGACCCCAAACTCAAGGAAGCCACCAATGAAATGTACAAGCTGGAACATGCAAAAGGAGTCATCAAAGAGCATGTTACAGATTACGCTGGCTTCAAGGTACCACAGGCCAGGGATGCCATTAAAGAACACCTCCTGGAAGTGGGTAAAGGGGATATAATGTATGAATTCGCAGAAAAACCTGTTATCTGCCGCTGCGGCACCAAATGTGTGGTTAAAATCCTGGACAACCAGTGGTTCCTCAAATACTCCGATGAAGAATGGACCCAGACCACTCTCAACTGCCTGGCCAGTATGAACACCGTGCCAGGAGAAATAAGATCCAACTTCGAATACTATCTTAACTGGTTACATGACTGGGCCTGCGCCCGTAGGATCGGACTGGGAACACCCCTACCATGGGATCCACAATGGTTAATAGAGCCTTTAAGTGATTCAACTATTTATATGAGCTATTACACCATCGCACCCCACCTGAAGAAGATGGATCCTGAAAAAATGGATGAAGAATTCTTTGACCACGTCTTCCTGGATAAAGAAACCGATAAAAACATTCCAACTGCCATAAAAGAAGAATTCAACTACTGGTACCCCTTAGACTGGAGGTTATCAGCCAAGGACCTGGTGGGAAACCACCTCTCATTCCACCTGTTCCATCACGCTGCAATATTCCCTGAGGAAAAATGGCCCCAGGGAGTGGTAGTCTTTGGAATGGGCCTCTTGGAAGGTAATAAAATGTCCTCTTCCAAGGGAAACATCATCCTCCTTGAAGATGCCATAAAAATCCACGGAGCCGATGTGGTACGCCTGTTCCTCATGTCCTCAGCTGAACCATGGCAGGACTTCGACTGGAGGGAAAAAGAGGTTATCGGAACCAAAAAACGCCTAGAATGGTTCATAGGATTCGCTGCCATGGTGGATGAACTACATGGTTCACAGATACAGTTAAGTGACTACATCCAGGCCCCAGATGCTGATAAATCCATTAACGCCTGGATGATCAGCCAGGTTAACCAGAGGGTCCGCGATGCCACCCAGGCACTGGAAGGATTCCAGACCAGAAAAGCACTACAGGAAGCATTATTCCTGTTTAAAAAGGACATAGACCATTACCTGCACAGGGTGGACCATGAACTCAAAGAAGGGGATGGTCAAGAAGAAATAATCCAAGTACTAGCCTACATCCTCGGAATATGGATCCGTTTAATGGCCCCATTCACCCCACATGCCTGTGAAGAACTGTGGGAAAGACACGGAGGTCAGGGATTCGCATCACAAGCACCATGGCCAGAAGTAGATGAGAGTTTAATTGATGAAAAGGTGCACAAGGGTGAAGAAATCATCCAGGGACTGGTGGATGATGTCAGGGAGATTAAGAAGATCACCAAAACCAGCCCTGAAAAAATCCATGTTTACTTGGCTCCTGACTGGAAATGGAAGGTTTTTGAAATTGCCCATGAAGTTGGAAAACCAGATATTGGTCAGATCATGGGAAGATCCATTAAGGCCAACATCCATGATGATAAGAAGGAACTGGCAGGATTCGCCCAGAAAATAGCCCGAGAAATGACCCGTATAAACTACGTAGGATATGTGGATGAAAAACACCTCCTGGAAGAGGCACTGGACTACATTGCCAGAGAAACCGGTGCCCAGGTGATAATATACCAGGAACCAACCTATGACCCCAAGAACAAAGCCAAAAACGCATTACCCTACAAACCAGCACTGTACATTGAATAAAATTCAACATTAAAATATAAGGGTTGAATATAGGGGTCATTCTCCCTTTTTACAATAAGAGTTAAATAGGGGATCATTTTCCTTTTAAAAGGAATGATATTGAGGATTTGAAGGAAATTATCTTAAAAAGAGTGATTAAGTGGTGAATTTATTTTAAAAAAGATGATTACGTGGCAGGCATAGTTAATATCTTTTGATTGTATTACATTTCCATTACACGATTTTTAAGAGTTCCAATTCCTTCCACACTAACTTCTGCCACATCACCGACCTGTAGGGGTCCCACTCCTGGTGGGGTTCCAGTGGCAATCACATCACCGGGTTGAAGGGTCATAATCTCTGATATGAAGCTTATCAATTCTTCTGGGGTAAATATCATATTTTTGGTGTTGGAATCCTGTTTAACTTCACCATTAACCTTCATGCTTATTTTTTGATTAGAGGGATCAAGTTCAGTTTCCATCCATGGGCCAATGGGACAGAAAGTATTAAAACTCTTAGCACGAGTCCACTGACCATCTTTTTGTTGTAAATCTCGGGCAGTAACATCGTTAAGGACAGTATAACCTGCAACGTAATCCAGAGCATCATCCTCACTAACAAAATGGGCGTCACGACCAATCACCACCGCCAGTTCTGCTTCATAATCCACCTGATGGGATTGAGATGGATATATGATGTCATCCTCATGGCCTATAACAGTGGTCGGTGGTTTTAAAAACAGGATAGGTTCATCAGGAGGGGTCATGTTCAACTCTTCAGCATGGTCACGATAATTCAAACCTACACAGACAATTTTACTGGGCTGAACTGGTGGAAGAATCTTAACCTCATTTAACAAGTAAAAATCCTTCCTTTCAAGATGATCAGGGTGTGATTGGGATGCTTCAAGGAGGGGATGTTCTATTTCAACCATTCCTCCATTGATAATCGCACCGTTTTTTTCCTGTCCATCCTTTTTAAATCTTACAAGTTTCATGGAATCCCAATATCACATTTATGTTCCTACAATCACATTTATCACATTGGGGTGGGGAATTAAATGATTCTTTCAATGGGAACCACCAGAATATCCCTGGCACCAATCTTTTTCAGACGATTTACCACCTGGAATACTTCATGTTCATCCACCACAGCGTGAACTGCCACCACCCCATTATCAGAGAGGACTTGCGATACAGTGGGACCACTCATCCCTGGCATGGCATGTTTAACTTCGTTTAGGACTTCCTCATCCACATTCATCATCACCAGTTTTTTCCCCTCAGCATCCAGAACACCACGTATTCCGGTTCTGATTTCCTCAATTTTATCTTTCTTCTTCTGGTAACTTTCAGGATTGGCTATAAGATGCACAGAACTTTCCAGGATGGTTTCTATTATCTTCAGATGATTCATCTTCAAAGTCGTGCCTGTGCTGGTGAGATCAGATATAAGGTCTGATACTCCAATAAACGGGGCTATTTCAGTTGAACCGCTGAGTTCGACTATTTTGACTGGTATTCCATTGTTTTTGAGGTATTTTTCTGTGAGGTGGGGGAATTCAGTGGCCACAATCGAACCTTCCTTAATATCTGAAAGTTGATTGATATCGGAGTCTTCAGGGGCAGCCAGTACTAGTTTGGATTTTCCGAAGTCCAGATCTTCTAATATCTTTACATGGACTTCTTTTTCTTCGATTAAATCCAGACCAGTCATTCCCAGGTCTGCGGCACCATCAGCAACGAATTCAGGAATGTCAGCAGCCCGGGTGAACATAACATTAATCTGCTGGTCGAAAGTTGCTGAAAAGAGCCTGCGATTAACAGTATCCTTCAATCCAATCCCTGCTTTGGATAATAATTTTACTGCAGGGTCGCTGATCCTTCCCTTGGATGGAAGGGCTATTTTTATTTCCATTTAAAAAATCCTCCTAGACTAGAACATTGTTAAGTTAAAAACTTTAATAGGTGTATATAAATCTACTTGCATCAAACATTATCTTGAAAAAATGATGGTAACCAGACGAACTAGTATTACAATGGAACTATGATGCCGTAGATATTTATGTTATTTTCCTCAATCTTAAAATAGATAGGTGGTCCCATGGAAACCAAGACTATTCTCATAAAAAACACTACCATTCTAGCCAATGGACTTCGGAAAGGGTCAGTGCTCATAGAAGACGGTAAAATCATTGATATAAACAATAAAATCCGTTTTTGGGGTATAGATGAAGTTATTGATGCGGAAGGGAAGATTTTAATTCCTGGACTGGTCAACACTCACACTCATCTTTCCATGACTCTTTTAAGGGGACTGGCTGATGATCTGCCTCTTGATACTTGGTTAAATGAACATATATTTCCAAGGGAAGCACACCTTGAGGGGGAGCACTGTTATGCAGGTGCCATTCTGGCTGCACTGGAGATGATCAAATCAGGAACAACCACCTGCAATGACATGTACTTTTTCATGGATGAAGTAGCCCGGGCCATTGACGAGTCTGGAATCAGAGCACTCCTCTGTCATGGGATGATCGATTTTGGTGACGAGGAAAAAAGGAAGGGGGAATACAAAGAAACCCTGCGTATCATAGATAAATGTCATAACACAGCCGATGGCAGGATTAAAGTTGCACTGGGACCTCACACACCTTACACCTGTTCCACTGAACTTTTAAACTGGGTTCGCAAAAAAGCTGATGAAAACGGACTTAAAATTCACATACATGTTTCGGAAACTGAAAAAGAAGTTGAGGACAGTTTAAATGATCAGAAAAAAAGGCCATTTGAGTATTTGGAGCATATTAAATTCTTAGGTCCTGATGTGATAGCAGCACATGCTGTATGGTTGTCTGGTGCAGAAATAGCTTTGATTAAAAATAATAATGTTAAAATATCTCATAATCCTCTTAGTAATATGAAATTGGCTTCGGGAATATCTCCAGTTTCAGATTTGCTGGCTAATGATGTATGTGTATCGTTAGGAACTGATGGGGTTGCATCTAATAATAATCTTGACCTTTTCCAGGAAATTAAAACAGCCAGTCTACTTCAGAAAGTGCGCACTCTTGACCCTACAGTTTTACCCGCAACTAAAATGCTGGAAATGGCTACAATTAATGGTGCAACTGCACTGGGTATGGAAGAAGAGATCGGTAGCATTGAGGTGGGGAAGAAAGCAGACCTGATCCTCGTGGACATGAAAACACCTCATTTGACTCCTTATCGGAATCCAGTATCTCACCTGGTCTACTCTGCAGAGGGATCAGACGTGGACACGGTGATATGTAATGGAGAGATTTTAATGCGTGAAAGGGAAGTTCTAGCCCTGGATGAGGTTGAAGTGATGGAAATAGCGGAAAACGCAGCAGAAGACCTCATTTCACGATCTTAGTTTAATTAAAACTCAAATTGATGATGATTATCATCCATCAAAAAATTAATTAAATGAATATTTGATTCTATAATAAGGCGATATAATGGTTCATAATGGAATTTTAACACTTTTTGACATTGATGGGACCCTGGTAAGAGGGGCTCGATGTCATTACATGGCATTTGTACATGCAGTCAGTAAGTTCTATGGAATGGAAGAGGATATCAGTGGTTTAAACTATGCTGGTAAAACAGACCCTCAGATACTCAGAGAAGTCCTAGAGCTAGGGCAAACACCTGAGAAAGTAATTGAAGATAATTTCCAGGATTGTCTGGATTACATGGTTCAGGATTACATGGTTAATGTGCACCGGGAGAATGTTATGGTGTTGGCTGGTGTAAATAATCTTCTGGATGAATTGAAAAATGAGAATGTTCTGTTAGGTCTTACCACGGGTAATCTGGAACCAATTGCTCATGCTAAACTGGGCAGGGTTGGTCTGGATGATTATTTTGCCTTTGGTGGATTTGGCAGTGATAGTCCAAAAAGGCCTTGTCTGGTGGAAAAAGCCCTCGAACGTGCCCGAAATCAATATGGGTTCAGGGGGGATGAAATATTTATAATTGGGGACACTCCTCGTGACGTGGAAGCGGCCAAACCATTTGGCCTTCAAACTATAGCTGTTGCCACTGGCAGGTATTCTGCTGAGAGTCTGGAGGAAACAGGGGCTGATTTTGTCCTGGATAGTTTGGAAAATGTTGACAGAGTTCTGGAGATTATGGGGATACGTTAAGAGTAATATGTGGTATGTTAAAATTAGAGTGATAGGTTAAGATTTAAGAAGAAATATGATTAAATCTTTCCAGTTTTTTCAAGTGCTTCGTTGTATCCTTTTTTAAACCCTATCTTGTAACCTTCTTTAAAAAGTTCTAAAGAGAATTCTCTCAGTCTTTCATTTTCTTTTTCGCAGTTTCGTTTATTTTTCTTAAAGTGTTGCCTTTCTGAATGTTCCCCATTTTTTAATCTTTCCATATTTAATCTCCAATCACTTTTTAGGAGAAATGCCGGTAGAGATGCACCTCTTATTCTGTTTGGGTTCTTTCTCTCTCACTGATATTAAGGATTTAACACTATATAACTATTGCTGTTTGTGGTCTAAAATACACATTTAGTGATACAAGAATTGGGAATGGAAGATGAACATCTTGATTTTGTCACATCATGTGTTTTAAAAGAAGATGTTTTAAAGAAAAAATATCCATTTAAAAGCAGCATAACAGGTTAAAAAAAGTTTTAATCTTCCTAAACCCTACATAATTTTTTTCACGGCATCCCTTTTTGAATATCCTTTTATTAACTATTTTTTCAGGTTCCATTTCCAGATTTAAGATTCGTAATCATTATTAGTTTGGGAATTAATATTAATTAAAAGATAATAAGCATATTATATACTTACTAATTGGTTATTAACTGATGAGGGGGATTTAAAATGGCTTATTTCCAGGAAGAAATGGAAACCATGCCTAGAGATGAGTTGAATGCTGTGGTGGATGAGCGCATCCGCTATACAGTTGCTTATGCTGCAGAAAATTCTATTTTTTACAGTAAATGGTTCCAGAAAAATAACATAAATCCTGCTGATATCCGTGAACATGAAGATCTGCGTGAATTACCAATTATATCTGGAAAAACAGTCCGTGAACACCAACCACCAGAAACTGAGGATTTTGAATTCAGATCTATTGATTGGGGTGAAGTTTACACCATTCATGAGACCAGCGGGACCAGTGGAACGCCTAAATCATTCTTTTTAACTGAGGAGGATTGGGATCGATACGCTGAGAAGTATGCCCGGTCATTTATCAGTCAAAACTTCGGTCCAGGAGATAAAGTGGTGGTGTGTGCTTCTTATGGTATGAATGTGGGAGCCAGCACCATGACCCTTGCCGCCCAGAAAATGGGAATGACCATAATTCCTGAGGGTAAATGTACGTTTCCAGTGCGTATTATGAAGAATTATCAGCCTACAGGCATTGTGGGTAGTGTTTTTAAACTCATCCGCCTGGCCAGGAGAATGGAAAAGGAAGGTATGAATCCTCAGGAATCCAGTATAAAACGCCTTGTTGCTGGTGGTGAGAGTTTTGCTGAAGAATCAAGGGCCTATGTGGAGAAATTATGGGGAGTGCCGGTTTACAACACCTACGGCAGCACCGAAGGAACCATGTGTGGGGAGTGCCATGAGAAAGTAGGACTCCATGTACCAGAAGATATGGTGCATTTGGATGTTTATAATCCTCAAATGGAGGATTTCATGGTGGATGGAGAATGTGGAAGGATGGTTTTAACTACTCTGCTTTCTCCTGGTGACAAAACAGGCACGTTGCTTTTGAATTATGATACTGAGGACACCACGGTGGTGGTAAGCCGGGATAAATGTTCCTGTGGCCGCACACATATGCGAATACTCAATCCAGAAAGAGAGGCAGAAACAGCCTGGGTGATGGGTGCACCATTTAACAGGGTTGATATTGAAAAAGGTGTTTTTCAGGCAGATAATATGGACTATTTAACTGGAGAATATGAGGCATTTCTCTATGGAGATGAGGAAGAGGTTACCCTCAGGGTGAGTATGGAGTGCCATGATGTCAAAAACTGCCCACGGGAACTTGTTCAGGAGAACTTTTTAAAAACTTTCCTTCAGTACAAAATTGCCCTATCTGAAGCATATCAGGATGGTAGTTTTAACATCCTCTTCAATTTTACTGGACCGCGAGGTCTAGAATTTTATAAGATCAGGGGTCGACCTAAACGTTTAGTTGATCGTCGGTGAAAGTAAATTGATGGAAATTTGATTCTCATTAAAGAAATTGGATTCTATACCAACCAGGGTGTGTTGATTATTTCACTCAACATTATTTTCAAAGACATGTTTCACAAAAATAAAAATTTAACTCATTTATATACATCATTTCAAAGGTTTAAAAACATGTTAAATTAGTAAGTAAGATGTTTATTAAGAATTAAGCCATTATTAGGGATTGAATACAAAAATGGGAAATAAAATAAAAAAATGAGAAATCAGGTGGGACAATACTGCAATGAATGTGCATTAATAATAATCAAAGACCTGAACAGTCCAGTTCACCTGATTTGCTGGAGTATCAGGAACATCGATGTTCACTGAGTAACTTCCTGGCTGAACATTTGATTGCAAACTCATAGCCTTAAGAGAAGTGTCATCTCCTTCCCATACCAGATCATCAGAGGATATAATACCACCAGCACCGTAAATTTCACACTTTAGACTGGTATCCTGGATCAGAGGTTGGGCAGTGATATAAACCTTAATTTTACTTCCTTCAATCTGGAAAGACTCCAAATTATCAGAATTCCCATTATAAATAGCGATCTGCTGCCATGATGCATGTCCAGAAAGGTAAGAATTATTATCAGTTATTGAACTGTGAGTTCCAGGCCATAGAATGGCAACAGTAACGATAAACAGCATCAAAATACCAACACCCAAAATTTTCAAATTTCGAACCGTAAAACCTCCCTCATTATCGGTTTTTGAATCAGAGGGCATTTGAAGCTTTAGGGGTTCGCCACAAAACTCGCAGATAACAGCATCATTTGGATTTTCATGTCGACATTTAGGGCAAATCATTTTCATTCACCAGTTCTTTTTTAAAAACAGTTTTATAGATAATTTGTTACTTAAAGATATTATATTTTATTCCTGATGATAAAAGATAACTATTAACAATATTCCTGATGAAGATCGGTATACAAATAAATTTCAATAGCCTTGTAAGCATCAGAATTATTTTTAAGACAAATTTTTAAGATTTCAAATAAAAATTAGCTGGATTAAATTATTTATTAGGAATTTGTACTTCTAAAATTTGTATAGAATGGGTTGGACAGTTTATCTGACAATCCAAACATCCGCAACATCCTGCATTGTTTATATGACATTTCAGATCCACAATGGAAATATTATTCATTAAGCACACATCAACACAAACACCACAACCAATGCAAGTGTCTTTTACATTGGCCTTAAACTCTTCTTCAATCAGAATATCCACAATAGTCTGGGTATTCTCAAGATCACCAGTTAAAGAATAGGTAACATGTAAGAAATCCCGGTTACAGCAGTTAGTTATTGATTCTGCGACTTCAATGGAGTTCCAAGAGAGATTTCTGCCATTCAAATAATGTGAAACTGTGGATCGATCCATACCAAGCTTATTAGCAATATCTTTTTGGAAATAGCCCTTTTCTCTGAGCTTAACCGCCGCCAGGTACTTCAATCCAGATGCAATATGTTTAGGCATTATCTCCACCATGTGTGTTAATTACACATTAATCAAGGTTTAATATTTATAGATTGCTACTGTGAGTGAAAGATCTGTCCAAATTTGTTATATTTGTATCATTCGATTAGGGAAGATATAATGATAATCAAAAATAATCAAAAAAAATGAAGGGCAGTATTAGTATTAAATCATTAGCATTAAATTAAAATTTAACAGCATCCATTGACATTCAGATTCAGATTATCCACGCAAAAAAATTTTTAAGATTTATCTTAACTAAAAAAGGGGTCATGATTTTTTATTCAAATTCTGGTCTTAGGTGGTTCATTTGTTGGTTATGATTCCATTAAGATGTGGATTTGAATCACTCTATTTATCATATGGTTATCATCATAACAATCATAACAGTATATAAAAAAATGAACAGAAAATGACAATAATGCTCCATCTGTAAGGTGGAATTGAGTGGTAATTTATCATGTTAAACGCAGAAGCATATCTAACTCCTCAAAAAGGGATAGGGGGAGAAATAAGAACCATTAACGAAGATTTTTATGTGGAAGAAATCCCAATACAATTACCCAATGGTGAAGGGCCAAACACATGGCTATGGATTGAAAAAGAAGGCAGAAACACCTTAGATGTGGTTTTGGACATTGCCCGGGAGCTTGGCATTAATCGAAAGCAGATGGGCTTTGCTGGTATGAAGGATAAGGCAGCGGTAACCCGTCAATGGATATGTGTAAGTAATAAAACCCCTGAAGAACTGCAGGCACTGGAGGGTAAACTCCATCATGTTAAGATATTGGATGTGATCCCTAATCAAAAAAAACTGCGCATAGGGCAACTGGTGGGAAACAAATTTCAGTTAATGGTAAGGGATGTAGAAGATCCAGATTTAGCAGTCCAAAGGGCCCAAGAAATACTTGAACAACTGAAAGAAAGGGGAGTACCTAATTATTATGGATATCAACGTTTTGGGAAGAACCGGCCCAACACCCATCTGGTAGGCAAAGCCCTGATCAAGGGGGGAGTGAAAGCAGCGGTAGATCGTTACATAGGCCATCCCTACGACACTGAGCCACAGCATATCCAGGAAGCCCGCAGATTATATGATGAAGGAGACTTAGAAGAAGCTTTGGAGGCTATGCCCAGTGGAATGCGCTATGAGAAAATGATGATCCGTGCCCTCCTGAAAGATAAGAGGAAGAAGGGAGAACTGGATGAAAACTCATTTATCCTGGCGCTTAGAAGCCTGCCCAAACCATTAAGCAGGATGTTCGTCCATGCCTACCAATCATTCTTGTTCAACAGGGCAGTAAGCGAACGTACTAAATTGGGAATGGATCAGTACGTGGAAGGTGACATTTTAATTGACAATGAAGAACACCTTATCCATGAATTTGACGTGGAAGAAATAAATCAGAGGATAAAAGAATTCCAGGCTCACCCATCTAGTCCCCTTTTTGGGAGCAAGGTACCCCTTGCTGGTGGAAAATTGGGCAATATGGAACAAAAAATACTGGATGAAGAGAACCTTAAACTGGAGGATTTCATGGTGCCAGCAATGCCTAAACTTGGTAGCCATGGCATACGCCGCGCCGCACGCTTCAAAATATGGGACGTGTCTGCAGAGGCAACTGAAGATGGGATTTTAGTAGAATTTTCAATTCCCAAGGGTTCCTATGCTACCAGTGTTTTAAGAGAAGTTATGAAAAAAGATGTTTATTAATTAATTTTTTATCAATCTGTTTACTTCTCAAATGCTCTTACCAAACCCAGATATTAGTTTTCATATCATAGAATGGATTACCCCTCACATAGAGGGGGCCCCCTCATTTAAAACTTATAAACAAATGATTCAATTTTTTATTCGACGTATTTTTCGGGATTTTCATCGAATTCTTTTTTACATCCTGGAGCACAGAAATAGTAAGTCTTACCCTTGTATTCGCTTTTAAACTTCGCAGTTTTCTCGTCAACATCCATTTTACATATTGGATCTACAGCCATCTTCTCACCTCACATCATTTCTATAATAATTTTATGATGTTTATCTAATCTAGATTTTTTCTTCTTCTATGTCAAATCTTTTAAAAAATTCAACTCGATTTAGCCTTAACAGGGGGTATATATCCCTTTAACAGAAGTGAAAGGGTTACAATGGTCACTGAACTTAAAGCCATGGCCAGACCAGCATATTCTGGACGAAATATAATCCCAAATGAGGGGTATAACAGTCCAGCAGCCACTGGTATGAGAATGGCATTGTAAGCAAATGCCCAGAATAGATTGAGTTTAATACGGCCCATAACCTTGTCAGATAATTGTATCCCTGCGGCTGCGTCCACTAAATTGTCTTTGATAAGTACGATCTCTCCACTTTCTATGGCCACATCTGTCCCACTGCCAATAGCTATCCCCACATCAGATTGGGCCAGTGCAGGAGCATCATTAATCCCATCACCAACAAAAGCCACTATTTCTCCATTATCTTGAAGTCTTTTAACTTCATTGGATTTATCCTCTGGCAAAACTCCTGCCAACACCTTTTCTATACCAATCTTTTTGGCAATAGCCTCAGCAGTCTTTTGGTTGTCTCCAGTTATCATGGCCACCCTTAGGCCCATCTTTTTAAGTTCATTTATGGCCGTGGGGGTGTCTTCTTTTAAAGTATCAGCTATTCCAAGGATACCTGATAAAACATCACCAGTAGCTACTAAAACTACTGTTTTACCTTCTTCTTCGATTTTAGAGATTTTTTCTTCATCATCACCTGTTATGTGGATGGTATTTTCTTCAAGGAGTTTCCTGTTCCCTATTAAAACCTTTTCATCATTTAGGATTGCTGAAACTCCTTTTCCTCCGAAAGTATCGAATTTTTCTGTATCGAATAATTCAATATCATTATCATGGGCTTTAGTAACCATGGCCTCACCCAGGGGGTGCTGTGAATTTCTCTCCACACTGGCAGCGATCTGTAACAGGCTCCTATCGTCAGTAGTGATTCCTATAATATCGGTAACTTCAGGTTTGCCTTTGGTAAGGGTTCCTGTCTTATCAAAAGTGATGGTGGTTAATTTTCCAGATGTCTCCAATGCTTCACCATCTTTAACCAGTATTCCCAGTTCAGCGCCACGCCCAATCCCTACAGTCACTGCGGTGGGTGTTGCCAGGCCCAAGGCACAGGGACAGGCCACCACCAGGATAGATATCAGGACGGTGAGTCCGAAAAGGAGAGTGCTTCCCAAAAGCAGGTACCAAACTATGAAGGCCACTATGGCTATGGTGAGAACCGTGGGGATGAAATAGGTAACTGCCCGGTCAGCTATCCTCTGCACGGGTGGTTTAGACCCTTGGGCAGATTCTACCAGTTTTATTATCTGGGATAGGGTCATATCTTTACCAATCTTTTCAGCCTGGAATTTTAAAACTCCATTCTGGTTAATGGTTCCTCCAACCACTGGGGAACCATCCTGTTTGAGGACTGGAATGGGTTCGCCTGTGATCATGGATTCATCCACATAACTTTCACCTGAAACTACTGTACCATCTACCGGTATTTTTTCACCAGGTTTAACCAGTACTTTATTTCCAACCATTACATCTTCTGTGGGTACTTGGGTTTCAACACCTTCTTTATTGATGATGGTTGCTGTTTTAGCCTGTAAACCAACTAATTTCTTTATGGCAGTTCCGGTACGTCCTTTAGCACGAGCTTCCAGCCATCGGCCTAGCATTAGGAAACCAGCCAGCATCAGGGCAGTTTCATAGAACATGAAATCAGGGGTGAGTATGATGTTAAAGGTACCCAGCAGGCTGGAGCCATAAGCAACTCCAATACCCATAGCGTACATAACATCCATATTCAGGGCCTTATTCTGCAGAGAATGATAAGCAGCGGTGAATATAGGATAACTCACATAAATAAATGGAATAATTGTTATCAGGAACATGAAATAAGTCATAGGGATGGGTAACATAACTCCTGAGTACATCAACACCATCAAAGGAATTGAAAAGGCAAAAGCCACTATTAAACGGTTCCTTTTATCATTGAGATCCTTTTCCCGGGCCCTTTCCTCCTCGCTTTCATCTAATTCTCCTTCCAAACCAAGATATTCATATCCAAGGTCTTCAATGGCATCTTTCATCTCAGCTACACTGGTCATCTGGGGATTGTAGGTTACATAGGCCTTTTCAGATGCCAGGTTAACAGTTGCCTGGTTCACTCCGTTAAGTTTGTTTAAAACATCTTCTATGGCCTTAACACACATGGCACAAGTCATTCCACCTACCTTAATGGTGACTTTTTCATTCACCACTCCATAACCAGTATCTTCCACCTTTTTTTCTAATTCAAGGAGTTGGAGCTTGTCTGGATCATATTTTACAGTGGCCTTCTCTGTTCCAAAATTGACCTGGGCATCTTCCACCCCTTCCATATCTTGAAGTGATTTTTCTATGTTCAGGGCGCATGATGCGCAGTGCATACCTGAAATTTTGATTTCTGCCTTTTTTTTAGAATCGTCTGCCATTGTTAATCCGGCCTTCAATTTCAATTGATCTTTAATTCAAATTAATTTACAGTTACAAAATAACAAATGTTAAGTTGGTTAAAAGTTATTTAGGGCAATTTTTATCAGTTATTGGGCTTTATGATGTCTTTTAGGACTTGGCCTTCCTTCATAACCAGTACTATGTTTTCAGGATTTCCCAATGATTTAATATCATTCAGTGGGTTGGTTTTACTTATAACCACGTCTGCAAGTTTTCCTTCTTTGATTGTTCCTATTTTATCTTCAATTCCCAGTAGTTGGGATGCTTTTTTAGTACTGGCCTGTATGGCTTCCATGGGTTCCATTCCTATATCGCATAAAAAGCCAAGTTCCCGTAAGTTCTGACCATGAGGTGCGATACCACTGTCAGTACCCATAACCAATTTCACCCCAGCCTGATATGCTTTTTTCATACTTTTCCGGCTGTTTATACACACGTTTTTAGCATCTTCCTGGCTGAAATAGGGAAGTTCTCCCTTCTCCAGCAGTTCCATGTTACTCACGTTTGCCAGTTGGGTGGTTGTAAGCCAGGCATCATTTTCTAGGAGCAGATCAACGCATTCATCATCAAGATAGGTTCCATGTTCAATAGATTTTATACCTGCATTTAAAGCGTTTTTAATACCTGCTGATCCATGGGCGTGGGCCATAACTTGTAAATTTCGGGAAGAAGCTTCTTCAACCATTATCTGCAATTCTTCCTTGGTGAACTGGGGAAAGTCAGGACTGTCATTAGCACTTATCACTCCTCCAGTGACCATAACCTTCACCACATCTGCACCTGCCCTTAAAACTTCCCTAACTCTTTTCCTGACTTCATCTGCACCATCACAAACCGCGTCAGGCAGTCCAGGATAGGTGGTTTTCACCTCATGGCCAGATTTCAATCGTGTATCAAAATGTCCTCCAGTTATTGATAGGGGCATTACACTGATCTGAAGGCGAGGACCAACAATTAAACCCTCTTCTACAGCCATTTTCACCCCATAATCTGCCATACCTGCATCCCGTACTGTGGTAACCCCTGCATCTACAGTTTTTTTCAAATTTTCAACTGCCTGGTAGAAATATAGTGATAGGGGAGTGAATAAGGGGTCTTCGAAGCGGAACCCTGTGAACATTATGTGTACATGGCAGTCAATAAAACCAGGAAGTATGAACCCACCATTGGCATCTACACGTTTAATTTCACCATCCGGAAGTGTGATGGAATCTTCACTACCACAATCAAGGATTTTCCTATCTTTTATTAGTACTCCTGCGTTTTGCACAGGTTTACCACCATTACCATCTATGAGCGTTCCGTTATGGATTAGAAAGTACACCATGTGATACCATCCTCTGATTATTACATCGATTTTGTTATTTTATCTGTTCCTTCTAATTGTTATTTTTTTATTTAGTGTTCATAAATTTTATACTGGGCTAATTAATTTCTCTAATAATAATGGAATGATTAATGGAATGATCTTTTTTTGTGGGTTTATTTGTAAATTCTGGGTTGATCACTCTTATCATGGAAATCATACTTTTGTTTTAGTTGAGATGAGGAATAAAGAAAAAAAATATTAAGGACATGAGCTAATATTAACACATATTAAAATGGAGGGGAGGTGAAAAAATGGCAAATCCAATATTAGCCGTGATTATATCTATATTTTTACCAGGAATTGGCAGTGTTTATGCCGGAAAAGTTATGATGGGAATCGTAATTTTTGTTATATATCTAATTCTAGCGGCAATTTATTATATGCTGTTCATGAGCTGGATAATGTGGATATTATTATTCATTGTCTGGATATACGGTCTCTATGATGCGTACACCACTGCAAAAGCAACAGAAGTAGAAGCATAACTTTTTTTTATTTTTTTTATTTTTATATGTAGAGAGGTGAAAGAAATGGATATCGACTGGGGCGCAGTAATCGTTGGATTTATCCTGTCCATAATCCTGGGAGGCATTTTAGCCGTGATTATCCCGGGAGTTGGTGCATTGTTAGGCTGGTTAATAGCAGGAATTGTGGTTGGATACATGGTAGGGGGTACTGCTGGCAATGGAGCGGCAAATGGGGCAGTATCTGGTTTATTCGGGGCAATAATACTCTCAATATTGCTTTTAATATTTGGAACCCTGATCCTGGGATTAATAGGATTCGCAGCAGCCACAGTGACTTCATTCATACTGATCATAGGATCCTTAGGGGTTTTGATCATAATGGCAGTTGGAGGAGCTATTGGAGCAGCAATCAAAGGATAACCAGTAAACCCGTGAACAAATTAAAAAAACCTTTTCTATTTTTTTAAGATTTAACTTATATTCTTCAGTTAAGTTTATTTCCCTTGAATCCAACCATATAATAAATTCATATTACTCTGAGTAATGATGAGCGGATTTGTGAAGGTAAAACCATGATCGATCAAAAAAACACTATTATTGGAGTTGTACTGGGAGTTGCGCTGGTTTTTATTTTGGGAATGTTAATACCATTCGTGGGTTATATTATAGCATTAATAGTAGCAAGCATAGTAGTTGGATATCTAGTCAACAATAGCATAAAAACAGGAGCCATGCACGGAACGCTGGTAGGGTTTCTCACAGGTGTAATCTTTATATTAATAATATACGCCTATCATGCTTTCTCAAAGGAGGTAGTTGGCGGCCTTATACTAATATACTTAATCTTAGTGCCTATTTTCACTCTTTTAGGATTTGGAGGGGGAATTATCGGGGCAGTGATTAAAGCAAGACAACAAAAAGGATCATTACCTGATGAAGTACCAGAACCTGAAAATTCCAAGAAAGATGAAGAAAAAAATGGATAGGTAGATTGTATAAACGAAATTTGTATAAAAGCAAATACAAATTATCTTCATGGTGATGCAAAAATGATAGACTGGAAAGCAGTGGGAATTGGATCTGTTGTAAACGCGGTTTTATCTATTGTTTTAACCATTGCATTTTTCCCTCTATTCTTCTTAGGTCCAATAGTAGGGGGATTATTGGCAACCTACATCGGAGAGGGGGAGAAAAAGGATGCCCTGGCAGAAGGCGTATTAACTGGCATCATAGGCGGGCTGATAATTGGAGTACTATTCATAGCAGGATTCGGAGCTTTAAGTGCCATAATTGGACTGGTATTTGCCAAAATCGGTATTCTGGCAGGGACAATGACCCTTATTGCAGGAGTCTTCATCACAGTGGTGGTGATGTTTGTAGGGGCAGTTCTGGGTGCAATTGGTGGCGTAATCGGTGCCGAAATCCGAGAAAATGGTCGTGGTAATGAAATTGAAGTTTAACTTTTTTTATTTCATTTTTTTGTAGGTGAGTGGATAACCCTTTAAGTTTTTGGAAAAAATCGATCTAATCAATCTATTGCTTAATCAGTCTATTATTTTATTTTAATAATTCCTGAATCTGCATCAACTTCCACCAGATCACCATCGACTAAAATCTCAAGAACATCTTCTTCTGGATGGTCAACCATGGGGATGCTGGCCATGATGGCTCCAGTGGCGATTATAGGCTCTGCTTCTTTGGCAATGATCGCCAGAGGGGCAGTGTTATTCTTAGCCATCTGGAAGATCACATAGGATCCCACAGTAGATCCTTTACCAGAAGGAATAACCAGTATTTTCCCACTGATATTCTGCTGGTAGAGCTGATGCCCTCTATCTCTAACATTCCCAGTATCGGGGTCAACACCACCTAGGAAACTTAAAGGATCATGGGAGATGATAACTTCACCCTCGGCTTTTCCACGGGAAATTTTACGGCACTGTATAACGTTAGGGGTCATGATTATTCTTCACTCTCCCTGGTATAAAAAAATAGGGGATAAGTTAAAAAAACAAACCCATCCTGATTTGAAAGTTTAAGTTCTCATCAAACACTTTTATTCCAGTTCCAACTCCACTCCACCAATTTTAGGTCGTAAAAAGTTATATAAAAGTGTCATTATGGCGTAGGTTATGAAGATGATTATGAAATAACCTACAGTGTCACTTAAAAGGTAACCAACCGCAACCAATGGTTCTCCTACAGCGAAATACATGACGATTTGGGGTATGGAGAATAAAAAGTTTAAAATGGTTGTAACCATGGCAAGGATCAGGGCCAGGGGAACAGGTTTTATTTTCCTGATTTCAAAGAGGTTATCCTTTACAGAAGAGAATTTAAGCCGTATACCTCCCATTTTAGGTGCCAAAAAGTTGTATAATAATGCAAAGAGGGCACTGTATACAAAGGTGATTATGAAAACCACTATGGGGGTCAAGATTATCATCAAGATTATGCCAATTATTCCCAAGGCACCAAGACCTCCTAATTCTGACACAGCACTGGAGGTGCTTACAGCGGCAATGGCAGCTCCTTGAATTATCAACATCATCAGAGGAGCCACTATCAGCATGATCAGGAAGGTCAATATTGTGTAGACCGCGGATAACATTAATGATAACGGAATCACAGGCATGGATATGATTTCTTTCATATCCAACATTTCCAGTTTAATACCCCCTACCCTGGGCACCAGCAGATTGTAAACAAGAGCCAGTAAAAATGAGGATAGAATGCTCAGTAAAAACGATCCCACTGGAAAAATGATAATGATGGCTACTGCAAGTGTTAACAGGATACCAAGGATGGTGCTGGCTGTGGAGGGTAGAAAAACAGCCACCACTCCCAGCACTATGATTAATATCAATGCATATATGAGGCCAATAACTGCTGATATTGAAGAGGACATCAGAGTGAAGGGCACAATAGAAACAGATTTTATTTCCTTTATTTCTTTCATGTTTTTAAGCCTCCCAATGTGAAATATTAATTTATTCAATGTGTTTTATTAGTAATAATATTTTTCTAATTGGGAGAAAGTGGAGTATTCTAATTTGACAATATTCAGATTAAAAAGGATTTAATTAAAAGATTCAAAAACTTTCTAAGAAAAATAAAAAAAGGGGGAAATATTCATTTAGGGAACGTTCATTCCAGCACCAGTTTGATTCCACCGATTTTTGGCTGTAGGAAGTTGTAGATTATTGCACCAATGGCAACTATAATGAAGTACATTATGAAGTACATTATAGCGTACGTTACCAGCCATATTATTGCCACAACAATGTCTCCAGTCATTATGCCGCTTATGAATCCGTAGATTGCACCTAATATTGCGAGTACTACTGATAGTGACAGTGCTGCTGGCACCACTGGTATGTTGGTGAGTTCAAAGCCATTTGCTGCTTCGGCGAATACTAATTTCATTCCACCGATTTTTGGTATTACAATGTTGTAGAATATGGCGAACAGTGCGTATCCAATGAATGAGAATATGAATGTCATTATTGGCACCAGGATAATCCAGAACAGGGCCCACATGCCGGATATTGCTCCGAAAACTCCGCCAGTTGGAACTGTTGCGTTGGTGGTGTTGGTTGCATTGGCAATTACAGAGCCCACGATAGGTATAGATCCACTGATAAGTGAAAGTATTGAGCTACCACCCAGTCCCATGTATAATCCCATGATGAAAGTTAGCACAGCAACTACACAGGCGAGTATAAGGGCAACAGATACCACTGGAATTGATTTAACTTCGTCTCCTTCCATACCAAGTTTTATACCCCCTACTTTAGGTGTTATGAGGTTGTATAATAAGGCTGTAACAAAGGCTAATAGTATGTTCCAGAAGAACGCAGTTAGTGGATACAGGATAATAATCGCTAACCCTAATACTGTAATGAAAGCAGCAAAGCTACTAGCTCCAGGTATGAATGCAGCGATGCTTCCAAAGAACAGGACTATAAGAATAGCTGCGATAAAAGCCAAAATTGCGTGTATCGATGAGGACATTAAAGTAAATGGTGCGGCTCTAATATGTTTAATCTCTTTGATATCGACCATTTTTTCACCTCCCTTTACAATAGATGTTATATTATTTCTACAAGGTCATATATTAAATTTTGCTTTTAAAGGAGATAAAAACAGTCAAAATAGGATATTAATAGATTAAAAAGGAGTATCAACTTTTTCAAAAGGAAAATAGAAAAAAGGAGAAATTAATTGAAAATCAGTAGTAAAGTTTAAAACCATTTTTTAGATTCATCTAAAACCTTTTCCACGATCTTTACAGAAGATCCCAGATAGGTATGTGGATCCATAATCTTCTCAACCTCTTCAGGGGTTAAATAATCCTTTATCTCCTCCTGTTGAAGTATAACATCTTTTAAACCAATTCCTGATTTATTGGCTTCCAGAGCACACTTTCGGACCATGGCATAAGCTGTCTGCCTTCCCATACCCCTCCGAGTGAGTTCGGCCATGAAACGTTCGGCCATGATAAGTCCACCTGTTAAATTAAGGTCCTTTTCAATGTTTTCAGGGTAGAAAACCAGTTTTTCCATTAATTTGATGGTCAAGTTTAAGATGTAATCTGTGAGGATGGATGCCTCAGGGAGCATGATCCTCTCAGAGGAGGAGTTAGTCAGGTCTCTTTCATGCCATAGGGCATTATTCTGGAGAGCCGGTGAAGGATATGCCTTTATAATTCTGGAAACACCACAGATTCTTTCAGCAGTGATAGGATTCATTTTATGGGGCATGGTACTGGATCCCACCTGTTTTTCCGGGTCAAAACTTTCACCTAATTCTTTGATCTCTGTACGTTGCAGGTTACGGATTTCCAGAGCTATTTTATCCAAAGTACTTGCAAGGTTAGCTAGGCACATAATGTATTCTGCATGGTTATCCCTCTGCACCACCTGGTTAGATATCAGTACTGGAGGAAGTCCCAGTATTTCAGAAACCTTAAGATGAACATCCAGTCCATCTTCACCTAGGGCAGCGGTGGTACCAACTGCTCCGGTCATCATTCCAACGCATAACCTTCCTTTGCATGATTCTAACCGATCATATTGACGGTGGAGTTCATCAGCCCATAAGGCGAATTTCATCCCATAAGTAGTGGGGAGGGCGTGCTGGCCATGGGTTCTGCCAATGCAAACTGTTTTCTTATTTTCATCTGCCAGTTTGAGGATGATCCTGGCCAGGTGTTCTGCCTTCTTTTGGATAATTTCAATGGAGTCCTTGAGAAGCATAGACTGGGAACTGTCAATGATGTCGTTGGAGGTGGCACCAAAGTGCACGTATTCTCCAGCATCTCCATCACACACTTCAGCTAATGCTTTAACCATTGAGGCAATGTCATGGTTGGTTTCCCGTTCGATTTCATCCACTCTTTCCTTAGTAACGTATTGGGTGTTCGCTTTTTTTCTAATTTCAATTGCAGCTTCTTCAGGAATTAATTTAAGCTGGGCTTCTGCTTCTGCCAGGGCAGCTTCAACTTCCAGCATTTTTTGAAGTTTATGTTCTGATTCCCAGATTTTTTTCATCTCAGGGGTTCCGTAACGAAATTCTATAGGGTGAATAGCCATGTTCAAACTCCTTAATATTCAAATTAGATTATAAAAAACTTCTAAAGATCAAAATATATGGAATTTTATCCTCCTTGAGGTTTAAAAACCTTGAGGGTTTTAAAAAAAGTAATAGGGTTCAGGAATAAGAAAACCTGAGGGCGATGCAGAAAACAGCTAGAACAACTGTCATAATTATAACTTGTTCCGGGCTGAGTTTGGGGCCTTTGGTTTCCTCTTCAAAGTATCTGACCAGACCCGCCCCACTTGGTGGGAGGTATTTCTTTTCTTTTTTTGCCAATTAAATCACCGTAAATTAATTTATTAAACAATTTTATCAAGTTTTAGTATAAATTTCAATTTCAGTGTCATGAAATATTAATTCATATCTATGTTACATTCTCCCGCCTTATATTTGTAATGGTGATGGTATATCCTTATTTAATTTTCTTGGGAAGTGAATTGGATTTAGTTAAAAAAGTATAAATTCTCTCCCTGACAATAACAAATTAGTGGTGATTAAGTCGTGTTCGTATTATATGGGGTTTGAATAAGATTCAAGTTCATTTTAGGGATGTAATGGCTTGAAAAGTACAAGAGATTAATTATTTTCAGGATAAAAGGGATAAGTGAATTATCATGGGATACTTTGAAACCTTAGAAGCAGAAACTGAACAGGCATATGAGGTGGCTAGGAAAGCCCGAAAGAAAGGACATGATATTGAAACCGAACCAGAAGTTCCGCTGGCAAAAAACCTGGCAGAACGTGTTGAGGGATTAGTTGGTCCTCCAGGCATCGCTAAGCATATCAAAGAACTTGAAGAAGGAAGATCCAGGGAGGAAGTTGCTTTTTACGTGGCTAAAGAGATTGTAACCTCAGAGGATGTGGTGAAAGCCGACCCTGGTAACAAGGATCAGTATAAAATAAAGGAAGAAGCTGCAGATCAGGCGGTGAGAACTGCACTGTCAATACTTACTGAGGGTGTGGTGGCTGCTCCACTCGAAGGAATAGCCAAAGTAGCCATAAAAAGGAACTTTGACCAGACCTGGTATCTAGCTGTGTACTTCACCGGCCCCATCAGAAGTGCAGGAGGAACTGCATCAGCACTTGCAGTTCTAATAGCAGATTACATAAGGCACCATATGAATTTAAATGTCTATAAACCCACTGATAGGGAGATAGAACGTTATGTGGAGGAAGCAGAGCTATATGAGTCAGAGGTAACCAACCTACAGTACTCTCCTTCCCCTGATGAAATGCGATTAGCAGCCAAGAACGTGCCCGTGGAGGTCACTGGAGAACCAACTGACCAAGTGGAAGTTTCCCACCGGGATCTGGAACGGGTTGAGACCAACAACCTACGTGGAGGCGCCCTCCTGGCATTGGTGGAAGGTGTTATACAAAAAGCACCCAAAGTATTGAAGTATGCTAAAATGCTGGAAATTGAGGGATGGGACTGGCTGGCTGACCTATCGAAGACCAAAAAATCAGATAAAGATGAAGAAACTGAGGATGATGCCAAAGATGAGGCTGCTAAAGTTGATGATAAGTACATGCGGGATATCATTGGTGGAAGACCAGTTTTAGCCTATCCCCAGGCTAAGGGTGGATTCCGTTTAAGATATGGTAGATCCAGGAACACTGGACTGGCAGCCATGGGTGTGCATCCTGCCACCATGGAAATCGTGGAGTTCCTGGCTGTAGGGACTCAGATGAAAATCGAAAGACCTGGAAAGGGTAACTGTGTAGTGCCCTGTGACAGTATAGATGGGCCTATTGTGAAACTGAGAAATGGAGATGTTGTAAAAGTAGAATCAGTGGAAGAAGCCCGCAAAATAAGGTCAAAAGTGGTGGAAATAATCTATTTAGGTGACATGTTAGTGGCTTTTGGTGAATTTCTCAGAAATAACCATCCACTACTCCCTGCAGGATGGTGTGATGAATGGTGGATTCAACTACTAGAAAAATCACCCAACTATGATGAAAATCACGAAGAAGAGATTCATCATATCCTTAAAAATGATAAAATAAGCGCGAAAATGGCATTTGGCCTGTCAAAAAAGTATGAAATCCCATTACACCCAGATTACACCTATTTCTATCATGATGTAACAAAAAAAGACCTGAACAGTCTAAGAACATGGTTAACTGAGAATTCAAGTGATAAAAACATTGAAAACGATTTATTGCTTAATATGGGGCCTCAAAAGAGGATATTGGAGGCTTTGGGAGTTCCTCACAGGGTCAGTGGTGGTCAAATCATCCTAGCAGCGGATGAGGCCTACGCACTGGTTAACACATTAACAGAACCTTTAGAAACTGAAAAGGATATTGGAACTCTGGAAGCCTTGAACCATGTTTCACCCGTGGAAATAATGGCTAAATCACCCATATATCTTGGTGGAAGGGTGGGCAGACCTGAAAAGACCAAGGAAAGAATGATGAAACCTGCACCACACGCTCTATTTCCCATTGGAATTTATGGTGGTAGTAGGAGGAATATAATTGATGCCGCCAAAAAGGGAAGTATCACCGTGGAAATTGCTCGATGTAAATGCACCAACCCTGAATGTGGGGTGGGATCCATGCAAGCGGTTTGTCCAGTTTGCGGAGCCCGCACAGTACCCAGCACTTCAGGGAAAAAGAAAATCAACCTGGCTAACCTCCTGAAAAAAGCCTACCAGAACTCTGGGGTGCGTAAACTGGATGAAATCAAGGGAGTGCAGGGAATGATCTCTGAGGATAAATTTCCCGAACCCCTGGAAAAGGGAATCCTACGGGCAAAAAATGGTGTTTATACCTTTAAAGATGCAACCATCCGCCATGATTCCACCGATCTTCCACTCACCCATTTTATACCACGAGAGATCGGAGTAACTCCTCAAAAACTTCGTGAACTGGGTTACTCTGAAGATATTAAGGGGGAAGAACTTACAAGGGAGGATCAAATAGTTGAACTCCGTATACAGGATCTGGTAATATCCGAAGCCTGTGCAGAGTACCTGATGAGGGTTTCTCACTTCATAGATGATCTTCTGGAAAATTTCTACGATATGGAACCCTATTATCAGGTTAAAACCAAAGAAGACCTGGTGGGGCACCTGGCAGTGGGACTGGCACCCCACACATCAGCAGGTGTTCTGGGAAGGATTATAGGATTCACCAAGGCTGCAGCATGCTATGCTCATCCATATTTCCATTCAGCCAAGCGTCGGAACTGTGACAGTGATGAAGATTCAGTAATGTTACTGATGGATGCGTTAATAAACTTCTCCAAGGTTTACCTACCCAGTAGCAGGGGAGGGAGGATGGATGCTCCACTGGTTCTTTCTTCCCGCATCGATCCTGAAGAGATCGATGATGAATCTCATAACATCGATACCATGGAAACCTTGCCCCTGGAACTCTATCAGAAAACCCTGGAAGGAGCCAAACCATCCGATGTCCTGGATCTGGTTAACAACGTCCAGAAACGATTGGGAACTGATGAACAATACCATGGATTAATCTATTCCCATGAAACATCCAGCATACATCAGGGACCAAAAATATGTCTCTATAAAACATTACCCACCATGAGGGAGAAGGTGGATGAACAGATCAAACTGGCAGAGAAGATACGTGCTGTGGACCAGAAAGGAGTGGTGGAAGGAGTATTAAACTCCCACTTTCTACCAGACATGGCAGGGAATATAAGGGCTTTTGCCCGGCAAAAAGTGCGCTGCACCAAATGTAACAAGAAATATCGGCGTATTCCCCTTAGTGGGGAGTGTACATGTGGTGGAAATCTTATACTAAGTATATCCAAAGGATCAGTAACTAAATACCTAGAAATATCCAAGGAATTAGCTGGAAGATATCCCATAGACCCTTACCTGGTGCAGAGAATTGAACTTTTGGAGTCGGGAATTAACTCCCTTTTTGAAAGTGACCGATCCAAGCAGAGTTCACTTGATGTGTTCTTGTAGAAATATTGTTCTGATAATAATGGTGGTATCATAAAAACAGTTAGCAATCTAAACACTTTTGTTTATCAGAACAGTATGGATAATCGAAACAATTTTATAACATACAAATAGAAATAAAAAGTAGGTTAAAAACCGGGGGTAATTATTATTACTTCTATATTAATTTTTAACGTGGAGGATGTGTAAAGAATGAAGGATGCACGTATTATTGCTGCGATACCAACCAAAGCGGAAAACTGTGTTTTAAAAAACAACGGGATATTTGAGAAGTTCAGCCATGAAAAGATACTGAAATCCTGTCTTATGGCAGGCGCTCCCCTCTGGGCAGCGGAGAAAATATCATCTCAGGCTGCAACTGCTGCCTATGATGGTGTAACCACTAAGGAAATCAAAATGTGGGTTTACGATTCCTTGAAGCGCGTTGATGCTGAGATGGCGGACAAGTACCTGAGAACTAACCAATTGCGGGTTCGCACATCCAGGGATACAATAGAAACTTTTGACAAGGCCAAAATTGAGAAAACATTGGTTGTAGAGACGGGTGCCAGCCCTGAACTGGCCGATCAGATAGCCACAGAAGTATGGAAGGAAGTCAGAAAGTTGGATGTGGAATACCTCACCGCACCTATGCTCAGGGAAATGGTAAACACCAAACTGGTAGAACATGGCCTGGAAACATACAGACGCCGATACACCAGGCTAGGGATACCTGTATTTAACATCACCAATCTCATTGAGAATGGTAGCCGGGACAATGCTAACATGATACACAACCCGGAAACCGTGCACAAATATGTGGCTGATGAAGCGCTTAAACAGTACGCCCTCCTTCATATATTGCCTAATGAACTTGCTGACGCCCATATGGGTGGAGACATACATATACATGACCTTGAATTCTTTGCAGGACGTCCCCTCAACTGTCTGCAGCATGATTTACGATTATTCATTAAACATGGGTTGAAGGTGGATGGGACTGGGGACCACACCAGTGTGGCTGGACCACCCAACCATATTGAAACCTTGATGAACCATACGGGTGAGATAATGCTGGCTGCCCAGCAGAACATGAGTGGCGGTCAAGCAATGTGTCTATGGAATGTTTTCGTGGCCCCATTTGCTGCTGGACTACCCTATGATAAGGTTAAACAGTCTGTGCAGATGTTAATCTACAACCTGAACATGGCTTACGCTGCCAGGGGTAGCCAGGTTCCCTTCACATCTATAAACATGGAATTCACTGTTCCAGAATTCCTGCAAGATGAACCTGCCTACGGACCCAAAGGTAAGTTGATGGGAGTATACGGGGACTTTGAAGATGAAACCCGTGCTTTACAACGTGCTTTCACAGAAATACTATTAGGGGGGGATGCTGATGGTAAACCACACCTCTTCCCCAACACCATCTATGTTCTCAGGGATGAAGTGCTCAAGGATGAGTTCGCTGAAGACCTGAGTTTGGTGCATGAATTATCAGCCAAGTACGGAAGTGCCTACTTCATCAACATGTTACCTAAATATAGGGGTAATCTGGCCAACTACATGGGATGCCGTACCAGTTTAAGTGATAACTGGACTGGGGACTGGGAGCAGGACTGTCTTAGAACAGGTAACCTGGCTTATGTTACCCTTAACCTGCCTAGAATTGCTTACCAATCCCGTGATGAAGATGAAATCTTTGAATATGTGGACAGTCATCTGCAACTGGCAGAACAGGTTCTCTTATTACGCCGGGAGCAGGCCATGAATTGTCTGAATGACTACAATCTCCTTCCATTCTTAACCCAGGAAACAGATGGAGGCCGTTACTATCATGTGGAAAATTCTACCCTTTCATTTGGTTTCGTAGGTCTCAATGAAATGCTTCTATCTCACTGTGGTGCAGGTATAGATGATAAAGACGCTAGAAAACTGGGAATAAAGGTTATAGAATATATGAACCAGCGTGCTACTGAGTTGAAGAATGATACAGGCTACAGATGGACGGTACTGCAAACACCAGCAGAATCCACAGCTTACAGATTCGCCACCCTGGACAGGGAGAAATTCCAGAATGATGTAATAACCCAGGGAGACCAACAGGCATCATATTACACCAACAGTAGCCATGTGCCAGTTAACTCTGATGTGAATTTAGCTGAAAAAATCCGTATAGAAAGTAAATTCCACCCATTAACTCAGGGAGGTCACATATTCCATGCCTTCATGGGAGAAGCACACAGCGACCCACAATCACTTATGAGCCTCACAGACAAAATAGCCAGAAAATCAGATATAGGCTTCTGGGCCTACAGTAGTGCCCTCAGTTTCTGCATAAAATGCAAAACCCTGATGAAAGGCCTACAAGACCAGTGTGCCACTTGTGGAGAAGAGACAGAAGTGGAATGGTACGACAGAATCACAGGGTATGTGCAACAAGTCGGAAGATCCAAATCAGCCAGCGGAGGATGGAATCCTGGTAAAATGAAAGAGTTACAGGATAGGAGAAGATATTAATCTCCATCTTAATCTTTTTTTTATTTTAAATCTTATAAGTCTAACTTATTCTCACTATTAGTCTATTTATATTCTTTTTATATCTTTAGTTCATCTTACAACAATTCAAATCACAAAAAAAATATTTAAAGGGCAACTCACGTCACCCTATTCCCATTCTGGGCATTAATGTAGATGGGATCTTGATAGGACTTCTCAGGTGAGTAAACCACTACAGGCACTTCCCACACTGTAACACCCTTATAGGTGGTTAAAGTGGGAGTTTCCAGTTCAACACCCAGTCCAATGTACTGGCCGGCTAGTTCTTTGGCTTTCGCTGCAGTTATGGGGGTTGTATTAGTTGTATTGGTTTGGTTTTTGGTCTGATTATTGATAGTATTGTTTGTTTTTACAGAAGTGCTATTGTTTGTGGTGTTGTTTGATGTTGCAGGTGTCAATAAAAACCATGCTCCAGCAGCTACAATAACCACAATTATGATTACAATAATTGCTATTAATCCCTTATTCAAATCTTTCACCTCCTCTATGGCCATTTATTTTCACAAATGCATATCATTTAACAAATTGTTTGGTGAAAATTGTCACAAATTTGAAACAAATTAGAATAATTGGGCAAAATAACCCCTCCGACAAATTATTAATAGGATAAATAACAAAAAATAGAGTACAAAAATGAATCTTAAAGGTCACTTACCACTTGGAGGGTGGTATTAATGAATTCTAAAGCGTTTTACCAGTCCATAGATCAACTAGCCACGGATTTTGCATCCCAACAGATTGAAATCTTTCACTGGCTCCACCAGCACCCTGAACTAGCTTACCATGAGTTTGAAACCAGTCAATACATCAAGAACTACCTTGGAAAACTCCCTGAACTGGAAATCAGTTCTATTGCTAAAACTGGCGTTAAGGCTGTCCTTTACGGTGGAAAACCAGGCCCTACCATTGCAATACGGGCTGATATTGACGCCCTCCCAGTGAAGGAGGAAACAGAATTATCATATGCTTCCAATGTTAAAACTGATTATGGTGGTCAGGAAACCTATGTGGGTCATATGTGTGGTCATGATGCCAGCACCACTGCTGCCCTGGGCACCGCCACCATTTTAAGCCAGTTAAAGGAGGATCTACCTGGCAATGTAGTTTTCCTATTCCAACCAGCTGAAGAAGGCGCCCCTACAGGTATGGATGGAGGGGCCCTGCGTATGGTGAAGGAAGGTGCCTTCTTAGACCCTGATGTCCAGGTTATATTCGGTTTTCATGCTAATAGCACATGTTACCCTGGTCAGGTCATGATACGTGAGGGACCAACTCATGCCAGCCAGGACAGCATATTCATACGTATATGGGGAGAACAGGCCCATGGATCTCAACCTTGGAGTGGTAAAGATCCCATCGTTGCCGGAGCATCCCTTATAAACTCTTTACAGACTCTTATAAGTCGTGAGGTGGACTTGCAGAAGGGTGCGGCTGTCATCACAGTTGGATACTTCTGGAGTGGGATAAAAGTGAATATCATCCCTGAGGGAGCGGAGATGGGACTCACAGTCCGTTCATTAGATGAAGATAATCGTGAAATTCTGATAAAACGTATAAAAGAGTTGGCTGAGCTTAAGGCGAAGATGCATGGCTGTCAGGCGGAGGTTATATTCGGTCAGCATTATCCCATGAATGTCAACCAGGAAGAACTCTATGAAACCATGTTACCCACAGTTGAAAGGGTGGCCCAGGCCAAAAACGTCCTTTATTATTTGTCATCTACTAAATCAGAGGATTTCTCTTACTTTTCACGTGAAATTCCTGGTCTTTACATGTATTATGGTGCTGCCCCCTGTGACCAACCATTATCTGAGGCCAAACCCACCCATCATCCTGAATTCATGGTGGATGAGAAGGCACTCAAGTTTACTACCATACTGGAGTGTAATCTGGTGCATGATTGGCTTCACAGTCACTCTAAATAACTCTCTAAACAATAAATTTAAAATAAATAACGATTTAAACATTATCTCTCTATTTAAGGTAAGGTTAAGGGCTATTTTAATGTAATGTTCAACTTATTTTATTTTCCTTAAATAGAGCTTTTATGGTAGGTTATATACTTTTCTAGATAATTTTTATGCTCTAAGTTTAAATATTCCCAAATTGAAAATTAATACTATTCAAATATAGAACTTAAGTTGGTGGTTAAATGAAAAGGCTGATCTACATTTTGGCAATACTTTCGTTAGTGGTCATGGCCTCTGGCTGTACCAGTAGTGATCAATGGGCGTCGAACAAAACCTATTCTGGTGATGGGATAACCTTTACCTATCCTGGAACATGGAGTGTGAATGATTCTGAAGCTGTAAGTACTCAGTCAGGTTCAACTTCTATTGCAGCAGTTGGAAACGATGATGAAGGATTTGCTATAGGAAGCATAGCTGTTTCAGGGCTCGACACAGAAACTGTTCAACAAGCAACGAATCAGATGGTAGAAGAATATCAATCACAAGGATACGGAACAGCGAAAACAATTACTGTGGAAGGAGTCAATGCAAGTATGCTTACATCAGAAGAAGCAGACGCTTCAGGCCTATATAGTACAGTTGCTATCTGGGTGAAAGATGATAAAATGTACTATGCTGTTTATGCATCCAAAACTACCAGTACAGAAACCATGGAAAAGATACTTGGCACCATAGAAACTACTTAAAAAATCTATTTTTTTCTTTTTTTTATTATTTACCTATTTTGGCCATAAATGGAGGTTTTCGCATATCAGAAGACCATAAATTCATGATAGAGGCAATTAAGGAAGCTAAAAAAAGTTTAGATGAGGGTGGAATTCCCATAGGGGCAGTGCTTGTTGAAGATGGCGAAATTGTGGCACGAGGTCATAATCGTCTTATTCAAGATGATTCATCTATTCTTCATGGAGAACTGAACTGCATACAAAACGCAGGACGCCTTAAAGGGGCAGACTACCAGAAATCCACGTTATACACTACTTTATCTCCATGTACAATGTGTTCTGGGGCAGTTTTACTTTATAACATACCTCGTGTGGTTATAGGGGAAAATACTACTTTAAAAGGTCCTGAAAAACTCCTGAAAGATAAGGGAGTGGAAGTAGTAATCATGGGAATTGATGAATGCAGGGAAATTTTAGAAAAATATATTGAAGAAAACCCGGAAATCTGGGATGCTGAACTTGAAAGAGTGGGTTATTCCACAGGTTAATCTTTAGATAAGTTTTACAATTAATTTGTCATCATTCAATCCATCATTTAATTAATTCTCCATCAAGCATAATACATTTATATATCTTATGATTAATTAGTTAATAAAAAACTATGAGGATTTTCTATGGATATTGGAGATTATTATTCTAGGTCTTTTAATGGATTCACAAAGAATCCTAAGCTTGCACTTCCAACACTTTTAGGATATTTGGTGATATACGGAATCAGCATGGTAATAATGGTAATATTTATATTTGGAACATTAGGCACGGATTTCCTGACTAATGTCACCACTGGCAATTTTAATCCTAACTCTGTAGATTTTGCAAATTTAATGCAGTCTTTTATAATTTTGTATGGGATAATAGCTATTGTTAGCTTTATTGTTTCCAGTTATATGAGTGCAGCAACAATTGGAATGTCAAAAAGCATAATAAATTGTGAAATGCCAGATTTGGGGGTTGGATTTAAAAATGGCAATAAATATTTCCTGAAAATAATCGCAGTCTCAATAATAATAGGCTTTATTTTGATGTTATCCTTAATCTTTGGAATTGCAGGGTTCTTATTTGACCATGCATATGGTTTATTCCCGGTTCTAACAATAATCGGGATTTTATTGGCTTTAATATTATGGATCATCACACTTCTCTTCATATTTACAAATCAGTCTATTGTGGTAGGTGAAGAATCGGTTTTTGGATCCTTAAAAGACAGTTATCAACTGTTTAGAGAAAACATATTTGATGTAATAGTAGTGCTTGTTATAAATTTCATACTTATGGTATGTATTATTGCAGTTTTAACCTTTATCAATATGTTTTTAAGCATAATACCAATTTTAGGATCTATTCTGGCGCTCATACTGACAATTATTGTATATTCAATAATTTTCCCATATTTTGCACTGGTTCTCACCCATCTGTACATGGATAAAAAAGAACTAATATCCTCAGATCCAGATTATGTTCCTTCAGATCCAGAGTATGTTGAGTAATTGGATAATAAAACCAGGGAGTAACCTGGTTTAAACACATGATTAACTCTCTTTTTTATTTTATTTCCATTTTAAAAATCGTTATTCTGGTTTTGTGTTTATTTTTAGGGTGATGGACTCTGATCCGCTTCCAAAACCATGACTGATCATGGTATGCCTTCCTGGACCACCTGCCACCACTAAAATCACATCTTGGGGTGAGCGGGTTATGGGAATATTTCCATTGATTATCATTTTTTCATCCAGTTTTCGACCGCCACGATCACCAAGAACAACTGGCAAATGGGAATTCTGATGTATATATCTTTGCACATCTTTTTTAGACCAGCCATCCCTATTGATGGTCTGTGCATGTTCAGGCCCCATGATAATTAGGAGTTCACCAGGTACATGGCTGTTGTTGCATCCGGCAGTAGTTGCAGTGTGTATTACGGTGTCCAAGAGTTCTTCTGCAGTTTGACTGCGATGATCATTGACATTGTGGGGTGCTTCAGCAGCCATAACTGTCACTGTACTATCATCAGGATTGTAACCTCTTTCCACGTGTAAAGATTCCCATGGATTTTCTTCCTCATTTTCAGCAAAACAAAAACTGTATTTGGCTGGAGAGCCATGGGTGGCATGATCACCAACCCCAGGGATAGCACCAGCAATATTGATAAGGCATAAACGTATGGCGCGGCCTATGGTTGCATTGGCAATGTTTCCCGGACCCAAACATCCAACACCAGTGTTTAATCCTAATTGTCTTGTTAATGCTCCGTTTATAATGATAGAAATGGATACTGGGTGGGTGGTGGCGTTCACACCGGTTAAGTTAAACTTTTCATGGGAGATAGCCTTTATACTCTGCTCTAAAACTGGTTGGAATGATGGTAAGCACCCGGCCATAACTGCATTAATTGCGATCTTCTCAGGTGTGGCTTGACCCATCTTAGGCGGAAGAACAGCAATAACATCATCAGGATGATGTTGTGAGTACTTCAAAAAACTGTCAACTCTTTCCCTGGTGGGTGGGATTATGGGCAGACCATCAGTTAAGCGGCGCTGATAAAACTCTTGGCTGATCTTCTCAGGGTCTGGATCTATAAAAAACTCCATATCACTATCTCTAGCCCCACAAAGACGATCATGATCAGTGTTACTATAACTAACTGCCTCATAATTCATTAAATCGTCTATGGAGCATCCGCAGGAATTGTCACTGACTTTTTTTTTATCTTTTTTTGCCATATACGATCTTAAGCTTAAGGTATTTGGAGGAGATAGAGGAGGTTTTGAACTATTTTAAGTGCTTTTTCTTCAACTTCATCACTTTCAAGTCCAGCTATGGGATGTTTTATTTCCAAGATCCGCAGACATTTCAGTCCATGGGACTCAGCCAGGTTCCTAGCAAAAGGGGCGAAATAATCTGAACATATGGATATGGTGGGAGTTCCTTCCTCTTCCATGCGAATGGCATCCAGAACCACCCAACTTGTGCATGATCCGCAATCACCCAGTGCTAAAATTGCAACATCAGAAGATGCAGCTTTTTTAATCTGTTCTTCGGTAGCCGGTGCTCCGGCAGGTTTCTTCACACAGAGAAACTCCCGGTTTCCCAGTGATTTTGAAAGGACTTTCAGAATTATGTTTGCCCCGGGTTTGGTGTTGTCTACCAGGGAAACCTTATCAAAGTCGTAGGGGAGAGGGTTTAGATCAAGTTTATTATCTTGAACTTCTCCCAAAGGGTTGAGAACTTCTCTTTCGGTGAGTTTCACCTTCAAAAATAATCCTCCAAATTATAATTTATTATCATTTAACCTGGAACTTGGAACAGGTAGTTCGTACTTAAAATTGTCCATGAAACATTTAACTGGCTTATGAAATCTTTATAATCCTCATTAAATCTTTAAACAAGCTTAGATAATCAGTTCAAATGCTGTTGAATGGCAAATGGGTTAAAAATCCACTCTAAGCTTCCCTCCGGAACCTTTTAATCACGAAATCTTTATCCAGAGATAAAAGGAATGAAGCTGCTCTAGGGCCCTGTTTTTTCCCAATGACGACTTTGTAGATTGCCTGGAATGCCTTTTGTGGTTTTAATCCCAGTTTTTCCAGTATCTTGTACATTTCATCGTGAAGTTCCTGTGAATTATAATCTGATGTTTCCAGCATATCTGCCACTTTACTCAGGAATAATTCCTGATTTTCATTTATCTGCACATCTGGCAATGTTTCCTGAACATTAAACTTCACAAATCCAGGGGCGTAGGTTTCCAGCCAGTTTTCCACATGAACTAATCGGGAATTCAACCTTTCTCTAGCATCGGAAGGGAGGCTTCCATATTCAGTACCTTCCATATCTTCAGGTAGCTGTGAATTACGTTCCAGTATTCTGAAGATCTTCTCAGGGTCATCTGTTATCTGCCTGGCAACGGTGAGGAAACGGTAGGATGCCTGGAAGGCAGAAGAATCTGCAGGGTTGATCTGGGATACTTCATAGATTTTTTTGAGTTTCTCCTTTTCCTTTTCAGAGGCAGCTTCCTCAGTACCATAAAAGATCCTCTCCACACGGTCGTACTGGTCTATGAAATCTAAAAATGGCATTCCTGGATCGAAATCCTTATGTTTCAGGGGTTTACTTCGGAATAAAAAGTAATTAAGAGTTTCAGGGGCTCCAATCTCCAGCCACTGGCCAGGAGTGAAGAAAACACCCTTGGATTTGCTCATAGCATCACCTTTCAGGGTGATCCACTCGTAAGGAACAGGATAAGGAGCCTGATAATCAAAGATTTCATGGGATATGACTTTACTCACATCGTAAGATCCTCCACTGGCAGCATGGTCCTTTCCAAATGGTTCGCAGGTCACACCAAAGATTTTCCAACGGGCAGCCCACTCCACACGCCAGGTTAATTTACCTTCACCTGATTTAATGTCCATTTCACCCTCATGACCACACTGGCATCGGTAGAATACAGTGTCCCCCTGATAATCGTATGCAGTGGTGGTGTTCACCCGACCACATTCACTGCAGATAGGATTGTAAGGTAACCAGTCAGCTTTCAGGGGATGTTCCCGGTACTGGTTGAAAATTTCCCTGATCCTGGGAGTTCTTTCCAGTGATTTACGAATGTAATCATTGTAAACCCCATCATGGTACATTTTAAACCCGGAGTAGGTTTCCAGTTCTATTCCAAAGGTGGGTAAAGTTTCCAGGAATGGTTTCTCAAAGTGTTCCACAAAATTGTCACAACAACCCTCAGGACAGGGGATCTGAGAGTAAGGAACACCTAAATATTTTTCATAAGATTCAGGAAGAGGATAAGGTACTTTCCGCAGGGGGTCATGGTCATCAGCAATCCAGATTGTTTTAGCGTCTTCACCAAGTTTTTTCAATGATTTTCCAACGGCGTTGGCAATGAAAACGTCGCAGGAATTTCCAATGTGTATGGAGCCAGAAATGGAAGTTCCACTGGCAACCACATGTTTATCCACGTTCCAATTAGTCAAATCAGATGCAATTCGTTCAGTCCAGTGTTTCAATCAATTCACCTTCTATCAAAAATAAAATTGAGGATTATTAATAAAAGAAATAAAAAATGGGGGGGATGAATCTTATTCGAATACTTCTGTAGGTGCTTCATCCAGCCATTCGTTCACGATTTTAATGGCACAGTAACTTCCGCACATGGTACAAGTGTCAGGGTCTTCTGGTGGTCGGTTATCTCGGATGGCACGGGCGTCAGCTGGGCATATGGCTGCATTGTACTGGGCTTCCCAGTTGAGCTTTTTACGGGCATTAGCCATTTCCAAGTCCTTTTCACCGTTGTGTATGCCTTTTGCCATGTCTCCTACGTATGCTCCGATGCGGCTGGCTATAACTCCCATCTTCACATCTTCGGGTCCTGGGAGTGCCAAGTGTTCTGCAGGGGTAACATAGCAGATGAAGTCTGCTCCAGCAGCAGCTGATTGGGATGCACCTATTGATGAAACTATGTGATCATAAGCAGGTGCAATGTCAGTTACAATTGGACCTAACATGTAGAATGGAGCGCCACGGCAGAGTTTTTTCTGAATTGTTACGTTGGCCTGGATTTCGTTTAATGGGATGTGGCCAGGTCCTTCTGTTATGGTCTGCACTCCAACTTCCCGGGCTCTGTCAATTAACTCACCCAGAATAATGAGTTCCTGTACTCCAGCACGGTCAGTGGCATCGGCAATGGCTCCGGCCCTCATGGCGTTGGCCATGGACAGCACGAAATCATATTCCTTGGCAATCTCCAGAATATAATCATAATTTTTGTATAATGGGTTTTCAGTTTCGTTTTCCACCATCCAGGCGGATACTAAAGCCCCTCCACGGCTCACCAGTCCACCTTCTCTCCCCTGTCTTTTCAGGCGTTTGAGTGTTTCCATGTTCACACTGCAGTGAATGGCCATGAAGTCAATACCGTCTTTGGCCTGCTTTTCTATGGCCTTGAACATGACATCTTCGTCCATGTAGATGGCAGCACCTTTTTCGCGGATGGTTTCGAAGGCAGCCTGGTATACAGGCACGCTTCCCACTGGGATATCTGATATTTTCAGAATTCTTCTTCTGATTTCATCTAGGTCTCCACCCACAGAAAGTTCCATCAATGTATCAGCATTATTGGCCATGGCAACCTTGGCTTTTTCTTCTTCCATATCAAAGTCACATATGTCTGTGGAAGTTCCGATAGTGGCGTTGACTTTGGTCCGGAGTCCAGCTCCAATACCAACGGCTTTTACTTCCCTTCCAGTGTTACTGGGAATGGCAATGGTACCCTGGGCTACAGATTTTCGGATGAATTCAACGTCAACATTTTCCGCTTCTGCAACGGATTTCATTTCATCGGTTATAATCCCTTTTCTTGCATCGTCCATTTGTGTCATAGAATCACCGTGTAATCTTCAAGTTGTAAATGTAGTTAGCTTGGATTTTAAATTGTATCTGTCCATTACTACTTGATTGATATTAATCTTAATTTGATTTTATATTCCCCATAAAAATAGATATGGTTTTAGTCCCATTGAGATCTATTAAAAGAAAAGGAATGGATGATGTAAATAATAAAATTTTTCATTTATTCATTATTCATTCTCTGGTGGACCATTTCAAGACTGGGAACGTTGGTCTGACAACCTTCTGCTTCTACCACAAATGAACTAACAGCAGAGGCTAGTTTTCCACAATATTCCAGCGATTCTCTTTCTAAATATGATTTCAGGAATCCTGCACGGTAAGAATCACCCGCACCGGTAGGATCAACAGGTTCACGCTCCAAAGCATCTACATTAATGGTTTCATCTGAATATATGGTGCTTCCTTCCCTTCCCCTGGTTTTAACCACAATGGATGGGCCAAAATCCCTTAATTCATCCACATTCATCTTCATGGTTTTCAGTATGCGTTCTATCTCATGATGATTTCCAAACAAAATATCTGAGATTTTCAGAACCTCAAGCAGATCCTGTGGGGAGTACATGTGAAGATCCTGCCCTGGATCGAAGGATATAATTTTACCTTCCGTTCTGGCAAATTTACCACATTTCCAGTTAAAGGATGGGTCACCAGTAGCCAGGTGAACTGCTTGGACATTTTTTATGGCATCATAGGGGACTTTGGATTCTTTAAATCTGGTTGCAGCCCCCCAGTAAAAATAAAAGATCTGGTCATGGTTATTATCAGTCAATACGAATGCAGTGGGTGTTTTATCTTCTTTGACCACTATCATGTCCTGGATGTTGATGTTGTTATTTTCCAAGTCTTTTTGATAGTCAGATCCAGGAAAGTCCCCTCCAACTGCGGATACGAGGGATGATTTAAGTCCTAATGAGGATGCAACCACTGCAACATTAGCTGCAGCTCCCCCATGGAAAGTTCGCATCTTTTTAATGGCAGTGGAAGAATTGGGCAGGGGAAACTCGTTGACCTGGATTATGTAATCCAGTGCTGTGTGTCCAATAGTTAATAAATCTCTTTTTTCCCTCAGAACAATCACCTCCAATATTTCTATTTTAAGATTATTTAAAATTAACTGATTTATAAGAATTAATATGGTTATCGGGCATTGAATTCACATTTATCTCATTATACTCTGTCTGAATCAGTCAATTCTTTCAAAACCCAATTTTTCGATTATTTTTTGCCCTCTTCCAATGATAAATTCTAAAAAATCCTCCATTTGGGGGTTAGAGTTCCATATAACCATGCTGATTATGTGCATGGTGTCTTCAGCAAGTATATTGGAACCAGAAACAATTCCTGATACGAAACTACTGTTTAGAAAGGTAAACAACTCATCATTACTTTTAACCATTTTCAGGGCATTTTGGGGTGAATGAGACACTTCAACAATTTCATAGTCAATTCTTAATCGGTCTAAAGTGTTCCAGGCCAACCTTTGAGCTGAATGGGGGATTTCAATGAATTCTCTCCCATCTAATTCTTGCACACTCTCAGGTTGTTCTAGTGTACCAGAAACCAGCACCAGGTGATCCCGGGCTATTGGTGTAAAATTCAGGTCATGCATGAAAGCATGCACAGGATCATCAAGGAGGAGAACATCAACCAGGCCCCTTTCAGCCATTTTCAGGGCATTTAAATCATCTGTACTGATGATCACAGTTTTTAAACCATAATGATGCGATAAGACATCTATCAGGCCAGATGATATAGGTCCACCACAGATTACTGGACTAGTTTCTTCCTGCAGCCTCTTTTGATATTGATGATATTTATCAAGGATTGAAATTGCCTGGGGGGTGAGTTCAGAACCTGATCCAGTGGTATAAACTAATTTAAATCCTAGTTTATGTTCAGCATCACGGATACGTCTGTTTAAAACTGCATGAGATACTCCTAGACTCTTAGCAGCTTCTCTTTGAGACCATGTTTTGGAAATTGTTTCCAAAGCATCAAAAAGCCTATATGTGAATTTTACACCATTTATTTCCAGGTTTAACGTTGGATTAAACTCCATATGACTCAATTTAAATTTTTAAACTTATGAATACCATCGATTATTGGTTTGATTATTCAAGTTTCCAATTGGTACTCAGATTATGTATGGAGATTATATATATCAAACCAGATAGATATACACCACGAAATAATGCTGATTACGGTGAAACAATTGATTTTAAACCAAGCTATAGACGAAATAATTGATAATGTATGCTCTGTTTCAGAAGAACTTGACCCGAAGAATATTGATGACATGAATAGGATGTTAAAATCGTCTAAAAACGTTTTTGTCATGGGATTAGGACGATCTGGTCTGGTGGCCAGGGCTTTTGCAATGCGCCTCATGCACTTGGGGATAAGCGTTTATGTGGTGGGTGAGACAACCACCCCAGCTTTAAGTCCTGAGGATTGTCTTTTAGCAATTTCTGGTTCAGGTGAAACCTTCAGTATTATCAGTGCAGCTAAGATAGCCCAAAAGAGAGGAACCAAAATTATTGCAGTGACTTCATATGTGGACTCTACCCTGGGGAAGATGGCAGATCTGGTGGTGCACATCAAGGGTCGTACTAAGATCGATTCAGAAAAAAATTACATCACTCGACAGATAAACGGTAAACACCAGTCTTTATCCCCATTAGGGACTTTATTCGAGGTTACCAGCCTCATATTCCTAGATAGCTTAATTGCCCAGTTAATGGTTGAAATGGGAAAAACAGAAGAGGATATGAAGGCCAGGCACACAGTAATTGAGTAAGTAATCGGGTAATTACTTTCGATGGATTAAACTTCCTTTTTTAATTCCATTTTTTTATCTTTTGATATCTAATAACAAATAACTAAGTAAACTAATAAAATAACTCAATAAACTTTTTAAATCATTATCCGATGTGGGTGGGTGTAAATATTGAATCTACCATTCCTTAAAAAACCTACCAGGGTAATTCCTGCTATCTCACCAATTTTCAACCCTTCAACTGTAGGGGCGGCCTTGGTTACCATGATGGGTATACCTACATTGGCTAGTTTAACCACACGATCTGGTGGTATCCTACCACTGCAAACCAGGAAACACACAGAAAAATCTAAACTTTCCTTTAAACCAGCACCAATTACCTTATCCACAGCAACATGTCTGCTCACATCTTCCCGGACAATGAAATGGGTTTCATCCACCAGGGCAGCTACATGAGTGCCTCCGGTTTTGGACCATACTTCTGCTTTTTCAATTAGATGATCATATGCCTGGAGAATCTTCTCGCTTTCAACCCTGAGTTCAGATTTTACAGGGTTCACTATCTGGTCTCGATGGAACCAACCATCATAACAGGCCAGATCATCTTTTCTGATATTATCATATTTTTTCAGGAGAACCTGAATGGATTCCGGTCCAAATTTCATGTCATCGACATCATCATGGGACTCTATGTACCGTTCATCCAGCAGGTAACCTAAAGTGAAGTCTTCAAGGTAATCCGGGCTCAAATAAAATTTGCCAAGTTTTTCACCGTTAACTATCAGTTCCATTTTGGTATCCAGGGCCACCAGATCTTCCACCTTGCGAGCCTGGTGGTTGACCTTGATAATCATGGTTTTCTGGAACATTTTACCCATCTGAATACCTCGTAATATCTTCATGCTATTATGATACTCTGATCTCTATGATAACATAATCTGAAACATCGATCATGCAAACCGCACATTTAAGAAGTTGATTTGTAATTAATTCTTTAGTCCATCTCTGCTACAATGTCATTTATCCAGGATATGGCTGCTGCTATGTTGGGGAAACCGATGTTGCTGGTGAGCAAGAGTACAGTTTGATAAACTTCTTCTTCAGATGCTCCATTTTGAAAAGCCCTTCTTGCGTGACTGTGAACACCTCCTTCAGATCTGATGGCGGCTGATGCAGCCAATTGTATGAGTTGGGTGGTTTTTTCATCAAGAGGCCCTGAATTTCGAACAGCTTCACCTAAATTGCTCAGTGCATCACCATATTCTGGAAATCTCTCTTTTATACTCATGTAATGTTTTGGCAGTTTTTTGGACATATCCAACCTCCTAAACTTAATCCTGATACATCATTATATAAGTTGAAGCAGATATATTTTACCATATTTGCTAACTTAAAACCTAAAATCGTAGTAGATAACTTTAAAATACATTTTATAAAGGTTAATGAATTAACAGGTCAAGCAATATCGTTATTCTTCTTATTAATATTCCTTTATATTATAAAATGATAAATAATTAGAAAAGGTAATTATCAGATTAAATTATCACAAGTTCCATTTCAATAACAAGTTCCATTTCAATCCAATTTCAACAATATATTAAAGTTGGATCTAAAAGATCTATAAAAATGATAATTAATATTTGGCAGAGACCATTGGCTTTTTTTAAGTAATGGCGGCCTGAACTGACAATAATTAGATAAAACATCACTATAATGAATTTAACTGTAAATAGGAGTAAATAACATATGGATTTCGATAAGCAGGTTCAAATAGCCGAAGTAGAATTGCAAGGACTTTATAGGGGTGAAAAACCAGTAGTACTGGTTGGTTCGGCTACTTGTGGTAATTCAGCCGGAGCTGAAGAAATAAGGTCCGTAATTCAAGAGGAATGCATAAAAAATGATATTGACTGCAACATAGTGAAGGTGGGTTGCATAGGGCTCTGCTATGCAGAACCAATCATCACCATCATCAAACCAGGCAATCCTCAGATTTTCTATGGAAATGTCACTCCCAAAATTGCAGGGGAACTGGTACACGCATACATTGATGGAGATGATCCACTGGCAGAATATGCGCTTGGTACTACGGGCGAAGGTAAACTAGAGAATGTCCCACATCTATTTGATCTTCCTGTTTTAAAACCACAAGTCAGGCGAATACTCCGCAACTGTGGTTTGATTGACCCCTACAATATTAACCATTACCTAGCTAAAGGGGGATACAGTGGATTGAACGAAGCCCTCCAAATGGAACCAGAAGAGGTCATTGAAAAAGTTAAAAAATCAGGGTTGAGGGGAAGAGGAGGAGCAGGTTTCCCTACTGGGATGAAATGGCAGTTATGCCGAGATGAAGAATCAGAAACCAAATACCTTATTTGCAATGCCGATGAAGGAGACCCTGGAGCATTTATGAACCGTTCACTTCTGGAAAGTGATCCCCATTCAATATTAGAAGGAATAGTCATTGCTGCTTACGCTATCGGGGTTCATGAGGGTTACATATATTGCAGAGCAGAATATCCCTTGGCATTGAAAACATTGAAACAGGCCATCTCCCAGATGAGGGAACATGGACTTCTGGGGGATAACATCATTGGTTCTGGGTTTGATTTTAACCTGAAAATAAAAGAAGGGGCGGGTGCATTTGTTTGTGGGGAAGAAACAGCCTTAATTGCCTCTATAGAGGGCAAAAGAGGCACTCCACGTACCCGGCCACCATTCCCAACCACCTCTGGTTTGTGGGGTAAACCCACCGTAATCAACAATGTAGAGACCATGGCTGGTGTGGCCCTGATCATGCAGAAGGGCCCGGGAAAATTCAGTGAAGTTGGATCAGAGGACAGTAAAGGTACAAAAACCTTCGCCCTGGTGGGTGATGTTCACCACACAGGATTAATAGAAGTTCCACTGGGAACAACTCTCAGAGAAGTCATATTCGACATTGGTGGTGGAGTTACAGGTGGTAAAAAGTTCAAAGCAGTTCAGGTGGGAGGACCCTCAGGAGGATGCATCCCAAAAGATTTCGTGGACACTCGTATAGATTACAGTTCATTAAATGTGGCAGGGGCTATAATGGGCTCTGGTGGAATGGTCATCATGGATGAAGATTCCTGCATGGTAGATGTTGCTCAATATTTCCTGAAATTCACCCAGAATGAATCATGTGGTAAATGTGTACCCTGCAGACTGGGAACCAAACAGATGTTAGACATATTAACAGACATAACTGAGGGAAGAGGCCGACAAGATGATCTAGATCTTTTAAAAGATCTGGCTGAAGCCATTAAGGCCGCTTCACTGTGTGGTCTTGGTCAGGGGGCTCCCAATCCAGTACTGACTACCTTACGCTATTTCATGCCAGAGTATGAGGCCCATATTAACGACAAGATCTGTCCAGCCAGACACTGCAAAGAACTAATTTCCTACGTTATAATACCTGAAAAATGCACAGGATGCAGATTATGTTATAAATCATGCCCTGCAGAGGCTATAACTGGGGAGAAAAAAGAGCCACACGTAATAAATCAGGAAAAATGCATCAAATGTGGAACCTGTATGGAATTATGCCAGGGAAAATACGATTCAATTAAACGTGTATCCCCTCCAATAGTATAATTGTGTAATCCTATAAAAAATCAACCAAATTAGTCTAATTCCATAAGAAATCAATTAATAGGGTAATAACCGATTAAATTACGTAATACAATATTCAAAAAAGAATTTGCACTTAATATAGATTAAAATAAATTTAAAAATGTTAATAATGATTTAGAGGTTATTTTAATGGATGAAATAAAATTCACCATGGATGGGTTACAGGTAAAAGCCCAGAAGGGAGATACCATTCTCCAGGCTGCTACTCGAAACGGTATTTACATCCCCCATTTATGTTATCACCCTGATCTGAAGCCCATGGGAGCTTGCAGATTATGTTTAGTTGAAAATGCAGAAGGACGCCTGGTCACATCTTGTGAAACGCTGGCAGAAGAAGGAATGGAAATATCTACCACCAGTAAACGTGTTGAAAATTCTAGGGAGATGGTGGCACGGCTTTTAATTGCCAACCATGAAGCAGAATGTTTAACCTGTGCCCAGAACAACCAGTGCCAGTTACAGGAAATAGCATCCTTTTTTGGGATTGAACTTGATGATATCAATGATTTGAGACAATCACTCCCGGAAATTCCTCCCGATGAATCAAACCCCTTTTTTATACGAGATTTAAAGAAATGTGTCCTCTGCGGGATATGTGTCCGAACCTGCAGGGATCGTTTAGGGGTCAGTGCCATAGATTTCGGTTTCAGAGGATACGAAACCAGGATAACCACTCTCATGGACAGACCAATCCTGGAATCAAACTGCGTATCCTGTGGAGAATGCGTGGAAGCCTGCCCAGTAGGAGCCCTGGTTCCTAAAGAAAACCTGAAACCAGTAAGGGAAGTTAAAACCACATGTACCTACTGTGCGGTGGGATGTGGATTATATTTGGGTGTGAGGGGAGAAAAAATCGTGAGTGCCAGAGGAGACCCAGAACACCCATTAAGTCAGGGTAACCTATGTGTGAAGGGTAGATATGGATTCAAATTCGTTAATCATCCAGATAGGCTGACTAAACCTCTCATAAAAAAGGATGGACAGTTTGTGGAGGTTGGATGGGATGAAGCAATGGAATTCGCTGCCCAGAAACTTTACCAGTATAAAGGAGATTCATTTGCAGCTATATCCTCAGCTCGATGTACCAACGAGGATAACTACGCTCTGCAAAAGTTCACCAGGCTGGCCATGGGCACCAACAACGTTGACAACTCTGCTCGTTCATGCCACGCTCCATCAGTAGCAGGACTGGCCACTAGTCTTGGAAGTGGGGCCATGAGCAACTCTTTAACTGAAATACCCAATGCTAAATGCCTTTTCTTCATAGGAACCAATCCCACTGACAGTTATCCTGTTTTGAGTATGAGAATAATGGATGCAGTTAGAAACGGGGCTAAAATCATCATAGCTGACCCTCGAAACATAGATCTGTCTCGCCATGCAGATATAACCATTCAACACAATCCTGGAACAGATGTGGCCCTTATAATGGGCATGATAAGGGTAATTATAGATGAAAAACTCCTGGATGTTGAATTTATTCAGGAAAGATGTGAGGACTTTGATGCTCTGTTGGAATCCCTGGAAGAATTCGACCTGGAAACTGTGGAAGAAATAACCGGGGTCAAACCTGATAAAATCGCGGAAGCAGCACGATTATATGCTACCACAGAACCCGCCGCCATATTTTATTCGCTGGGAATAACAGAACACTCTCATGGTACGGATAATGTTTTCGCACTTTCTAATCTGGCTTTGGTAACCGGTAACTTTGGTAAACCCTATTCTGGGGTTAATCCCATCAGGGGACAGAACAATGTTCAGGGATCATGTGATATGGGATGTTTACCTGATTCATATCCGGGTTACCAGAAAGTGGAGAAGCCAGATGTTCAGGAGAAATTTGAGAAAGTCTGGAACTCCAAACTCAGCCCTAAAATGGGGTTGAAAATGCCAGAAATGATGGAAGCCGCCCGAAAGGGTCAAGTGAAGGCTATGTACATTATGGGTGAGAACCCGGTTCTGTCTGAACCAGACTGTTCCAACATTTGCCGAGCCCTGGACGCAACTGAGTTTCTAATTGTACAAGATCTGTTCATGACTGAAACAGCCCTTAAAGCTGATTTGGTACTACCAGGAGCTTCTTACGCGGAAAAAGATGGTACTTTTGCCAACGCTGATCGGAGAGTGCAGCGGGTGCGGCAGGCCATAAGACCGGTGGGCGATTCCAAGCCAGACTGGCAGATCGTCTCAAAACTGGCCCAGGAAATGGGAGTAGATGGCTTTGATTATGCAAGTTCAGAGGATGTTGCTGCTGAAATTGCAAGTCTTGCCCCCATATATGGTGGAATGTATTACTCATGTCTGGAAGAAGACAGCAAACAATGGCCCTGTTACCATGAAGAACATGAAGGAACACCCGTCCTCTATGAAGAAGAATTTTCCACTGAAAATGGAAAAGCAAAATTCATCCCACTTACTTACCGGCCACCAGCGGAATTACCAGATGAAAAATATCCTCTGGTGCTTACTACAGGTCGTAGAATCTTCCATTATCATACCAGCACCATGACCGGCGCCACGAAAGGGTTGAAAGAACTTTATGATCATGATCCGGTGGAGATGAGTCCTGAAGATGCCAAAAAGCTTGGTTTAAAAGATGGGAACTGGGTGTGGGTGATCTCTCGCCGGGGGAAAATAAAATCTCAAGTGGAAGTTACGGAAAGATCACCAGAAGGTCTGGTTTTCATGGCATTCCACTCACGAGAAACAAAAACCAATCTGATAACTAGTCCCGCCTGCGATCCAGTTACTAAAACTCCTGAGTTCAAGTACTGTGCAGTTAGAATTGAGAAATGCACGGAATGAGTAGAAAATCAGACATGAATTGGATGCATTATCCCTCATGAATTGAATACAACATCCTTTTTTAAACATTTTTTTAAAGTTAAAGGCTAATTAAGAACTTAACAGCCACCATAGTAAGGTTCTCTGTTGTTAATTGCCTCTACGAATAGGTTTTCCAGCTTTTCATCAGAAACCCCATTCCTCATGGGTTCAATAAGATCCACCAGGTTGTCATTTCTAAGTAAACAGGGTTTAAGTTTCCCATCAGGAGTTATTCTGAGTCTGGTGCAGTTCTTGCAGAACTCGGTGTTGTCCATAGGGCGGACCACTTCTATTTCTCCCCCTTCAAGGAAGTATTTCTTCCTATCCTGCATGAAAGGGCGGGTTTTGATGTCAGTGGCTTTTTTGTTAAGTTCTTTTTCTATGATACCAATGTCGTAGTAATAATCATCAAAGAAATCAGAATCCGGGCAGCTTTCAGCTTTCAGAAGTTCAATGATCTGTAAAATGGATCCGTTCTCCTTGCAGAACTGGAACATATCCCATATTTCATCATGGTTCAATCCTTTCATCACCACCATGTTCACCTTAACAGGATACAGTCCAACCTCTACAGCCTTCTTGATCCCCCTTTTCACTGAGTCAATGTAGTTACTTTTGGTTATGAAACGGTAAGTCTGGGGGTTCAGGGTGTCAAAGCTCACATTAACCCTATTTAACCCTGCATTTTTAAGTGAAAGTGCATATTTCTCCAGTAAGATCCCATTAGTAGTTAGAGAAACATCCTGAAATCCTAGGGAGGATATTTTGCTTACAATATCAACTATATCATCTCTTATAAGGGGTTCTCCTCCTGATAATCGGATTTTTCTTATTCCAATGTTTTTGGCTATTATGGAAATTCTTTCTATTTCCTGGGGAGTCATCTCATATTCCTGAGGGATAATACCATCATGATGGCAGTAAAAGCAGTGGATGTTACAACGGTTGGTTATGGATATGCGCAGGGAAATAATGGGTCTCTGGAAATTGTCAGTCTTAAAATTGTTCATAGCAGGTCAACCATTTAGTCTAGTTATAATTCAAGTCATAATAATATTCAGAATATGAAAATTTAAAGTCATGTTTTAGTCTTCAAAGTTCCTGATCCATAATTCAATTTTTTCTGGAGGAAGGTCTCCTTCATTATCATCAATTTCATCTGTTTTAAGGGTGCTAATCATTCCCATCACGCTTTTTTTAATGAAATCCTGTACAAAAGGGTTCAGAGGGATCTTTTTATCACCAATATAGAGTTCTACTTCCTTTAATTTCCTCATTTTACAGGATTTTTCCAATGCTTTTCCCTGTACAATGGCTTTAGACATCTCCAGACAATTTTCAAAGCCGCACTCTCCACAGTCGGATCCAGGGATAACACCGTAGGTTCTTTCTTCCACCAGATCAACCAGGGAAACAATTTCTTCTGGTTTTACTTTAAAAACATTGACGTTGGTAATGGTAAAATCATCTTTAGCAGGGGTGGTTGAAATTTTGGGGTAATTAGAGAATTTGAAACCTTCAATCACAACGTAGTCAAGTTCTTGGGTGTTTCCCATTATTTTCAGTATTGTTTCCAGGGGAAGTTGTTCATTGATAATGAAGAAGGTACTCTCCCCCGAACCAACCACTATCTGGGCTCCGGCTTGTCTGTGTTTCCAAGTGTCTTTACCTTCTAGATCAAAGTCATGATGGGTGTGCTTAATGGTACCTACGTTGTAACCTCGGTTTGTCAGTTCCTTAACTATCATGGTGACTAGGGTTGTTTTTCCAGTGTTTTTTGTTCCTGTCACTGTTAATATCTTCATGATTGCACCTTTTTTGATAGAATGAATGAATATTTAGTTTAGCTAAAAGATGGGAATCTATATTTTTTGATCCTATAATTAACATTTATCAGTTTTGATTTTTTATTTGATAAATTGTAAGGTATTATAAAGAAAAATAAAAAGAGACAGTTAACTTAAAAAGTAGGTTTATCCTACTATCTTCATTATATTTTCACCATGGCAACTGCTGCTGCTTTAAATCCTACAAAAATATTTTTTCCAAGGGTTAAATTTAGTTGCTCCCGGGCATATTCAGTAATATCTACGAAAAGACTGGTTTTGCCTAGTTCTACGGTTAACCTTACCAAGTTGTTTTTCAATTCCATGCCCGTGATCTTTCCTTCAAAAATGTTGCGAACACTTGATTCTTGGGGTTCTAACATTACAAATATATCATCGGGGCTTATCAAAGCTAAAACTTTGTCCCCTATGTTAAAGTTTCCTCTTACTGGGAGTATGACTTTATTTCCATTTAAATAAATGTTGGCAATTTTATTTTCTGCATCGATTTCTGCTATTTCTCCTTCAATCTCATTAACATCAGCATGCATCTTAAGAATACTATCTACTTTGCGGTATTCCCTTAATACTTTTCTACCTTCATCTGTTAATGTACTTCCACCACCGCCTCCCTTTCCTCCTCTTTTTGTCGAGACAATGGTTTTATTGAGGTCGTTTTCAAGGTTTTCGATGTATTTAAGGGCGCTGCGATAGGGGATGTGGGAGTGTTTTGAAGCCTGGGTTATGGAGCCACATTCATCTATATACTTTAGGAGGTTGAATTTCTTTTTGTTCAGCAATATTATTTTTTCATCCAGTTTTAATCGGTATTGTGGTCCCTCTTTTGTACTATCCATATTTACGCACCCTAACATAACTTGGTTATTTCATCTATTAATATTATGATCTAAGATTTTAATGATTTTTTAGAAACATTTTTCATTTGTTGAATTTTTCATTTGTTGAATATGGGAATATTTCTTGAACTTTCATCATTGTTTGAGGTATGATGTGATATATAATTTTTATTTAACTAGGAAATAACAGGATGATTTTTTAGCATCAACCCTTATTAGTTCCGTGTTTACAATTTTCAAATATTTTTATTTAAAAAAACGTCTGATTATTCTGTATAATCCTTCAAAGTGCTTGTTGAAATCCATGAATGGGTGTGGTTAGCACACATCCCTATATATGGATATCGGGTTGGTTCTAGTAGGAATGTATAAATATATTAGATGATTTATGTGTAATCAACACACTTAGTGCCAACTAGATTTTTAAGGTAAATTTACAATAAAAAGCGCGAAAACATTAACAAGAATTAAAATAAGTCTTAACTATAAAAAACTCCCTAAAACTCTTTATAAAATCATATTGGTGCTGCGGGTGTCCTGATTTGTTGGGATTAGTCTCCTATCTGGGATTAGTTCCTTACCACTCAATAGAAATATGGAGGTAAAAAATGGTTTCTAATACGAAGGAAGTCAAAGCCTTGGACTTTGATGTAACAAGATCAGCCGAAGAAGAACGGAAGCTGGCCTTCAAAGACGAACTCTGCATTGGCTGCGGTATCTGTGAAAAAGTATGCCCAGTTGAAGCTATCGAACTTGGGGATATCGGAGCCATAGTCCGAACAGATGCTGATGTATCGAAAATCTGCGTTGATGAAAACAAATGCGTCCTGTGCGGTATGTGCAGTGTCGGATGCCCTGTAGATGCTCTTGAATTCACAATCGACGGTGAATCAATAAGTGATATGGATGCTTATCCACAATATCTGTCCTCTGCAGAAATCGACGACGAAACATGCATCTACTGTAAAGCATGTGAAACTGCATGTCCAAGAGAAGCAATAACTATTGCCCGAGAACTACCAGAACGAGCCAAACTGGTTACCGGAGAAATCGAAATAGACAAAGACATCTGTATAAACTGCGGAATCTGTGAAGAAATGTGTCCTGCTGATGCCATAACTATGGACAGCAAAATACCAACATCAGCCGACCCCACAGTAGCTTCAGACATCAATGTGGACAAAGACAAATGTGTCTACTGTCTGATTTGTAAAAAATCATGCCCTGTTGATGCCATAATGGCTGCCTGCAGATCCTGTTCCTATGGAGAATACGATTTGGACCCAGCAGATTCAGAAATAACAGGAAGTTCATTCATCGACGATGATCTATGTGTCCGATGTGGATGGTGCGAGGAAATCTGCCCAGTAGACGCGGCAAAAGTTAAAAAACCATTTAAAGGTGAATTAACAGTTGACGAGGACAAATGTACTACTTGTGGCGCTTGTGTTGATATCTGCCCATGTGATGTTCTATCATTCCCTCAACCTGAAGAAGTTGGACAAATCGTGGAAAAAGTCTACAAAGACGAAAAATACTGCATCTACTGTGGGGCATGTGCAAATGTCTGCCCAGTAGAGGCCATAGAAGTCAAGAGAACCGATGTGGACTACACACCAACCAAGTCCAAATCATGGAAAAACAAGATGGAATCCCTTAAAACCTAAAATTTTAGGTGATAAATTATGGAACTCAAAGTAGAACAAGATAACTGCCTGGGATGTGGAGTTTGTGTTGTCGCCTGCCCGGTAAATGTATCCATCAGTCCAGAAGTAGCAGGTGGACACGGATCCAAAACTGAAGAAGTAATCATGATGGTAGAAAACGGAGTAATCAAACTCTTCAGCCCAGAAAAATGCACAAAATGTGGAACATGTCAAATGTTCTGCCCTACAGATGCTATATGGCTGGAATGAGGTGTAAAACATGACTTATATAGAAAAACCCGTCGTTCCTAAAGTTGTTAAATTAGAAGAACCAACAGCCAAAGAACGAAAAATATTAAACATGATGCTGAACACCGGCTCAGACATCTACCAGGGCGCATGTAAAAAAAGAGGTTCAACCCTTAAGGACGAATACCGAAAGGTGTGTGGAGTTGCTTACATGGACCCTAAAGACATGGCAAAATTAGGTGTTGCTAACTGGGACACTGTGAAGGTGACCACAGATTGGGGAGAAGTTGTGGTTTGCTCTGTACACTCCAGGGATGCACCTCACGAAGGAACCATATTCATACCAAAAGGCCCCTGGGCCAACGTAATAACCAGCCACGAAACCTACTGTTGTTGTGACCCCACCTACAAAGGAATATACTGCACAGTAGAAAAAACTGATGAACCAGTTTTATTAATGGCTGACCTCATGAGAGCAGTTTACAAAAAATATGTAGATGATGAAGAAACCATCCCCGAGTTAGAATCACTCGGTGAGATGCCCGTCTATAAGAAGAAATAAGGAGGCCGATTAAAGTGGCATACGAACCGCCTGTAACTGATTATGATGAAATCGTAGAAAACGGCACCTGCGCTTTTTGCGGATGCAACTGTGACGATTTAGATTTCTTAGTAAAAGATGGACACGTAGTCGGTGTAAGACACGCCTGTCGACTCGGCGCCAGTAAAGTCATGGAGGACATGGATCAAAGGCTTATGGTGCCCATGATTAGGGATGAAACTGGTGAGTTAATGGAAGTTGATTGGGACACCGCACTGGATAAAGCAGCCGAGCTCATAGCTGGTGCGGTCCGACCTATATTCTACGGTTGGAGTGAAACCTCCATTGAAACCATGAAACACGGAATCCGACTAGGTGAATTAGTAGGAGCTGTACTGGATAACCAGGCAACCATCTGTCACGGACCATCCCTACAAGCAGTACAAAACGTAGGATACCCTATTGCGACCCTGGGAGAAATCAAAAACCGTGCAGACATGATTGTTTACACTGGAAGTAACCCTATGAACTCCCACCCCCGACACCTTGCCCGATACAGTACCTTCCCACGAGGATGGTTCAGACCAAGGGGTCGATTCGATCGTACTTTGGTTACCATGGACCCAAAATACAGTGACACTGCTAAAATGTCTGACATATGGATTGGATTTGAGCAAAACGGGGATTATGGATTCTATAACGCAATAAGAGCGGCTTTAAGGGGAAAAGAAATTGATCAGGACTACGTTTCTGGTATACCTAAAGAAGACATCATGGAATTAGCCGAAGCCATGAAAAATGTTCAGTTCGGAGCATTATACTTCGGTCTTGGTCTGACTCACACTCTCTCCAAACAGAGGAACATTGACATGGCTATTGAGATGTTAGCTGACCTTAACGAGTACACCAAATGGGTGCTAACTCCAATGAGGGGTCACTTCAATGTGAATGGATTCAACATCTTCATGGCCTTTGAAATGGGATTCCCCTACGGTGTGGACTTCTGCCGAGGATACCCACGATACATGAACGGAGAAACCAACACCATAGATCTGTTAACCCGAAAAGAATGTGACGTATTCATGGTAATAGCTGCCGACCCCGGAGCCCACTACCCTGGAGGTGCAGTTAAACACCTGGCAGAAATCCCAGTTATCCAAGTAGACATCCACTGGGGACCATCCACTGAAATAGCTGACGTGGTGCTTCCAGGATCATTCATAGGTGTAGAATGTGCTGGTACCAGCTACCGAATGGACGGTGTACCTATCTACATGAAAAAGGCCGTTGACAAACCTGAAACCTGCAGAGACGACGAATGGATCATGAGAGAGCTCTTAGAAAGGGTTCAGAAAATTAAAGATCAAGAGGCCGCAGTAGCTAGCAAATAAGGTGATATCATGGAATACATACTAAAAAACGGTATAGTTTACGACCCGGCCAACAACATAGCTGGTGAAAAGAAGGACGTCATGTTCAAGGATGGTAAAATCGTTGACAACGTTTCTTCTGACGCAAAAGTCCTGGATGTGACTGACAAGATAGTCATGCCCGCTGGTATCGATCCTCATGCCCACGTAGCAGGACCTAAACTCGTAGTTGGTAGAATTTACCGACCAGAAGACTCAAGGAAAGGTGTAACTTCAAAAACTGATGTTTGCCGATCAGAATCAGGATTTTCAATACCCAGCTGCCCTGCAACAGGATACAGGTACTCACGAATGGGTTATGGAACAGTGACTGAAGCAGCAATGCCTCCTTTAGAAGCTAAACACACCCATGAAGAGATAACGGCCATTCCTAACATAGATATTGCTCCACTCCCATTATTTGGAAACAACTGGTTTGTATTGCAATGGGCTAAAGAAGGAAAAGTCGATGAAATAGCTGCATTTGTGGCTTCCTGGCTCAGAATAACCAAAGGTTACGGAATAAAAATCGTAAACCCCTGCGGAACTGAAGCATGGGGTTGGGGAGGAAACGTACACGGAATTGATGACCCTGTACCCTTCTTTGACGTAACAGCCAGAGAAGTGGTTAGGGCTCTTGCACAAGCCAACGAAATGTTAGGATTACCACACTCCATACACATACACCCCAACGACTTGGGACACCCAGGAAACTACCCTACCACTGTGAACACCCTGGACTGCGTTAAAGACATCGAAAAAAGCAGCGGTTTGCGAAACCAGACCGTACACCTCACTCATGCCCAGTTCCACTCCTATGCTGGAACCAGCTGGAGAGATGTTGAATCAGGTGCCAAAGAAG
>MVPY01000102.1 GCA_002067065.1 Methanobacterium sp. PtaB.Bin024
ATGCTGGTGGACAAGGCACAACTTTTAACATTGACACCCCCAGAAATGACGGTTCTCCTTGGTGGCCTACGTGTCCTGAATGCCAACATTGAAGGGTCACAGCATGGTGTCTTCACTCAAAAGCCTGAGGCACTTACCAATGATTTCTTCGTGAACCTGCTGGATATGAAAACTGAATGGACTGCATCCTCAGAAGACGATGATGTCTTTGAGGGGCGGGACCGAGCAACAGGAGAACTCAAGTGGACAGGCACACGTTGCGACCTAATCTTCGGTTCAAACTCTGAGCTCCGGGCAGTGGCAGAAGTCTATGCATGTGAGGATTCCCAGGAGAAGTTCCTGCACGACTTTATCAAGGCCTGGGACAAGGTCATGAACCTGGACCGCTTCGATATGGCTTAAAGGTGAAAAACATATTGGATTTTCACGAAAAAATAAAATGAGGTGTTGGACTGGAAAGTGTAGAATTTGACTTTCCAAGTCCAGTATTTTTTAATCCCCAGTATTTTTTAATCCAAATTCACTTTTTTTAAAATAATAATTGATAATTAAAATAGTTGACAAGAATTCTTTTAATAAAAATTCTTTTATTAATCAAGAACAAACTGATATCATGGTTTCCATCTCTTTTTTAAACCCCCTATCTCCAGAAGGAAAAGACATAGTAAGGGAACTGGGAAGTTTTGAAGGCATATCCCAGGATATACCCGAACTGAGAAGTATTGTAACCCATAATCCCTCCCAGGAAATAGCAGATGATGATGAAATACCCTCAAACTATTTGGAACTGGCCTTAAAGAGGATGGAATGGTATATTAAAAAGAAGAATGATAGAGAATTCAATGGCCGCAGGTATGCTTTTTTGTCTGATTCAGCCATAACCAAGTACGATGTTATCTCTTTCTATCTTCTCTGTCAGGCTATCGGGGTTAAATTCGGACCTAACTCACGTGAAACAAGGGTTATGGTGGAGTCACAGGGGGATCTAGTTCGGGAAAGACTGGGAAAACTTCATGTTGATGAGGGCAGGATGATGGTGGAACAATCCCTGCAACTGCTCCTGGCAGATGACACTGTCCACTGGACCTTCTTTGAGGAACTTCTAAGCTCACGAAAAATCCGACTCACAGACCTTATCCTTGACCAGGGAGAGTTAATACTGGATCAGGAAGATTTCCTCCAAAGATTCGGACCAAGAATCAAACACCGAAACCCAGAAAGCATGTACCAACTTTTAATCGGTGACGAGCTAAAGGAACTCATCATGGTCAAACTGATTATGCAGGAAACTGAGGATTACATTAAACAGGTCCATGAAAAAGCTAGAATAATGGTAGAACCCAACCCCATCTTACTGCAACTGGCTGAAGATGTGGCTGAAGTTCTCTCAGAACCAATGCAGCATTATGGATATGGATATGGTTCTGGTGGGGGTGGTGGAGGACCTATGAAAATCGGTCCATTAAACCCATTGGCATTCCCACCTTGTGTGAAGAAAGCCATGGAAGGAATAAAATCAGGGGGAAGGAACGATGCCATCGTACTATTCATGACACCCTTTATTTCTTACGCCCGTCTGTATCCAGATGTATTCAGGATGAATATCACCAAAAGAGTATCAGATCAGGATCCCAACCTGGAAAGCGTTGAAAACGAAATTCTACCCCTGATCTATGAAGCAGCCCAGAACTGTGTGCCCCCATTATTTGATGATCAACCCCAAGAGAAGGTAAATATCAATGCAAAACTTGGATTTGGAATGCACTCCTCCCTTAAAATGGAACATGAGGGTGAAACCACATGGTACACTCCCATGAGCTGTGAGAAGATCAAACTACACCTCCCCCATCTCTGCCATCCAGATGATGTTTGTAAAAAGATTGGTAACCCCTTAAGTTATTATAACAGGATGATATGGGAAGTAAGGCGTCAGGAAAAAGAAAGTTCTGATGATGGGCAATCTGATGATGGCCAAGGGAAATCTAATAATGATAATGAAAACTCGACTGAAGGTAACCTAAAGGAAGATAGTAAATCTGTTAACGATAATCAATCTGCTGATGATAAGAAGGGGGAGGCCTAAACCATGGATCTGAAACCTGCCAACCCCAACGAACGCCGCCAGTACTACCGTGAGGAGTGGAATGTTAAAAATATACCGGATTTCATCCTCAAATCCCTCATACAACGGGAATTTGGTTTTGACCATATGGGGCGGGGACCCAACGACCGCTATCGGGTATTCCAGAACACTGATTTTTTAAGGAAGTTCATGCGCTACCGTGCACCCTTCGCAGCCTACTCATCAGTGGCCTTCTATCATAAACCCAGAAGACGGGATGGTTGGATAAAAGCAGAACTGGTTTTTGATGTGGATGCCAAGGACATACCCATCCGGTCCTGTGGCTGTGACAATGTCTGTGAGATCTGTTTAAACCAGGCAAAAGATATTGTCCACGGACTGGTGGATACACTTAAAGGTGATCTGGGTCTTTCAGATATTCATATGGTGTATTCTGGACGAGGATATCACATTCGAGTCCTGGATGATCAGGTAACTGGGGTGGACAGTGACGTACGTAGTCAGATCGTTAAATATTTAGTGGGTTCAGACGTTCCACGTAGCGAATACTCCCTTGCAGGGATGAAATACAACCTGGAACACTTTACAATCCCCTTTGGTTATCCACAGGTATTCACTGACCGGGTAAAACAGGCCATCTTAGCATTAGATCCTTCCATGGAAATGGATGGTGTAAATCAGAAACTGATTCGTGATGCCATAAAATACAAAGATTTCCTTGAAACTGATGATTGGGGCATTTTCCGCAGCAAAATAGGACCTATACGTTATGTAAAACTGATAAAGGGCATTGCCTCACTGAACCTCACTTTAGTGGATGCCAAGGTTTCCATAGATCTTAAAAGAATACTCAGATTACCATCTTCTCTTCACTCGGGGGTCAGTATGAAATGTACAGAGATAAAGAACCTGGAAACCTTTGAGCCTTTTGAAGATGCTGTTCCTAAGTTCGTTTATGAACGAAAGGATTAAGTTAATTTTATTGTTATTTCAATACAACAGAAAACGTAAATAAGATTTTATTATAAAAATAAACTGAATTTTATAATAACATTCTGCATATAACTATTTAGGTCATGAACATACCAGCTAACGTATTAAAAATTCGTCTTTATTTAAATAATGGTGCAGGAATTCCAGTAAACCTTTATCCGTTTCTTCAGAATTTAAAACATCCACAACATCAAGTAATTGATAGTTTTTAAGGATTTCTTTTTTCAGATGTTTACCCACTCTGAGGCGGCTGATTCCATCCGGTTTTAGAATACCATGAATTAAAGAGTCAACATCCTGGTATCTACGCTTAGATAAAGTTTTCCACTGGTCACCTTCAACCCAGCTATCTGGATGTTTTTTAAGGAATTTTGAAGTGTTGTCCTTATCCCATATTGCAGGTCCGTTGCGTTTTTTGAAGACAGGAAGACTCCAGGTGTTCATCTCCAGGAGAATGACAACCTTTTTAGTAGCAGTTTTATTTCCCTCGTGATCTGTATCTTTATCACTGCCCACATTTTCATCCATGGCATCTGCATTGCTCCAGGAATCACTCCCCAAAACACTGAAATCCTCAGTTTCAAGGATTTTCACCAATGACTTCTCAGTCTTCCGGATCTGAGGGTGCAGAGCATCTGATGGGATATCAGGGGCAGAAAATGTTAATATGAGGCTGGTGGTTTCCCTCTGACTGAATTCTTCCAGGATATCTTCACGGTTGTAATTGATAACTTTAGGATAAAAGTAAGATTTTTCAGGTTTAGTGAGGAAATTACCTGCGGCTATAACAAATTCAGACATCTTCTGAAGGGTGAGTGCAGCGGATACATTTCTATTTTCATCAGTAGGGTCCACTACAACCAGTGGATCGTTGAATAGTTTTGCAGTTCCGTAATCCATGAGGTCTATCTGGTAACTAGGTTCCCATTCATCCCACGCACCCTGAAGAACATCCACAAATGTCCCATAATGAATAACCAGTAATTCACACAGGTAGCCAGAAAAACCTCCCACCTTGAATTCGGATCCATATGTTCCCACCATCTGCATGAAACGTTTCAGGAGGCGAACTTCTTTCTCCTCATCAGTTTTCAGGTTTTTCATTACATACTGGGTGTGGAGAAGGGTTCGATCCACAGCTGATTTAAGTTCATTGGAATGTTTGATGTCATAACAGGGAACCAGGTCAACCTGATAACCCTGAATGGTTCCAGTTAGGTAAGGGTGGGATGCATATCGCTCCTCATGTGTCCCATCCAATTGTTTTATGCATTTTTCTGCTAGTTCCAGTCCATGGGATTTCAAATCATCAAGGGAGGTGGTTAAGGGAAATTTGATAAAAATGTCAATGTCCAGGTCTTTATCACCATTATCCTCACTGGAAATCCAAGTATTCTTAGCTACAGAACCAAGCAGCACAGCTTCTCCTGCAATGTCCTTGTTTTGAGCAGTAAAGTTAATGATTTCCATTAATTTTTTTGCTAAATTATGAACTTTTTCTTCCTCTTCTTGGGAGGGTTCTATATCTTTCAGGATAGAGTTAAAATCAATCAATTAGAATACCTCTAAATTTCTTTCTATTTTATAAATACATCTAAATCTCTTTTTATTTTATAATTTAAAAAGTCTGTAAATATGAATCAGATGAAAAAGTCCTTAACATCAGTGTAGATGGGTCCCACTGGGGTGAGTTCACTCTTTTTTAACACTAGTTTTTCCACAGTCATCTGGCCAATTTCTATTTCCTGCAGATCTTTAATCATATCTGCCAGGAATTCCTTGTTACGAGCACCCTTTACCCGGGCTATGGTTAAATGGGGAATGTAACTGCGTTCCTTCTTAAAACCCATTTTCGCAAATTCTTCATCCAGATCCTTCTGGAGGGTTGAAAATTTATCAGGATCTTCAACTCCCAGCCAGATAACCCTCATATATCCCATGTGTGGGAATACTCC